>NZ_JADDRH010000014.1:0-135540 GCF_044904505.1 Pseudomonas sp. 3HC3
CGACGTTGATAGGTTGGGTGTGTAAGCGCTGTGAGGCGTTGAGCTAACCAATACTAATTGCCCGTGAGGCTTGACCATATAACACCCAAGCAATTTGCTGACGCAGATTGCGGTGGTGAAGACGAAAGAACCGAAAATTCGTAAGACCACAAATATCGCATATCCGAATTCGCTGGGCTGTCCATCTGGACATTCTGGCTACAGAATTTCTTGACGACCATAGAGCATTGGAACCACCTGATCCCATCCCGAACTCAGTAGTGAAACGATGCATCGCCGATGGTAGTGTGGGGTTTCCCCATGTGAGAGTAGGTCATCGTCAAGATTCATTTCGCAAAACCCCTATCTGCACATGCAGGTAGGGGTTTTGTCTTTGTGGGCAAAAAAGCCTGGCCTGCTCGAATCCCGGGAGCAGGCAGTTTGGTAGATGGCACCGGCGTTGCCGGTGTTCGCGGGTAAACCCGCTCCTACAGAGAATGGTGCAACGCCAGGCAGGGGGCGTACCCTCCAGGCCACGTCGCCTCCCACAGACCATCTCAGACTGCGACAATATTCCCGTTACCTTAACGTGACTTTCCCGCGTCCCCCCTACGTCAAGACTCTGGTTCGGGGCACTTCTGCCCTTGGACCTGGCGATGCCAGCGTACCGTGCTGCGCATTCCTGGACTTCCACCGTCCCATCACTTGAGGTAGCAAGCAAGATGGCCAAGGCCGCCGATATCGTTGTGCAATGCCTGGAAAATGAAGGTGTCGAGTATGTATTCGGCATTCCCGGTGAGGAAAACCTCGACCTGCTCGAATCCCTGCGCAAGTCGAAGATCAAGCTGGTACTGACCCGTCACGAGCAGTCTGCAGGTTTCATGGCTGCCACCTACGGTCGCTTGACCGGCAAGACCGGCGTCAGCCTGTCGACCCTCGGCCCTGGTGCCACCAACCTCGTGACCGCCAGCGCCTACGCCTACCTGGGCGGCATGCCGATGATGATGATCACCGGGCAGAAGCCGATCAAGAAGTCCAAGCAGGGTCGCTTCCAGATCATTGACGTGTGCGGCATGATGGACCCCATCACCAAGTACACCCACCAGTTCGCCTCGGCCGACAACATCCCGGCCCGCATGCGCGAAGCCTTCCGCCTGGCCGAAGAAGAAAAGCCGGGTGCGGTGCACCTGGAGCTGCCGGAAGACATCGCCGCCGAGCAGACCGACGCGCTGCCGATCCCGCGCAGCCTGCACCGCCGCCCGTTGGCCGAGCACGTGGCCATCGAAGCCGCTGTAGAAAAACTGCAGAAGGCCCGCAGCCCGATCCTGGTGATCGGTGCCGGCGCCAACCGCAAGATGACCGCCAAGGTCCTCAAGCAACTGATCGACAAGACCGGCATCCCGTTCATCACCACCCAAATGGGTAAAGGCGTGGTCGACGAGCGCCACCCGCGCTTCTTGGGTAACGCTGCGCTGTCGTCCGGTGACTTCGTTCACCGCGCCATCGAAGCGGCTGACCTGATCATCAACATCGGCCACGACGTGATCGAAAAGCCGCCGTTCTTCATGGTCCGTGGCGGCACCGAAGTCATCCACATCAGCTTCCGCTCTGCCGAAGTCGATGCCGTGTACTTCCCGCAGGTGGAAGTGATCGGCGACATCGCCAACGCCGTGTGGCAGATCGGCGAAGCCTTGACCGAGACTTCGCACTGGGACTTCACCCGCCTGATGGCCATCCGCGAAGCCAACGAAGCACAGATCGCCGAAGGCGCCGACGACGACCGCTTCCCGGTCTACCCACAGCGCATGGTCGCTGACATCCGTCGTGTATTGCCGTCCGAAGGCATCGTCGCCCTGGACAACGGCATCTACAAGATCTGGTTCGCCCGCAATTACAAGGCGCACAAGCCGAACACCGTGCTGCTGGACAACGCCCTGGCGACCATGGGCGCCGGCCTGCCATCGGCAATGGCTGCGCACCTGGTGCACCCGGACCGCCCGGTAATCTCGGTGTGTGGCGACGGTGGCTTCATGATGAACAGCCAGGAACTGGAAACTGCAGTACGTCTGGGCATGCACATCACCGTGGTGATCCTGCGTGACGACGGCTACGGCATGATCCGCTGGAAGCAGGCCAACATGGGCTTCACCGATTTCGGCCTGGACTACGGCAACCCGGACTTCGTCAAATATGCCGAAGCCTACGGCGCCAACGGCCACCGCGTGGAAAGTGCCGAAGGCCTGCTGCCGCTGCTGGAGCACTGCATCAAGACCCCGGGCGTGCACGTGATCGACTGCCCGGTCGATTACAGCGAGAACGACCGCATCCTCAACAGCGAGCTGCGTGAGCGCGCGCTGGCGGTCTAAGACCTGACAACCTTATCGCTGTAAGCCGGCACTCACAGGTATCTCACGATCCTGTAGGTGCCGGCGGGTGGTAGATAGCAACCACTTCACGCCTCTTGCAATTGATCATTCTCAGGTTCTCTACTCATGGAGAACACGAGAACATGACTATCGGTTCAACACACAACCATCCTGCCGATCTGGCCATCGACCCATCACTGCCCACGCAGCCGTGGGCCGCGCGTTTCCCTAATCCCCCGGATCTCTGTTTCGACTACCGCCGTCTTATCGAACAAGAGGGAGGCGTCGCACGTACCACACAACCGGATCACCGCATTTGCATCGTCGGTGCCGGAGTTACCGGTTTGACTGTGGCCAGAGAGTTATTACGCTGTGGTTTCAACCGTATCACCTTGATTGAGCAGTCCCGGCGTGTAGGCGGGCGACACCTGACGATCGTGAACAGCTCAGCAAGCCACAAGCAACCTGCAACCCCTTTTGAAATGGGGGCCATGCGCATGCCGTTCTTCAATAGGACTGGAGAGTCGCCTAAAGAGGGTCGCTCGCTTATGGCCTATTACGCAAAGTTGTTCGAGCTGCGGATTGCTGACTTCCCCAACCCAGGTACACCTTGGGTGAATGCCACGGGGATTTATCTTCGCGAAGGTCAATTAGAAGGGGAAGGTGACCCGGGTCTTCTGATCTGGCGTAATCCGTCAGGCGAAACGCCCCCCCCTTCGGCTGTCTTGCAACAGGTCTACGAGAAATGGCGCAATTTTGCTAAGCAATTTGCTGAACATGTAGCCACGGTCTATGGCACGTCAAGCTGGGAGTCGATATGGCGGGACATCGTCGATCGCTATCATCGACTGTCGTTCAGGGATTTGGTGCATTTACCCGCCCTTGCTGCCTGGGACCCTGAAAACCCCGGTGACTTTGGCGGTTTGGGCATGAGCAGTGACGAGTCAGCCATTTTCTATGCAATCGGTATTGGCGATGGCAGCTGGGGAGCATTTTATGATGTTTGCTGCCTGTACCCGCTACGTACGGCAATATTTGGCTTCAGCAGTCATTTGCAGTTGGTACATGGCCGTGTGGATTCAAGAGGTGTGCCTTACGCTGCGCCGCATCTTGAAGCAAACAATGTCCCTGATAGCAGGGGATTGCCGTTTCAAGGGCCAGCCTATCTCGGACTTGCGGCCCTCGACGAAAGCCTTTTGCACCTGGACGTCGGCATGGGTGGGATCTCGCTGTATGAACATCTTCTGAAAAAAAATGATGGGCTGCTGACAGATACGTCAGTGTGCGCGGTGCAGAAGCTGGAAGATGGCCGTATTCGGGTCGGATATCGTTGGCGATGCGGTGACCCGTTACATGAGAGCACCGAGTATGAAGACTTCGACAGCGTGATCATGACTACTCCGTCATGGCTGATCGAAACCAACATCAGCCTCAGCGGTTTCACCCGCCAGATGTTGCCGCAGCCGATTATCGATGCCTGGAAGCATGCCCATTGGGAGACCAGCTGCAAGGTCTATGCACCGCTGAAGAAAAGTTTCCTCGACCACAAGCCGATGCCGCAGATTCTGATTACCGATAGCTTTGTGCACGATGTCTATGCCTATCGATACAACGATAGCTATCCAGATGACTGCATTCTCCTCAGTTATACCTGGGAGGATGACGCGACAAAGTTGGCAGCCTTCTCTGATGAGGAGTTGGCGACCAAATGCCTGAAGGAGCTCGATCGGATCCTTCTACGCTGCACCAATGTGGGTGAGGCTATATCGCCCTACATCGATACTCGAAATATTCGCATACAGCGTTGGAGCACAGACCGAAATGCGCTCGGGTGCGCGAAGTTGTATAGGGCAGGTACCTACTTTGATGCTGTAAGCCTGATGAAGTACAACCGAGACCTCAGCGCGCGCTCAGGGCTGTATTTGGCTGGCGAGTCCTTTTCAGTGGACGCCGGGTGGACCGAGCCGTGTTTGCGCACGGCAATCGATACGGTCATCAACCTCTGCAACAACACGTCAGCCGAGTTCAATGGTGGCTTTACCCTCGAGTACTACCCCCACTATCAGGTTGGGAAATAACGGCGTACGGGCCATTTTGTAGGGAGAGTCCTACTGCGATTATGTAGTTTTCCTTTGGTCCCATAGGACTCTCCTGACTGTCGCTCCCTGACCCAACATCGCTTTACTGGCGTCCTTCCAAAACAACCACAAAAAGGAAGCCGCCATGTCTGAATCCTGTTCCCCCGTCAGCCCCGTACGTATCGCTGTCATCCAGTACGACCCTCAGGTCGGTCTTGAGCACTGTGAGAGCAACGTGAGCAGAGGCCTGGCATTGGCCCGGCGCGCAGCACGCGAAGGTGCCAACCTGATCGTACTGCCTGAACTGGCCAACTCGGGCTACACCTTCAACTCCCGTGCCGAAGCTTATTCCCATGCGCAGGTGCTGCAGGACGGCCCTTGCCTGAAAACCTGGGCCGACTTCGCCAGGCAATACCAGGTATACCTGGCTGCGGGGTTTGCCGAACGCGACGGGCTGAAGCTCTACGACAGTGCAGTGCTGTTCGGCCCCGAAGGCCTGCTCGGGCATTACCGCAAGGCGCATCTGTGGAACCAGGAAAAGCTTTGGTTCACCCCCGGAGATTTGGGGTTTCCGGTATTCGAGACGCCTATCGGCCGTATCGGCCTGCTGATCTGCTGGGACATCTGGTTCCCGGAAGTACCGCGGGTGATGGCCGCGCAAGGCGCCGACATCATCTGCAGCCTCAACAACTGGGTATGGACCCCGCCGCCGTTGTTCGATGATGCAGGGCGTTGTATGGCTTCGTACCTGACCATGACGGCAGCCCATGTCAACAACGTTCATATCGCCGCCGCGAACCGTGTCGGCAGCGAGCGGGGCGGGCGCTTCCTGGGCTGCTCGCTGATCGCCGGTACCAATGGCTGGCCAATCGGCGAGGTGGGCAGTGCAGAAGCCGAAGAGATTATCTATGCCGATGTCGATTTGAGCAGTGCACGCTCGGCACCGATCTGGAACAACCTCAACGACCTGCCAAGAGACCGGCGAACCGATCTCTACGATGCCACCCTTGGCTATCGCTTGCATGCACCTATGCCACGTTGAGGAGTTGCGAATGAACACGCTCCTCTTCTCACGACAGCAGTATTGGCTTGTGTTGATGTTCGGCTGCCTGCTGGTGTTTCTCGCTGTAAGCCTTGCCCATGGCCAATGGCCGGATTATGCACAAAGGGTGGCGACGCTCAATGAGCCGCTCAGCCGCTTGCGCTGGATTGTTGGTGATATCAGTGAAGTGGCTTTCTACAAGCACGAACTACCCGCGCTGGGCTTGCTGCTGGGCGCGTGCCTGGCGCACTGGGCGCAGGTGCGAGGATACCGCTGGCAGGGCTTTGCCATTTGCTATGGCAGCGGATTATGGCCATGGGTGTTTACCAGCTCGCTTTTGGGCTTGCTGCTCAGTCATGTGTTGTGGGGATGGACCTTGGCCAGTGGTACTTGGCAACCCACCTTCGTTGCCTTCGTGTCATTGCCGGCAGCCATGGTATTGCTTTTTGGTGCGGGCTGGCGGGTAACGATCACGGGGGCACTACTGGGGGCGCTACTGGTAACACCGGCCAGCCTGCTGATGGTCAATTACCTGTGTTATCCCCTGCAGTTGCCAGTGGTAGTGGGCAATGTGAGTGGCATGGCAGTGGCAAGCGTCGTGGCCTTCATCCTGTGCAAGCGCTTTCCTTCATGGGTACGCCAATACCGTGAACCCACCGTCGTGGAGCCGGCGGTCAAACAGCCTGATTACGGTGTGGTCTGGACTTTACGGCGGGTTCTGGCCGACTTCAGCGAAGCCCCATTCTTTGGTAATGAACTGGCCAGCCTCGGGTTATTGCTGGGTGTGTTGCTGGCTTACCTGTTGAGCCCGGCTGCTGTGTCATACGGTTCGATGCTGGTGATGCAGATAGTGGCCGGCCAAGCCCTGGCATCCCTGGTCGGCGTTGCAATCTGGCGAGGACAGTGGAAAGCCCGTGGGTGGTACCCTACCTACATTCCGATTGTGTCGATCGTCCCCGCTGCGGTGTTGACACATGGCGGCAGCTGGCAAGTGGTGGTGATCAGTGCAGTACTGGGTGCACTGGTGGCTCCGCCGCTAGCAGTGGCGATCACTCAGCGGTTGCCGGCCTATGTGCATGGCTACATCGGCAATGTGATGTCGATGGCCGTCTGCACGCTGGGAATCGTGCCTGTAGTCGGATTGCTTGTGGGGGGAGCAGCATGAGTGAACATTCGAGCCTGCCCAGGCTGTCGATCGCCAGCCTGGGCGGCACGGTCAGTATGCGGGCCGGTGCTGTCGGGGGTGGTGTGACGCCAAGCCTGGATTGTGAGCGGCAACTGCTTCAGGTTCCACAGTTGCGCGAGATGGCGCAGTTGAACGTTGCTTCATTGTGTCTGCTCCCCAGTGCATCGCTGGGCTTCGCGACGTTGCTGGAGGTGCTTGCATGGGCCCGGGGCGAGGTGGAGCGCGGAGCTCAGGCATTGGTATTGAGCCAAGGGACCGACAGCCTTGAGGAAACGGCCTATTTCCTGGACCTGCTCTGGCCATTCGATGTGCCATTGGTGATGACCGGTGCCATGCGCTCGGCGAGTCAGCCGGGCAATGATGGGCCGGCCAACTTGTTGGCTGCGGCTCAGGTTGCATTGGCACAACACAGCCGTGGGCGAGGTGTGCTTGTGGTCATGAATGATCAGGTCCACTGCGCGGTAAGGGTTCGCAAGACGGCCAGCCTGGCGATGGCGGCATTCGAGTCGCCCGGATGTGGCCCGTTGGGCGACGTTGTGGAGGGTGTTGTGTTGTATCGCCATCCGCCCGGGCGACGGAAAGTGTTGCCGTTACCCTATCGCACCGACCAGCGCGTTGCCCTGCTGGAAGCCTGCCTGGACGCAGACACGGCGCTGCTGCGGGCTGTGGCCACCTTGGGTTATGAGGGGTTGGTCATCGCCGGTTTCGGTGCTGGGCATGTTTCCGCCAGTTGGTCCGAAGTGCTGGAACACCTGGCGCCCACCTTGCCGGTCATGGTTGCTACGCGCACAGGTAGGGGGCCTACAGCCCGGGCAACCTACGGGTTTGCTGGTGCAGAGATCGACCTGCAGAAAAAAGGCGTCTACATGGCTGGGCAACTCTGCCCGCGCAAATGCCGCATCTTGCTGTGGCTGCTGATAGGCACCGACCGGCAACATGAGCTGCAGGACTGGTTGCAGCCCTGAACCATCTGCCCGCGCGGGTGTTCGCGCGGGCAGCCCTTCCGGCGTTGCTGTGCTAGGGTGCACACACTTTTGCTTCCCAGGATTCTTACCCATGCTCCCCGTACTCAGCGAAAAAGAACTCGACCGCCTCGAAGACCTGCTGATCACCTATGGCAATGACTACTCGGTGCTGGACCTGGCCGAGCTCAATGGCTTTTTCGTCGCACTCGCCAGTTCGCCGATCACTGTCCTGCCGGAACAATGGCTGCCGGCGGTAGCGGGTGGCAAGGTACCGAAGTTCAAGAAGCCCGCGCATGAGGAGGCCTACACGGCATTGATGCTGCGTTATGCCAGCCAGGTGGCAGAAGAACTGAGCAATGAGGTCGACCAGTTCGAACCGCTGTTCGAGGAACGCGAAGGCGAGCAGGGCACAGTGATCGTGATGGAGGAGTGGTGTTTCGGCTACATGCGCGGTACCCAGGTGGCCGGTTGGGGCGAGTTGCCACCGGAGCAGGCCCCGCTGCTCAAGGCCATTTCGCTACATGGGCTGGAAGATAACTTCGAGTTGCTGGACCAGATGAGCGATGAGGATATCCAGGCCTGTGTGCCGCAGGTGGTCGAGGCTGCGCGTGGGCTGTACCGACATTTCAAAAAGCTGCACTGATCGGATCGTTGGCTAGCGCTCACCTGTAGGCGCCAGCGCAGTGTTTGGAAGCCATTATTCCGCCCCGCGAAATTATGGTTTCCCCTGCGCACTGATTCTGTTGCTAGCCGATCCAGTGCAGCATGTGCTCCATCAGCCCCAGCCCGGCGCTGACCAGGAGCCAAGCCCATGTCGAACCCGATCAAGCTGTACAACTTCCCCAAGTCTGGCCATGCCCATCGCATCGAGTTGATGCTCTCGCTACTGAACCTGCCCACAGAGTTGGTGTTCGTCGACTTGGCCAAAGGCGCCCACAAGCAGCCGGACTTCCTTGCCCTCAACCCGTTCGGCCAGGTTCCGGTCATCGATGACAACGGCACGGTGATTGCCGACTCCAACGCCATCCTCGTCTACCTGGCCAAAAAGTATGACAACGGTGCCTGGCTGCCCGAAGAACCTGCCGCCGCTGCCCGTGTGCAACGCTGGCTCTCGGTCGCCGCCGGCCCGCTGGCATTTGGCCCGGCAGCCGCCCGCCTGGTCACGGTGTTCGGGGCTTCGTTCAATACCGACGAGGTGATTTCCCGTGCCCACACCTTGCTCAAGGTGATCGATGCCGAGTTGGCCAACACGCCATTCCTGGCGGGTAGCACACCCACGATCGCGGACATTGCCAACTACTCGTACATCGCTCACGCCCCCGAAGGCAATGTGTCGCTGGAGCCGTATGCCAATGTGCGCAACTGGCTGGCGCGGATCGAGGCACTGCCGCGTTTCGTCCCCATGCCGCGCACCGTGATCGGGCTGCAAACCCACGCCTGAAACCCCGCCATCGCGAGGAGCGCCGCCATGCAACAATCGCCTGATCACCGCCCCTCGCCCTGGCATACGGGTGAAAAGACCCTGCAGGAAAAGGTCGGTGTAGCAGAACGCATGGAGGCGTTCGGGCAAAAGGTCATTCGTGACCACATGCCCGACCAGCACCGAGCGTTCTATCACCAGTTACCGTTCATGGTCGCCGCCAGTGTGGATGCCCAGGGCCGGCCTTGGGCCACGCTGCTGGAAGGGCCAGAAGGGTTCGTAAGCTCGCCCGACCCTCGTATGCTCACGATCCACACCACGTTGCCAGCGGAGGACCCCGCCACCCCCGGGTTGGCAGCCGGGCAGGCCGTCGGCCTGCTGGGGATCGAACTGCACACCCGTCGGCGCAATCGCATCAACGGGCAGATCCGCCACGCATCCCAAGGGCAACTGCAAGTGGCCGTAGAGCAGGCGTTTGGCAACTGCCCGCAGTACATCCAGTTGCGTGACTACATCCGCGTCACCAAACCCGCCCTCGGACGCATCGATGCGACAACACTGGATACCTCGACCGTCAGCATGATCCAGGCCGCCGATACCTTCTTCGTCGCCAGCTATGTCGAGCATGCTGACGGCCAGCGCTCGGTGGATGTCTCCCACCGCGGTGGGCGGCCAGGCTTCATCAAGGTCGAAGGCAATCGGCTCACCATTCCCGATTATGCTGGCAATCTGCATTTCAACACCTTGGGCAACCTGGTGGTCAACCCGCGGGCCGGCTTGCTGTTCATCGACTTCAATAATGGCAATGTTTTGCAACTGTACGGGCGTGCCGAGGTGCTGCTGGACAGCCCGGCCATCCAGGCATTTGAAGGCGCGGAGCGGTTATGGACACTGCAGGTCGAGCAGGTAGTGTGGCGTCCGGCTGCCGTTGCCCTGCGCTGGGCTTTCAAGGAATACGCGCCGACCAGTCTGATGACCGGTACCTGGGCCGAGGCCGATGCGCGCCTGGAGCAGCGGCAACAACAGCGCCAATGGCTGGCCTGGCGTGTGCTGCGGGTAGAGCAGGAAAGCCGCGATATCCGCTCGTTCTATCTTGAGCCACAGGCAGGCTTCCCTGTGGCCTTTGCCCCTGGCCAGCATCTGCCTGTGCAAGTGCCGCGTGATGGCGAAGCGGCGCTGATTCGTACCTACAGCCTTTCAAGTGCCCCGGCCGATGGGTTCTTGCGCATCAGCGTCAAAGCCCAGGGCCCGGCTTCGCGGTATCTGCATGAGCACGTTGTGGCCGGCGATGTGTTGAATGTACGTCCGCCGATGGGCAGCTTCACGCTTGACCAGCAAAGTACGCGGCCGTTGGTGCTGATCGGTGCGGGCGTGGGCATCACGCCGCTGCTGGCCATGCTGCGCCAGCAGTTGAGCACGGGGCAGGCCCGGCGCATTCATCTGTTCCATGGCGCACGCAGCCTGGCTGACTTGCCGTTCCAGCAGGAACTGACGACCTTGCGGCAACAGGCTGGCGATCTGCTGCATGTACACCGCGCCCTGAGTCAGCCTGAAGGGCACGCGCAGCTCGGCCGTGATTATGAGCTCGCCGGTCGGTTGGGTATCGAACAGGTCAAGGCAACGCTGGCGTTGGACGACTACGATTTCTACCTGTGTGGGCCGGGCAGCTTCACCCAGCAACTTTACGAAGGGCTGCGTGGGGTGCATGTGCCGGATGCGCGGATCCACGCCGAAGCGTTTGGCCCGTCGACGCTGCGGCGGCACACCGATGCAGACCAGCCAACCTTGCAACAGCCACCTGCCGCTGACGAACCGGTGCCGGTGTATTTTGCCGCGTCGGCCAAGGAGGCACGCTGGGTTCCCGGTAGCGGCACCTTGCTGGAACTGGCCGAGGCGCGTGGGCTGGCCCCGGAGTTCAGTTGCCGGGGTGGCTCGTGTGGTACCTGCAAGACCCGACTGGTGAGCGGCCAGGTGCATTATCCAAATCCGCCGGCAGAGCTGCCGGAGGCGGGTTCGGTGCTGATCTGTTGTGCTGTGCCCGCGAAAGTGGAGGAGGGGATGCAGGCGCTGGTGCTGGATGTCTGATTCAAGCCAGTTGCAGGAACGGGCTTGCCCGCGAAGAGGCCGGCACAGCTAACACCAGGCATCCAGATGAAAGATAATCCGCACGCCGCATAACCCTCAGGAGCCCGCATGGACCAGATCCACCTGATGAAGGTATTCGTCGCCGTCGGCGAGCTGGAAAGCTTCGCCGCGGCTGCCCGCCGTCTGGATATTTCCCCGGCCGCTGTCACCCGCGCCGTCAGCGCCCTGGAAGAGCAGCTAGGGGTCAAGCTGTTGCTGCGCACAACTCGCAGCGTGCGTCTGACCGAGGCCGGCGGCCGTTATCTGGAAGACACCCGGCACATCCTCGCCAGCATCCACGAGGCCAATGAAGCCGCTGCCGGCATCAACGCGACCCCCAGGGGCGACCTGGCGGTGACCGCGCCGATCCTGTTCGGCAGGAAGTTCGTCATGCCGTGCATCGTCCGATACCTGCAGCAGTACCCGGAAGTCGATGTTTCCGCGTACTTCCTCGACCGCGTGGTGAACATGGTCGAGGAGGGCATGGACGTGGCCGTGCGCATCGGGCCGTTGCCCGACTCCGGGTTGAAGGCGCTGCGGGTGGGCAGGGTGCGGCGCATGTTGTGTGCCTCACCCGACTACCTGGCGCGCCATGGTGTGCCGAAGCACCCGTCGGACTTGGCCGGGCATGCGGTAATCGGCACCACCAACCTGTCGCCGCGGGCCGGTTGGCGCTTCGGCGTGACCGACGAGCCGACCTTGGTGCGCATGAAGCCACGGCTGACGGTCACCAGCAATGACGGGGCAATCGCCGCTGCCAGCGGCGGGCTGGGGATTGCCCGGCTGCTGTCTTACCAGGTGGTGGACGAACTGGCCAGCGGGCAGTTGCAGGTGCTGCTGGCCGAGTACGAAGAGGCGCCCTGGCCCATTCATGTGCTGCACCGCGAAAGCAAGTACGGTTCGGCCAAGGTCAGGGCCTTTATCGACATGCTGGCGCAAGAACTGCGCGATCAGCAGCTGGATTGAGAACTTGCATCGCGTCGAGAAATGATGCGAAACAATGCTTGATACCGTGGCGGCTGTTTTTCAGGCAACCCGCTCACAACGCCTGATACTGCATCCTGAACCCCAGGTTCATTGCCTCCCCCCGGTGCAACAATCGCAACCCTGGCCGCCCTGGCAGGTGGTGCGCATTGATGGGGTGGCTAACCGGCTCAAAGCAGAAAAACCCTTGCCCTTGCGGGCAAAACAGCAAGAAGTGGCCAGCCCCGCTGGTACTGCACGCCAGTCGATAACCCGCGCTGGGCTGTTCGATCACACACTCCCCTGGCCAGCCACTGAAGGCGTGATCAACCACTGTCTCGGGCAAACGCCTCATGGCATTGAAACGCCATTGTTCGGGCACCTCGGCCTCGTACGAAGGCAACCGCCCATCCTCGGCTAGCCACACCTTGCGCGCAGTTGCGTACAACTTGGTATCGGGATACCGCGGAAAGTAGGGATGTAGCCCCAGGCCATACCAGGTAGCTGGCTCATCCTGGTGCATCACATGCAGGTCCAGGTTCAGGCAACCCTCATGCAGGTGCACATCCAGCGTGGCCTGGTAGGCAAACGGCACGGCACTGTCCAGCGTCAACCGAGCTTGCTGTTCACTGTGGTGTTCTACCTGCCAGGCCTGTTGCCAGGCACTGCCATGAATCGGGTAAGGGTCATGCCCGGTATTTGGTAACAGTGCCTGCCACCCCTCGGGCCGGGCAAAGCCACCCTCGGCAATACGGTTGGACCACGGCGCCAGCGGGTAGCAGGCCAGGCGTCGGGGTGTACCGCTGGCCAGCGCGGCCGCGTCGGTATGGCGCAGCAGCGCCTGCCCGGTCGCCTTTACCTGCCAGTTGACCAGGCTGGCGCCGATTTCCGGGGCCAGGCTCAGGCGTGTCAGGCGGTCTTGCAGGTGCAGTTCGGTCACAGCCATGCAAGGCTCCTTTGTGGAAGATCAATCAATTGGCCCGGCGGTATGTGAGCAGCACGATGCCACACACCACCACCGCGCCGCCGACCAACTGCACAGTGCTCAGGTGCTGGTTGAGCAAGGCCCAGCCCAGCAACAACGTGGCGATGGGTTCAACGTTCATTACCGGTGCGTTCTGCGCCATGTTCAGGCGAGGGACACAGACGAACAGCAAGCTGAAGGCCAGGCCATACAGCACAACCAGGCTGGCCAGGGCCGCCCAGCCACTGCTGCTGCCTGGCAGTGACAAACCGGATGGGATCACGCCGCTTGCGCCTGCCACCAGCATGCTGGAGAACACGATCAGCAAGGTCAGCAGGCTGCGTACTGGGCCGCGCACGGCAGCCAGTTTGTGGTCGGTGACCCACAAGGCACAGGCAAAGGCACAGGCCGCACCAAAAGCCAGGCTTACCCCTAATGCCCAGTGCGGGTTGGCCGCAGCGCTGTCGGCCAGGTGTGCCGGCACATCCAGCGCCAGTACCAGGCCGCACAGAATCAGGCCCATGAACAACACCGTGCGGCCAGTGGGGCGTGCACCGCCCAGTGCCCAGGTGAGCAGCGCCAACAGCATCGGGAACGTGTTGCCCACCAGCAGCGCCAAGGCTACCGGAATGCGTGCGACTGCCGAATAAAGGCACAGGCTTTGGGTGGCGATCAGCAGGCCGAGCAGCAGTTGCCAGTGCCGGGTACCGGCGGGCAGGCTCAGGGCCTGGCGTTGCCACAGCAGCAGGCAGGCAAGCACCAGCAAGGTAATACCTGAGCGGCAGAGAATGGCCAGCAGCACGCCGGTGCCGTCGTCGAATGCGATGCGAGCGGCAATGTGGTTGCCGGCGAATGAACAGGCCAGCAGGGCCAGCAAGGCGATTGCCAGTTTGCGTGGGAATAGAGGTACAGCCGAGGAGGGGGCAGCCATGTGCAGGATCCGTTGCAGGTAGGGCCAAGGGGGCTGCTTTGCAGCCCATCGCAGCCCCGATTTTATTTACAGCACCACACTGGGCAGCCACAGCGAGATGGCCGGAATGTAGGTCACCGCCATCAGCACCATGAACAGCGCCAGGTAGAACGGCAGCATTGCCTTGATCGTCGACTCGATACTCACCTTGCCGATGGCTGAGCCGACGAACAGCACGGCGCCCACCGGTGGTGTGATCAGCCCGATGCCCAGGTTCACCAGCATGATCATGCCAAATTGCACCGGGTCCACGCCGATACCGGTGATCACCGGCAACAGGATCGGCGTAAGGATCAGGATCAGCGGCGCCATGTCCATCACCGTGCCCAGCAGCAACAGCATGAAGTTGATGCACATCAGGATCACATAGCGGTTGTCCGAGAGGGTCAGGAATGCTGTGGTGATCTTTGACGGGATCTGCATCAGCGTCATCACGTAACCAAAACTGGCAGCAAAGCCGATGAGGATCATCACGATCGAGATGGTCCGTACCGTGCGGTGCATCAGCTTGGGCAGGTCGCGCCACTTGTAGTCGCGGTAGATGAACATGGTCACGAAGAACGACCACACCACCGCCACTGCTGCCGATTCGGTCGCGGTGAACATGCCCGACAGGATGCCGCCCAGGATGATCACCATGGCCATCAGGCCCCACAGCGCTTCGCCGGCTATCTTCAGCGCCTGGCGCATCGGGATCACTTCGCCCTTGGGGTAGTTGCGCTTCTTGGCAAAGATCAGGCACAGGCCCATCATCACGGCGCTCAACAGCAACCCGGGCATCACACCTGCCACGAACAGCGAGCCAATGGAAACCGTACCGCCCGCCGCCAGTGAGTACAGCACCGAGTTGTGGCTGGGCGGGGTCAGCAGCGCCTGTACCGAGCCGCTGACGGTCACGGCGGTGGAGAACTCGCGCGGGTAGCCCTTGCGCTCCATCTCCGGGATCAGCACCGAACCCACCGACGCGGTGTCCGCCACCGACGAGCCGGAGATTGCGCCGAAGAAGGCCGAGGCCATGATGTTGACCAGCGACAGCCCGCCACGCACGAAGCCCACCAGTACCCCGGCAAACGCCACCAGCCGCCGTGACATACCGCCTTCGGCCATGATCGCACCGGCCAGCACGAAGAACGGAATCGCCAGCAGCGAGAATTTGTTAACCCCACTGGCCACCTGGATCATCATCGCCTGAAGCGGGATGTCGATCCACCAGGCGCCAATCAACGCCGACAGGCCCAAGGCGTAGGCCACTGGCATGCCCAGCAGAATAAGCGCAATGAAGCTGCCCAACAGAATGAACGCATCCATTTATGCTGCTCCTTCGTTTTCTTCCAGGTGGTCGAAGCGCACTACCTTGCGGTGGCTCTGATCGCCCAGTAGGAGCCTTTCCAGCACAAAGACCAGGGTCAGCACGCCACCGATCGGGATCGGCGCATAGGTCATGCCCACCCGCACCCCCGGCAGTGACGCCAGAAACTGGTTCCAGGTGGTGATGCACAGCTTGGTGCCGTAGTAGGTCATGAACACGCACACCATAATCATCAGCACTTGCACCAGTAGCGCGGCCAGGCTGCGCGGCAGCGGTGGCAGGCGGTCGGTGATCATCGTCACCGCCATGTGTGCCCCGGCCCGGTAGCTTGCGGCGGCGCCGACGAAGGTGAACACCACCATCAGCAGGATGGCGACTGGCTCCGGCCAGCTGGCGCCGGTGCCGAGCACGTAGCGGGCGAAGATGCCCCACGGAATGATCAGCGACATGGTCAGGATCGACAGGCCGGCAACCCAAGTGCAGGTGCAGTACAGCGTGTCGTTCACACGCAGGAACAGGTTTTTCATGGGCATCACCAAAGCGGCAGTGCGGCGGGCGCCGCGCTGCCGAGGTCGTTCGGGAAGGGGCGCGGTTACTGGACAGCGTTGATACGTTTCATCAGGTCGGCGTACTGCGCGCCGTATTTTTCGCGTACCGAAGCGGTGGCGTCGTAGAACGGCTTCTTGTCGACGGTAATGAACTCGACACCGGCGGCCTTGAGCTTCTCTTCGCTGGCGGCGGTCTTGGCATCCCACAGCGCGCGCTCTTCCATCTGTGCTTCACGCGCCACCTTCTTCACCAGCGCCTGCTGCTCGGGGCTGAGCTTGTTCCAGGTGGTCTTGGACATCACTACCGGCTCCGGGAGGATCAGGTGGCCAGTGAGGGTGTAGTACTTGGCGCTCTGGAAGTGGTTGTGCTCAAGCAGCGTGGGCGGGTTGTTCTCGGCACCATCGATCACGCCAGTCTGCAGGGCACTGAAGATTTCCCCGGTGTCCATGGCGATGCCGTTGCCGCCCATGGCGTTCATCATGTCGATGAACAGCGGGTTGCCCTGTACGCGAATCTTCATGCCCTTGAGGTCTTCCAGGCTGCGCACCGGCTTTTTCGTGTAGATGCTGCGCGAGCCCCCATCCATCCAGGCCAGGGCTACCAGGTTGAAATCGGAATTGGTGATCTTGTCGAGAATTTCCTGGCCGATCTCGCCGTCGATGATCTTGCGCATGTGATCATGGTCGCGGAACACGAACGGCATGTTGAATACGTTCACATCGGGCACCACCGGGCCGACGATCCCCAAGCTGACGCGGGTCATCTGCACGGCGCCGATCTGAGCCTGTTCGATCACTTCCTTCTCCGATCCCAGCACGCCGCCGGCGAACATCTTGAAGGTAATGTCGCCATTGCTGGCCTGTTCCAGCTTTTTACCCATGTTCTGCTCGGCGACCACGGTCGGGTAGCCGGCCGGGTGGATTTCGGCGAACTTGATGTCCAGCGCCGAGGCGGGCATGGCCACGCTGAAGGCGAACGGGAGTACGGCAAGAAGCAGCTTGCGTTTGAACGTCATGATGAAACTCCGTGGTTTTTATTATCTGGTTTCGTGGGTGCAAGTGTGGGTGTGGCAAGGCGCGTCAGCCCCGGTAGGCTGGTTCCTCCAGGCCCTTGGTGCCAGGGTCGAGGGCAAATACCCCGCCAGCCAGGGGCTGGTCGCTGAGGTCGATGCCCGTGGGGCGGATCGAGGTGACGTACAGAATGTCCAGGCTGGCGCCGCCAAAGGCGCACATTGCCGGCTTTTTCACCGGCACGCGGAGCGATCGGTCGAGGCGACCTTCGGGGGTAAAACGGTGGATCTGCCCGGCGTCGTTGCCGCAAATCCAGTAGCAGCCGTCCTGGTCGATGGCGGCACCATCCGGGCGGCCGGGGTAGTCGCGCATGTCGATGAACAGCCGTTTGTTGTGCGGTGTGCTGCTGTCGATGTCGTAGTCGAAAGCCCACACCTTCTGTACGTTCGGGTGCGAGTCGGACAGGTACATGCGCGTGCCGTCGGGGCTGAAGGCCAGGCCGTTGGGCACGATCATGCCGTCCTGCTGCAGGTGCAGCTGGCCTTCGCCGTCATGCCGGTACAGCGCGCCCACGTGGGCACCTTGCTGCATGTCCAGCAGCATGGTCCCGGCCCAGAAGCGGCCCTGACGGTCGCAGCGGCCATCGTTGAAGCGCATGCCGGCCTGAGCGTGCTGCACGTTGCTGAGCAGCCGGCTGTCCAGGCTGCCGTCCGCCCTGGCCTGGAGCTGGAAGATGCCGCTTTCCATGCCCGCAACCCAACCCTGACCGCTGCGGGCGATGCAGGCCAGCATCTCGTCGCCCTGCCAGCACTGGTGTTTGCCATCGGCCGCTTGCCAGCGATGCAACTGGCGAGCGGGAATGTCTACCCAGTACAAGGCCTGTTCACCGGGGTGCCACACAGGGCTTTCGCCGGTACCGTTGCGGGCGTCGACGATCAGTTCGCAGTTCATGCCGTGCCTCTTGGCTTGGGGTCAGTTGAACGGGCCGGCCACGGCGAAAGCGCCGCCCTGGTAGACCATGCTCGGGTCATCGGCGGCGGGGGCCGGTTGGGCCTCCACGGCAGCGCGGAAGGTTTCGGAGCTGTCCTTGGGTACATAGCCCAGGTGCGCGGCATGGCGGTTGTCCCACCACACGGTGCGATTGTCGGAGGCGCCATAGACAATGGTGTGACCAACGCCGGGGGTGGACAGCCCGCGTTCGATCAACTGCACCAGGTCGTCGTAGCTCAGCCAGGTGCAGAGCATGCGCAGGTTCTGTGGCTGCGGGAACGACGAGCCGATGCGAATGCTGACGGTCTCGATGCCGTAGCGGTCAAAGTAGAAGCTGGCCACATCTTCGCCGTAGCACTTGGACAGCCCGTAATAGCTGTCGGGACGGCGCGGCGCGTGAGCGTCGATGCGCTCATCCTGGCGATAGAAACCGATGGTGTGGTTGGAGCTGGCGAAGATGATGCGCTTGACCCCATGCTTGCGCGCCGCCTCGTACACGTGGAATACGCCGCAGATATTGGGGCCGAGAATCTCTTCGAAGGCATGCTCGGTAGAAACCCCACCAAAGTGGAGGATGGCGTCTACGCCTTCGACCAGGGCATGTACCGCAGCCTTGTCGGCCAGGTCACAGGTAATGACTTCTTCATGCGGGCCCGCGGCCGGGGCCATGGGGCTGATATCAGACAGGCGCAGGACCTCGGCGTAGCCTTGCAGGCGTTCGCGAAGGACCTTGCCCAGGCCGCCTGCGGCTCCGGTGAGCAGCAGGCGATTGAAGGGGGTAGTGGTCATGGCCGGCTCTTGTTGTTGGTTGTTGTAGGTTGTCGTATGACTTGGCTGATTATTGGCGGTGGTTCTGTGTGTTGTCAATGAGGCTTGGGTGGCTTTTGCCGGCCTTTTCGCGGGGGGGAAAAGGCGAAAGGCCTGCACGGTCGCCCGTAGGAGCGGGTTTACCCGCGAAGAGGACGGCCCTGCTGGCCAATCCCCACCCGCCGTTCACCGTTGCCACCGCCACCGTATTCGCGGGTAAACCCGCGCCTACCATGGTGGTGGGCACACATCGGTGATTGGACCCAGGCCGCTGTAGGAGCGGGTTTACCCGCGAAAGGGCCGGCCCTGCTGGCCAATCTCCACCCGTCGTTCACCGTTGCCGCCACCACCGTATTCGCGGGTAAACCCGCTCCTACACCTGATCAATGGTGGACACAGGTCGGTGGTTGGGCGCAGGCCGTTGTAGGAGCGGGTTCACCCGCGAAAGGGCCGACCCTGCTGGCCAATCTCCACCTGTCGTTCACCGTTGCCATCGCCACCGTATTCGCGGGTAAACCCGCAGGTCTTGATCAGAGCAACGACAACGGATAGTTGAAGATCAACCGGTTCTCATCGAACTCGTTATTGCTGTAATCCCGGCGAATCGACGCGTTACGCCATTTCACGCTCAAATCCTTGAACGCCCCGCTCTGGATCACATACGCAAGCTCCGTTTCACGCACCCACTCCTTGCCATCGATCACGCCCCCGCTGTGCACATCGCGCCCGCTGATGTAGCGGTTCATCAGGGTCAACCCCGGTACCCCAACGGTGACGAAGTTGAAGTCATGGCGCACCTGCCACGAACGCTCGTTGGCATTGTCGAAGCTGGAGTTGTAGCTGTCGTTGGCCAGGGTGCCGCCACTGGTGCCGTTCACCCGCATCCAGGTATCGCCATCGACTTTCTGCAGCCCTACCCAGAAGGTGCTGCCGCCGTACTTGGCCGAGAACATCCCCGAGTAGGTCTTGTTGTCCAGCTGCCCGGCGCGCTCGGAGCCGTCCTCGTCGCCATGGAAGTAGCCCAGGTTGACCCCCAGGGTCCAGTCACCCACCGGCTGGCTGTGGCTCAGTTGCAGGTATTGCTGCTGGTACACGTCCTTCAGCACCGCATTCCACAGCCCCACCAGCGTGCGGTCCTGGTTGAACTTGTACTCGCCGCCGACGAAGTTGAAGCGGTCCGACACGCCGCCGCCGTAGCTCATGTCTTCCATGCTCGCGTCGTTACGCGGGCTGTTGCCGCGGAACTGGCCGCCGTACAGGGTCAGCCCGGCGATTTCATTGGAGGTCACCTGCCCGCCACGGAATGTTTGCGGCAACGAACGCCCGTCGTCCGAACGCAGAATCGGCAGCACCGGCATCCATTCACCGATCTTCAGTTCGGTCTTGGAAATACGCGCCTTGCCCGCCACCGCCAGGCGCCCGTAATCGTCGGCTGGCCGGCCATCGTCATGGCGAGGCAGCAACGCCGTGCCATAGGTACCGCCACCGCCGTCGAGCTTGACCGACCACAGCCCCAGCACGTCCACGCCGAAGCCGATTGGCCCTTCTGTGAACCCCGAGCGGGCATCGAGAATGAAGCTTTGCGTCCACTCCTCGGCCTTGCTTTGCGGGTTACTGGGGTTGATGAAGTTGCGGTTGATGTAGAAGTTGCGCAGCCCGAGGGTGGCCTTGCTGTCTTCGACAAATCCCGCAGCCAGGCTGGTGCCCGGCAGGCCGGCGATAACCCCGGCGCCAAGCAGGGCGAAGGGCAGGGTGTGGCAGATTTTCATTATTGTTGTGCTCCCTAAGGGTGTGGCAGCCCGTCCACCGGGCACGCGCAAGCGGCCTGCGGCAGGGGCGGGTAGATAACGGGCCGGTCAGGGCCAGGTGTGAACGCGCGGTAACCGGGCGCTACGTACTGGCAGGTGTACGCGAGCTGGCCGGGGGAAGAGGGGTGTGCAACAGGCGTGGGTGCAGCGGGATGGGTGTCGACATGGGTTCGTCCACGGATTGTTGTTTTTGTTATGTGTTGTCGTACAACTGTGGGCGATTATTAGCAAGGGGGAGGAGGGCTGTCAACGGCTGATCGCAGAGCAAATAGGGTCCTGGACGCCAAAACTGAGCTGCAGAGGCTCTACCCTGAACGCGCTGCAGACATACTACAACTGCCTTGCACCATGCCACGCACGTACGCGAGCGGGCTTGCCCGCGAACACGGGTAAAGCCCGTGCCATCCACCCCATTGGCTGCCTCGCACCGCAAACCGGGGACAGGGTTACAAATCAAATCGGAACAGCGGTGGCCCTATCCCCGAGCCTGCGCTATCTTCAGATCTGGCCTCGCCCTTGACCACTTAGACTGGCATGTCCAGTCCCGGCATCCTTGCTGGTGCCGTACCCCTCCTGTCGGCAGGGGCGAGGCCTCTTCATTTGAAGGGAATGGCATCCTTTCACGTCCGGCTTGGCTACCTATCCGGTTCTTACCTTTTCTCGCGCGCCAGCACCGCATGCAATGCTGGCGAATACCTTGTCTCGGAAAATCCAAGCATGCATCGACGCGGCGCCCACATGTCCCAGAAGCGCTGCGAAGAGCCGCCATGCCCCTACGGCATGGACCAGCCGCAACCAGGCATAGAGCACCGGGTTTTCAGGGACGATGGCAGGCAATGCCCGTCCATCCATGAGGATGACGGGCCAGTTGCCAGCCGAGCGCGTTGCCCAGCCAGTGGCAGGGCAATCATCAGCAGATAGAGCAGCCGGGCGAAAAGGTTGAAGTGCTGGGGTACAGGCGAAAGGGCCTTGGATTGGTCTTGCATCAGTTGCTGTCCTTCTGGCCTGTGGTCTCGGTAGCTTTTCCGAACCCGATCTCGCGAAGGCGTGCGTTATAGGAGTGCGAGTAAATGCCCGCACGTGCCGCCAGAACAGGGTCGTCCGACAGTTCGATGCCAGACGGCACGAGTGTTGGGTCGAAGTTGATATCACGGCATTCCCCCTCGGTCTGGTCATGAACGCCCGTCACGGCCAGGGTGCCTGCGACCACCTGCTTTCGTGTGGCCGGCCAGGGCCGTGAGCTGTCATCAATCGGGTCGTCGGCCTCAGCAAGCTGTAAAACGTCTTGAATTCTCCGGATTGCACGTGTTGCCCCAGGTCTTGCCGACTCATGCCGAAAATACGAGAAGTGAAGCCACCGTTTACTGTGTCAGCCTCCCGCTACAGTGCTGCTTTCGGTATAGGCTTGTTTGCTTGCAGGTGTTTTTTTCAATGCTGCGCGGTCACGGATACGGTGCTCGCGAGGATAGGTTTCAGGTGTAAGAAAGGTGGTAACAACCGTGACCAGCGCCATGCTGGCCAGGTAGAGGGCGATGGGTTCAGGTGCGCGGTAGTGGGCGAGTAATGCGGTGGCAATGATCGGCGCAAGTCCGCCGCCGAGCACTGAAGCAATTTCCCTGCCGATGCCCAGACCTGAAAAACGCAGGCGGGCAGGTAGCAACTCACTGATGTACGGTGGCTGAGCACCTTCAAGAAGGCCCAGAACTAGGCCATTGGCCACTACCAGACCGGTTACGATAACCCAGGGTACGCCCGATTCGAACATCAGGAAAAACGGGTAGGCGAACAGCAACATGGCCAGAGCGCCCGCCAGGTACACGGATTTTCGCCCCAGCCTGTCGCAGGCGTAGCCTGCCAGCAGCGCGCAGGGGATCATCAGCACCATCGAGAACGTCAGCGCCCCGAGCACAAAGGTATTCGATAACCCGAGGAATTTGCCGTAGGCGATCGAAAAGGTGAAAAAGATCCACGCCGCGCATCCTTCACCCAGGCGCAGCCCGAAGATCATGAGGATTTCTCTTGGATGGCAGCGCAGCACTTCCATGACCGGGGCGTGGGCAGATTTTCCCGAGGTACTGATTTCTGAAAACTCCTGGCTTTCGTCCATGTGTCTGCGCAGATAGAGACCAACGCCGATGAGCACAAGGCTGAAAAGGAAGGGAACACGCCAGCCCCAGGTCATGAAGGCCTCGCCCGAGACGGTCTCGGCGAGCATGAAGGCCCCGGTAGACATCGCGAAGCCCACCACCGCGCCGCAGGGAGCCCAGGCGGAAAAACGCCCTCGCTGGCTTTGATGGGTGTTCTCGCTGATCACCAGAATACTACCGCTCCATTCGCCGCCCGCCGCGAGCCCCTGCACCAGGCGTAACGCGACCAACAGAATTGGGGCGGCAATGCCAATGCTCTGGTAGGTGGGCAAAAGCCCCATCAGGAACGTGGCAGCGCCCATGGCGCCCAGGGTCAATGTAAGCACCATCTTGCGACCGTAACGGTCACCCAGATGGCCGCAGATTATGCCGCCGACCGGCCGTGCGATAAAACCGAGCGCTAGCCCGCCATAGGCGGCGATAGTGCCTGTGAGTGGATCTTCATCAATGGGAAAGAAGAGTTCGCCAAATACCAAAGCTGCCGCTGTTCCATAAAGAAAGAAGTCATACCATTCCAGAATCTGGCCAATAACGGATATGAAAACAGCACGGACCACGCGATGCGATCCAGAATCGGGAGAAACGCCACTTGTTGGTGCAGTCATTTTGTTCTTCATCTTATAAACGACTCTGTAGTTTGCTTGTGCACACAGGGTTTGTCGGGATTGCGTTTGTGACACAGTAGGTTTGCCGACTCTGCAGGGTCAAATGATCAAGAATTATTTGCGCAATGCACCATATGAATAACCCCACGGCTGCTGTGCAGCGAAATCAGGCTGGATGGCTGGCAGGGCTTTGTTGATAGTGCATAGAAAAAAACGCTCCCACTGCGGCGTAGTACAGCCTCATAATGGTTGAGCGGTATGCGCCCAAGAAAAAGCAGCACGCTATCGTTTGTCGAACTTCCACTTCGAGAATTTACATGACGAAGCACATCAATCTGGCCACGATCGATTTGAACCTGTTGAAAACGTTCATGGCGATCTGGGAGCACCGGAGCCTGACGATCGCGGCTGATCGCCTGCACCTCAGCCAGCCAGCTGTCAGCCATGCCCTGCGTCGGCTGCGTGATGTTTTCGACGACCCGCTGTTCGTCCGCACGGCGACTTCAATGGAACCGACCGATGCGGCTTTGCGCCTGGCCGGGCCCATAGAGCAAGCCTTGGTCATCATCCAGGGCGCATTGATGAGTTCGTCGCGCTTCGATCCTGCTACCGCCTCGCGCACGTTCCGTATCTCGATGTCAGATATGGCGCAGCTGTATGTCCTGCCCCGCATCATGGAGGTGCTTGCGTGTCAGGCGCCAGGCATCAGCCTGGAAATCCAGCCGCTGCCGATCGACCAGTTGACGGTGGCACTGCGCAAGAGTGATATCGACCTTGCGCTGGGCTACTTGGTCGAACCCAACGAAGACTGCCTGTATGAGAGTTTGCTGGAGGATGAGTTCATTTGCCTGCTGCGCAGAGACCACCCCTTGCAGGCGAGTCAGCTGACGCTTCAACACATGCAGACGCTGCGCTATGTGCACGTTTCGAGCAACATCACCGGTCACGGTCAGACTGCTGACGCTGCGTTTCGCAAAGTAGGCCTGCAGCGGGACATTGCACTGAAGGTCCCCAATTTCACGATCGCGCCCAAAATAGTCGCCAGCACCGAACTTGCCTTGATACTGCCGCGCGCCATCGCTCTGCAAATCAACAAAACCGGCACGTATCGGCTGCTGCGCCTGCCAGTTGAGTTGCCAAGGATTTCGGTCGGTCTTTATTGCCACAGGCGTTTTTCATCCGACACGGGGATCGCCTGGTTGCGCACACTGTTGGTGGAATTGTTCGCGGCCACGCCTGCTCTATAAGCCCGACAGGCCGCGTTTCGGATTCCGGGCAGCACCTTGTGGCGCTGCGCGTGTCTCCATTCAGCATTCGAAGGTACGCATAGGGTAATGAGGGCTTTCGCCTTCGAAGCGAGGCAGGCTAAGAAAATCCTGGCGCAAGGTTTCTCGTTGGGGTGAGGTGAGTGCATCACGCAACGTGTGCACTGAGTCGAACACAACCTTGTTGCGCTGCAGAGCCTGGCTACGCGCCACCGGCAACTGGCTGCAATAGTCGAGACGGGTGTACACCTCGACGTTGCGTACACCTGGCAGTCTTGCCAGCAAGGACGGGTGCTGATGCACGTAGCGCTCAATCCAATGCGCCTCATCTGCAACCCTCCCTGTGTAGTGCACCAGATACGTCACCTGCTCCTCACTTGTAGGCAGGGCCCGCTTGGGCAGGTTATCGCTGAAGCGTCGGACCAGCATCACTTGCTGCTCCCACTGGTAACCGGCCATGCTCGAAACATGCACGAACGTGCCCAGGTTCCCCTGGGTATGCAACGCCGATTCGACGTGGTCGATTGTGCCGAAATAGAGCTGCAGAACGCAGCTTGGCGCGGCTTTGGACGCAATAAACGGGTTGGCTTCCGGCAGGTCGAGTGGTTGATGGCACAGCGCGTGGGTCATGCCCGGTATCACCGCGAGGTGCTCTTGGATATCCGTCACCCCTAGGCAAAAGCCGGGCATCCGGTTGCGAGCCGTCATAAACAGGCAGAATGTCATTGCGCGCCTCGGTCAGGAAATTGATGGGCGTTGACCGGTGCCCGATCGGTCAAGGCGATGAAAGTTGCGCCCGAAGTAGGTCAGGCTCTCACCCTCCGAGCCGAGGTGGATATGTGCGATCTCGACGAACAACACGGAGTGTGATCCGACTTCCTTGATGTCGACCACCTGGCCTTCAAGGCTAGCAAGCGCATCGCCCAACACCGGCAGCCCGGTCATGCCGTCGCTCCATGCGTCGTCGGCGAAGCGCTCTTCAGGCGGCACATCGGTCATGCCTGCAAAGTGCCTGGCCATCCCTTCGAGATGGCCCGGTAGAATGTTCACGCACAGGGCGCGGTTGGCGACCACGGCTGCGTGAATCGAACTGTTGCGGTTGATGCAGACCAAGACCGTCGGGGGCATGTCGGTTACGGAGCACACGGCACTTGCCGTCAGCCCCAGGCGACCATGGGGACCGTCCGTGGTAATGACATTGACTGCAGCGGACAGCAGGGAAAGTGCCTGGCGAAAACCATCTTTGTTTGTTGTGAGCGTCATGATGTTTTTATTCCGTTTGCCATGAGTGAACGGTTGAATGCTGGGCATAGTTGCAAGGTGGGTCAAATTCTTATTTCGCATTGATGTTATTCGTACGCGGAATGCGCTTGCGCGCTCAATGTCAAGACGTCATTCATTTGGAGCATGGAGCGTATGCAGGTTTTGAATTTGATCAACGGTCAGTCGGTGTCCATGCTAATGCCGGTTTCAAGTTCACTCGGAGAATAAGATGAATACGCAAGTCCAATGTATTGATCGCCCGGCGGTGCCCTGTCCACCCGGTTTGAATAATAAAGCTACGCTTGAAGAAGTCATTGCCGAGGTGGTTAACCGCCGAAGTGAGTTCAATGAACGGTCCCATGTTCCTAGCGACATGATCGACAAGATGAAAGCAGCAGGCATATTCCGCGCCAGCACACCAAAATGTTTTGGCGGTGATGCACTTGCCCCTGCCGAGTTTCTGAGGATTATCGAGCGAATCTCCGAGGCGGACGGGTCTACGGGTTGGGTGGCTGCATTTGGCTCCGCCAACATTTACCTGGCGTCCCTGCCGCCAGAAACCCAGGCGCTGATCTATGCCAGCGGGCCAGACCAGGTCTATTCAGGCGGCCTCTACCCGTTACAGCCCGCGTGTGCGATTGAGGGCGGCTGGGAGATCAACGGGCATTGGCGTTTTGCTAGCGGTTGCAAGGGCGCGGACTGGATTGGCGTAGGCATTGGCGGTACGCCGGCAAATGGTGGCGGAGCGGGTGCCGGCAAGCCGCTGACCGCAGTGTTTCCCGCAGGTGAAGTGGAAATCATCGAGAACTGGAATGTGGTTGGCATGCAAGGCACTGGCAGCCATGACCTCAGGTTGCAGGGTAAAAGGGTCGAGCATGCCTGGACATTCACCCGAGGTGCCGCGGCGACCATTGATGAGCCGCTCTACCGATACCCTTCGGTGTCCTACCAGGCGCAGGTCCACGCTGCGGTCAATCTTGGGCTGGCACGCGCCGCACTGGACCTGGTCACCGCCATGTCGGGCAGCACCAAGACGGTGACCGGTGCCCCGCGCCTGGGCGATCGTGCCTACTACCGGATCGAGTTGGGCAAGGCCGAGGCCATGCTACGCAGCGCTCGCGCTTTTTTTTACGAGGCGCCTGACGCTGTCTGGCAAAGCATCCTTGCGGGTGAGCCGGTGAGCGAACGACAAGCCAATCTGCTACGCCTGAGTGCTACCCATGCTGCCCATACCTGCGCTGAGGTGGTCACTATGGCGTATCGCCTGGCCGGGACTACCGCGATTTTCGATGATAACCGGCTGCAATGGATCTTGCGTGATGCCATGGTCGTCACGCAGCACGCTTTTCTAGGAGAAGCCACTTATGACAGCGCTGGCGCGCTGTTTGCCGGTATCGCGCCAACCACGCCATACCCATGATGCGCAGAACCTGAGGTCTCGCCAGCAAACCTGATGTAGGATGCTGGCAAGGCCCCGGCCCTCGCATGCGCGAGTGAACGTCGTGGGCTTCTCAAGCCAGCGGCCTCAAGCGGGCCCTGACCGAACAGGCCCCGCATGCCAAACCGTACCCATCGTCAGAACGAATTGCAGGACAACCGCCTACGTTATCTGCACCTTAGCCACGCAAGGGGCTCGATGCGTGCTGCTGCCGAAGAACTCGGTATCGCAACCTCTTCGGTGAGCCGGCAAATCGCCAAGCTCGAGGAAGAATTGGGAATCGACCTGGTCAAGCAGGGCAGTCATCGCATAAGTCTTACTGCTGCAGGCGAAGCTGCTGTTGCGTACTTTGAAGAGCGCAATGTGCGCTATGCCTTGTTCATGGCCCAGCTCGACGAACTGCGAGGTGAAGCGCAAACCACCACGGTTATCGCGGTCGGGGAGGGCCTGCTCGGTGCCAAGGGCATCAACTCGCTACAGGAGTTGATGCGGACCCACCTTCATCACAAGACTGAAATCATCACAGCGCCCTCGAGCGAGGTGCAGCGCATGGTGCTGACAGATGAGGCGCATCTAGGCGTGGTCTTCTCGCCCAATCAGCCAGCACGTTTGTGTCGACTTTACAGCTTGGCCCAGCCACTGCGGATGATTGTCCATCGCGACAGTGAACTGGCCCGGCGCAGCGTCGTCAGCCTGGAGGAAGTGGCTCGGCAGCCGTTGGTGCTGCCAGGGCCAAAGTTCCGGGTCAGAGAATTGCTGGACGCTGCCTGCCGTGAGTTGGACATCGAGGTAGTGCCGTCCATGACGTCCAATTCCCTCGCTGTCATCCTCGACTTCGTACGGTCGGGGCTGGGTGTGACATTGCTGGCTGAGCTGCCCGTCATGGATGAGCTTCGCAGCGGTTTGTTCAAGGCTGTGACGGTCGATTGCGCGCAAATGCAAGCCACCGAGATACAGGTTGTCACGCGCCGAGGCCGTACCTTGGATGAACTGACCAGGGAGCTGGCCATTGCAATCGCGAAAACAATGAAAAAGGCGCTCTAACGCCCGGCACCGCGCCCACGCCGAAAGTTCGCTGCGACGACTTGTTGCGAAAAACGCAACGACCTTGACCGCTTCGGTCATTGAGACGTTGACGGTCCCCCCTTAGCTTGTGAGCCATAACGCTTTCCAACGGAAAGCACACAAGAAAGAGGGCTCATGCCATGACCGTGCACCGCAAAGTATCTGCGCAATCGCGCATCGCCGACACCCTCAGGGTGTTTCCCATCCAGGTCAACTTTTCCCCCGTCATCAAGGCGTGACGGGAAGAGTGGGCTGAACGAGTAACCCCGATTTCAGCGTATGCCTCGTCATGCAGAAGGCATGACTTGCGCTGTCCGCATGAAGCAGTACGCCACTACCACTGATAGGGTGATTCCGTGACCAACCTGATACCGACGATCAACCTGAGCCTGGACCCAGCCGAGCTGGTGCTGCCCGACCGCGTACACACGTCCCTGTACACTGACCCGGCGCTATTCGAAACCGAGCTGGAAAAGATTTTCCACGGCACCTGGATTTGGGTCGCTCACGAGAGCGAAGTACCGGACGCTGGTAGCTACAAGACCACTTACATCGGCAGGCAGCCGGTGATCGTCGTGCGCGATCGCAAGAAAAATATAAATGTGCTGCTCAATCGCTGCCGCCACCGCGGCGCCACCGTCTGCGAGCACAAGAAGGGCAAGACCAACAGCTTCGTCTGCCCGTACCACGGTTGGGGCTATGCCCTGGACGGTTCACTGCGCGGCATCCCGCACCCGGAAAGCTACGGCGACTGCATCGACAAGGCCGAACTGCCACTGGTGAGCCTGCGCACCGAAAGCTACGCCGGTATGGTTTTCGCCACCTTCAAGGACGACATCGAGCCGTTGGAGGACTTCCTCGGTGCGGCGAAAAAGTGGATGGACCTGTTCATGAAACAAGGCGCGGGGTATGGCATCAAGGTGCCGGGCGAGCACCGCTTCCGCTTCCCTGGCAACTGGAAGATCCAGTTGGAAAACACCACCGATGCCTACCACTTCCCCTTGGTGCACAAGAGCTTCCTGTCCTCGGTCGACGAGCAGACCCTGGAGCTGTTCGACTTCGTCAAAGGCCCTGGTTACGTCGAGGACCTAGGCAACGGCCACAGCGTGATGGTGATGATCCCCGAGCTGGTAGACCTTGAAGCCGACCTCGACAAACCGATCCCCGAACGCTTCGAAAGCCTCGCTGCCGAACTGCGCGACGAAGGCATTGAGGAGCAGCAGGTGCGTCGCATCGTCCGCGCCGTCGGCGGCTCGGGCTTCAACCTCAACCTGTTCCCTAATGTCGCCTGCTCGATGGCGTTTTTCCGCGTGCTGCAGCCGATCTCGGTGACCGAGACCGAGATCCACCACTCGGTGATCACCATGGACGGCGGCCCGGCCGCGGCCAACCGCTACCGCCTGCGCCTGCACGAGCACTTCCAGGGCCCGATGGGCTTCGGTACCCCGGACGACTCCGAGGCCTGGGAGCGCGTACAGAAAGGCGCCAATGCCGGCGAGAACCTGTGGATCATGCTCAACCGTGGGCTGCCGGGCGAGAAGCCCAGCGCCGACGGCCTGATCTCCGACGTCAGTGCCGAGACCGGCATGCGTGCGGCGTACCAGCAGTGGAAGAAGATGATGACCGAGAGAGCTGAATAATGAACCTGAATCTGTTCAATGAAGTGACCGCGTTCATCTGGCAGGAAGGCGACATGCTCGACCACGGCGAGTACGACGCCTGGCTGAACCTGTGGGCCGAGAAGGGGACCTACATCATCCCGATTGATCCGAACGAAACCGACTATGAGAACACGCTGAACTACGCCTTCGACGATCACCACATGCGCGGCTTGCGCGTGAAGCGCCTGATTGGTGGCGAGTCGATTTCCACCAGCCCTCAGCCGCGCACTGTGCGCAGCATTTCGCGTGTCCGCGTGCTGGCAGACGACGGCGTCAACGTCACCGTGCGCGCTGCACAGAACGTGCGGGAGTTCCGCAAAGAAAGCCTCAAGCACTACAGCGCCGATCTGACCTACACCTTGGTGCGTGCCGAGGGCGGCTTCAGGATCCACCGCAAAGTGATCAACCTGATCAACAGTGACGACACCCTTGCCGGTATCGGCTACATCCTGTGAGGACACTCTGATGAGGAGTCAGATGCTGGACGTGGTCGTGCGCAAACGGGAGGTGCAAGGCGGCGATGTGGTTGTGCTCGAGCTGGCCTCTGCTGATGGCCAGGCCTTGCCCGCTTTCACCGCAGGCGCGCACGTAGACGTACATATGGCAGCGGGCCTGGTCAGGCAATATTCGCTGTGTGGAGACCCTGCCGATGGCGACATGTATCGCCTGGGTGTGCTCAGGGATGCGAACTCGCGGGGTGGTTCCATCGCGGTGCATGCGCTGCAGCCAGGGGCTGGCCTTTGCATCAGCGCTCCACGCAATTTGTTCGCCCTGGTGCCTGGGGCGAGTCATTACATTCTGCTGGGTGGCGGCATCGGCATCACCCCGATGATCGCCATGGCGCATGAGTTGCATGCCACGGGCTGCTCGTTCGAGCTGCATTACAAAGGGCGTTCGCAGTCACGCTGTGCATTCGTCGACGAACTCACCTCGGGGGCTTTTTCAGAGCAAGTGTTCACGCACTTTGGTGACCAAGGGCCGCAGTTGGACCTGGCCGCGGTGTTCGGTTCTGCCCCGCCTGGCAGCCATGTCTATACATGTGGCCCGGTCGGTTTCATGGATTGGGTCGTCGAAAATGCGCGTGCCCTAGGTTTTGAAGAGCAGCAGATCCATCGCGAGTACTTCCAGGGAGAAGCGGACACTGCCGGGGCCGGTTTCGAGGTGGTTGCCGCGCGCAGCGGCAAGTCGGTGCCGGTTGCCCAAGGGCAGACAATTGTCGATGCGCTCGGCGCCGTGGGTATCAAGGTGGACGTGTCGTGTGAGCAAGGCGTTTGCGGTACCTGCCTATGCGACGTGCTCGAAGGTGAACCGGACCACCGTGACGTGTACCTGACCGAGGAAGAAAAACAAACTAATGAGCAAATAGTCTTGTGCTGTTCCCGGGCGCGTACACCGCGCCTGGTGCTGGATATCTGAAAAAAACAAAAACAATACGTGACTGCAATTCGAACGCCCACAGGTGCTCGCATCTGCACTTCATTCGACTGCCGATGACATGCAGGATCACAATTTCAGGAAACTACAATGGAAATTCACTGGCCGTTGCGTGCAACAACGCTTTGCATATTGTTGGGTTCGGTAGTGCCGAAACAGGTCAATGCCGACGTCATGGATGACAGCCACCTTTCCATTAACTTAAGAAACTTGTACCTGAACAGGAATTTTACCAACCGTGACGCACCTGCCGACAAAGTGGGTAACTGGTCGCAGGGCTTCGATTTACAATTTGAGTCCGGGTATACGGACACACCGTTGGCCGTTGGGCTGGATGTCAATGGTCAAATCGCCGTACGTTTGGACGCCTCGGGTAACGATGGCTCGCTACCCTATAGCCATCACGATGAAAGAGTGACTCGGGACTATGGGCGCGCGGGCGCAACGTTGAAACTGAAGTTTTTCAATAGTTCTTTGAAGATAGGCGACATCAAACCCAATTACCCAGTCGCCTCCAATGACCCCAGTCGTTTATTGGACACCGTGTATCAAGGCGCGGTGATCGAGTCACGGGATATTGATCGCCTGACAGTGGTAGGTGGCAGGTTCTGGTCCATCGTTACCCGCGAGTCCTCGAATCATGAGCGGCTGTATCGCTATGGCACCTCGGATAGCCTGGACAGCGAAGGACTGGACTTTGCCGGGGCAACGTATTCCCTGACCCCGAAGTTGCAGGTCAGCTACTTCCATGGTGTGTTGAATGATATCTACAAACAGGATTATGGAGGTTTTAAACACCAATGGGACGCCGGTAATGGCTATTTGCTCAAGACCGACATTGGCTACTTCAACAACCGAGAGGACGGTAACGCCCGCAGTGGAACCGTCGATAACCGAGCCTACAGTGCGCTGGTGACGCTGGAGAAAAGCGGGCATCTGTTCGGTGCCAGTTACCAACGCATGACGGGCGATACCGTATTCCCAACTCTGAACGGCTATGTCCCCCAATTGTATTTACCCAACTGGGCTGGCATGCCGTTCATCCGTCCGGATGAGCGGAGTTGGTCAGTGCGTTACGGCTATAACTTTGCCGCGATGGGGCTGCCTGGGCTGCGCGTGTTTACCCGCTACATAAAAGGCACCGATATCGACCGCGGCGCAGGATTGAACCGCGACCAGGAAAGTGAGCGGGATGTGGTGGTCAGTTATGCGATTCAAAGTGGGCCACTGAAAGGTTTGGGTGTTGAGTTAAAGAACTACCGCATCCAGCAGCAATACGGCAACGACTATGACGAGTATCGTCTGGTGACCTCCTATACCTGGAATATTTGGTAAGCGCAGCGGAGAAATACAATAATGACTAATTTTGAAAATCACATCCAGACCAACCGCGATGCGCGAACCATGCGACGTATTGTAATGGCTTCGGTGTTGGGCAATGCACTTGAGTGGTATGACTTCTTTCTCTATGGAACGGCAGCGGCGCTGATCTTCGCCCCGTTGTTCTTCCCGGCAGGGACCGATCCTGTCCTAGGCACCATGGCATCGTTCGCCGGTTTCGCCGTCGGCTTTCTGGCTCGTCCGCTGGGCGGGGTGATCTTCGGGCACATCGGCGACAAGTCGGGACGCAAGAAAGCGCTGATCCTGACCCTTGGCATCATGGGCGCGGCCACGTTCGCGATAGGGCTGCTACCCACATTCGAGCAAGCGGGTTATCTCGCGCCAGTCTGCTTGGTGCTGCTGAGGATTTTGCAGGGCATCGCCTCGGGTGGCGAATGGGGTGGTGGTGTACTGCTTATCAGCGAAAACGCGCCGAAAGGCAGGCTGGGCTTTTTCGCCGCCTGGAGCCAGCTGGGTGTGGTGGGCGGCTTCGTGTTGTCGGCTGCAGCTTTTTATCTGATCCAGCTGTTGCCCGTTGAGCAAATGATGAGCTGGGGATGGCGCTTGCCATTCCTGGCCAGCATCGTGATCTTTGGCGTTGGGGTTTACATCCGCCGTCACCTGCCGGAAAGCAAGGAATTCGAGGCGCAAGGCAGCAAGAACGAGAACGAGCATGTGCCGGTTCTGGAGTTGTTCCGCAACCACCGAAAAGCGCTGTTGCAAGCCATGGGCCTGCGTATCGCCGAGAATGGCAGCGCCTATCTGTTTCTCGCCTTTACCGTTGCTTACGCGAAGTTCACCGGCCTGGACACTCAACTGGTACTGGCCAGCGTAATGGCAGCAATGATCGTCGAGGCGTTTAGCCTGGTCTTCTGGGGATGGCTGTCGGATCGAATCGGGCGGCGCCTGGTGTACGCATTCGGTTCGGTCAGCCTGATGTTGTTCGCGTTTCCCTTCTTCTGGCTGCTGGACACACATCAACCTGCGCTGGTGTATCTGGCGACGCTGGTAGGCCTTGCTGTCTGTCACGGCGCAATGATCGGTACGCAGCCGGCCCTGATGGGCGAGCTTTTCCCCGCAAAAGTGCGCTATTCGGGGCTGGCGATGGGGCATGAAATTGCCTCTATCGTCTCCGGCGGCCTTGCCCCACTCGCCGCCACGGCGTTGTTCAGCCTCTACAAAGATGCATGGCCAGTCTCTGTGATGCTGGTCGTCATGGGCGCCATCACCACCGTTGCAGTGTTTACGATCCGTCAGCCCAAGGACACAGATTAGACCGTGCAGTAAGTCCGTTTTGCCTGGGCTCTTTGTGCGGGAAGGGCTCCGGCTTTTTGGTCCAGCCGCAGCCGTCATGTGGACGGCTCAATGAGGACGTATCGAAATGACAACATTTTCCTATATAGACGGGCGTGGGCTCGATCCTGACTCTGCGCACAAGTTGGTCGTGGGTTGTGTGGTTCCCCGGCCCATTGCCTGGGTGACGACCGTCGATCAAGAGGGAAGGGTCAACGCCGCTCCTTTCAGCTCCTACAACTACGTATCGACCAGTCCGACCCTCATTGCGATCAATATCGAGCATCGTGATGGGCAGCCTAAGGATACGGCGAGGAACATTCGTGAGTCGGATGAGTTCGTGGTCAATGTGGTGACCGAGGCCAATATGGAACTCATGCATCGCTGCGCATGGACCTATGGGCCAGATGAAAGTGAGGTCGATCTGCTCGGTATTGAGTTGTTGCCCAGCCGATGCGTCAGTGCACCGCGCATCGCTAGTACACCTGTGCAGATGGAGTGCCGTCTCCACCAGGCACTTATCCTGGGGAATGGCAGCAGCACGCTGTTCGTCGGGGAAGTCGTGGCCTTTCACCTGTCCGAGGAGATTTTCGATGGCAGGCGTATCGATAGCGCCAAGATGCGCCCGCTGGCTCGCCTGGGGGGGCCTTTCTACGCCGCCCTGGGCGAAATATTTCACCGACCGATCCAGCAGTGATGGCTACGGTGCTTGTTCAAACATTCATGAAAAGGAGTCACTGCAGTGACCATCATCGTTAGCGAGCTGGATCTGAGGGCGCGCGGCGGACTGCGTGTGGCGGTCAAGGACACCATCGACGTCGAAGGCGTTGTCACGCGCGCTTCTTCGCAGGCACTGGAAGATTCCGTGGTGGCACAACGGCATGCCGATGTTGTTGCAAACCTGCTGGCAGCAGGCGCACATTTGACGGCCAAGGTCAGCCTACACGAACTGGCTTTCGGCACCACCGGTATCAACCATCATGTGGGTACTGCAGCCAACCCGCGTTTTCCAGGGCGTATTCCGGGGGGATCTTCAAGTGGCTCTGCGGCTGTGGTCGCGGCGGGCCTGGCAGATTTCAGCCTGGGGACCGATACCGGTGGGTCAGTACGTATTCCGGCCTGTTGTTGCGGGGTTTTCGGACTGAAGCCTACGTTTGGCCGGGTAAGCAGGGCAGGGGTCATGCCCGAGCATACGACCCTGGATTGCGTCGGACCGTTTGCAAATTCGCTGTCCATGCTGGGAATCGCCATGGGCATGATCGACCCTACCTACCGGCCCTCACCAGTTCCTGAGGGAGCCACGGTGGGCGTGCTGCAGGTGTCAGCCCGCGCAGAAGTCGCCGCGACTGTCGCCCAGGCACTACTGCGTAGCGGGCTGCCTCTGCAAGACGTGGCGTTCGAGTATTTCGCCGCCGCCTTTGAGGCGGGCTTGGTGATCATCAATCGCGAGACGTACCGGGCCTGTGGTCATCTGCTGCAGTCGCAGAAAGTGGGAGCAGATGTCGCCGTCAGGCTCAGCGCAGCTGCCGATACCAACGAGGCAACATTGGCCCGAGCAGAGCAAACCCGGCGGTTGTTCAGCGCCGAGGTGGACGAGGCGTTGGCCCGTTTCGATGTGATTGCGCTGCCGACCATGCCCGACTTTCCCTTGCGCCTGGAAGAAGCAGGCGACACCAGCGCAGTACTTGGCATGACTGCCTTGGTGCGCCCCTTCAATCTCTCAGGTCACCCTGCATTGAGCATACCGTTGGCCAATGAGAGCGGTTTGCCCGTGGGGCTGCAACTGGTCGGCGCAAAGGGCAAGGACGCGCGCCTGCTTGCGGTCGCTCAGCGTGTATTGATGAACATCTACGCCGCCCGACCTTGAAGGTCGGTGCTGTACTGATTGCCCTTGTCGAGGTCGTTACATGTTGGATATCCAAGCAATCGCAGCGCGCCTTGCAGCGTTCGAGCATCAGCAGGCAATACGTGTCTGTATCAACCGCTATATGCAGCTTTGTGACAGGCTGGATGCCAACACACCGTTGGATGAGCTGGCCGGGCTGTTCACCCAGGATGCTGTGTGGGAGGGGAAAGGAGCCCGTTATGCCGGGCGCTTTGGAGGGCACCGTGGCCGTGAAGCCATCCGCGGCATGTTTTCTACCTACATGCAAACGCCTGCGCACTTCGCACTGAACGTGCATTTCCTTACTAGTGAAGTCATCGACGTGCAGGAAGATATCGGCTTGGGAAGCTGGACGATGTTGCAGACCAGCACCTTCAGCGACGGTGCTTCGCACCTTAATGCCGCTCACTTGACCGTTCGCTTCGAGCTTAATGGCGGTGTATGGCGGATGGCCCACTTCCAGACCGAGAACCTGTTCAGCCGGCCTGTGCGCTTCTGGGATAGCGATGCAGTGTTGCCAGTACCTACATCAGCTTCCTGATCCTCAATCAAAGCGCTAAAGTGGGTTGGCTCTAAGCCTTACGCGGAGGGGGTAAAACGCCAAGCTGCAGCAAATCCCTATATGCAAAAAAGCCACCTTGGCCTTTGCGGCTCAGGTGGCTTTTTTCATTTCATGCGCTTATTTGGTGCGAGAATTCGGAAAATCTGAAATTCGTTCGGTTCTCGCAGAAAAATAAGGGTAGGCGAGATCAATCCCAGCTCAACGCCCCACCCGTCTGATACTCAATCACCCGCGTCTCAAAGAAGTTCTTTTCTTTCTTCAAGTCCATGATCTCGCTCATCCATGGGAACGGGTTGGTAGTCCCTGGGTACTCTTCTTTCAAACCAATCTGGGTCAGGCGACGGTTGGCGATGAACTTGAGGTAGTCCTCCATCATCGCCGCGTTCATGCCCAGCACGCCGCGTGGCATGGTGTCGCGGGCGTATTCGATCTCCAGCTGGGTCCCTTGCAGGATCATCTGGGTCGCTTCTTCCTTCATCGCCGCATCCCACAGGTGCGGGTTTTCGATCTTGATCTGGTTGATCACGTCGATACCGAAGTTCAGGTGCATCGACTCGTCACGCAGGATGTACTGGAACTGCTCGGCCACGCCGGTCATCTTGTTGCGGCGGCCCATGGACAGGATCTGGGTGAAGCCGCAGTAGAAGAAGATGCCTTCCAGTACGCAGTAGTAGGCGATCAGGTTGCGCAGCAGCTCTTTGTCGGTTTCGACGGTGCCGGTGTTGAACTCTGGGTCGGAGATGGCGCGGGTGTACTTCAGGCCCCAAGCGGCTTTTTTAGCGACCGACGGGATCTCGTGGTACATGTTGAAGATCTCGCCTTCATCCATGCCCAGCGACTCGATGCAGTACTGGTAGGCGTGGGTGTGGATCGCCTCTTCGAAGGCCTGGCGCAGGATGTACTGGCGGCACTCCGGGTTGGTGATCAGGCGGTACACGGCCAGGGCCAGGTTGTTGGCAACCAGCGAGTCGGCGGTGGAGAAGAAGCCGAGGTTGCGCATGACGATGCGGCGCTCGTCTTCGGTCAGGCCGTCCTGGCTCTTCCACAGGGCGATGTCGGCGGTCATGTTGACCTCTTGCGGCATCCAGTGGTTGGCGCAGCCGTCCAGGTACTTCTGCCAGGCCCAGTCGTACTTGAACGGTACCAGCTGGTTGAGGTCGGCGCGGCAGTTGATCATGCGCTTTTCATCTACTGCAACGCGGGCCGAGGAGCCTTCCAGTTCGGCCAGGCCTTCGGCAACGTCGAGGGCGTCGAGGGCAGCCTTGGCACGTTTGACGGCTTCGGAGTCAGAAGCGGTGGCCGCACGGGCCTCCAGGGCGGCGGCACCACCGGCGCTGTCGAGTTTGTCGAGGGTGGCGGCGGCAGCGGCCTGCGCAGGGGTGTTGCCTTTGGCGACTACTTCGCCGTCTTCTTTGTCGAATTCGTCCCAGCTCAGCATGGTTTGGCTCCTGCTTGAGGGTCGCCCAGAGGCAACCGGTTGGATTTTAAGAATGTGATGCCTGACGCAAGGCCGTAATGGCGAATGGGCAGCTCGAGAGGCTGACTCTCGTTTACATCTGAATGTGTTCTGGCTTGTACCTGGCCAGGCCTCTGGGAGGGGCCAGGACAATTGAATAGGTGCTCTTTTCAGAGGGCGCAAAGTATACCGGAATTCACCTTCGATCGGGGTGCGCGTGTTGCCGGCGAGGGTAACTTTTTCGACCGGTTTGGCATGCGTCGGTTCACGAAACAGGTGGCTTCTTCTACGGGGGGAGAGTGTAGCGCCAACCTATATGTTGTGCCAGTTTAAATTTTAAGGCACATCATATGGTGTTTTTATGAGGGCTGCGTTGTCGGGGCCGGCCTCACCGCGGGCTTGCCGGCGATGAGGCCAGCTACCACTAGCTGCGGTGGGTGTGCAGCGTTTCGACAATGTGTGTCTTGGGGTACTTGCGTGCCTGTTCGACCGAGGTGAAACGGCCGGTTTCGGCGTTGCGACCAATCTTGCGAGATGCCAGTTTTTTCCGCGCCATGGGTTTACATCCTGTTTTGAGAGGTCCTGTTCTTTTACCGAGCTGCGTGAACAGTGGGCAAAGGGCAAGGTTTCTCTGAGGCGCGGATACAAAAATGCCGCGCGGGGCACCGTTGGGCACCCCGCGCGGCATTCAGGCCTTACTGGCAGGCTTCGCAGTCAGGCTCGTCGATCGCGCAGGCCTTTGGCACTGGCGCAGGGCCGGCTGCCTGGACCGGGGCGCTGTCGCCACCGCTGGAAACGGCGTTGAGCTTGCCGGTGTTGATGGTCGACTTCTCGGTGCTGGTCGCGGCCAAGGCACGGAGGTAGTAGGTGGTTTTCAGGCCACGGTACCAGGCCATGCGGTAGGTCACGTCCAGCTTCTTGCCCGATGCACCGGCGATGTACAGGTTCAGCGACTGCGCCTGGTCGATCCACTTCTGGCGACGGGAAGCCGCGTCGACAATCCACTTGGTCTCGACTTCGAACGCAGTGGCGTAAAGGTCTTTCAGCTCTTGCGGGATACGCTCGATCTGCTGTACCGAACCGTCGTAGTACTTCAGGTCGTTGATCATGACCGAGTCCCACAGGTCGCGAGCCTTGAGGTCGCGAACCAGGTACGGGTTGATCACGGTGAATTCGCCCGACAGGTTCGACTTCACGTACAGGTTCTGGTAGGTAGGCTCGATCGACTGCGATACGCCGGTGATGTTGGCGATGGTCGCGGTTGGTGCGATGGCCATGATGTTCGAGTTACGAATACCTTTCTGTACGCGGGCACGTACCGGCGCCCAGTCCAGGGTTTCTTCCAGGTTGACGTCGATGTACTTCTGGCCACGGGCCTCGATCAGGATCTGTTGCGAATCCAGCGGCAGAATGCCCTTGGACCACAGCGAACCCTGGAAGGTCTCGTAGGCGCCGCGTTCATCGGCCAGGTCGCAGGAAGCCTGGATGGCGTAGTAGCTGACCGCTTCCATCGACTTGTCGGCAAACTCGACGGCAGCATCGGAGCCGTAAGGAATGTGCTGCAGGTACAGCGCATCCTGGAAGCCCATGATGCCCAGGCCGACCGGACGGTGCTTGAAGTTCGAGTTACGCGCTTGCGGCACCGAGTAGTAGTTGATGTCGATCACGTTGTCGAGCATGCGCACGGCGGTGTTCACGGTGCGTTGCAGCTTGGCGGTGTCCAGCTTGCCGTCGACGATGTGGTTCGGCAGGTTGATCGAGCCCAGGTTGCAGACCGCGATCTCGTCCTTGTTGGTGTTCAGGGTGATCTCGGTGCACAGGTTCGAGCTGTGGACCACGCCCACGTGTTGCTGCGGCGAACGCAGGTTGCACGGGTCTTTGAAGGTCAGCCATGGGTGGCCGGTCTCGAATAGCATCGACAGCATCTTGCGCCACAGGTCTTTGGCCTGGACGGTCTTGAATACCTTGATCTTGTTGTACTCGGTCAGGGCTTCGTAGTACTCGTAGCGCTCTTCGAAGGCCTTGCCGGTCAGGTCGTGCAGGTCTGGCACTTCCGAAGGCGAGAACAGGGTCCACTTGCCGTCATCGAAGACACGCTTCATGAACAGGTCAGGAATCCAGTTGGCGGTGTTCATGTCGTGGGTACGACGGCGGTCATCACCGGTGTTCTTGCGCAGCTCGATGAACTCTTCGATGTCCAGGTGCCAGGTTTCCAGGTACGCACACACGGCGCCTTTGCGCTTGCCGCCCTGGTTGACCGCAACGGCGGTGTCGTTGACCACTTTCAGGAACGGTACGACGCCCTGCGACTTGCCGTTGGTGCCCTTGATGTACGAGCCCAGTGCACGGACCGGGGTCCAGTCGTTGCCCAGGCCGCCAGCGAATTTCGACAGCATGGCGTTGTCGTGGATCGCGTGGTAGATGCCCGACAGGTCGTCCGGCACGGTGGTCAGGTAGCAGCTGGACAGCTGCGGGCGCAGGGTACCGGCGTTGAACAGGGTCGGGGTCGAGGCCATGTAGTCGAACGACGACAACAGGTTGTAGAACTCGATCGCACGGGCTTCCTTGTCTTTTTCTTCCAGCGCCAGGCCCATGGCCACACGCATGAAGAACACCTGCGGCAGCTCGAAGCGCACGCCATCCTTGTGGATGAAGTAGCGGTCGTACAGGGTCTGCAGGCCCAGGTAGGTGAACTGCTGGTCGCGCTCGTGGTTGATCGCCTTGCCCAGCTTTTCCAGGTCGAAGTCGGCCATGGCCGGGTTCAGCAGCTCGAACTCGATACCTTTGGCGACATAGGCCGGCAGGGCCTTGGCGTACAGGTCAGCCATCTCGTGGTGGGTGGCGCTGTCGGCTACATTCAGGAAGCCCAGGCCTTCGGCGCGCAGGGTGTCCATCAGCAGGCGGGCGGTAACGAACGAGTAGTTCGGCTCGCGCTCCACCAGGGTACGGGCGGTCATTACCAAGGCGGTGTTGACGTCCTTGATGGCCACGCCGTCGTACAGGTTCTTCAGGGTTTCGCGCTGGATCAGGTCGCCATCGACTTCGGCCAGGCCTTCGCAGGCTTCGCTGATGATGGTGTTCAGGCGGGCCATGTCGAGCGGCGCCAGGCTGCCGTCAGCCAGGGTGATGCGGATGCTCGGGTGCGGCTCGACCACGGCGTCGGTGTTGGCGCGGGTGGCACGCTCCTTGGCGCGCTGGTCACGGTAGATCACGTAGTCGCGGGCGACTTTCTGCTCGCCGGCGCGCATCAGGGCCAGTTCGACCTGGTCCTGGATTTCTTCGATGTGGATGGTGCCACCCGATGGCATGCGACGCTTGAACGTGGCGGTAACCTGCTCGGTCAGGCGCGCGACGGTGTCGTGGATGCGCGACGAAGCGGCGGCGGTACCGCCTTCAACTGCGAGGAACGCCTTGGTGATGGCCACGGTGATCTTGTCGTCGGTGTAAGGGACGACAGTGCCGTTGCGCTTGATCACGCGCAGTTGGCCAGGGGCGGTGGCAGCCAGATCCTGGTTGGAATCGGCGGCCTGCGGCACCTTGGCCTGCGGGTTCTCGCGAGTTGTGTCGGTTTGCATGGGTGGGTGTCTCCACAATTTCTATTTTGTTCAGGCGCCCTAGGGGCGCCCACCGTTCCGTCCACTTGCTCGATGGCCCTGCGGGGATGCGCAAAGCATGCGCATCCGCCCGCACGGGCGTACCGACTTCGGGACAGACTCAGGAATAAGGGGCAATGGCTTGCCGCTCCCTGGCCGAAGTCAAAGGTTCTGGGCGGGGCCCAAAATCTGTTGCTGATGGATGCCAGGCCTGGCCTGCAACACCCATGCCCGAACAAGGCCCTGGAAGGGCTTGCCTCGGTCGCCTCCGCAGGAGCGGTTTGGTTGCTGAAATCACTTCAAGTTCCGCCCGGAAAATCGCTTGATTTTGCGGGTTGACTTTTGTGTGTGATTTTGCACGAAACCCTATATCTAGTGGTTCACTGCGATCGGGATACAAGATAATGCGGTATTGGGGGCTTTGCAAGGCGAGCGCCTGTGGATAACGTGTGCGTACTTTGTGAGTGAATGGTGGGTATTCGCTGTAGGCCTTGTGCCAAGTGGTTTGCAGTATTTTTCTGCAACGTGACGCTCTTGGGCAGTTTTTTTCGGGCGCGAACCCTGTCACAAAAAACGGTTCAGTCGAGGGGGCGGTAGGGGCATGTCTGAAGATCTTGGTTCCCGCGCGCGCGGTCGCCTGTAGGAGCGGGTTTACCCGCGAAAGGGCCGAGCCTGCTGGCCAATCTCCACCTGCCGTTCACCGTTGCCCCCGCCACCGTATTCGCGGGTAAACCCGCTCCTACACATTGATCGGTGGTGGGCACACATCGGGGGCGGACACAGGTCGTTGTAGCGAGCTTCGCTCGCGATGCGCCGCCCGCGCGGCGCTCGATCTCACAGGCCCCACCCATCTACAGTCATACTCTCAGCTGCCCTGACACGATCCCAAGAACAAACAAGGCCAAAGTCATGGACCAAACCCTACCCCGCATCCTCATCGTCGAAGACGACCAGCGCCTGGCCGAGCTCACCGCCGAGTACCTGCAGGCCAACGGCTTCGAGGTCAGCGTGGAAGGCGATGGCGCCCGCGCCGCCCGGCGCATCATCGACAGCCAGCCCGACCTGGTGATCCTCGACCTGATGCTGCCCGGCGAGGACGGCCTGAGCATCTGCCGCCGCGTGCGCAGTCAGTACCAGGGGCCGATCCTCATGCTCACCGCGCGCAGTGATGAACTCGACCAGGTTCAGGGCCTGGACCTGGGCGCCGACGACTACGTCTGCAAACCCGTACGCCCACGCCTGCTGCTGGCACGTATCCAGGCCCTGTTGCGCCGCAGCGAAACCGTGGACAGCAAGCGCCAGGACCTGGCCTTCGGTGCGCTGCGTATCGACAACCGCCTGCGCGAGGCGCACCTGGGCGAGCAGTTGATCGAGCTGACCGGCGCCGAATTCGACCTGCTCTGGCTGTTGGCCAGCAACGCTGGGCGGGTGCTGTCCCGTGAACAGATCTTCACCGCACTGCGTGGCGTGGGCTACGACGGCCAGGACCGCTCCATCGACATCCGCATCTCGAAAATCCGCCCCAAGATCGGCGATGACCCGCTTCAGCCGCGGTTGATCAAGACCCTGCGCAGTAAAGGCTACCTGTTCGTCGGCGAGGCACCATGAACAATTCGATCTTTCTGCGCATCTACGGCGGCATGCTGGCCGTGCTGGTGCTGGTGGCCCTGCTTGGCGTGCTCAGCCTGCACCTGGTCAATGAAGTGCGCGCTGCCCAGCACCGCGAGGGTCTGGCCCAAGGCACCTTCAGCCTGATGGCCGACAACCTGGCAGTGCAGAATGAAACCCAACGCAAGCGTTCGCTGCTGATCTGGGAGCGCCTGCTTGGCGTGCCGTTGGCGCTGCAGCCGATGAGCGCACGCAGCCTTGACGGCGGCCAGCGGGCGCGCCTGTACCGTGGCCTGGTGGTGGTCGAGAGGATTGGCCCGCATGCGGCGCAAGTGCTGCGCAAGGTGGGCCAGGAAGACCTGATGCTGGTCGCGCAGATCAAACAGATCAGCGAGCAACTGGCGCGGGCCACCCTCTATTTACTGGCCGACGAGCTGGTGCGCTACCCGGTAACCGAACAGCAGCAACGCCTGGCACAGATCAAGCAGGAAAAAGGCTTCGGCTTTGGCGTCGCCTTGCAACGTATCGAGCGGGTCGGCCTGGACGATGACCAGCGGCGCCGGGTGGAGGAGGGGGACACGGTGATGGCGCTGGGCAAGGATGGTGACTCGATCCGTGTTTTCGCCGGGCTGACGGGCTCGCCATGGGTACTGGAAATCGGCCCGCTGTACCAGCTCAACCCTTATCCGCCGCAGTTGCTGATCCTGATTGCCTTCCTGGGGCTGTGCCTGATCGGCCTGGTGGTCTACCTGCTGGTGCGTCAGTTGGAGCGTCGTGTGTCAGGCCTGGAGATTGCTGCCACGCGCATCGCCCAGGGCAGCCTGGACACCCGCGTGCCGGCCGGCGACGCCGACTCGGTGGGGCGCCTGGCAGCTGCCTTCAATGGCATGGCCGAGCACCTGCAGCGTTCGCTGACCATGCAGCGCGAGCTGGTGCGAGCGGTGTCCCACGAGCTGCGCACGCCGGTGGCGCGCCTGCGCTTTGGCCTGGAGATGATCGAAAGCGCCACGAATGAACAGATGCGGGCAAAGCACCTGGCGGGCATGGACGGGGATATCCAGGACCTCGACAAGTTGGTCGACGAGATGCTGACCTACGCCCGCCTGGAGCAGGGCGCACCGGCCTTGAAGTTCCAGCGGGTCGATCTGGATGCCTTGCTCGATCGGGTGATCGAAGAGCTGGCACCTTTGCGTGCCGAGGTGCGGGTGGTGCGCGGCGACTGCCAGGGTGCGGATACCGAAGGCGCCTGGGTCGAGGCCGAGCCGCGCTACTTGCACCGGGCCCTGCAGAACCTTGTCGGCAATGCCATGCGCCATGCCGAGTCCGAGGTACGCCTTAGCTTTCAGTTGGGGCAGCAACGCTGCCGCATCGATGTGGAAGATGACGGACCCGGGATACCCGAGGGTGTCTGGGACCGCATTTTCACACCGTTCACCCGCCTCGATGACAGCCGTACCCGTGCTTCGGGCGGGCATGGCCTGGGTTTGTCGATCGTACGGCGGATCATCTACTGGCACGCGGGTCGGGCTACGGTGGGGCGCAGTGCCGCGTTGGGTGGAGCCTGCTTCAGCCTGACCTGGCCGCGGCAGCAGGCACCGCTGTAAAGGTCAGACGCTGACCAGACTCAGCAGGTGGCCGTCCTGCAGGCAGAACTGGCCTTGCAGCTCTGCGCCTTGCTGCCACTGCGGTGACAGGTCGGTGAGCAGGCGCAAGCGCGCCAGCCCTTCCGCGGACCAGTCGAGTACTTCTGCGTGTTCGAAGTAGAAGCGTTGGCGAGTCAGTGGGTACAGGGTCTTGAACAAGCTTTCCTTCAGCGAGAACGTCAGGGTGACCGTAAGCCCAAGCTGGCGGCGGTCCAGGCGCTCCAGTTCTGCCGGGGTGAGGATTTCGCCCATCAGCCGCTCGGCGCGCTCGTCATCCAGCAGGGTTTCCTGATCCAGCCCCAGGCCTTGGCAACTGCCCTCGGCGGCGACCACGGCGGCGGCCCAGCCCTTGCCGTGTGTGATCGAGCCATGAATACCGGTGGGCCAGATGGGCGAGCGGTCTTCGTGGGTGCCGGGCACGTAGTCGCGGCCGTCCAGGTGCTGCAGCGCGGCACGGGCACATACGCGACCGGCCAGGTACTCGGCCTGGCGCTTGGCGACCGAGCGCTGCAGGCTGGCGTTGGGCACGATACCGGCGCGCTGGAAGTCGTCGGCGGCCAAGTGGGCAGGGTCGAAGGCGCAACTGACCAGCACCGCGCCGGGCAATGGGTGGGGCAGGGGCCAGTGGTGCTGGAGCGGGGCGCAGCAGGCGGGAAGTGTGTTCATGGCGGCTATTGTGCCAGCTGTGCAGGCGCTAAGGGAGGTGGCGTGGCAGGATGACTTACCGCAGCCATGAAAACATGGCGCAGATCACAGCGTGATCCTTGTGGGAGCGGGTTTACCCGCAAAGAATACACCGCGGTGGATGGCACGGGCTTCGCCCGTGTTCGCGGGCAAGCCCGCTCCCACACAGATCGCGCCAGCTTTTAGAAATTGAGCAAGACAGTTGCTGCTACAACGATTGCACAATCTTTTATTTGAACACCTTCTTGAAGAACGCCTGCATATCCGCCCAGGAACGCTCGTCCGCTGCCTTGTTATAGCCAATGTCCGGCCCCCCATGCTCACCATGGCTCAGCCGATCGGCATCGGGGTTGGTGAAGCCGTGCTTGGCCCCTTCAATGTTGACGAACTGGTAGTTGACCTTGGCCGCATCCATTTCCGCCTTGAACGCGTCCACCTGCTGTTGGGTGACCATGCTGTCCGCAGCGCCATGTTCAACCAGGATGTCCGCGCGCACTACGCCAGGCTTGGCCGGCGTTTTGGTGGACAACGCGCCATGGAAACTCACCACGCCGTCCAGTTTCTCTCCACGACGTGCGGCATCGAGCACCACCTTACCGCCAAAACAGTAGCCGACAGCGCCCAGTTGATGCTTGTTCACATTCGGCTGCTTTTTCAACAGGTCCAGGCCCGCGTCGAAGCGCGCTGCGGCTGCGGCCGGGTCCTTCATCGCTTCGGCCATGAATGCCTGGGCATCCTGCGGGTGCTCGGTGTGCTTGCCATCGCCATACATGTCGATGGCCAGCGCTTTGTAGCCCAGGGCGGCAAGATCTCTCGCGCGGCGCTTGGCATAGTCGTTCAGGCCCCACCATTCATGCACCACAACGATGCCTGGGCGTTTGCCGTCCAGCGCATCATCGTAGGCGTAGTAGCCGACGAGGCGGTTGCCATCGTCGTCCTGATAAGGAATCTCACGGGTCACTACCGCCGCTTGGGCGAGGGCGGCGCTGCACATCAGGGTCAGGGCCAGCAGGGCTCGCATGTTCACTACTCCTTGTTTTGCTGTCGGTTCGTTCAGCCGGGGTTCAGCCAGGGTTCAGTCGCGGTTCAGGGTGCCCTGATTACTCTAGCTTCCAGACCGAAACAGCGCACCCAACTGGAGTATCCAGCCATGAAAACCTTCAATACCCTGCTTGCCGCCATGGCCGTCTGTGCCGCTGGCATTACCACCGCCCAGGCCGCGGACGACAACTTCGCCAGCCTCACCTACGGCCAGACCAGCGACAAAGTCCGCAAGTCCGGCCTGCTGCAACGCAACACCGACCACCTCAATGCCGACGGTATTATCGGCAAGGACGATACCTGGGGTGTGCGTCTGGGCAAGATCAACGACCAGGGCCGCTACTACATGACCTATGACAATGTCTCGGGCGACCACAGCGGCCTGAAGTTGCGCCAGGAAAACCTGCTGGGCAGCTACGATTTGTTCCTGCCGGTGGGCGATACCACCAAGCTGTTCGGTGGGGGCAGCCTGGGTGTGACCAAGCTCACCCAGGACTCGCCCGGTGCCAGCCGGGATACTGACTACGGTTATGCCTACGGTCTGCAGGCCGGCGTGATCCAGGACATCACCGACAAGGCCTCGGTCGAACTGGGCTACCGTTACCTGCGCACCAATGCCGCGACCGAGGTGGGCGCACATGGCGGGCCGAAGGACGGCACCCTGCGTCTGACCAGCAGCGCCCAGACCTACCTGGCTGCTTCATACAAGTTCTGACGGACGAGCCGCGTTATCCTGTACTGGCCTCTTCGCGGGCACGCCCGCTCCCACAGGTGCTGCACAAACCTCAGAAACCGTGCAGTGCCTTTGGCTTCACAGGTGCTGCACAAGTTTCAGAAACTGTGCGATTGCTGTGGGAGCGGGCGTGCCCGCGAAAGGGCCGGTACAGGCAATACATATAAGGAGCTGCACATGAAACTGCTGGTGGTCGAGGACGAAGCCCTGCTTCGCCATCACCTCTACACCCGCCTGGGCGAAAGCGGCCATGTGGTCGAGGCGGTCGCTGACGCCGAAGAAGCGCTGTACCAGGCCGAGCAGTACCACTTCGACCTAGCCATCATCGACCTGGGCCTGCCCGGTATCAGCGGCCTGGAGCTGATCACGCGCCTGCGCAGCCAGGACAAGACCTTCCCCATTCTCATCCTCACAGCCCGTGGCAACTGGCAAGACAAGGTCGAGGGCCTGGCCGCCGGTGCCGACGACTACCTGGTCAAGCCGTTTCAGTTCGAGGAGCTTGAAGCACGGCTCAATGCCCTGTTGCGCCGCTCCAGTGGTTTCACCCAGTCGACCATCGCCGCAGGCCCCTTGGTGCTTGACCTCAACCGCAAGCAGGCCACCCTGGACGAACAAGCCCTGGCCCTGACTGCCTACGAATACCGCATCCTCGAATACCTCATGCGCCATCACCAGCAGGTGGTGGCCAAGGATCGCCTGATGGAGCAGTTGTACCCAGGTGACGAGGAGCGCGACCCCAATGTCATCGAAGTGCTGGTTGGCCGCCTGCGCCGAAAGCTTGAAGGCGAGCACGGCTTCAAGCCCATCGACACGGTGCGCGGCCTGGGCTACCTGTTCACTGAGCGCTGCCGATGATCCGCTCGCTGCGGGTGCGCCTGATGCTGGCCGCCGCAGTGTTGGCGCTGCTGTTCATGCTGGCGTTGCTGCCGGCCTTGCAGAAGGCCTTCAGCCTGGCTCTGCAGGAATCGATCGAGCAGCGTCTGGCCTCGGATGTGACCACGCTGATTTCCGCTGCGCGTATCGAGCATGGCCGGTTGCAGATGCCGACACTGCTGCCGGACGAGCGCTACAACCTGCCCTACACAGGCCTGCTCGGCTATATCTTTGACCGCGACGGCAAACTGGTCTGGCAGTCGCGTGCCACCGCCGACCGGCACATCAACTACCAGCCGCGCTATGACGGGCGCGGCAACGAATTCGCCCGCATTCACCAGTCCGATGGCGAAGAGTTCTTCGTGTACGACGTCGAGATTAAACTGCTGGGTGGGCAGAGCGCCGCCTACAGCATTGTTGCCCTGCAGCCCGTGAGCGAGTACAAGGCCACCCTCAATGGCCTGCGCGAAAAGCTCTACCTGGGGTTCGGCGCTGCATTACTGGCGCTCATGGTGTTGTTGTGGGCAGGCCTGACCTGGGGGCTGCGCTCGTTGCGACGCCTCAGCCACGAACTGGATGAAGTGGAATCAGGTGCACGTGACGGCCTGAGCGGCGAGCACCCACGCGAGTTGCTGCGCCTGACCCGCTCGCTCAACCGTCTGTTGCGCAGTGAGCGTGAGCAGCGCACGCGCTACCGCGACTCGCTGGACGACCTGGCGCACAGCCTGAAGACGCCGCTGGCGGTGCTACAGGGCGTGGGTGAAAGCTTGCAGCAGCGCAGTGGCGAGCGCGAGCAGGCACGGGTGCTGCAAAGCCAGATCGAACGCATGAGCCAGCAGATCGACTATCAACTGCAACGCGCCAGCCTGCGCAAGAGTGGCCTGGTACGCCACAGCGTATTGCTGCGGCCGTTGCTCGACAGCCTGTGCAGCACTTTGGCCAAGGTTTACCGGGACAAACGTGTGAACGTGGTGCTGGAGTTGCCGGAGGCGGCGCAGGTACCGATGGAGCAGGGCGCATTGCTGGAAATGCTTGGCAACCTGCTGGAGAACGCCTACCGGCTGAGCCTGGGCCAAGTGCGGGTGAGCCTGGTGAAGGCGCCGGGGCACCTGACCTTGTGCATCGAGGACGACGGGCCGGGCGTGCCCGCCGATCAGCGCGAGCGCATTCTGGAGCGCGGGGAGCGGCTGGATAGCCAGCACCCGGGGCAGGGCATAGGCTTGGCAGTGGTCAAGGATATCGTCGACAGCTATGACGCCGAGCTGAGCCTTGGCGATTCTCCGCTGGGGGGCGCCGCGTTCAGGATCACCTTCAACCTGGATTGACTCGCAGCCTGTGCCAGCCCATCCGCAGGTAAATCCGCGAATGGGCTGGCACAGGCAATCCATAATGGGCGGATTTCCGCCATCCCTCCTTGTACAAATTCCGCCAACGGGCGGAAATCCGCCAATCCGCCCTGGGAATATCGCCCTGTCGTTGGGCATTTATCCCTAGCAAATACGGGCCTTGCACCCTTCATGGGCATTTTGGCACCACCCTTGCTATTGATCCTCGCAGAGGCCTGCCCAGGCAGCTCGAACACAACGACAAATCCCTCCAAGTGCAGGAGGGTTAGCGATTCAGGTGCCCCCATCACCCTGGGAAGGGTGAACCGGCACACTTGAGGAAAATTAGCCATGACGACACGTCAGCCGCTGTACAAATCCCTGTATGTTCAGGTGTTGGTCGCCATCACCATCGGCATCCTGCTCGGCCACTACTATCCGGAAACGGGCGTTGCCCTCAAACCCTTGGGTGACGGCTTCGTCAAACTGATCAAGATGGTCATCGCCCCGATCATCTTCTGTACCGTGGTCAGCGGCATTGCCGGCATGCAGAGCATGAAGTCGGTCGGCAAAACCGGCGGCTACGCGTTGCTGTACTTTGAAGTCGTCTCCACCATCGCGCTGATCATTGGCCTCGTCGTCGTCAACGTGGTCAAGCCAGGCGCTGGCATGCACATCGACGTCAGCACCCTGAATGCCAGCAGCGTGGCTGCCTACGCCGCCGCGGGTTCGCAGCAGACCACCGTCGGTTTCCTGCTTAACGTCATCCCCAATACGGTCGTCGGCGCCTTCGCCAACGGCGACATCCTGCAAGTGCTGATGTTCTCGGTGCTGTTCGGTTTCGCCCTGCACCGCCTGGGCAGCTACGGCAAGCCGGTACTGGACCTGATCGACCGCTTTGCCCATGTCATGTTCAACATCATCAACATGATCATGAAGCTGGCTCCGGTCGGCGCGTTTGGCGCCATGGCCTTCACCATCGGCCAGTACGGTGTCGGCTCGCTGGTGCAGCTGGGCTACCTGATGGCCTGCTTCTACATCACCTGCCTGCTGTTCGTGCTGGTGGTACTGGGCGGTATCTGCCGTGCCCACGGCTTCAGCGTGCTCAAGCTGATCCGCTACATCCGTGAAGAACTGCTGATCGTGCTGGGTACTTCGTCCTCGGAGTCGGCCCTGCCGCGCATGCTGGCCAAGATGGAGCGCCTGGGTGCCAAGAAATCGGTAGTCGGCCTGGTTATCCCTACCGGCTACTCGTTCAACCTGGACGGTACCTCGATCTACCTGACCATGGCTGCGGTGTTCATCGCTCAGGCCACTGACACCACCATGGACATCACTCACCAGATCACCCTGCTGCTGGTACTGCTGGTGGCTTCCAAGGGGGCTGCCGGCGTTACCGGTTCGGGCTTCATCGTGCTGGCCGCGACCCTGTCGGCTGTTGGCCACCTGCCGGTTGCCGGCCTGGCGCTGATCCTCGGCATCGACCGCTTCATGTCCGAAGCCCGCGCCCTGACCAACCTGGTGGGCAACGCCGTTGCCACCGTGGTGGTGGCCAAGTGGGTCAAGGAAATGGACGACGACAAGCTGGCTTCGGAATTGGCCTCCGGTGGTGCGCCGTTGATCGACACCCGCCCGACCGACGACCTGGGCGTGGCTGAAGGCCCGGCTCGTTGATAGCTAGTTGAAATGAGAAAGGCGACCCAAGGTCGCCTTTTTCGTGTCTGCGCGGTCCCTTGTGGGAGCAACTGTCTTGCTCAATTTCTAAAAAGCTGGCGCGATCCCTGTGGGAGCGGGCTTGCCCGCGAACACGGGCGAAGCCCGTGGCCCTCAGCCCAGTACCACTTCCAGCACCCGGATGACGTCCGGCTGCGGGTAATGCCACCTTACTTGCACATCCCAGAACTTCACCCCGTACACCCGCTCAGCCGGTGGTATCTGGTAGGCCGGCCGTGGGTCCTGCGCCAGGCATTGCTCGATCAGCTCCACCAGCGGCTCGCTCAGGCGCAGCGCATGCTCGCGGGCCTGGAACAGGGCGTTGTCGGCCCAGTGCACGGCAATTGCCACCGGCGCAGCATTGGCCATCTGGTTGCTGGCGCCAGCGATGCTGTCGGCATAAGGCACGTACGGCTTGATATCCAGCACCGGCGTGCCGTCGAGCAGGTCGATCCCGGACAGCAGCAGGCGCCCGGGCTCCACGCCCTCCAGGCGTACCACCGACTGGCCGATGCCGTTGGGCCGGTGGGTTGCGCGCGTGGCGAACACCCCCATGCTCTTGTTGCCGCCCAGACGCGGTGGCCGCACTTTCAGACGCGGCTTTTCTTCCAGGGCCTGGTGGAACAGAAACAGCAGCCAGACATGGCTGACCTGCTCCAGGCCTTCGACCGCGTCACCTTGATCGAACGGCGGCAACAGTTCGAGTACGCCACGGGCGGCAGGCGCCAGCTGTGGCTGGCGCGGAATGGCGAACTTTTCCTTGAAACAGGAGTGGACGATGCCGACCGGGACAACCGTATGCTGCATGGCCACTCAGCCGCGCACGCGCAGGGTCAGGCCCTTGAGGAAGTTGCGCATCAACTGGTCGCCACACGGGCGGTAGTTGTCGTGGCCAGCCTTGCGGAACAGCGCGCTGAGCTCAGGTTTGCTGACCGGGAAGTTGACCGACTTGAGAATCGCGTGCAGGTCGTCTTCCTTGAGCTCAAAGGCCACACGCAGCTTCTTGAGGATCAGGTTGTTGGTTACCGGCAGCTCGATCGGCTGCTGCGGGCGGCTATCGTCTTTGCCTCGGCGGTAGATCACCAGGCCGTCAAGGAAGTGCGCCATCACCCGTTCCGGGCAGCGCACGAAGCCTTCCTCTTCTTCTTTCTTCAGGTAGGTGGCCAGCACCAGAGGATGCACTTCGAGGCCAGAGAGCCCAATGATCTCGGCCATCTTGGCGTCGTTCACCTTGAGCATGTAGCGCAGGCTGCGCAGGACGTCGTTGTGGTTCATTGCAGCAGAATCCTGTTCAGGTGCCGCGCGTTCCGGCGCGGCGTATTGCTTAAAAACGTTCGGAGGTAGCCAGGTAGCGCCATTGGCCCAAGGGCAACTTGCCCATCGACACACCACCCAGGCGAATGCGTCGCATGCTTAAAAGCTCCAGACGCAGGTAGGCGCATAGCTCGGAAATCTGCCCTGGTTGTGGGTTTTTCAACACCATGCGCAAGTGTGTCTCGTTCTGCCAGCTGGCCTTGGCCTTAGGCAATTCGCGGTCATTGCGCATGGCCCCGCGCGCCAGGCGTTCCAGCGCCTGGGGGGTGGTCTCGCCGCGCACTTCAATGATGAACTCCTGCTCCAGGCGACGCAGGTCGGCCTCGATCTTGCGGGATACCCGCCAGTCCTGGGTAAACACCTGCAGGCCGCTGGCGCCACGCTCCAGCGGTGCCACGCAGGCCTGCCGGGCAAAATGCCCGTGCAGGGCGCGCACGCCTTCGCGGTGGGCTTCGCTGAGGCTGCCCATGTTCATGCTGGCGCGGGCGACTTCACTGTCCATGCCGGCCGGCTGGTTCAGCAGCAGGGTGACCGGCTCCAGGGTTTCGGCACGGGCGCCCGGCAGCAGCTCGACGCGCTGCTGCTCAACCTTGAATTGCGGCTGCTCGACCACCACACCATCGACCGTTACCCAGCCTCCTTCAATGTACTGCTCGGCCTCGCGGCGGGAGCAGCCGAGCTGCTCGATGAGGCGTTTGGACAGGCGGACGGGTTCGGACATGGGGCAATTCGCAAGGCAGGGAAAGGCCTCCATTGTACCTGCCTGCAAGCGGTAGATGATGGGAATCTGTGTCAGATGCGCCATTTTGGACACATAGCGCGGCACATTCAGGCGCCGCCTCAAGGCACTATGCGCATTAGCCTCATGTGCAGCAGAGGGTAGGGCTGGCCCAGGCCGTCGGTTTCCGAACGGCCGATGACCTCGAAACCTTCATGCAGGTAGAAGCCCAGCGCTCTCGGGTTCTGTTCGTTGACGTCAAGGTACTCGGCATTCAGTTCGCTGATGGCATAGCGCAGCAGGCGCTTGCCTACCCCTTGGCCGCGGTAGCCAGGTGCGACGAACAGCATGTCCACCCGCCCGTTGGCGACACCGGCGAAACCACAGATGCGCTGGCGGTCCTTGCAGCAGATCAGCATCACTGCGTCGAGATAACGGCGCAGCACATGTTCGCGCAGCAGCAGGATATAGCCCTCTGGCAGAAAGTCGTGGGTGGCACGTACCGAATCCTCCCACACTTGTACCAGCTCGCTGTAGTCGCTCAAGCGCGGGGTTTGCAGCGTCAGTAGCGCAGGCATGCCGGCGTTCCTCTGGGGCAATAGGGAAAACATAGCAGGCCAACCACCGGTCGGCTTGTTCGCTTGGCGCTTGAGACCTGGGGAGTGACGGTCTATTAATTAAGCGTGGGAAAAAATCCCACGTAAATATAAGTTCAATCTGAAACTGGATTCCTGACTGATTTGGCGTTCTCGTGGCGAAGATCTGGAGACGGACTATGCAAATCCACCTGCTGTTCAAGAAGGCGTTACTCGCGGCAGCTGTAGCTGGCGTGTTATCGATGTCCATTGCCTTGATCCCTGACTCGATTTCTCATGGCACCAGTGCTTACGCTAAAGATGGCGGCGGCGGCGGTGGCGGTCATGGGGGAGGCGGTGGTGGCCATGGTGGCGGTGGAAGTGGCGGCGGCGGTGGTCACGGTGGCGGCGGAAGTGGTGGAGGCGGTGGTCACGGTGGCGGCGGAAGTGGTGGAGGCGGTGGTCACGGTGGCGGCGGAAGTGGTGGAGGCGGTGGTCACGGTGGCGGTGGAAGTGGGGGAGGCGGTGGCCATGGTGGCAGCGGAAGCGGAAGTGGTGGCCACGGCAGCGGCAGTGACGGTGGTGGCCATGCCGGCAACAGTGGCAGTGGCCACGACGGCAATTCAAACGCTGGGCGCAGCAGCAACCATGCTGAAGCAGGTGACGATCATGGTAATCATGTCGGCGGTGAGCCTGGGGATGATCACGGTAATCACGTTGGTGGTGAACCTGGTGATGATCACGGCAACCATGTGGGTGGCGAACCGGGTGATGACCACGGTGTTCATGCCGGTGGCGAGGCCGGGGATGACAACAGCAGAAGCTGATTGGTACTGATCCGAAGTGGTCCATACAAAACCCAGCGGACGGGTTTTGTATGAGCAGGTTCTGGCCTGCCTGCCTTTGTCACGTCATTTCCAATGAGCGCTGACAGCTTTTTCCTCGTCCATGCCGGGACATGATTGCGGTTTGCGTGGGATTTATTCCCTCGCTTTATACTGGGTGCCTCTGTCAAGGAATGCCCTCAATGCAATCGCCTGTTTTACCCCCGTCGATGCTGAGTGCGCTGCGGCGTGTCATGCGCCCGCTGGTGCGCCTGATGCTGCGCAAAGGGGTCACCTACACGATGTTCACCGACCTGCTCAAGGAGGTGTTCGTCGATGTAGCCCATCGCGAGTTTCGCCTGAACGACACTGCGCCAACCGACAGCCGTATCAGCCTGCTTACAGGCGTACATCGTAAAGATGTCCGGCGGCTGCGTAATGAGGGCGACACTGCACGTGCGACCCTGCCGGATAACATCACGCTAGGTGCACAGCTGGTCAATGTGTGGACCAACACCCCACCATTCTGCTCGGCGCCCGGCCAGGCGAGGGCGCTTGCACGGCTAGCCAGTGTGGGTGGCGATTGCTCATTCGATGCCCTGGTCGCCAGGGTCAGCACCGATATCCGCGGTCGGGTGGTGCTGGACGAATGGCTGCGCCTGGGCGTCGTGCGGCTCGATGAGCAGGATTGCGTGCACCTGGAAGCCCATGCATTTGTGCCACAGAAGGGCTTTGATGAAAAGGCTGCGTATTTCGGCCACAACCTGCATGACCATGCCTGTGCTGCGGTGCATAACCTCAGCGGCGAAGGCCAGCCGTTTTTTGAGCGTAGCGTGCACTACGATGCCTTGAGCCCGGCCAGCGTCGAGCATCTGCGTGACGTGGTAGCCAAGGATGGCATGCAGACACTACTTGCCTTCAGCCGACTTGCAGCTGAGTTGGAGAGTGTTGATGAGCCCGGTATCGAACAACGTCAGCGCATCACTGTCGGGCTTTATTTCTACACTGAAGCTACCGATTCCGATCCGTCGAAGACACCCGGGCCATGACACTTTTTGTGCGCTACCTAAGTGCTTTCACGTTTGCCCTGGTTTTCGGGTGGAACCTGATGGTCCCGGGCGAGGTGGCTGCAGCGCCGGTATGTGTCAGCCGTGACGAAGTGGGTATGGCCGGTGCCGCGAGTCTACAGTTTCCCGGCGGCATGGGCGGCACCGGTGTGCGCAATGAAAATGGCGGCGTCGGTGGCACCGGTGCCCCAGTCCAGCAACGGCCTGGGGGTACAGGCGGCACAGGTGCAGTGGCGGATGGTGTGGACGGTACCGGTACGCCGATCCTGCACCCGGGCGGTACTGGAGGGACTGGCATCGTCGGTACCATCACCGGATTCGCCTCGATCTGCGTCAATGGCATGGAAGTGCACTATGGCAAGGACGTACCGGTGAGTGAAAACGGCGCACCTGCCAGCAGTGGTCAGCTGGCGATCGGGCAGGTGGTGGCGGTGGAGGCATTCGCCACCCAGCGCGGCCTGCAAGCAGGGCGCATTTCGATCCTCAACGTCTTCGAAGGGCCATTGACGGCGCTGCCCAATGCCTCGGCCCCCCTGCGGGTCATGGGGCAACCTGTGCGGTTGGCCGCTGGCGCGCGGGTGGCTGAAGGGCTGCGCCCTGGTGAGCCCGTGAGGGTCAGCGGCCTGCGCGATGCCCGGGGAGAAGTAGTGGCCACCCGCATCGAACGGGCACCGGGTTTGAGGGAGGCCAGCGCCATCGGCGCGGTTGATCGCACTGGCAGCCTTCAGGGGCTGAAGTTGGGTACCCGTGTGGCGCCTGCTCGTGAATTGCTGGTGCGCGGCCAGTGGACCGGGCGCCAGCTTGAAGTGGCGCAAACCCGTCCAGACCCGAGCCTGCCTTTTGCTGGCCGTGTCCAGCAGGCGGTGGTTGAAGGGCTGGTGCAGCGCACACAAGCTCGGCAGTTGGTGGTCGCAGGTATCAATGTGACGTTGGGGCAGGGCACCGTAATTGTCGGCAGGCAGCCAACGGCGTTGGCGCTCGATCAACGTGTGCGGGTGAGCGGGGTGCTCAATGGTACTCATGAGCTGCGGGCAACCCGCGTGGAATTCCAGGATGACCGTGTAGACAATCCCGGCAGAAGCCAGTCGGGGCAAGGTAGTGAGCATGACAAAAGCAGCTCCGGCGGTTCCAGCAGCGGTCATGGCGCACGCGATGCGACCAACGATCGCGATGAAAGCAGTGATGACCACAGTGGGCGCAGCGCCGTCGACGGCTCCGGTAGCCATGGCAGCGTTGACAAGTCGGGAACGTCGGCACACCGCGACACCTTGGAGCAGTCGGCCCGCAGCAACAGCGGAAGCTCCGATCGGGTTGAAAAGGTTGAAGTCGAAAAAACCGGGAAGGTTGAAAAAGTAGAGAAGGTCGAAAAACCCGACAAAGTCGAGAAAGTCGAGAAAGTCGAGAAAGTCGAGAAAGTCGAGAAAGTCGAGAAAGTCGAGAAAGTCGAGAAAGTCGAGAAAGTCGAGAAAGTCGAGAAAGTCGAGAAAGTCGAGAAGGTCGAGAAGGTCGAGAAGGTCGAGAAGGTCGAAAAAGTCGAGAAGGTCGAAAAACCTGAACGGGTCGAAAAGGTCGAGAAGGTGGAGTTACCAGAGAGAGTTGAGAAGGTGGAAAAAGTCGAGCATCCAGAGCGATCCGGGCGTTAGCCAACTAGGCTGGGAAAGTCCGACCATGCTTCCCGAAAGCGTACTGAGGTGCAAATGAAACCCTCGCTCCCTCTTTTCGCCTGTTTGCTCTCATGCACCTGTGTGTCGGTGCTGGCTGATACCTTCAGTGCCGCTATTGGCATGGACTATTCAAGTGGCGACTATGGCACCGGCACCACGTCGGAAATCTGGTACTTGCCGGTGGTCGGCAAGTATGAGAACGGCCCCATGACCTACAAGGTTACCGTGCCCTGGTTGCGTATCACCAACCCCGAAGTCGGCCCCAATGGTGACCCCTTGCCCGGTGGTTGCCGAGACGTGGAAAGCGGGTTAGGTGACACGGTTGCCAGCGTCGCCTATGCATTGCTAGATGGTAGTGACGGCGGCCTGATGCTGGACCTGATCGGCAAGGTCAAATTCCCCACCGCCGACGAAGACCAGTGCCTGGGCACCGGACAGTACGACTACACCACCCAGGTCGACATCACCAAGGGCTTTGGCCCGGTCACCGGCTTCGCGACACTGGGTTGGAAGAAATTCGGCGACCCGCCCGATAGCGATTTCGACGACCCGGTATTTGCCAGCCTCGGTTTTGCCCTGCCGGTGGCGGTCGGTACTTCGGCCGGCGCCTCCTACGATTGGCGGCAGAAAGTGGTCTCGACCGGGGCGCAGATCAAGGAACTTACCCTGTTCCTCACCCACAAGCTCAACCCGCAGTGGAAAGTCCAACTTTACGCAGTCAAAGGCTTCTCGGATGCCAGCCCGGATGCCGAGGGCGGCCTGATGCTGTTTCACACGTTCTGACAAAAAAGCCCCTGCGCCGGTCATTCCCTATGTAGAACGCCGGGGCAGGGGCTTTGCTGGCTTCAGCCGTTTTAGATGGGTTCAGCCCACATGTCGTATTCGTCGGCATCCACCACACGGCAACGCACTTTGTCGCCGGGCTTGAAACCATGGTCGCCATCGATGAACACGCTGCCGTCGATTTCCGGTGCATCGAAGAAGCTGCGGCCAACCGAGCCTTGTTCTTCAACTTCGTCGATCAGCACGTCGATTTCCTTGCCGATGCGCAATTGCAGGCGGGCAGCACTGATGGCCTGCTGGTGGGCCATGAAACGGTCCCAGCGCGACTGCTTGACGTCGTCCGGTACTTCTTCCAGGCCCAGGTCGTTGGCCGGGGCGCCTTCTACCGGCGAGTACTGGAAGCAGCCCACGCGGTCGAGCTGGGCTTCGGTCAGCCAGTCCAGCAGGTACTGGAAGTCTTCCTCGGTCTCGCCCGGGAAGCCGACGATGAAGGTGGAGCGGATCACCAGCTCAGGGCATTGTTCGCGCCAGTTCTTGATGCGTGCCAGGGTGCGGTCTTCGAAGGCAGGGCGCTTCATCGACTTGAGCACTTTCGGGCTGGCGTGCTGGAACGGGATGTCCAGGTACGGCAGGATCTTGCCGGCAGCCATCAGCGGGATCACGTCGTCAACGTTCGGGTAAGGGTACACATAGTGCAGGCGTACCCAGGCGCCCAGGCTGCTCAGCGCTTCGCACAGCTCGAGCATGCGGGTCTTGACCGGGCGGCCGTTCCAGAAGTCGGTCTTGTACTTGACGTCGACGCCGTAGGCGCTGGTGTCCTGGGAAATCACCAGGATCTCCTTGACCCCGGCCTTGACCAGGCGCTCGGCCTCACTCAGCACTTCACCCACCGGGCGGCTGACCAGCTTGCCGCGCATCGACGGGATGATGCAGAAGCTGCAGCTGTGGTTGCAGCCTTCGGAGATCTTCAGGTAGGCATAGTGGCGCGGGGTCAGCTTGACGCCCTGTGGCGGCACCAGGTCGATCAGCGGGTTGTGGTCCTGACGCGGTGGCACCACTTCGTGAACGGCGTTGACCACCTGCTCGTACTGCTGCGGGCCGGTGACCGACAGCACGCTTGGGTGCACGTCACGGATGCTGCCTTCTTCGACGCCCATGCAGCCGGTGACGATGACCTTGCCGTTTTCCTTGATCGCTTCGCCGATCACTTCCAGCGATTCGGCCTTGGCGCTGTCGATGAAGCCGCAGGTGTTGACCACCACCACGTCGGCGTCCTCGTAGGTGGGCACGACTTCATAGCCTTCCATGCGCAGCTGGGTCAGGATGCGTTCAGAGTCGACCAAGGCTTTTGGGCAACCCAGGCTTACGAAACCTACCTTGGGGGTGGCGGGCGTGGTGGACATGACTAACCTCGGTATTGAATGCAGGTCGCCCGGCCGGAATCGGGGGCGAACTTGACGGGCGCTTTTGGCGCCTCTGATCAAAAAGTGCGCAATTCTAGCGAGCGCAAGGGCGCTTGACCAGCAGAAATACGACGAACGCTGCGCTATGCTTCGCGCCGTTGCGCCGGGGTGCCTTCAAGGGCCTGGCGGCAAAGTGATTACCAAGGGCCGTGAGGGCCGTTTGCAGGAGTGGTCGATGGTTCAGGCAAGCAGTCACGCTGAGGACGGGCACGAGGGGAAGCAGGGGGCGTCGCGGTCGGTGGGCCTGCTCGTGGCGGCGGTCGGCGTGGTTTATGGCGATATCGGCACAAGTCCGTTGTATACCCTCAAGGAGGTCTTTACCGGCGGCTATGGGGTCTCGGTCAACCATGATGGCGTGCTGGGGATCCTGTCGCTGATCCTGTGGTCGCTGCTGTGGGTGGTGTCGTTCAAGTACGTGATGTTCATCTTGCGTGCTGATAACCAGGGTGAGGGCGGCACCATGGCGCTGACTGCACTGGCGCGGCGGGCCACGGCGGCGTACCCGCGGCTGCGCACGCTGATGGTGATCTGTGGCTTGATCGGCGCTTCGCTGTTCTATGGTGACAGTATGATCACCCCGGCGGTGTCGGTGCTGTCGGCGGTGGAGGGCGTAGGCCTGGCCTTCGACGGTATCGACCACTGGGTGGTGCCAATTTCGCTGGTGGTGCTGGTGGCACTGTTCCTGGTGCAGCGGCACGGCACCGAGAAGATCGGCAAGCTGTTTGGTCCGATCATGGTTACCTGGTTCGTGGCGCTGGGCGCGTTGGGTGTGCATGGCATCTCGCAGAGCCCGGAAGTGCTCAAGGCGTTCAACCCGGGCTGGGCAGTCAACTTCTTCGTGGTGCACCCAGGCATCGGCGTGGCCATTCTCGGCGCGGTGGTGCTGGCGCTGACCGGTGCCGAGGCGCTGTACGCCGACATGGGGCACTTTGGCCGCAAGCCGATTGCCCGGGCCTGGTTCATCCTGGTGCTACCGGCGCTGCTGCTCAACTATTTTGGCCAGGGTGCACTGCTGCTGCAAAACCCGGATGCCGCGCGCAACCCGTTCTACCTGCTGGCGCCGGACTGGGCGCTGCTGCCCTTGGTCGGGCTGGCCACCATGGCCACGGTTATCGCCTCGCAGGCGGTGATTTCCGGGGCCTTCTCCCTGACCCGTCAGGCCATCCAGCTGGGCTACATCCCACGTATGCACATTCAGCACACCTCAAGCGACGAGCAGGGGCAGATCTACATTGGTGCGGTGAACTGGACGCTGATGGCGGGCGTGGTGCTGTTGGTCATCGGCTTCGGCTCGTCGGGCGCTCTGGCGGCTGCCTATGGGGTTGCGGTCACCGGTACCATGCTGATGACCACCATTCTGGTATCAGCGGTAATGCTACTGCTGTGGAAGTGGCCGCCGCTGCTCGCAGTGCCGATTCTGGTCGGCTTCCTGTTAGTCGACGGGCTGTTCTTCGCCGCCAACGTGCCGAAAATCGCCCAGGGCGGTGCCTTCCCGGTGTTGGCCGGCGGTGTGCTGTTCCTGCTGATGAGCACCTGGAAGCGCGGCAAGCAGATTCTGGTCGAACGCATCGATGAAGGTGCGCTGCCATTGCCATTATTCATCAGCAGCATCCGCATTCAGCCACCGCACCGGGTCGAGGGTACGGCAGTGTTTCTGACTGCACGCTCCGATGCCGTGCCGCATGCGCTGCTGCACAACATGCTGCACAACCAGGTGCTGCACAGCCAGGTGGTGCTGCTGACTGTGGTCAGCGAAGACCGGCCCCGGGTGCCGGAACATGAGCGTTTCGAGGTGGAAGCCTATGGCGACGGATTCTTCCGTGTGTTGCTGCACTTTGGGTTCATGGATGAGCCGGACGTGCCTGCCGCGTTGAAGCTGTGCCATCTGGATGGCCTGGACTTCACGCCGATGCGCACCACCTACTTCCTTAGCCGCGAAACGGTGATCGCGTCACGGCTGGAGGGGATGTCGCGCTGGCGGGGCAACCTGTTCGCGTTCTTGCTGAAGAATGCCAACGGCAACCTGCGCTTCTTCAACCTGCCGTTGAACCGGGTGATCGAGCTGGGGACGCAGGTCGAGATCTGAATTGGGTTATACGGTACTGTCAGGGCCGCAAAGCGGCCCTGATGCCTGTCAATTCTGCTCAGCTACGCGGGACTTGCCTTGGCGCGTTTCGATCTCGCCAATCAACCGCTTGGCGAGTGCCGGGTAGTTCTCGTCGAAGTGGTGCCCGCCAGGCAGTTTCAGGCGCTCACCCACTGCCGTGTTTTCCGTGCAACCGCTCTCGTCGGTTTCCTCTACGCCGTACACACACACGACCTTGGACGCTGGCAGCTTGGCCATTTCCGGCCCGGTTGGGGCTTCCTGGCCTTCCTTGCCCAGCCAACCCTCGACCTCGATCTCGAAGCTGCCACTGCGCGCAAAGGCCAGCAGCATCACCGCGTCGATACGCTGTTGGTCCTCGACTGGCAGGCGGTTGTAGATCGCCGGCAGCACGTCGGCGCCAAACGAATAGCCGGTCAATACGAAGCGCTTGGTACCCCACTTCTGCCGGTAGTGATGCATCAGCTCGGAAAGGTCGGCGGCGCTTTGTTCCGGGGTCTTGTGCTGCCAGTAGTAGCGTAGCGTGTCGATGCCTACCACCGGGTAACCCAGCTTGGCCATTTCCCCGGCCACGTCGCGGTCCAGGTCGCGCCAGCCGCCATCACCAGAAAGGAACAAGGTGACCGTGTCTGTCGTTTGCCCGGCCGGCACCTCGACCACCGGCATGGCCAGTGCGTTACCGTCATGGCCGACCAGGGCTTGGGTGAGTTGCGCCTTGAGCACTTGTGGCAAGTGGATGTCGTAGTCGCTGATGCTGGTTTCGGCATTGGTCTGGTCGCGCACGAAGGCGGCGCTGGCGTCATCCGGGTTGTCGTTCCAGGCGACGTTCCAGTGACCATGGGCAGCCGATTTGGGCAGCGGTGCCTGGCAGCCAGGCTGTTCGAGGGCGAAGCCCACGGAAATGGCCCGCGCCTTGTCATTGTTCTGGCTGGCCAGCCAACGCCAGGCCTGAGCGGCACCGGGGCCGATACCGGCGACCAGGGTAGGTTTTCCTGGCAGTTGGGCCAGCGCCTGGTCCATGGCCTGTTGCTGCTTGCTGCAGTCATTAGGCGGCAGAATCACCTGCACCAGTTGGGCTTCACCGGCCTGGCTCAGGTCGAGCAGTTGCTTGCCCGTCAGTGCCTGGTCCTGTGGCACACCGATGGCTACCCGAACCTTGGGGTGCACACCAGGGGTAACAAGGGTGATGCTGGTGTCGTTGATGCTCATTTGTTCCAGGCGTGCCTCGGGGGCCGGGCGCGTCCACAGCCAGAAGGCCAGCGCGCCACCCAAGGCGGCCAGCAACAGGGGAACCAGCAGGTACAGCCAAAAGCGTCGGGTCATCAGCGTTTCACCAATCCAGTCAGGCCGCCTGCAATCAGGGCGGCGGTGTCGGCCAGTGCCACCAGCGGGTCGAGCCCGGCTGGCACGGCCATGTAGCGGGGTTCCCAGTCCGGCTGGAACTTGTCCTTGAAGCGTCGAAGCCCCTGGAAGTTGTAAAGCTGTTCACCACGGCGGAACACCAGCGAACCCAAGCGCTGGGTCAAGGGGGCGCCACGCCTTGGTTGCAGGCCGGACAGCGGTACCATGCCCAGGCTGAAACGCCCGTAGTCATGGCTTTTGTAGTGCAGGATCAAGCCGATCATCATGAATTCCATGGTCAGCTTTGGCGCTTCGGGGTGCGCACGCATCAGGTCGAGGCTCGCCAGCTCGTTTCCATGGGTTTCCAGCAAGTTGGCGAAGGCTACCGGGCGGCCCTGGAAGCGAATCAGGGCTATGCGGAAGTGTTGCAGGTAGTCCGGGCTGAAGCGCCCCAGCGAAAAGCCTTTCTCGCGCACGCTCTTGCCGCCGAGCCAGGCATCGGAAATTTCCTTCAGCTCAGCCAGCGGAGCGTGGCCGGGCTCATGGATCTCAAGGCTCAGGCCATCGCGTCCGCCGCGGTTCCAGGTGTAGCGCAGGTCCTTCATCTCCTTGCCTTTGGCTTCAAGGTCGAAGCGGCGCAAGTCGACCCGGGCTTCTTCGCCCAGCTTCAATGCGGTCAGGCCGATGTCCATATAGAACGGCAGGTTCTCCGCGCGCACCTGGTAGAACACTGGCCGTGCGTTATGCAGGTCGCACAGGTCGCGGAACTGCCAGATCATCTCGGCGCGTTCCTGGGCCGGGCCTATCGGGTCATACAGCGCCACCAGGCTGCGGCCGCGCCGGGCGTACATGAGGAACGCGTTATCACGCGGATGGAACAGCAACGCCTTGTCGCCTGTCAGCGCCAAGCCACCGTCGGGCTGGTCGGAGGCCTGGAGGATACGGTTGGCGCGTTGCAACTCTTCTTCATCGGGCAGGTGGATCACCGGCGGCGCTGTGCGCAGCAGCCACGTCAGTGCCACGGCAGCCAGTAGCAAGGCACTGCCCATGGCAGCGCGCAGGCCCCGTGGTGCGTCGGCATCCAGGGTGAACTGCCACCATAGCTGATGGCTGTAAGGCACATCCTGGTAGGCGAACAGCAGCAACCACACCGATGCGCCTACTGCACAGGCGCTGGCCACCAGGAACACCGGCGAGAAGGGGAGCTCCAGCAGGCGGCTGGGGCGATAGAACGAGCGGCGGAACAGAGCGAGCAGGGCGGCGGTGAAGGTCAGCAGGCAAGCCTCTTCCCAGTCAAAACCCTTCAACAGCGACAGCAGGGCGCCGACCAGCAACAGCACGGTGGTCAGTAGCCAGGCGGCGGACAGGCGCCGACGCAGGCCTTGGGCCAGCAGCAGGCATAGCACACCGATCAGGCTGGCGCCGAAATGAGAGGCATCGATCAGCCGGTGTGGCACCAGGAAGCCCATGTGCTCCAGGCGCGTGTCTATCTCGGGCGTGGCACCGGAAAACAGCAGCACCATGCCGGACAGGAACACCAGAATCGACAGGACCGGTGCGGCCAGACCCGAAGCGGCCTTGATGGCCTGTTGTGCAAACAGCAGGCGTCGGGCTTCATTGGCCAGCAGCAACACGCAGGCCAGCAGCAGTGGCAGTACCACATAGATCAGCCGGTACAGCAGCAAGGCAGCGGCCAGCGGTGCGGCACCGAGTTGGTCGGCAAAGGCCGCCAGCAGGATCGCTTCGAATACTCCGACGCCGCCCGGTACGTGGCTGAGCACGCCCGCAGCCAAGGCCAGCAGGTATACCAGTACGAATGCGCCGAAAGGAGGGGCTTCGGGCAGCAACAGGTAGAGCACGGTGGCAGCCGCCGCTACATCCAGCGCGGTAATGAGCAGTTGCAGGGCCGCCAGGCGCGCATTGGGCAGGCGAAGTGTGCGCCGGCCCAGTTGAACGAGCAGGTTATCGGTCAACGGTTGCTCGGCCAGGCGTCGGCGGTACAAACCAATTACCAACAAGGCAGACAGCAGCAGCACGGCGCTGGCAACAGCTGCCAGCAGGCCGGGCGCCAACCCGAGTGCTGTCGAGGCCGCCGGCAGGTTGCTCAATGTCGCCAGGGCGGCCAGGGGCGGCAGCGCGCAGCCCAGTGACAGGCTGGCAAACACGGTCATGCGTGCGACTTCGCCAGCACCAAGCCCCAGGCGTGCGTACAGGCGATAGCGAACCGAGCCGCCAGAGAGCATCGACAGGCCGATGGCGTTGCCGATGGCAAAGGCGCTGAAACCGCCCAGTACCAAGCTGCGTGCTGGCAGCTTCACGCCGGCATAGCGGCTGGCCGACCACTCGTAGCCCAGCAGGATCACAAAGCCGATTACCGTTGCCAGCAAGGCGCCCAGCAATGACTGGGTCGGCACGCTGAGCATCGCATCGTGCAAGGCATAGATGTCTAGCTCGTTCAGCAGATGGCGGCAGGCAATCAAGGCCATCGTGAACAGTAACAGGGTCACCATCAGGCCTATGGGCTGGCGGTAGCGACTCAGGCGTTCGAGCAAGGGCAGGCGCTGCACAGCACCGGGTAGCGCCGTAGCGAGTGGCACCGCAGGTTCGGGATTGTGCGAAGTCATGAATTGCCCCGGGCATGCTGCGCGAGGTGAAGGAGAGGTGCGGCCAAGTGAAAGTCCCTTAGGAAAACGTATCCAATGTTACTCCGGCCTCAGGCGTTTGCAGCGGCTTGGCAGGGTTAAAGATAGTTCATCCAGGGCACGACATCTCAAGCCTGCGAGTTGGCATGAGGGTAGGGAAAATCGAGGCGACAAAAATCAGGAAGGTATAAAGCAACAAACCCCGCACTGCTTTTACACAGGCGGGGTTTGTTCTGACGAATATGGTTGCGGGAGCCGGATTTGAACCGACGACCTTCGGGTTATGAGCCCGACGAGCTACCAGGCTGCTCCATCCCGCGTCAGTGGGGCGGATTCTACAGTGTGTAGTTTGTATGTCAAGCGCTAGGCTTTGATTTACCGATGTTTTTTCGAAAACGCTTATCAGCAGGCAAAGAAAAAGGCCACTGTGTTAACAGTGGCCTTTTCTTGAATCTGGTTGCGGGAGCCGGATTTGAACCGACGACCTTCGGGTTATGAGCCCGACGAGCTACCAGGCTGCTCCATCCCGCGTCAGTGGGGCGTATTCTACAGCGTACAGTTTATATGTCAAGCGCTAGGCATTGATTTTTCGAGCTTTTTTGAAAAGGCTTTTTTGCGGGCAAAGAAAAAGGCCACTGCGTTAACAGTGGCCTTTTCTCGAATCTGGTTGCGGGAGCCGGATTTGAACCGACGACCTTCGGGTTATGAGCCCGACGAGCTACCAGGCTGCTCCATCCCGCGCCTGTGAGATCGAATTCTACGGATTTGCGCTCCGATGTCAAGCAATTGTTTTGGAAAAACCTTTTTTGTTCAAACCCTTAGCGCTTGATAACAGTATGCAGCTCAGGCACGGCGGGGCTTTCAGGCCGATTATCGTGTAGCCAGGCAGGTGAGCTGTTTCAGAGCAGGGCGCATGCGATACTATCTGTATGAATTTACAGTGCTGACGGTCGCCCATGTCCTTGCGCAAGATCATTCACGTCGACTGCGATTGTTTTTACGCTGCGATCGAGATGCGTGACGATCCGCGCCTGGCCGGTCGGCCCATGGCGGTGGGGGGCTCGCCCGACCATCGCGGGGTAATCGCCACCTGCAACTATGAAGCGCGCGCCTATGGCGTGCGCTCGGCCATGTCGTCGCGGCATGCGCTGAAGCTCTGCCCCGATCTGTTGATCGTCAAGCCGCGCTTCGAGGCCTACCGTGAGGCCTCACGGGAAATCCACACGATCTTTCGCGACTACACGGAGCTCATCGAGCCTTTGTCGCTGGACGAAGCCTACCTGGATGTAAGCGACAGTCAGTGGTATTCGGGCAGCGCCACGCGCATCGCCGAGGATATTCGTCGGCGTGTTGCCCGCACCCTGCATATCACCGTGTCGGCTGGCGTGGCGCCTAACAAGTTTCTGGCCAAGATCGCCAGTGACTGGCGCAAACCCAATGGGTTGTTCGTGATTACCCCAAATGAAGTGGAAACGTTCGTCGCAGCCTTGCCGGTGGCCAGGTTGCATGGGGTGGGCAAAGTGACGGCCGACAAATTGACACGGCTGGGTATCGAAACCTGCCTGCATTTGCGTGAGTGGTCACGGCTGGCGTTGGTGCGCGAGTTCGGCAGTTTTGGCGAGCGACTGTGGGGGCTGGCGCGGGGGATCGATGAGCGTGCGGTGCACAACGACAGCCGACGCCAGTCGGTGAGTGTTGAAAACACCTACGACACCGACCTGCCAGACCTGGCCAGTTGCCTGGCGCGGCTGCCCGAGTTGCTGGACAGCCTGAACGAACGCATCGCCCGTATGGACAGCAGTTACCGGCCAGACAAACCGTTCGTCAAGGTCAAGTTCCATGACTTCAGCCAGACCACCATGGAGCAGGCGGGCGCGGGCCGGGACCTGGAGAGTTATCGGCAGTTGCTGGGGCAGGCGTTCGCCCGTGGTGGCAAGCCGGTACGCTTGTTAGGGGTAGGGGTGCGGTTGCGTGACTTGCGGGGAGCGCATGAACAGCTAGAGCTGTTCCCGCCTAATAAATGAAAGGGGCTGCAACGCAGCCCCTTCTGTTAATGCACGCCCGGATCGGCCACCAACCGGCCAGTGGCTTTGGTCAGCGACTGCAAGAACTCCTGCTGCAGCTCCGGATCGTTGCGGGTCAGCTCGATCAGGCTCTGTTCCATTTCACTGGCTTCCTCTTCAAGGCCCAGCTCGGACAAGCGCTTGACCCGGTGCACCCACTGGCCGACATCATCATCTTCGAGGTCATCGAAGATCAGCTCATGTGCTTCAAGCAGCTTATTGCGCAGGGTAGCGCTGACCAGCAGGCTGGCATCGCCTCTTACCGCATTGTCCTCATCATGTACCTGCAGGTGCAAGGTGCCGACGTGGTTGAGGTTCTGCTCGGAAAACGGGCTGTCGAGCAGGTTCAGACGCAGCACGCCGTTGCGGTCGGTGGTCAGCTCGTGAGTCATCTTACCGGCCTTGACCTCGACCAGGCGCTCGCTCCAGGGCAGGCTGGTGGATTCCTCGCGCTTGCCTTTCTGCACTTCGCTGATCCCGGCCAGGTTTTGCTGGGCGCGGCCGTTGGATGGCACATTCATGAACGGGTTGAGCCCATCCACGCCATAACTGAGCCAGTCATGCGTGATGCTTTGCGGCAGGTTGCCCAGGGCGAAGACGTTGACCACATTGGCGCCGACACCCGCCACCACGGCCACTGCACCCAGCGGGATCTCGTAAATCTCCCGCCAGGGTTGGTACGGCGTGTAGCGGTCATAGCGACGGGTCACTTCGAACTCGGTGACTTCGAAGCGCTTTTGCTCGTGCACGCGCACACGTCGCTGCGGAAGCTCCATCACCTTCGGCTCACCGACATCGATCTGCAGGGTGTGCTCGAGCAGTTTGCGCTCGACGCGCTCCTCATGGTCGCTGCGCTGGGACATCTGGTTGGCGCAGCCGCTGAGGAGCAGGGTGCCGCACAGTGCGGCCCCCCCCAGGGTAAAGGTACTTCGCTTGAACATGATCACTCGTGCATTGATTATCAGCGGCGAACGCGGGCCTGCAGGAAGGTCAGCACTTCATTGAGCGGCAACGTCTGGGCGTCTTGCTCGGTGCGGTGCTTGTACTCCAGGTTGCCTTCGGCCAGGCCGCGATCGCTGACGACGATGCGGTGTGGGATGCCGATCAGCTCCATGTCGGCAAACTTGATGCCTGGGCTGGTTTTCTTGTCGCGGTCGTCCAGCAGCACTTCATAGCCGGCGGCAGTCAGTTCGGCATACAGCTTGTCGGTTGCGTCGCGGACCACGTCGGTTTCGTAGCGCAGCGGTACGAGGGCAATCTGGAACGGAGCCAGGGCGTCGTTCCAGATGATGCCTTTGTCGTCATAGCTCTGCTCGATGGCAGCAGCAACCACGCGGGACACGCCAATGCCGTAGCAACCCATCGACAGTACGACCGGCTTGCCGTTCTCGCCCAGCACCTGGCACTTCAGCGCCTCGCTGTACTTGGTGCCCAGCTGGAAGATGTGGCCCACTTCGATGCCGCGCTTAATAACCAGGGTGCCTTGGCCGTCAGGGCTTGGGTCGCCTTCGACCACGTTACGCAGGTCGGCGACTTGTGGAACCGGCAGATCGCGTTCCCAGTTGACGCCGAAGTAGTGCTTATCGTCGATGTTGGCGCCAATGCCGAAGTCGCTCATCAGGGCAACCGAGCGGTCGATGATGATTTCCAGTGGCAGGTTGAGCGGGCCGAGCGAGCCGGCACCGGCGCCAATGGCATCGCGCAGTTCGGCTTCGGTGGCCATGACCAGCGGGTCGGCAACCTGTTCCAGCTTGGTGGCCTTGATTTCGTTCAGTTCGTGGTCGCCACGGACGATCAGGGCAATCAGTTTGCCCGCTTCAGCGCCGCGCACGATCAGGGTCTTGACGGTCTTTTCGATCGGCAGGCCGTGGTTCTCCACCAACTGGGCGATGGTCTTGGCGTTCGGGGTGTCGACCAGGCGCAGCTCCTCGGTAGGCGCTGGACGCACGGTTTCACGCGGGATGGCCTCGGCTTTCTCGATGTTGGCGGCATAGTCGGAGCTGTCGCTGAAGATCACGTCATCCTCGCCAGACTCGGCCAGTACGTGGAACTCGTGCGAGTAGCTGCCACCGATCGAGCCGGTATCGGCCTGCACAGGGCGGAAGTCCAGGCCCAGGCGGGTGAACACATTGGTGTACGCCTGGTGCATGCGATCGTAGGTTTCCTGCAGGGAAGCCTGGTCGGCATGGAACGAGTAGGCGTCCTTCATGATGAACTCGCGGCCACGCATCAGGCCGAAGCGCGGGCGGATCTCGTCACGGAACTTGGTCTGGATCTGGTACATGTTGAGCGGCAGCTGTTTATAGCTGGACAGCTCGTTACGGGCCAGGTCGGTGATCACTTCTTCGTGGGTAGGGCCGACGCAGAAGTCGCGCTGGTGGCGGTCTTTCACGCGCAGCAGTTCAGGGCCGTATTGCTCCCAGCGACCGGATTCCTGCCACAGTTCGGCGGGCTGGATGCTCGGCATCAGCACTTCCAGGGCGCCGGCGGCGTTCATTTCCTCACGCACCACGGCTTCGACCTTGCGCATTACCCGCAAGCCCATCGGCAGCCAGGTGTACAGGCCGGAGGCCAGTTTGCGGATCATGCCGGCACGCAGCATGAGCTGATGGCTGATGACCACTGCGTCGGCAGGGGTTTCTTTCTGGGTGGCGAGCAAATATTGACTGGTGCGCATGGTTAGCCGTGTCGATTGCCTAAGACGTTGAAATAGCCCCGCATTGTACGGGGGGGAAACGAAGGCGTACAGGATGCCCCAGGGCGTGACACTTGTCAGCCAAGAAAAAGCCCGGCGTGATTGCCGGGCTTTTTCAGGTGCGGGGCACTGCAAGCCAGGCTTACAGGATGCTCAGCGGGTACTCCACGATCAGACGCAGTTCGTCGATCGACGAGGAGCCGTAGTACACACCGTCGCTGGAGCGGTAGGTGGCCTGACGCACGCGGAAGCTCAGGTCCTTGGCCGGGCCGCTTTGCATCACGTACTTGACGTCGATGTCGCGTTCCCATTCCTTGCCGCTGTCGGTGGTGCGGGTGGTGGCGCCGGTACCGCGAACGTAACGGGTCATGAAGGTCAGGCCAGGTACACCGAACTCGGCGAAGTTCAGGTCGTAGCGCGCTTGCCAGGATTTTTCGTCTTCGGCGTTGAAGTCGGAGCGGGCAACGGAGTTGGCCAGGAAGACGGTACCGCCACCGTCCACGCCGTACGCGTAATCACCGTCGCCGCTGACTTTCTGGTAGGCCAGGGTGAAGGTGTGGGCGCCAATGTTGTAGGCGCCCGACAGGCTGGCTGCGATGTTGTCCAGCTCATTGGTGCCGTCGGACTTGCTTACCCATGCGCCGGTCAGGTTGTTGCCAATCGACTTGGTGTCATAGATGTTGAAGTCGAACACCAGGCCTTGCTTGTCGCTGATCGGCAGTGCCCAGTTGATGTTGCCGTACCACTTGCGGAAGTGATCTTCGATACGCGAGTAGTAGACGCTGGTGCTGAGGCTGTCGGTAATGGCATAGGTGCCACCAAAGACGTTGGCTTCAGTCAGGTTCAGGCTGTCGTGATAGGTCTGAGCCTGGGCGTTGAGCGCGGTGAAGTGACCGGCATGCAGGGTCAGGCCATCGATTTCGTTGCTGGTGATCAGGCCACCTTCAGCCACTTCCGGCAGCAGTCGGCTGTCGTCGGTAGCCAGTACTGGCAGGGCGGTGAACTGGTCGCCGAACTTGAGCACGGTGTTGGAAATGCGCATTTTCACTGCGCCGCCGCCTTCGGAGTACTCGTCTTGCGAACGGCCGTCGGAACCTGTCGGGAACAGGCCGGTGCCGGCGCGGCCTTTACCGCTGTCCAGCTTGAGGCCCAGCATGCCGATGGCGTCGACACCGAAGCCTACGGTGCCTTGGGTGAAGCCCGATTCGAAGGTGCCGAGGAAGCCAAGGCCGGTTTCTTCAACGCGGCTCTTGCCGCTATCGTTGTTACGGAAGTCACGGCTGAAATACAGCATGCGGGTCTTGACGTTCAGCTTGCTGTCTTCGATGAAACCTTTGGACTCGTCCTGTGCCGAGGCCATTGCCAACTGCGAGGTCCCTGCCGCAACGGCCAGGGCGATCATGCTCCACTTCATCACGCGCATCGTGATTTGCTCCTTTGGTTTTTAGGAAGAGTACCGCTGCGTCCAAGTCTTTTAGTTATATGGGGCAGCTCTTTCTTGTTATGTCGGCGAAAATGTATAGCACGCAGACTGTTGTTGGCGATATGGCTATAAGCACTCTTTGCGGAACTTTTTCACCGTGTCGCTTTTAAGTATTTCCATGTCGCAAATCACGCCCCTGTTCAGGGGCCGTATAACCTCAGCGCTGTTCCTGGCACCGTAACGAATCTGTAACTGCCGATTCCGGTTGAGGAAACTCCCTGGTAACCCATGTCGCTGTTGTTATTTGTCGCGGTCACCTGCCACTGCAGATGTCGTGCCGACTTGGCGGGAAGGGAATGCAACAAGCGTGCTCAAAATTCGCAACACTTCATGAAATTTTCACAAAACCTGCTACCGAGGGTCGGAAAGTGCCGTAAATGCGGGACGAAGGCGGCTTGAGTGTTTTTTGGGATCGAGAATCATTAAAATTTAAAAACCTGCCATTAGAGTCAAGGTGTTACCGCAACTTGTTAATCCAGGGGCATTTGTGGGGTGGCAGGTGTGGGGAAGGTGGTCAGGGGGCCTCATTTTGGTGCGAAAAGTAGCGCTGTGTTACCGGGAGTGTGCAAGGTATCCTTGCTGACCTGTTTTCCGCCTGACGCGGGATGGTATTGCCTGAAGGAGATATGCCGTGTTCGTCCTCGATTCGCGTTTGCAGCAGGATTCGCTGGTGCTGGGGGAGTTTCCGCTGTGCCAGTTGCTGCTGAGCAAGGATGCCAATTACCCATGGTTCATCTTGGTGCCCAAGCGCGCGGGTATCAGTGAGCTGTTCGAGCTGGATGCGGCAGAGCAACAGCAGTTGTGGCAGGAAACCACCCTGTTGGCAGAAGCGCTGAAGGCCAGCTACGCAGCTGACAAGATGAACGTGGCTACCTTGGGCAACGTGGTCAGCCAGTTGCACATGCATGTGATCGTGCGCCAGCGCGACGACGCCGCGTGGCCGGCTCCAGTATGGGGCAAGTGTGCGCCTGTGGGTTACACCGATGATCAACTGCAAGCGGTTCGTCAGCGCCTGCGCGGGCTGCAGCTTGCTGGTTACCAAGAGGCCTGAGATGACATTGGAAATGCGTATGGTCGAACTGGAAACCCGTCAGGCGTTTCAGGATGACACTATCCAGGCACTGAATGACGTGGTGGTGGAGCAAGCGCGGGTAATCGAGCGGCTGCAATTGCAGATGGCCGAGCTGATCAAGCGTCATGAAGAGATGGTTGGCCAGTATGGCAGTGAAGGGGAAGAGGCGCCGCCTCCCCATTATTGAGGCCTTCCAGGCTGATATCGCCGGCAAACCAGCTACCACAGGTATGATGCTGCCCTCAGGAGCAGCGCGGACCTTGTGGAGCCTGGCTTGCCGTTGATGACGTCAGCCGGTCAGCCGTTGGTCAGCGGCGGGTTACCGCAACCACGTCTTCGGCCTGCAGGCCCTTGTCGCGGTGCATCACCGAAAACTCCACGCGCTGGCCTTCGACCAGGATGCGGTGGCCCTCACCGCGGATGGCTCGAAAGTGCACGAAGATGTCATCACCCGAGTCGCGGGAGATGAAGCCAAAGCCTTTCGATGTGTTGAACCATTTGACGGTGCCAGTATCACGGTTGCCGGCATCTTGTGCCACGTGTTGGCTGTTGCGTGCCTTGCGCGGGCTGCGAGCAAAGCCCACGGCCAGATGCAGGGCCACGGCCAGCGCCGCGCAGACCAGGGCTGCCAGGTTACCCATTTCCGGGCGGGCCAGTAGCGTCAGGGTCTGCAGCACGACGGCGACCACCAAAAGGGCGCAGGCCAGATGCTGCAGTTGTTGCCGCGCGCCGCGATGATACAGTGGCACCACCGGCGCCAGCACCAGGTTGAGCAGGCCGAGCAGGGCCAGGTAGACCGCGTCAGGTTGTTGCAGGAAGGGTGTCGCATCGGTTTTCAGGCTGGGTATGAGCGATAGCAGCAAAGCTGCCACGCCCGTCACCAGATGGACGATCTTGAACATGGGGTTGGCTCACTGTTGATAAGGCCGATCACAGGAAGAGCTGGCAGCACGGTGCGCATGAGATATGGAGCGCGAACACGTGGCAGGCCAGCCTATGCACCCGGCAATGACAGTCCGCACGGGTGGCACAGTGCCTATTTAACAGTAAAGCCGCAGCCTACTCAAACCGCATGCCGCCCAGTGGGCGATGTGTTGCGCCATGTCACATGCGGCATGCGGCAAGTGTTGCTACAGTGGTCGGCGCCCGCTTGAGTCTCAAGCCTTATGGAAAGGGGAGCTTCATGGCAATTGATATCGGTATCAGTGAAGAAGATCGCAAGTCCATCGTCGATGGGCTGTCCCGCCTGTTGTCGGATACCTACGTACTGTATCTGAAAACCCATAACTTTCACTGGAACGTCACCGGCCCGTCGTTCCGCACCCTGCACCTGATGTTCGAAGAGCAGTACAACGAATTGGCGCTGGCAGTTGATTCGATCGCCGAGCGCATCCGTGCCCTGGGCTTCCCGGCACCGGGTTCGTATGCATTCTATGCACGGCACTCGTCGATCAAGGAGGAAGAAGGTGTCCCTCCGGCAGACGAGATGATCCGCCAGTTGGTTCAGGGGCAGGAGGCCGTGGTGCGCACTGCGCGCAGCATTTTCCCTGTGGTGGACAAGGTCAGTGACGAGCCGACCGCAGACCTGCTGACGCAGCGCATGCAGGTGCACGAGAAAACCGCCTGGATGCTGCGAGTACTGCTCGACGACAAGTAACCGTTGCTCAAGGCGGAAAACTTGCGCAACCCCTGTGGGAGTGGGCGCGCCCGCGAACACCGGCACAGCCGGTGCCATCCACCGCATCGCCTGCTCCCACAGGGTCCGCCTGGCAACCTGGTATTTGCGAAGGAACATTTTGCCGCTGCTTTAAGCTCGCCCGTCAGCGCTTCATAGGCCACCTGGTACCTGTGACGAGGAAGTGTGGCGCATGATGCAAGCGAGCAAACGTATGGCTGGCCAGGGCGGTTGGCCAGGAAAACAGTGCATCGATCCGTTCAAGGCGGACTTCGACATGTTGCAGACGCAACCGGTGTCACGTTCCGTACGGCTCAACGGCTTTTCTACCTGTCTGCGCCTGGAGGCTGTCTACTGGGGTATCCTGGAGCGCATCGCCGCCGCCAACCGTTGTTCGGTCAGTGCCGTGTTGTCCTACGTGGACCGTGAAGTGCACCTGCGCCAGGGCGGAGTGCGCAACTTCAGCGGGCTGATCCGGGTCATCTGCGTGGCGTGGCTGCAGGACCCGCCAAGTGTGCGCTGATCGCCAGGCGGGCTGCGCAGTGCTTGCTAACCATATATAATCCCGCTTTTTGCTGCCCCCCGGCAGCCAGCGTTATGGTTGACGAGAGACACCCATGCCCCTTTATGACTATCAATGTGCGTCCTGCGAGCACCGCATGGAAGTGCTGCAGAAGATCAGCGCCGCGCCGCTGACCGATTGCCCGGCCTGTCAGGCGCCGGCACTGAAAAAGCTGCTGTCGGTGCCAGGCTTTCGCCTGAGCGGTAACGGTTGGTACGAAACCGACTTCAAGACCGGGGCGAAAAAGAATCTGGCAGGCGGCGACAAGGCCGACTGAGTTGAATGCTGTGACCGGGTCTTGCAGTATTAGCCCTCCGGGCGGCCAAGGCCTCCACCGAATACACGAATCACGAGAAGCGAAACCACCATCATGATGCGCAGCCATTATTGCGGCCAACTGAACGAGAGCCTGGACGGCCAGGAAGTCACCCTTTGCGGCTGGGTCCATCGTCGCCGCGACCACGGCGGGGTGATCTTCCTCGACATCCGTGACCGCGAAGGCATGGCCCAGGTCGTATTCGACCCGGATCGCGCCGAAACCTTCGCCGCCGCAGACCGCGTGCGCAGCGAATACGTCGTACAGATCACCGGCAAGGTCCGCAAGCGCCCTGAAGGTGCAGTGAATGCCAACATGGCCTCCGGTGCCATCGAGATCCTCGGCTACCAGCTGACCGTGCTTAACGAGGCGGAAACCCCGCCGTTCCCGCTGAACGAGTACTCCGACGTCGGCGAGGAAACCCGCCTGCGCTACCGCTTCATCGACCTGCGTCGCCCGGAAATGGCTGAAAAGCTGCGCCTGCGTTCGCGCATCACCAGCAGCATCCGTCGCTTCATGGACGACAACGGCTTCCTCGATGTCGAAACGCCGATCCTCACCCGTGCCACTCCGGAAGGCGCGCGCGACTACCTGGTGCCAAGCCGTACCCATGCCGGTAGCTTCTTCGCCCTGCCGCAGTCGCCCCAGCTGTTCAAGCAGTTGCTGATGGTCGCCGGCTTCGACCGCTACTACCAGATCGCCAAGTGCTTCCGTGACGAAGACCTGCGTGCCGATCGCCAGCCGGAATTCACCCAGATCGACATCGAGACCAGTTTCCTCGATGAAAGCGAGATCATGGGCCTGACCGAAAGCATGATCCGCAAGCTGTTCAAAGAAGTGCTCGACCTGGAATTCGGCGAATTCCCGCACATGACCTTCGAAGAGGCCATGCGCCGCTACGGCTCCGACAAGCCAGACCTGCGTATTCCGCTGGAACTGGTCGACGTTGCCGACCAGTTGAAGGATGTCGACTTCAAAGTGTTCGCCGGCCCGGCCAACGATCCGAAGTGCCGCGTTACCGCCCTGCGTCTGCCAGGCGGCGCCAGCATGCCGCGCAGCAAAATCGACGAGTACACCAAGTTCGTCGGTATCTACGGTGCCAAGGGTCTGGCCTACATCAAGGTCAACGAGCGCGCCAAGGGTGTCGAAGGCCTGCAGTCGCCGATCGTCAAGAACATCCCTGAGGCCAACCTCAACAACATCCTCGATCGCGTTGGCGCCGTAGACGGTGACATCGTGTTCTTCGGTGCCGACAAGTTCAAGGTGGTCAGCGAAGCCCTGGGCGCGCTGCGTATTCGCCTGGGTCACGACTTCGAGCTGCTGACCTGCGAGTGGGCGCCGATGTGGGTCGTCGACTTCCCGATGTTCGAAGAGAACGAAGACGGCAGCTTCACTGCATTGCACCACCCGTTCACCGCGCCGAAGTGCACCCCGGAGGAGCTCGAAGCCAACCCGGCCAGCGCCCTGTCCCGTGCCTACGACATGGTCCTGAACGGTACCGAGCTGGGTGGCGGTTCGATCCGTATCCACCGTAAAGAGATGCAACAGGCGGTATTCCGCCTGCTGGGTATCGAGGCAGAAGAACAGGAAGAGAAGTTTGGATTCCTGCTCGACGCTCTGAAGTTCGGGGCACCGCCTCACGGTGGCCTGGCGTTCGGTCTGGACCGTCTGGTCATGCTGATGACTGGCGCTCAGTCGATCCGTGAAGTGATCGCGTTCCCGAAAACCCAGAGCGCCGCGTGCGTCATGACCCAGGCCCCTGGCATGGTCGACGCCAAGGCCCTGCGTGAGTTGCACATCCGACTGCGCGAACAGACCAAGGTCGAGTAAGCAGTCCCCGGGCGCATCCACATGGATGCGCCTTTGCGTTTCGACGCAGGTATTTTCCCGTCCCGCCCCGTCATGGGGCGGGGCTGTTTGTGATTCAAAGGATTCGGAGTCGTTATGGCTGGTCATTCCAAGTGGGCGAACATCAAGCACCGCAAAGAGCGCCAGGATGCCAAAAGAGGCAAGGTCTTCACCAAGTGGATCCGTGAACTGACGGTCGCTGCCAAGCAGGGTGGCCCTGACCCGGCATCCAACCCGCGCCTGCGCCTGGCGTTGGACAAGGCCCTGGGCGCCAACATGAGCCGCGACATCATCGATCGCGCCGTAGCGCGTGGTGCCGGCACCAACGAAAGCGACAACGTCGAAGAGCTCAGCTACGAGGGTTACGGCCCGGGTGGCGTGGCGATCATGGTCGAAGCCATGACCGACAACCGCAACCGTACCGCCGCCGCCGTGCGCCATGCCTTCACCAAGTGTGGCGGCAACCTGGGTACTGACGGCTCGGTGGCTTACCTGTTCGAGCGCAAAGGCCAGATCAGCTTTGCCCCGGGCGTGGAAGAGGACGCGTTGATGGAAGCGGCTATGGAGGCCGATGCCGACGACGTGGTGGCCAACGACGACGGTTCGTTCGACGTATTCACTTCGTTCAACAGCTTCTATGCCGTGCGTAATGCCCTGGAAGAGGCTGGCTTCAAGGCCGCTGATGCAGAAATCGTCATGCAGCCGACCACCAGTGCCGAGCTCGACCAGGACGGTGCCGAAAAGGTGCTCAAGTTGATCGACATGCTTGAAGACCTGGACGACGTGCAGAACGTCTATTCCAATGCCCAGATTTCCGACGAGATCATGGAAAACCTAGGCTAAGGTGATTTGGCATTTTGTGCCAACGCTGAGCGTTTGATAGCGCCTGTGCCGGCCCTTTCGCGGGTAAACCCGCTCCTACAGGTATTACGCCCATTTCAAATGTGGTGCAGTACCTGTAGGAGCGGGTTTACCCGCGAAAGGGCCGGCGCAGTTTGTAGAGATGCATCATTTTTTCGACGGGCTTTATGACTCTGATTCTAGGTATCGACCCTGGCTCGCGCATCACCGGCTATGGCGTGGTACGCCAGACCGCCCGTGGTTGCGAGTACGTGGCGTCGGGCTGCATCCGCACCGGCAGCGGTGAGCTGCACGAGCGGCTGCAGATTGTTTTTCGTGGTGTCAGTGAAATCATTGCCCAGCACGGCCCGGTGACCATGGGCATCGAACGGGTGTTCATGGCCCGCAACGCCGATTCGGCGCTAAAGCTTGGCCAGGCACGTGGTGCGGCTATCGTCGCCGCCGCCGAGGCTGGCCTGGAGATCGCCGAGTACAGCGCCACCCAGGTCAAGCAGGCTGTGGCCGGCACAGGTGGTGCCAACAAGGAGCAGGTGATGATGATGGTCATGCATCTGCTGAAATTGACGCAAAAGCCGCAGATTGACGCTTCCGATGCCCTGGCCATCGCGCTGTGCCACGCCCACACCCGCTCCAGCCTGGTGCCGCATGGCTTGACCACCGCGCGGCGACGCGGCGGGCGCTTGCGTCTGTAAGCGCTTCATGCGCTGATACACATTTTGTTCGGGTGATAGGTTCACCTGCTGCATTTGCTGATAGGGTTGAGCGGTCTTTGACCGGCTCCCCGAGAGGAAGGATCGGAACGTGATTGGACGTTTGCGCGGCACCCTGGCGGAAAAACAACCGCCTCACCTGATTATCGACGTCAACGGCGTGGGTTACGAACTGGAAGTTCCCATGACCACGCTGTACCGGCTGCCCAAAGTGGGGGAACCCGTCACGGTGCATACCCATCTGGTCGTGCGCGAAGATGCCCACTTGCTCTACGGCTTTGCCGAAAAACGCGAGCGCGAGCTGTTTCGCGAGCTGATCCGCCTGAACGGCGTAGGGCCGAAGCTGGCCCTGGCGCTGATGTCCGGGCTGGAAGTGGATGAACTGGTGCGCTGCGTGCAGGCCCAGGACACCTCGGCCTTGGTGCGCGTGCCAGGCGTCGGCAAGAAAACCGCCGAGCGCTTGCTGGTCGAGCTCAAGGACCGTTTCAAGGCCTGGGAAACCTCGCCGGCCATGTTCACCCTGGTCTCCGATGGGCCTTTACCGGTCGCCAGCGAGTCCAGTGCCGAGGCCGATGCAGTCAGTGCCCTGGTCTCGCTGGGCTACAAGCCGCAGGAAGCCAGCAAGGCCATCGCCGCGATCAAGGACAAGGCCGGCCTGAGCAGTGAAGAGCTGATCCGCCGCAGCCTGAAAGGGATGATTACCAAGTGATCGAAGCCGACCGCCTGATTGCCGCCAGTGGCCGCGACCGCGAAGAAGTCCAGGACCGTGCGATTCGCCCGCTGAGCCTGGATGAGTACATCGGCCAGCCAGTAGTGCGCGAGCAGATGGCGCTGTTCATCCAGGCCGCCCGCGGTCGCGGCGAGTCGCTTGACCACACGCTGATCTTCGGCCCGCCCGGCCTGGGCAAAACCACCCTGGCCAACATCATCGCTCATGAAATGGGCGTGTCGGTGAAGAGCACTTCGGGGCCGATTCTCGAGCGCCCCGGCGACCTGGCAGCCATGCTGACCAACCTCGAGCCGCACGACGTGCTGTTCATCGATGAAATCCACCGGCTGTCACCTGTTGTCGAAGAGGTGCTGTACCCGGCCATGGAGGACTTCCAGCTCGACATCATGATCGGCGAAGGCCCGGCAGCCCGTTCCATCAAGCTTGATCTGCCACCCTTCACCCTGGTGGGGGCTACTACCCGTGCGGGCATGCTGACCAACCCGCTGCGTGACCGCTTCGGTATCGTCCAGCGCCTGGAGTTCTACAACGACAAGGATCTGAGCACCATCGTCAGTCGCTCGGCCAACATCCTTGGCCTGGCCATCGAAGACCAGGGCGCCTACGAGATTGCCCGCCGTGCCCGTGGCACGCCGCGCATCGCCAACCGCCTGCTGCGCCGCGTGCGTGACTACGCCGAGGTGCGCGGCAAGGGCCAGATCACCAAGGCCGTGGCTGACATGGCGCTGAACCTGCTGGACGTCGACGAGCGTGGTTTCGACCATTCGGACCGTCGCCTGCTGCTGACCATGATCGAGAAGTTCGATGGCGGCCCGGTGGGCGTGGACAACCTGGCTGCCGCCATCAGCGAAGAGCGTCATACCATCGAGGATGTGCTTGAGCCGTACCTCATCCAGCAGGGCTACATCATGCGCACGCCGCGCGGCCGCGTGGTCACCCGGCATGCCTACCTGCACTTTGGGCTGAATATCCCCGGGCGCTTGGGGGAGGGGGGCGATTTTTCCGAGCCAGGCGATGAATGACAGATCAAAAGCGACTTTTTGTGGTCCTACCGCTGGCATGCCCTTGGTGCGCTGGCAATAAGACATTAATGAAGAAAAACAGTTGCCATAGCGGATTGGCAAGCTGAGGAGTAAGCACTAGAGTATGCGCGCGCAAAATCAGCTCGAACCGTTCGCACATCGGTGTCGCGTCTATTACGAAGATACCGATGCGGGCGGCGTGGTGTATTACGTCAACTACCTGAAATTCATGGAGCGCGCGCGCACCGAACGCCTGCGGCACCTGGGCTTTTCCCAGTCGCAGCTGGCGGAAGACAACCTGCTGTTCGTGGTCCATTCCAGCGAAGCGCGCTATCACGCGCCGGCGCGGCTTGATGACGAATTGCGGGTGACCGCGCAAGTACTTGAACTCAATCGCGCCAGCCTGCGTTTCGTACAGCAGGTGTGGCGGGAAAAGGATGAAACACTGCTTTGCGAAGGGCAGTTCCTGGTGGCCGCCGTGCGCGCCGACACTTTCAAACCCCGAGCCATACCCCCCCAGCTGCGCGACGCCTTTGCGGCGGACGGCTCGGGTAATCAATCGAATGCAGGAGAATAAGCGTGGAAGCTAACGTCGTCGACCATACCTCCATGTGGAGTCTGGTCAGCAATGCCAGCGTGGTGGTACAGCTGGTAATGCTGACCCTGGTGGCTGCCTCGGTCACCTCATGGATCATGATCTTCCAGCGCAGCACCATGCTGCGCGCCGGTCGTCGTGCGCTGGATGCCTTCGAAGAGCGCTTCTGGTCGGGCATCGACCTGTCCAAGCTGTACCGCCAGGCAGGCAGCAACCCAGACCCGGACTCTGGCGTGGAGCAGGTGTTCCGTGCCGGGTTCAAGGAGTTCTCGCGCCTGCGTCAGCAGCCGGGCGTTGATCCTGATGCGGTCATGGAAGGCGTTGGCCGTGCCATGCGCGTTGCCATTTCGCGCGAGGAAGAAAAACTCGAGCAGAGCCTGCCGTTCCTGGCCACAGTCGGTTCGACCAGCCCGTACATCGGCCTGTTCGGCACTGTATGGGGCATCATGAACTCCTTCCGCGGCCTGGCCAGCGCCCAGCAGGCCACCCTGGCCACCGTTGCTCCGGGCATCGCCGAAGCACTGATCGCAACCGCCATCGGCCTGTTCGCGGCAATCCCGGCTGTCATTGCCTACAACCGTTTCGCCGCACGCAGTGAAGTGCTGATCGGCCGTTACTACACCTTCGCCGACGAGTTCCAGGCGATCCTGCACCGCAAAGTGCACACCAGCGAAGAGTAATCAGGTAGAAGCCCATGGCCCGAGTTCGCCACAAACGCAAGCCCGTCGCCGAGATGAACGTGGTGCCCTACATCGACGTGATGCTGGTGCTGCTGGTCATCTTCATGGTGACGGCGCCCATGCTCAATCAGGGCGTGAAGGTCGACCTGCCCAAGGTTTCCAGCGAAGCCTTGCCGCAGGACAACAACGTCCAGATCCTCACCATCTCCATCAAGGCCGATAAAACCTATTACTGGAACCTCGGCAGCGAAGTCGATACCGACAAGCAGATGGACAAAGCCATGACCTTGCCGGCCATGACCGATGCCGTCACCAAGATCATTGCTGCCGGCCGTGACCAGGGCAAGCAGACCCAGGTGTTCATTCGTGGCGACAAGGCTGTCGACTATGGCGCGGTCATGGGTGCCATGGGCGGGTTGCAGAAGGCCGGTGTCGGTAACGTTGGCCTGATTACCGAGGCGCCCTGATGCAACAGCGAGAGCCATCCGCCTCGGAAAGCTACTTCTGGCCCAGTGTCTGGGCCATCGGCCTGCATGTACTGGTGTTCGCCCTGCTGTTCGTCAGTTTTGCCATGACGCCCGAGCTGCCGCCATCCAAGCCGATTGTTCAGGCTACCTTGTATCAACTCAAGTCCAAGAGCCAGGCGACCACCCAGACCAATCAGAAGATTGCCGGGGAGGCGAAGAAAACCGCCTCGCGCCAGACCGAAGTCGAGCAATTGGAACAGAAGAAGGTCGAGCAAGAGGCCGTGAAGGCCGCGGAACAAAAGAAGGCCGACGCCGCTCAAAAGGCCGAAGAGGCTCGCGAGGCCGCTGAAGCGAAAAAAGCCGAGGCCGCTGAAGCCGCCAAGGCTGCCGAGGCAAAGAAAGCTGCCGAAGCCAAGAAAGCCGATGAGGCGAAGAAAGCCGCCGAGAAGCAGCAGGCCGACATCGCCAAGAAAAAAGCCGAAGAAGAGGCCAAGAAGAAGGCCGCTGAAGAGGCGAAGAAACAAGCCGCCGAGGACGCCAGGAAAAAGGCAGCCGAAGAGGCCAAGAAGAAAGCAGCCGAGGACGCCAAGAAGAAAGCGGCGGCCGAGGATGCGAAGAAGAAGGCAGCTGAAGAGGCCAAGAAAAAGGCCGCTGCAGACGCCCAGAAGAAAAAGGCACAGGAAGCGGCCCGCAAGGCGGCAGAAGACAAGAAAGCCCAGGCCTTGGCCGAGCTGTTGTCTGACACCACCGAGCGGCAGCAGGCGCTGGCCGACGAGCAGGGCGATCAGGTGGCTGGTGATTTCGACGACCTGATCCGTATGCGCGCGGCCGAGGGCTGGGCGCGTCCGCCTTCCGCGCGCAAGGGCATGACGGTGACCCTGCAGGTCAGCATGTTGCCGGACGGTACCATTACCAGTGTCAGCGTGGCCCGTTCCAGTGGTGACGGCCCGTACGACAGTTCGGCGGTGGCTGCGGTCAAGAACATTGGTCGTCTGACCGAGATGCAGGGTATGAAGCCGAGCGATTTCAACCGTTATCGTTCGTTCAAGATGACATTTACACCTGAGGATCTAGCGTTGTGATTAAACGTCTGAGAGGACTGCTGGTCATGCTGTGCTGCGTGGCAGGCATGACCGTGGCAGAGGAAAAGAACATCCTGGTCACCAGCGGCAGCGACCGGGCTACGCCCATCGCGGTAGTGCCGTTCGGTCTGCAGGGCGGCAGCGTGCTGCCGGAAGACATCGCCGACATCATCGGCAACGACCTGCGCAACTCTGGCTACTACTCGCCAATTCCGCGGCAGAACATGATCAGCCAGCCGTCGCAGGCCAGCGAAGTGATCTTCCGTGACTGGAAAGCGCTGGGAGCCCAGTACGTAATGGTCGGCAGCATCGTGCCGTCGGGCGGTCGCCTGCAGGTGCAGTACGCGCTGTTCAACGTCGCCACCGAGCAGCAAGTGCTGACCGGCAGCGTAGCGGGCAGCACCGACCAGTTGCGCGACATGGCGCACTACATTGCCGACCAGTCGTTCGAGAAGCTCACCGGCATCAAGGGCGCGTTCTCTACGCGCATGCTGTACGTGACGGCCGAGCGTTTTTCCACCAACAACACCCGCTACACCCTCCAGCGTTCGGACTATGACGGAGCGCGTGCGGTGACCCTGCTGCAATCGCGTGAGCCGATCCTGTCACCGCGCTTTGCGCCGGATGGCAAGCGTATCGCCTACGTTTCGTTCGAGCAGAAGCGCCCACGTATCTTCGTGCAGAACATCGATACTGGCCGCCGCGAGCAGGTCACCAACTTCGAAGGCCTGAACGGCGCGCCAGCCTGGTCGCCAGACGGTTCGCGCCTGGCGTTCGTGCTGTCCAAGGACGGCAACCCGGACATCTACGTGATGAATATGGCTTCGCGCCAGATCAGCCGTGTTACTGCAGGCCCCGGTATAAATACCGAGCCGTTCTGGGGCAAAGATGGCAACACCCTTTACTTCACTTCAGACCGTGGCGGCAAACCGCAGATTTATAAACAGTCGGTCAGTGGTGGTGGTGCCGAGCGCGTAACGTTCGTGGGTAACTACAACGCCAACCCGAAACTTTCGGCGGACGAAAAGACCTTGGTAATGATTCATCGCCAACAAGGGTTTACCAACTTTAAAGTGGCGGCACAGGACTTGCAGCGCGGAAGTGTAAAGATTCTGTCTGAAACAAGTCTTGATGAGTCTCCCACTGTTGCGCCAAACGGCACCATGCTAATCTACGCCACCCGCCAGCAGGGCCGGGGAGTCTTGATGCTCGTGTCGCTTAATGGCCGCGTGAGGCTCCCACTTCCTACCGCTCAAGGCGAAGTCAGAGAACCGTCCTGGTCCCCTTACCTGAACTGATTGCGGCGTAATACATTTTGCTTAACACACTGGGGTTTCATTAGGAGTTTCACGATGGAAATGCTGAAGTTTGGTAAATTTGCTGCGCTGGCCCTGGCCATGGCCGTAGCTGTAGGTTGCTCCTCGAAGGGCGGTGACAACGCGGGCGAAGGCGCTGCTGTAGACCCTAACGCTGGCTACGGTGCCAACACTGGCGCTGTTGACGGCTCCCTGAGCGAAGAAGCCGCCCTGCGCGCAATCACCACCTTCTACTTCGAATACGACAGCTCGGACCTGAAGCCAGAAGCCATGCGCGCTCTGGACGTTCACGCCAAGGACCTGAAAGCCAACGGCAACCGTGTTGTTCTGGAAGGTAACACCGACGAGCGCGGCACCCGCGAGTACAACATGGCTCTGGGTGAGCGTCGTGCGAAAGCCGTTCAGCGCTACCTGGTTCTGCAGGGCGTTTCCCCTGCTCAGCTGGAACTGGTTTCCTACGGCGAAGAGCGTCCAGTTGCTACCGGCAACGACGAGCAGTCCTGGGCTCAAAACCGTCGCGTAGAACTGCGTAAGTAAGTTCTTATGCGTATGTGCCGCCGTGTAGTAACCGTCCTCGCACTCAGTCTGCCGCTTGCGGCCTGGGCTGAGGTCCCTGTAGTAGATGACAACGCAGGCAGCTATCCGCCTGCGGGTTATGGCACGAGCGGCGCCTATGCCGGGTCAGGGGCTTCGGCCCCTGCCTCTGCACAGGGTCAGCTGTTCATGCAGCTGCAACAGATGCAGGATCAGATTTCCCGCCAGCAAGGCATCATCGAAGAGCTGCAAAACGATGTGTCGCGCATGAAGCAGGAAAGCCTGGAGCGTTACCAGGACCTGGACCGTCGCATCAACAGTGGCGCTGCGCCTGCCGCAACCCCTGACAATTCCTCCGGTGGTGGTGCGTCCAATGCCGCCCCCGATGCCGCAGCAGGTGCTGCTGCGCAACAGCCGGCCGGCAGTAGCCAGCCCGGCGATCCGGCGAAAGAAAAGCTCTACTATGATGCTGCGTTCGACCTGATCAAACAGAAAGACTTCGACAAGGCCAGTCAGGCATTCAATGCCTTCCTGCGCAAGTACCCCAACAGCCAGTATGCCGGTAATGCCCAATACTGGTTGGGTGAGGTGAACCTGGCAAAAGGCGACCTGCAAGGCGCCAGCCAGGCCTTTGCCCAGGTCAGCCAGAAGTACCCAAAGCACAGCAAGGTGCCAGATTCGCTGTACAAACTGGCTGATGTCGAGCGCCGTATGGGCCATACCGACAAGGTGAAGGGCATCCTGCAGCAGGTCATCACCCAGTACCCGGGCACCTCTGCTGCTCAACTGGCCCAGCGTGACCTGCAGAAGCTCTAGGCGTTGCCGCTGTACCGCTCGAAAGAAACCCGCGCCAGTCGCGGGTTTTTTCGTTAGAATCACTGCCCTTTTTTCGTAAACACGCTGCTGCGGATAACGCTATGTCGAGTCCGCGACAGTGCCTGACGGAGGCGGACAGCCTGTTTAGCTGTCACGCCCGTGGCGAGCATGCAAGACACATTACGCATCACCGAAGTCTTTTACTCTTTGCAGGGTGAGACGCGAACGGCCGGGCTGCCCACGGTTTTTGTGCGCCTCACCGGTTGCCCCCTGCGTTGCCAGTACTGCGACAGTGCCTATGCCTTCAGTGGCGGTACCGTACGCACCCTTGATTCGATCCTTGAGCAAGTGGCCGGCTTCAAGCCGCGCTACGTCTGTGTCACCGGTGGCGAACCACTGGCCCAGCCCAACGCCTTGCCGTTGTTGAAGCGGCTGTGTGACGCCGGTTACGAGGTGTCGCTGGAGACCAGCGGCGCGCTGGATATTGCCGGCACCGACACCCGCGTCAGCCGTGTGGTCGACCTGAAAACCCCAGGCTCCGAAGAGTCGCACCGTAACCGCTACGAGAACATCGAGCAGCTGACACGTAACGACCAGGTCAAGTTCGTCATCTGTTCCCGCGAGGATTATGACTGGGCGGTATCCAAGCTGATTCAGTACAACCTGGCTGAGCGTGCCGGTGAGGTGTTGTTCTCACCCAGCCATCATCAGGTGAACGCCAGTGACCTGGCTGACTGGATCGTTGCTGACAACTTGCCCGTACGCTTCCAGCTGCAGCTGCACAAGCTGCTGTGGAACGACGAGCCCGGACGTTGATTGAGGAGCACGTATACATGACCGAAAAACGCGCAGTAATCCTGTTGTCCGGCGGCCTGGACTCAGCCACCGTGGTTGCCATGGCCAAAGCCGAAGGCTACAGCTGCTACACCATGAGCTTCGACTACGGCCAGCGGCATCGTGCCGAGCTGAACGCCGCTGCCCGCGTGGCCCGGGACCTGGGCGTGGTCGAGCACAAGGTGATTGGGCTGAACCTCGACGGCATAGGCGGTTCGGCATTGACCGACAGCAGCATCGACGTGCCGGAAGTCCCGGGTGAAGGCATTCCGGTCACTTACGTGCCGGCGCGCAATACTGTGTTCCTTTCGCTGGCCCTGGGTTGGGCAGAAGTGCTGGAAGCGCGCGACATCTTCATTGGCGTCAACGCCGTGGATTACTCCGGCTACCCGGATTGCCGCCCCGAGTTCGTCGAGGCCTTCGAGCGCATGGCCAACCTGGCGACCAAGGCTGGCGTAGAAGGGCAGGGCTTCCGCATCCAGGCGCCGTTGCAGAACATGAGCAAGGCACAGATCGTGCAGGCTGGTATGGCCCGTGGTGTGGACTACAGCCTGACCGTTTCCTGCTACCAGGCCGACGATGACGGCCGCGCCTGTGGCAAATGCGACAGCTGCCGCCTGCGCGCCGATGGTTTCAAGGCGGCCGGTATCGAAGACCCGACGCGGTATTTTTGAACAAAGTTTGATGGGGTATTGATTTCCCGTTAGAAATCAGTATTATACGCGCCATCCAACGGGTCGTTAGCTCAGTTGGTAGAGCAGTTGGCTTTTAACCAATTGGTCGTAGGTTCGAATCCTACACGACCCACCATACTCAGTACGTCAAAGCCCGCAATCAGAAATGGTCGCGGGCTTTTTCGTTTTCGGAATTATGGGGCGCAAAGCGCCCCCGATTTACTCGGCCCACTCAGGATCCCCGGTAAATACCACCGTCAGCCAACGGTCCGGCCCTTCACCGCCCACCGCGTCACCAATCTCGTTACGCCACGCATCCCATTCATCAATGGTCTTGGCCGCCATGGCCTTGGGCACGATGAAATACAGCTCAATTTCCCTCGAGCGCCCGACCTTGGCGACATAGGCGCGGTAAGACTGCAGGCCGTGGCGAGCGACGAAGGCCTTGGCCACTTCATCTACGTGCAGTTTGAGGTCGCCGGGGGTGACCAGGAAGATTTCAGACAGCGCCTGACGCACCACCGACATCGGCAACGGCACGATCACCAGGCACACCAGCGCCAGCACCGCCGGGTCGATGTACGGTGATACCCATTGCAGCGAAGTGCCCTGCACGGCATAGCCAAAGCAGAAGGCGATCAGTAGCGCGGCAGTGATGCTGGCTGACATCACCCAGCCCTTGACGTCCATGCGCACGAAGTCTGACTTCAGTTTGCGGTTGGCGCGGGCCTCGATGACGGCGATGCTCACGCAGGTGATCACCGTCAGCATTGCGTAGGCCATGGCAATGCCAAACTCCAGGTGGCGCCCGCCTTGCAGCAGGCTGCTGACGGCGTTGATCAGCGCGTAGATGGCCACGCCGCTGAGCAGGATGCCGTTGAGCGCCAGTACCATTGGCTCCAGGTGCCAGAAACCCATGGTGAAGCGTTCGCGCAGCTTGCGCGACATCTGCACGCTGGTGGTGTGCGAAGTGATCAGCTTGACCACCACCAGCGACAGCCCGCTCATGCTGGCGTCGACCAGCGAGTAGACGCCGTCGAAGACGATGGAAAACGAGCCGGAGGCCAGGCCGAAGGCGATGCCGATGGTGGCGATGAACAGGGTGGCAGCGATCGAGGTGCGTAAAAGCCCTTGTTCGCTGGTGATGTCGAAGAAAGTGGATCGGGTTGCGGTTTGCATGAATAGTGCTCAGTAAAAACGATGATGCTGTGGTGTCTGTACCGGCCTCTTCGCGGGCAAGCCCGCTCCTACAGGGGCTGGCGCCGCCTACAAGAGCAGTGCAAATCCCTTGTAGGAGCGGGTTTACCCGCGAAGAGGCCCTCACAGGCTAGACGCGAAACTGCTCCATTAGCGCTTGCTGCTGGTTGGCCAGCCGGTTCAGGGCTTGGCTGATGCGTGCTGATTCATCGGCCTGCCCGGCCAGTGATTCTGTCACGTCTCGAATGCCGGCCACGTTACGGTTCACTTCCTCGGCCACCGCGCTCTGCTCTTCCGCTGCCGAGGCAATCTGCAGGTTCATGTCACTGATAACCGCCACCGCCTCGCCAATGCGCTGCAGTGCTGGCAACGCCTGCTCCATGCGTGCGGCGCTGTCCTGGGCTTGGCGTTGGCCTGCATGCATGGCCCCGACAACGTCCTGTGTACCTTGTTGAAGGCCTTCGATGACCTGGCGAATTTCCTCCACCGAAACCTGCGTGCGCTGGGCCAGGCCGCGCACCTCATCGGCAACCACGGCGAAGCCACGCCCGGCTTCGCCTGCGCGGGCCGCTTCGATGGCGGCATTCAGTGCCAGCAGGTTGGTTTGCTCGGCAATGGTGCGGATCACTTCCAGCACCGAGCCGATTTGCCCGCTGCGGTCTTCCAGTGCGCGCGCCTCGTCCATGGCAGTGTTCATGCCTGCGGCCAGGCGGTCGATGCCCTGGCGCGTGCTGTCCACCAGTTGCAAGCCTTCCTGGCTGGCCTGATCCGCAGCACGTGCGGCCTGGGCCGCCTGCGAGGCGTTGTGGGCGACATCCAGGGCTGTAGCGCTCATTTCGTTGGCCGCTGTGGCCACCTGTTCGATTTCGCGGTGCTGTTGCTGCATGCCGTTGCTGGTCTGGCTGGCGATGGCCGCCGATTGGTCGGCGGTGTCGCGTGCCTCCTGCAGCGACCCTTTTACCTGGGCAATAATCGGTTGCAACTTGTCGAGGAAGCGGTTGAACCAGCTGGTGAGCTGGCCCAGTTCATCCTGGCGGGCGTAGTCCAGGCGGCGAGTAAGGTCGCCCTCGCCACTGGCAATGTCTTCCAGGCGTGCGGCCACGGCCAGGATTGGCCGGCTAACGCCGCGCGCGGTCAGCCACACCAACAGCAAACCCGCGATTGCCGTGCCAAGACCTATCAGCAGGCTGGTGAGGTTGGCGTTCTGGTTATGGGTATCAAGGCGCTGGTTGAGGGCGACGGCAGGGGCCTGCAGCACGCTTTCCGGCAGCTCCAGCAATATCTGCCACGGGGCTGTGTCAGGGATGGGCGTGAAGGGGTGGGCCACGCGCAGCAGGCCGTCGGGTACTGCATTGTCCATGGGCTTGCCGAGCGCGCTGTCGTCGCGACTGTTGCCGGCCAGTAGGCCGGCGGCGGTTGCGATGCTTACCTGGCCCTGGCCGTCGAACAGATCGCGGCGGCCGTCCACGCTCAGTTGCTGCAGATTGGCCAGGCCGATGTCCAGGCCGACCACGCCGACTACCTTGCCGTGTTCCAGCAATGGCAGAGCGATGCTGGTCATCAGTACCTGGCGGCCGTTGACCTCGTCGAGGTACGGTTCGAGCATGCAGGTTCTGGCGGTGTCCTGCGGGCAGGTCAGCCAGCGGTTCTTCGCCGCGCCGTTGCTGCCAATGCTGTTGTCACCGAGCATCGTTTCCGGCATGGCTTCAAGCTCCAGGGTGCCGGGGCTGGGTTGTGACCAGTACAGCGAGAAACGCCCGCTCTCATTGCTGCCCATGGCGTCCTGGCCGAGGTACTGGCTGTCCTGTTGGTCCAGGGCATTGGGCTGGAATACCAGGTACAGGCCGATCACATCCGGGTTGCCGGCCAGGCTGGCACGCGCCTGGCGGGTCAGTTCGGCGCGCAGGTCGCCACCACCCCGGGCCTTCAGCACTTGCACCAGGCGGGCAAAGCCATTGCCGTACTGGTAGGCATCCATGAAGTAGCGCTGGATACGCAAGGCCTGGGTTTCGGCTTGGGCCTGCAGGCGCTGGCGGGCGCTGTTTTCAAGCATGGCGGTGTTGGCTTGGTTGACCAGGGCAGCGCTGCGATGCGCCTGGGTCAGCGAGGTGGCTACCAGCAAGACGACAATGGCCAGCAGGCACAGCCCGGCGAGCAGGGTGATCTTCCATTGGATGGAGAGGCGACGCAGCGGCATGAGGGCTTTCCTTATCGATCAAGTACAACGCCCGCGGTCAGGCGCGGGCGTTGTGGGCAGCAGGGGTCATTCGGCGACATAGTTGGGCGGTGCCGAGCGGAAGGCTTTGGTCAGCCAGCCCAGGTAGACCAGCCCGAGCGCAGCCCAGATGCCGCCAAACATCAGCGAATGTGCGTTCAGGTCCAGCCATAGCGAGACGATGATGCAGAAGCCGATGGTAGGCAGTACCAGGTACTTCAACTGGTTGCTCAGGCCTTTGCGATTGCCTTCACGCAGGTAGCAGTGGTTGATCACCGACAGGTTGACGAAGCTGAACGCAACCAGGGCGCCGAAGTTGATGATCGAGGTGGCAGTCACCAGGTCGAAGAAGATCGCCGACAGCGAAATGACGCCGACCACGGCAATGTTCAGCACGGGTGTCTTGTAACGCGAATGCAGGCGGGCGAAGACGCTGGCCGGGATCACGTTGTCGCGGCCCATTACATACAGCAGGCGCGACACGCTGGTTTGCGAGGCCAGGCCCGAGGCGATGGTGTTGATCACGGTGCAGGCGATGAAGATCGACTGGAATAGCTTACCGCCAACGTACAGGGCGATTTCCGGCAGGGCCGCTTCCTGGTCGTGGAAACGGGCCATGGTCGGGAAGTAGGCCTGGATGAAATACGACACAGTGATGAACACCACGCCACCGATCAATGCGGTGAGGAAGATCGCCCGGGGGATGGTCTTGGCCGGATCGCGAGTTTCCTCGGACAGGCAGGTGACCGCGTCAAAGCCCAGGAACGAGAAGCACAGGATGGTCGCACCGGCGGCCAGGGCGCTGAACTGGGTCTGGCTGTCGGCGAACGGTATCAGGCTCCAGGTGGTACCCAGCCCTTCACCATGGTCCAGGCCGCGCACGCACAGGTAAATGAATACGGCGATGATTGCCACCTGCACACCCACGAACAGCAGGTTGAAGTGTGCCACCAGGTTCACGCTGCGCATGTTGATCAGGCTGATCAGGGTGACGAAGCCGGCCACCCACATCCACTCCGGCACTTCCGGGAACATGGCTGAAAGGTAAAGCTTGGCCAGTAGTGCGTTGACCATAGGCAGCAGCAGGTAGTCCAGTAGCGAAGACCAGCCCACCAGGAAGCCCACGTGCGGGTTGATTGCGCGTTGGGTGTAGGTGTAGGCCGAACCCGACTGCGGAAAGCGCTTTACCAGGGTGCCGTAGCTCACGGCGGTGAACAGGATGCCGGCCAGCGCCAGAATGTAGGCGCTGGGTACGTGGCCGGCGGTAATCCCGCTGACGATGCCGAAGGTGTCGAACACGGTCATCGGGGTCAGGTAGGCCAGGCCGATGATGATCACGTGCCAGAGGCGCAGGGTTTTGCGGAGTTGGCCGTGGCCGGAAGCGCTCTGGTCAGGCTGCATGCTGGCATGGCTCCTGCTGCTGGGCGTAAACGACGGGCACGGTGTATTGCGCATGCGGCAAGGGCGAGCGGATGGGCTCCATGTTGTTCACCTTTTATGTTGGAGCGGCGGGAGGCGCGGGGGGAGCGCGCAAAGTGGTGAAAATAAAAAACGATGGATAGGTGGGTGTCAAGTTAAACATGACAATATGTTGCTGAATTGAAATATTTATCGATTAAATCCGGGTTTTGTTCGGTTTCTGCGCGTTTATTTGCGATTGTGATCAACTGGCGTGTTCGTAAAAATTAACGAATCCTTTGCTTGCCTGCCTCGGTGTCAGACGTGTCCGAAAAATGGCATTTCTCGACCTGGGCCAGCGCTCGGCCCAATCGGGGGTGGTACTCTTCGTTTTCTGCGTGGCCTCTGGCCGCCTTCGAAGCCCTTACGGACAGCAATCGGTTCTATTCATGAAGAAATCAGTTGGCATCCTTTCCGGCCTGGCTATCGCCATTGCCGTCGCAACTACCGCAGGCGCCTGGTACACCGGCAAGCAGCTGCCGGCAGAGCTGGACAACGCGCTTGCCCGCAGTAACGCCGAACTCGGAAAGGCCCTGGTCAGCACCGGCGGTAGCATGAGCATCGAGCGCGTGTCGCTGGAGCAGCACCTCTTCAGCAGTACTGCCCAGTACCGGCTCAAGGCTCGCGACATCAACGTGGGTGAGGGCGAAGTGATCAATTTTGACGTGGGCGTGACCGACCAGATCGAGCACGGCCCGTTTCCCTGGTCCAGGGTCAGGGCGCTGAAGCTGATGCCGGTAATGGCGGTCAGCAACAGCACGCTGCAGAAGGATGAGGCCGTCGCGCCATGGTTTGCCGCTGCGGGTGAAAAGGCCCCGATCAGTGCGCAGACCAGCCTGGGTTACAGCGGCAGTGTGGTCAGCCAGGTTCAGCTGGCGCCGCTCAAGTTGGATGAAGCGGATGGCAACAGCCTGGACTTCTCGGGCATGCAGTTCGAAGTCAGCGGGGACAAGGAGGGCAAGGCCTCGACGTTCCACGGCCAGGCCGACAGTCTCGTGATTAAAAGGGTGCAAGACGACCAGCCGCCGGCCACGTTCGAGCTCAAAGGGCTGACGTTTGGCGGTAACCTCGCAGCCACTGCACACGACGCCATCTATGTGGGCAACGTCGATCTGGCGTTGGCTGAAACCAAGGTCACACTTGGGCCGAAACAGCAGGTGCTGCTGATCAAGGGGCTGGAGCAGAAGGCCTTGCAAACCCTCGAGGGCACGGACACCGTGGGTGGGCGCGCGGAGTACAAGGTCGGCGACATCAGCTGGGATGGCCGCGCGGTAGGCAAGGCACAGATGGCGGTGAGCGTGACTTCGGTTAACGCCCCGGCGTTGCAGGCATTGTCGAAGTGGTACCAGTCGCATTTGCCGGAGTTCGAGGCCGCCAGTGCGGCTGGCCAGCCGGTGCCGCAGATCCAGATGGACGATGCCGAGAAAGCCAAGTTCCAGGGTGACCTGCACAAGCTGCTGGCTGCCAAGCCCAGGGTGGCGCTGGAAAATCTCTCGTTCAAGACTGCCAATGGCGAGAGCCGCTTCAACCTGTCCATGGACTTTGCGGCACCCGCCAGCTTCGACCTGCCGCCGGATCAGCTGGGCAAGCAGCTGGTTACCGAGGTGAAGAGCCAACTGTCGCTGTCCAAGCCGATGGTCGGTGACCTGGCGACCTTGCAGGCGTTGCTGGATGGCCAGACCGACGCCCAAGCGATTGCCATGCAATCGAGCCAGGCGGGGGAGATGGTCGGCATGATGGCGTTGCAGAGCGGCATGGCCACCGTGCAGGGCGATGATGTGGTCAGCAGCCTGCACTATGCCGAGGGCATGGTCGATTTCAATGGCCGAAAAATGACCGTGGAAGAATTTGCCATGTTCATGGCGGCGCATCTGGCGGCCCTGTCGCCGCAGGGGTGATGGTTTCTCCTGTTGCGGCCCCTTCGCGGGTGAACCCGCTCCTACAAGGATTTCACAGTGTAGGAGCGGGTTTACCCGCGAAGAGGCCAGCACAGGCAACACAAAAACCACTTTAGTAATCGCTGGATTGTCTGTAGCCTTCGGCCTCCGATAATAATCCGCGCCCGCAGAGGGCCGTGGCGGTCAGTGTGCCGTCCGGCACCCTTAGCCGATCTGCCAGGGCCGGGTGATACACTCGATTTGACGCGCAAGCGCGCCTGCAGGTCCAGCGATCATGACCCAGATTTCCGAACGCCTTTTGGTTCAGGCCCACCTCGACGCCAAGCAGCCCAACCCGCTGACAGCCGAGCAGGAGGCCGAATACCGTGCGGCCATCGCTGCCGAGCTCAAGGCCCAGAATGCCGTGCTGGTTGCCCACTATTACTGCGACCCGGTCATCCAGGCGCTGGCTGAAGAAACCGGCGGCTGTGTATCCGACTCTTTGGAAATGGCCCGTTTCGGCAAGAATCACCCTGCCGAAACGGTCATCGTGGCCGGTGTGCGCTTCATGGGCGAGACGGCAAAAATCCTCACCCCGGAAAAGCGCGTGCTAATGCCGACCCTGGAGGCCACCTGCTCGCTCGACCTGGGCTGCCCGGTAGAAGAGTTCTCGGCCTTCTGCGACCAGCACCCTGAACGTACCGTGGTGGTCTACGCCAACACGTCCGCAGCGGTGAAGGCACGCGCCGACTGGGTAGTGACCTCGAGCTGCGCGCTGGAAATTGTCGAAAGCCTGATGGACAACGGCGAAACCATCATCTGGGGCCCGGACCAGCACCTGGGCCGTTACATCCAGAAGCAGACTGGTGCCGACATGCTGCTGTGGGACGGTGCCTGCATCGTTCACGAAGAGTTCAAGTCGCGCCAGTTGGCCGACATGAAGGCGCTGTACCCGGATGCTGCGATCCTGGTGCACCCCGAGTCGCCGGAAGCGGTGATCGAGTTGGCCGACGCGGTGGGTTCCACTAGTCAGCTGATCAAGGCTGCCCAGACCCTGCCGAACAAAACCTTCATCGTCGCCACCGACCGCGGCATCTTCTACAAGATGCAGCAGCTGTGCCCGGACAAGGAATTCGTCGAAGCCCCCACCGCCGGCAACGGCGCGGCATGCCGCAGTTGCGCGCACTGCCCGTGGATGGCGATGAACACCCTGGAGCGGGTGCTGGATTGCCTGCGTAACGGCACCAACGAAATTTTTGTCGACCCGGCGCTGGTGCCCAAGGCGATCAAGCCGCTGAATCGCATGCTGGACTTTACCCAGGCGGCGCGGCTGAAGCTGTCTGGTAATGCCTGACGCCAGACCGCGTCATACTCTTCGCGGGCTCACCCGCTCCCACAGATATTGCACCGTTTACCAAGGCGGTGGAGTACCTGTGGGAGCGGGCAAGCCCGCGAATCGCCTTCAGCGCCCCATCATTTCCTGAACCATGCGCCGCTGCTCCATGATCTCGCGCTGGCGTTGGTCAATCTGTGAGGCCAGCGGGAAATTCCCACCCGCCCGGCGCTTGGCGTAATCCAGCTGCTGGATTGCCTGGTCAAAGTCGCCGACCAGTGTGAAGTACTCGGCCCGTGCCCGGTGCAAGCCGATGGTATTGCCCGACAAGCCCCGCACTTCAGCCATGTCGTACCACACATCCGGGTCATCCGGGCGGCTCTTGACCAGCTCGTTCAACACCTTCTCGGCCTCGGCCGGCTTGTTCTGTTTCACCAGCAGGTCGGCACGTACCTGTTTCAACGGGTAGTTGCCCGGGTACAGCCCCTGCATCCGCTCGGCCCGCTGCTGGGCGTCGGCCAGGCGGTTGTTGGTGATGTCCAGGTCGATCTGTGCCAGGTTGTAGGTGATGTCGTTGGGCGCCTTGGCCAGCAGCGGCTTGAGCATTTCACGCGCCTCGTTCAATCGCCCACCCTTGATCTGCGCCAAGGCCAGGCCATAACGTGCAGCGTCCAGCTTTGGGTCTTCGTCCAGTTGGGCACGGAAGCGTTTGGCGGCAAGCCCCGGTGTGCCCTCGTAGATCAGTGCCACCCGGGCGCGGATCAGTTGGTAGCGCATGCTGTCTTCAATGCCACCCTTGGGCGCCTGGTCGGCGCGGTTACGGGTGTCGGCAATACGTGATTCGGTCACCGGGTGGGTCAGCAGGAATTCCGGCGGTTTGGCGTCATACCGGTACTGGCGTGCCAGGCGCTCGAACATGGTCGGCATGTTGCGTGGATCGTAGCCGGCCTTTTCCAGGTTCTGGATACCGATGCGGTCGGCTTCCTGTTCGTTCTGGCGCGAGAAGCGCCGCTGTTCCTGAATGGCTGCTGCCTGGGTGCCGGCAATCATGCCGATGCCCGCATCGCCGGCGCCACCTGCGGCCAGCACGATGCCGGCCAGCAGCGCCGCCATCATCGGCAACTGCATGCGCTGCTGGGCCTCGACGCCACGCGCGAAGTGGCGTTGCGACAAGTGCGCCAGTTCGTGGGCCAGTACTGAGGCATATTCGCCCTCGGTCTGGGCGTTGAGGAACAGACCACCGTTGACCCCGACAATGCCACCCGGGGCGGCGAAGGCGTTGAGCTCGCGGCTGTCGATCAGGATGAACTCCAGGCGCCGGTCCTGCAGTTGGCTGGTTTCGGCCAGCTTGTAAACGCTGGTTTCGACGTAGTCCTTGAGCTGAGGGTCGTTGAGCTGATTGACCTGGCCGCGCAGCAGGCTGAGCCAGGCACGGCCCAGTTGGTGCTCCTGTTGCGGCGAGACGATCGCAGAACTGGCATCACCCAGTGATGGCAGGTCGTCAGCATGGCCGGGAAGGGCCATCAGGCAGGCCAGCGTCAGCAGGGTAGGGCGCAGTAGATTCATGCATGAAGCTCGCGTCGGATCAAAGATACCTACTGTAGCGGGCTCACACGTTGACGACCAGTGGCGCTATCCTAGCCAGCCATGCCAAGAAGCAGCCTGGCGATGCCTTTGGAGACCCTGCGATGAGTAACACCCTGACCTGCGACGCCGAACTGGACGCCAGCGGGCTGAATTGCCCTTTGCCACTGCTCAAGGCCAAGATGGAGCTCAATCGCCTGGCCAGTGGCGCGGTGCTCAAGGTAATCGCCACTGACGCAGGCTCCCAGCGCGACTTCCGCACTTTCGCCCAGCTGGCCGGTCATACCCTACTGCATGAAACGGCCGAGGCCGGTACCTACACTTACTGGCTGCGCAAGGCCTGAGTCTTTTCCAAGGATCGTCAATGTTCAAAGTCTTTCGCGACTGGGTGCAGCGCTACTTCTCCGATGAGGAAGCGGTGGTGCTGGCGGTCCTGTTGTTCCTGGCGTTTACCGCAGTGCTCACCCTGGGCGGCATGCTCGCGCCGGTGCTGGCGGGCATGGTGCTGGCGTTTCTGATGCAGGGGCTGGTCAACGCGCTGGAGCGCGTGCGGGTACCAACACGGCTGGCAGTGATGCTGGTGTTCGCCCTGTTCATGGGGGCGCTGGCGGTGTTCATGCTGGTGCTGGTGCCGCTGCTGTGGCACCAGCTGATTACGCTGTTCAACGAGCTGCCGGGGATGCTCGGCAAGTGGCAGTCGTTGTTGTTGCTGCTGCCGGAGCGGTATCCGCACCTGGTGTCGGACGAGCAGGTGCTGCACGCCATCGAGTCGGTGCGCGGTGAAATTGGCAAATTTGGTCAATGGGCGCTGACCTTCTCGCTGTCCAGCCTGCCACTGCTGGTCAATGCCATGATCTATCTGGTGCTGGTGCCGATTCTGGTGTTCTTCTTCCTGAAGGATCGCGAACTCATTGGCCGCTGGGTCAGCGGCTACCTGCCGCGCCAGCGCACCTTGCTGAGCCGGGTGGGCAGCGAGATGAACCGGCAGATCGCCAACTACATCCGCGGCAAGGGCATCGAGATCTTGATCTGCGGCATTGCCACTTACATTGCCTTCATCAGCCTGGGGCTCAACTACGCAGCGCTATTGGCGTTGCTGGTGGGGCTGTCGGTGGTGGTGCCTTACGTGGGCGCAGTGGTCGTGACTGTGCCGGTCACCTTGATTGCGCTGTTCCAGTGGGGCTGGGGCGACCAGTTCATCTACCTGATGACGGTGTACGCGATCATTCAGGCGCTGGATGGCAATGTGCTGGTGCCGCTGCTGTTCTCTGAAGCGGTGAGCCTGCACCCGGTGGCGATTATTTGTGCAGTGCTGCTGTTTGGCGGGCTATGGGGGTTCTGGGGGATATTTTTCGCCATCCCGCTGGCGACGCTGATCAAGGCCGTGCTGGATGCGTGGCCCAAGCAGGAGCCTAGCGTTTCACCGATGCTTTGAAGGTAATTGGGGCCGCTCTGCGGTCCTTCGCGGGCATGCCCGCTCCCACTGGGCCCTGCACAATTCCTGTGGGAGCGGGCGTGCCCGCGAAGGGCTGCAAGGCAGCCCCATTCAATTTCAAGCCTTGTTCAAGGTCTGAGCAGCAGCCAGAACTGCATCCACATGCCCGGGCACCTTCACCCCGCGCCATTCCTGGCGCAGCACACCGTCCTTGTCGATCAGGAAGGTGCTGCGGTCAACGCCCATGTACTCCTTGCCATACAGCTTCTTCAGCTTGATCACATCGAACAGCTGGCACAGGGCCTCGTCCTTGTCGCTGATCAGCTCGAACGGGAAGCCTTGCTTGGCCTTGAAGTTTTCGTGTGACTTGATGCCATCGCGCGATACACCGAATACCACGGTGTTGGCTGCGGTGAAGGCATCGTGCTGGTCGCGGAAGCCCTGGCCCTCGGTGGTGCAGCCTGGTGTGCTGTCCTTGGGGTAGAAGTACACCACCACCTGCTGGCCCTTGAGTTCGGCAAGGCTGACGGTTTGCCCGCTGGTGGCCTGGGCCTGGAAGTCGGCAACAGGTTGGTCGAGTGCTACAGCCATGATCGGTTTCCTTACATTGGGTTCTGTGGACGCCATGGCTCGATCAGTGCGTCGAGGTTCAGGGCATCGGCAAAGTCCAGGAACTGGTCGCGTAGCCAGCTGATCTGCGTGCCGGCCGGCAGAATCACGGTGAACTGGGCGTTGAGCATGCTGCTACCGGTTTGCGGCGCCAGGTAGGTGTCGCAGGTCATGGCTTCCAGCTCGACGCGGTGGTCGAGGAAGAACTGGCACAGCTCGTTGATGATGTCCGGGCGGTAGGCAGCGCTGACGTAGGCCACATATGGAAGGGCCTGCGGGCGCACTTCCTGGTCGGCGCTGCGGACCACGTCGAGCGTCAGGCCGTGTTTCTTGCCCAGGCCTGGCAGGGTGGATTCGAGACGTGCCAGGGCGTCCCAGCTGCCGCCCACCTGCAGCACCAGGGCGCTGGTCTCGCCGTGGCGGCTCAGGCGCGAGGTGACCACCGCGCAGCGGTTTTCAAAGGCAGCGCGGCTGAGGACGTTGGCCAGCTCCATGGGGTTCGGGCCCAGGGCACTGATGACAAGGAATTGTTCGCGGACGGTGGGGGTGGACATGCAGCATTCCTAAAGCGATGAGCGGTCGGCACAGGACGGGCAAAAGCCTCCTGTCGGCAGGGCCCGGGGCTCGCATGCGAGGTCTTGGACGCTGGCGGGGAGCAAGGTCGACGGCCCGGCGGGCCGCGCTGCACCGATCAAAGGGTCAAGGGTAGCGAAATAAGCCGCCGAGGGGAATGCTCCACCCGCCTGCTTCGCTTGTGCAAGGTCGATGCCCCCAGTACCATTACCGCTCTCTTTTTCCGGCAGGAGCAGTTACATGATTGCGGGCAGTATGGTGGCATTGGTCACACCCATGGATGCACAAGGGCGTGTTGACTGGGGCAGCCTCGACAAACTTGTAGACTTCCACCTGGAAAACGGCACCCATGCGATCGTCGCTGTCGGCACCACCGGTGAGTCGGCCACGCTGGATGTCGAAGAACACATCCTGGTCATCAAGCACGTGGTCGAGCGCGTCAAACGCAGCGCCAAACCGATTCCGGTCATCGCCGGCACCGGTGCCAACTCCACCGCCGAAGCCGTGCACCTGACCCAGAACGCCAAGAATGCTGGCGCCGACGCATGCCTGCTGGTTGTGCCGTACTACAACAAGCCAACGCAAGAAGGCCTGTACCAGCACTTCAAGCACATTGCCGAAGCCGTCGACATCCCGCAGATCCTCTACAACGTTCCCGGCCGTACCTCCTGCGACATGCAGGCCGAGACCGTGATCCGCCTGTCGACCGTGCCGAACATCATCGGCATCAAGGAAGCAACTGGCGACCTGGCCCGCGCCAAGGCCATCCTCGATGGCGTCAGCAAGGACTTCATCGTCATGTCCGGCGACGATCCGACTGCCGTCGAGCTGATCCTGATGGGTGGCAAGGGCAACATCTCCGTCACCGCCAACGTCGCTCCGCGCGAAATGGCCGACCTGTGCGAGGCCGCCCTTGAGGGCAATGCCGAGAAGGCCCGCGCAATCAACGAAAAACTCATGCCGCTGCACAAAGACCTGTTCTGCGAGTCCAACCCGATCCCGGTGAAATGGGCGCTCGTCGAAATGGGCCTGATGCAAAAAGGTATTCGCCTGCCCCTGACCTGGCTGAGCGAAGGCTGCCACGAAAAAGTCCGTACTGCCTTGCGCCAGTCCGGCGTACTGGTTTAAGAGGAAGTACACCGCATGAAGCGACTGGCTGGTCTTTCCGCCCTTGCCCTGATTATCTCCAGCACCAGCGGGTGTGGCTGGCTGTGGGGCGAGGATGGCTATTTCCGCGACCGCGGCAGTGACTACCTGCAGGCCCACCCGACCGCGCCGATGCAACTGCCGCCGGACGCCAGCAACGTCAAGCGCCTTGACCCGCTGCTGCCGATTCCGCGTAACGTCGCTGACGATAACGTCAAGGGTGAGTTCGAAGTGCCTCGCCCGCAACCGCTGACTGGCGGTGCCGCCCAGGTTACCGACTACAGCCTGCAGCGCAGCGGCAGCAGCCGCTGGGTACTGGCCCAGCATTCGCCAGCCGAAGTGTGGCCGGTAGCCCGGCAGTTCTTCGAGGACAACGGCTTCCGCATTGCTGAAGAGCGCCCGCAGACAGGTGAGTTCAATACAACCTGGCAGCGTTTCGATGAGCTGTCGGCATCGCTTGGCCAGCGTCTGGCCAGCACTGCCAGCAGCGGTGACAGCGAGGTGCGTGTGCGTGTGCGCATGGAGCCTGGCGTGCAGCGCAACACCTCCGAGGTGTATGTGGTCAGCGTCGAGCGCCCGGCGGGCAGCACTGCCGATCCTGCGTTCCCGTCCACCTCCAGCAATATCGGCACCGATGCCCTGCTGGTCGACGAAATGCTTGCCAGCATGAACCGCAGCGCCGAGAAGGGTGGTTCGGTGTCGCTGCTGGCCGCGCGCGATTTCGACGCCCCAAGCCGCGTCAGCCTGAGCGAAGACGGCAGCGGCAACCCGGTGCTGTACCTGGGCTCTGACCTGGACCGCGCCTGGTCTGGCGTAGGCCGTGCCCTGGAGCAGGGTGGCGAATGGCGTGTTGAAGACATCAACCGCAGCCTGGGCCTGTACTACATCAACCTGTCCGAAAAGCCTGACGACAAGCAGAACCAGCCTGGCTTCTTCAGCCGCCTGTTCGGCAGCGAGCCGACCAAGGAAGAGCGTGAAGCCCGTGCCGAGCGTTACCAGGTTCGTCTGAGCAAGGTGGGTGAGAGCGTGCAGGTCACGGTCGAGAAAAACATCAACACCGTGGCTCCGGCCGATGTCGCCCGCCGCGTGCTGAGCGCCATTCAGGACCACCTGGGCTAAGTGCGCTTCGCGGTACTCGGAAGCGGCAGCCAAGGGAACGGCACGCTGATCGCCAGTGGTGACACGTTCATCCTGGTCGATTGCGGCTTTTCCCTGCGCGAAACCGAGCGGCGCCTGGCGCTGCTCGGCGTGTCGGCGGCCCAGCTCAGTGCGGTACTGGTCACCCACGAACATGCCGACCACGTGCATGGCGTCGGCTTGCTGTCACGGCGCTACAATGTACCGGTCTACCTCAGCCAAGGGACCTTGCGCGGCATGCGTAAGCCGGTGGAGGTGGCCGGTTTTCTCGCTTGTGGCCAAAGCCTGCGCGTCGGCAGCCTGGAAGTAACCGCAGCGCGGGTCGAGCACGATGCTTACGAGCCATTGCAGTACGTGGTCAGCGATGGTCAGCGGCGTTTTGGCATGCTCACTGACCTGGGTTCGTACGACGCGCTGCTGTTGGAGCGTTACCAGGGCCTGGATGCACTGCTGATCGAGGCCAACCACTGCCGCGACCTGTTGGCACGCGGTCACTATCCGGCCTTTTTGAAGCGGCGGGTGGGTGGCATGCAAGGGCATTTGAACAACCACCAGGCCGCGCGCCTGGTGCAAGAGTTGGGCTGGAACAACCTGCAACACCTGGTGCTGGCCCACCTCAGCAGCAAGAACAACCTGCCACACTTGGCCCGCCAGTGCTTCGTCGACACCCTTGGGTGCGACCCGGACTGGCTCCAGGTGGCGAATCAGGAACACGGGCTCGACTGGCGCGAAATCGCCTAGCCCAACACCTCAAGCAAGCGGAGCCCAATCATGGAAAAACGCGAAGAACTTTACCGCGGCAAGGCCAAATCGGTTTACAAGACCGACGACGCCGACCGCTTGATCCTGCTGTTCCGTAACGACACTTCGGCGTTCGACGGCAAGCGTATCGAACAACTCGACCGCAAAGGCATGGTGAACAACAAGTTCAACGCCTTCATCATGCAGAAACTGGAAGAAGCCGGCGTGCCGACCCAGTTCGACAAGCTGCTGGGCGACAACGAGTGCCTGGTGAAGAAGCTGGACATGATCCCGGTCGAGTGCGTGGTGCGTAACTACGCTGCCGGCAGCCTGGTCAAGCGCCTGGGCGTGGAGGAGGGCATCAAGCTGGAGCCGTCCACCTTCGAGCTGTTCCTGAAGAACGACGAGAAGGGCGACCCCTTCATCAACGAATCCCACGTTGTCGCGTTCGGCTGGGGCACCGCCGAGCAACTGGTAGAAATGAAGAAGCTGTCGTTGAAGGTCAACGAAGTGCTGACCAAGCTGTTCGATGACGCCGGCCTGCTGCTGGTCGACTTCAAGCTGGAGTTCGGCGTATTCCACGGCCAGATCGTGCTGGGCGACGAGTTCAGCCCGGACGGCTGCCGCCTGTGGGACAAAGAAACCCGCAAGAAGATGGACAAGGACCGCTTCCGCCAGGGCCTGGGCGACGTGATCGAAGCCTACGAAGAAGTTGCCAAGCGCCTGGGCGTGCCGCTGTAAGCGGCGCGTTCACGCAAGCGCCTGATACCACGCGGTTTTTTTGAAAAAAAGATTTGCGTTTTAAAAGAACGCTGGTATGATGCGCGGCATTGGAGAGATGCCGGAGTGGTCGAACGGGACGGATTCGAAATCCGTTGTACTGGCAACAGTACCTAGGGTTCAAATCCCTATCTCTCCGCCATACAAGATCAAGCCCCTGGAAGCGAAAGCTTCCGGGGGCTTTTTCGTTATGGAAGGCAAAGATTTACAGCCAGCATGCTAATTGCCCGAGCGGTTAAATCAAGAGCCCGGAAGCTTCTCGAGCGGCCTGACCGTGAGCTCTACACCTAAGGCAACCATCAGTTTTTGAATAGTAGCGAAACGGGTCTTTTCTCCGCCCTTCAGCGTTTTATAAAGAGACTCTCGATTGACCCCTGCGTCTTGCGCAAACTGATTCACGCCCTTGGCTTTTGCCACTTCACCCAATGCATGCATCAGGGTCTGAGCGTCATTAGCCTTCATCGCTTCTGCCAGAAATGCCGCGATGGTTTCCGGGCTGTCGAGAAACCGGGAGGCCTCGAAGCGTCTTGTTTTGCTCAAATCCAGATCAAGGATTGGCATGTCTTGCGGCGAAATTTTTTTGCTCATCATTTTTTACCTCGTAAAGCATCAAAAATTTCCTTTGCTCGTTTGATGGCTCTGCGTTGATCTGTTTTATCGCTACCGTAGAGCATCAGGTAGCGGATTAAGCCCGTTCGAACGAAGTAGATTCGATATCCGGGGCCTACAAATACGCGCATCTCACTGATACCCTCGCCAACGGATTCGATATCACCGAAGCAATCGTTTTCTGCTCGGGCAATCCTCAAGGAAACAGCACCTCTGCCAATTGGATCTTTTAGGCCATCTAGCCAATCGTCAAATTCAGACGTTGTGTCTATCTGATTCGGCATGCATTGAATGTAGCCTACTGGCTACTCCTTGTCGATGAGTGAGCGGCCGAGTGGGCCTGCGGCTCTATAAACGGAGTGGGTTGCCCATTACGCAACGGGTGTATACGCCTGCAGCGATGTTCGCCTCCCATCGTCGGCGCTTGGTTTGGCCGCGACGTGATGAGGCTAGGGCGCGAGCGGAGCGCTGGCAACGGATAGCGCGGGTTTGCTGAGCGTTTGGGAAATGGACTACATGGCGGTAGAGAATGTCGCACTCCAGCTGTCAGCGTGGGGGCTCGCTTAGGTGCGCTTGCGACATGATGCAATCGGTGAAGCCCCGGGATATTTTGCGTTTCCAGGGCTTCCTCGTACTTACTTTTTCATCATCCCCAACTCAGCATCATCCAACAGCGCCTTGGCCATTGCGCTCAGGTAATGCGAGGCCCAGATCAGTTTCTGGTCGCCGTCCATCAGGCCGGTGATTATCAGGTCGCGCACGTAACCCATCAGTTCGGAAGCCTGCTCGCGGGCGTCCTGGCAGGGGATGCCGGGTTCGATGCGGAACAGCGGGTGGGTGTTGTTTTCGCCTTGGTAGAAGCAGGTCTTGCCAACTGTGGTGGGTTCTGTCGTGTTGTCGGTGGGCATTGTTTTGTTTCCCTGGATTCTGGGTTGCCTGGGCTGGCCTCTTCGCGGGCACGCCCGCTCCCACAGGTACTGTGCAGTGCGTGACGGCTGTGATGACCCTGTGGGAGCGGGCGTGCCCGCGAAGAGGCCTGACCTGCTAATGCAAGGTGTAAGGCTCTGTGGGTAAATGCGGCCGCATCTGCAACTGCATCAACGCCGACTCGACCAGCCCCTGTACTGCTTCCATTTCATGGATCACGGCCTGCATCACGATCGAGCTGTGGGCGGTAGGTTTGAGTTGCACGGATTGGCGGGCCACGGACAGGGCGCAGAGCACGTACTCTGAGGACTGGATCAGGGTGTCTTGCAGGATCTGGGTGGAATGGGGGGAGTAGGGTGGATCGGGGACTGTCTTGCGCATGTAAGCTCCTTGGGTAGTGGAGCCGCCTGGCAACGCTGTCAAACGAATGGAGGCAGCTATACATGGGTTGACAGACCGGTACCCAAGGACCCGGCGCACACGAATGTGCCCCATGCACAGCTGCCATTAAGCGCTGCAACGGAAACTTGAGTAGTCGGCCTGTCAAAGCCGGTCGCTGATTTCACAACGACGAGCCGAGACTAGAGCGCGACCGAATCCGTCGCAACCGTTTGAGCGGGTTGGCAGTATGTTTGGGAAACGCCCTACAAGGAAGGGGATAATTCTGAGTACAAGTTGTAGGACGGATTTCTACTAATCAATCAGACAGGCTTCCTGCAACATTTTGTCTTGAACTGCCAATGGCACCTTGGGCTACAATGCGGCCCTCTGATACGCCACTCACGCCCAGGCCACACGCCGTAATGATTACGCGCGCTGGGCGATGAACTCTTCCTGACATGGATTCGTTGGATGCTTTGCGCCGTACTGGTCTCCCCCTGCGCCCATCGCTGGACGGCTGAATTGTCGTCTGCGGCCAGTGCTGCACACTTTCTGAAAACCCCGCACAACTTTGAATGCTGCCGCCAACCATTGGCTGCGGTACGCGGCTGTGCGCCCCACCGAAAATGGAGTGCTCCACTTGCGTAAGAAATTCGTCGCGTCCCTTCTGGCGGTCGCCATCGCCTCTACCACGGCCTGTGCACAGCTCGGGATCAGCAAAGAGCAAGCGGGCACCGTGATCGGTGGCCTGGCCGGTGTGGCCATCGGCTCGACCATGGGCAGTGGCAACGGCAAGATCGCCGCCGCGCTGATCGCAGGTGGCATTGGCGCCTACGTGGGCAACCGCATCGGCCACATGCTCGATGAAAAGGACCAGCAAGCCCTGGCGCTGCGTACGCAGGAAGTGCTGAGCCAGCAGCAAACCACTGCCAGTGCCCAGCCAGTGACCTGGAAGTCCGACCACTCCGGCGCCACCGCGCAGATCGTGCCGGGCAAGGAGTACACCAAGACCAAGCAGGTTGAGGTCAAGCGCGCGCCGAAGATCCAGGCGGTGCCGTCGATGAAGCTGATCAACGAGCCGTATGTGACCACCAGCGACAACCTCAATGTGCGCGCCGCGCCCAATCAGACTGGCGAGAAGGTCGGCAGCCTGAAGAATCACACCGAATTCACTGCCGTGGGCTCCACCGGTGACTGGATCCTGGTCGGGCGCAAGGGTGTGACCGTTGGCTATGTGCACAAGAACTACGTCGAGCCCAAGGCCCAGGCCGTGGCCAAGCGCGTGACCCCGGCGGTGAACCTGGACGAGCTGGACGTTGCTGCCAGCAAGGAAACCCAAGGCTTCGACCTGGACTCGGTGCAGTCGCTGCCGACCCAGACAGTTGCCGCCGAAGCGGCCTGCCGCCCTGTCACCGTCAGCCTGAAATCGCAAAGCGGCAAGACTGAGCAAGAGCAGAACACCTTCTGCAAACAAGCCAATGGCACCTGGGAACTGATCTGAGGAACTCCATGAAAAAGCACGCGCTCGCGCTGGCAGTGATCGGCGCTTGTGGTCTGGTACCGCAGGCGTTCGCCCATGAGCTGGCCTTTTCCAAGAAAGACAACATCAAGGTCGAAGTGCCTGGGGATGCCACCAGCTGGTGCAAGCCCCAGGTCGACCTGACCATCACCCGCCCGGCGTGGGACAACCAGGAACTGCTGTCTGGCCTGCTGACCAAGCTGCCGTTCGTGTTCGCCAAGGACTGCTCCACTGCCAAGGTGAACTGGAAGGCGGTCGATGCCAAGGGCAACCTGTACGCCAGCGGCTCGGGCAATGCCAGCAACTTGGGGCTGGTCACCCTGGCGGCCGCGCCTGCTGCAGTTGCCCCTGCGCCGGTTGCAGCACCTGCGCCAGTGCCGGCACCTGTGCAGCCAGAAGCACCGGTTGCTGCTGCAGCGGCTTCAGCCCCTGCTGCTGAGCCAGCCCCGGCGGTAGTTGAAGCCGCACCCGCGAAAGCAGAAGCTACCCCGGCACCCGCGCCTGCCCCAGCCGTAGCTGCAGAACCGGCCCCTGCGCCGGCCGCCGAAGCCCCGGCACCAGCCCCTGCTGTGCCGCCTGTCCCGGCACCTGCCACAGCAGTAGCAGCAGCCCCCGCCTCGGACTTCGGCCGCTCGGTGGTCCTGGAAAACCGCAACCTGATGCAGGTAACGGACGGCGCCGGCTGCAAATGGGTGCTCAGCAAGTCGATCATCGGCGACGGCGACACCCTGTCGTTCGGCACCACCCCGGCCATGCCGTGCCCGGCCTCCGGCTTTGGCGAAGGCAGCTTCGAAAAAATCAGCTGGAAGGCCGTGGGCACCTACCGGGGTGATAACTGGAACCGCGTCTACGCGCACCCGAGCGGCCTGATCTTCATCAGGAACCTCGAGCCTGCGGTGAAGAACAAGGCTGTTTCCTACCTCACCGCGCAAGCTGACCAAGCCGCGTTCCTGGTGGGCGAAATCCCCGGCCGGCAGATGAAGGTGTACCTGACCTTCAGCCGTTCCAGCTACGGCGTACTGCGCCCGTTCGGCAGCGACCCGTACTACGTGGTGGTCACCCCGGACGAGTCGTTTGCCCTGGACGCGGCCAAGTACAAGGAAGCCGCGCTGGAAATCTTCGACCTGATCAAGACCACCTCGCCGACCACCACTGATGTGGCCACCCTGTTCATCGTCAAGGACCTGTCGGCGATCTCGAACAACATCTGGGGCAATGACGCGCAGAAGATTACCCGCAACCGCATCGGCATCAACCGTCAGGGCCTGTTCTTCGATGTGCGCGAGGGTACGAACTGGGCGGTTCAGCGTGAGCAGCGGCGGGTGAGTGAAGAGCGTCAGCGCCAACAGGAACTGGCCCGCGTGCATACCCGCGTACTGGAGCGTTACCAGCAGTTGCAGGATGGCATGAGCGACTTCAAGGGGCGTGAAACCGAGGCGCTGGCACAAATGGCCGGCATCAAGGTGCGCTTCGCTTCGCCATTGGAGCAGCAAAACCCTGCGACCTCGGCCAGCGTGACGCCGATGATGGTGCACGTTACCGGCACGCAGGGCGACTTCTACACCATCGACTTCCCGAGCAAGGGCCGTCTGGTTGCGGACGAGGAATACAGCGAAGGCTGGTACGTGACCCAGGTGGCCAACGCCACGCCGTACTACCCGCTGGACGATGGCCGTGCCGTGCCTACCTACCGGGCCTACAGCGTGGGTGAGCCCGAGGCTTGCAAGCAGGACCACTGTGCCGACCGCGTGTCGTTCGGTGCCGTACTGGCCAAGGAATTCCCCAACGCCGGTATCGATTTCAGCTGGACCCCCGAGGTCTCCCAAAAGTACGTGAACGACTGGAACAACGCTTCCGCGATGGTCCAGTGAGGCAAACACCATGATCAAACAGATGAACAAGAAGCAGCTGCTGATTGGCGGTGTGGCCGCGGCGGTGCTGGTGCTCGGCGGTGGCTATGCGATGGTCTCCAGCTCGGGCAAGAAGGCTGCGCTGGCCTACTACGACGACTTCAAGGAGCGTTACTTCCTTGAGGATGTACTCTCTGAGGGTGACATTTCCTACTCGGCGTTCTCGGGCAACCTGACCGTCGCCGAGCCTGAGATCCGTGTCACTGCGGCGCAGACCAACGGCGCCCAACAGTTCATGCGCGGCCTGTCAGGCTTGATGGAATCGGTTCGCGGCAGTTCGACGGAAGAAGGCCTGGCGGGTTGGGCCAAGTACCAGCTCAACGTCAGCCGTAATGTTGCCGGCATATACCTGAAAGCCGATGCGCTGAAGCTGTCTCACGACGGTGACAGCAAGGACGGTACCATTCACATCCAGTTGCTCGGCATGCAGATGGCCAACCCGTTCGTTGCCAGCAAGGGCGCCGAAGTGGTTCTGGTGGCTGATGTCAGCGACGAGATCCAGCCGCGTGCAGAGCTGACCGCCAATGGCCGGGCCACTGAGTCGGGGTTCGCCTGGGGGGCCAACATGGCGGTCCGCCAGCCGGTGACTGGCGCGTTTCTGGTCAGCAGTACGGGCGATTTTGGCACCACGGTTGACCTGGACTTCACCATCAAGCGCTCCAGTGACGGTGAAGGCTCGATGGCGTTTGTCGTGACCCACCGTAACGATGGCTCCAAGGTAGGTGAGATCGTGCGCAAGGCCGACTTCCAGTCGCTGCCGGAGCTGGACGATGTCGAAACCCAGCTCAAGAGTGCGCTCAGTGCCATGCTGATCGGGGCATACAGCCCTTACACCGGCCAGTCGGTATTGGCCGAAACAGTGAGTGGTTTTGCGCGCAAGGCAAAGGTCGAGAACTACTCGGTGAGCTACAGCGGCTTCAAACCGCTGAAAGAGGCTTTCAGCGATTACCAGCAGCAAGTCCCCAAGGCGAAGTTCGCAGCTTTCTGCCAGGAGGTTGGGCTGTCATCGTGGAGCAGTGATTTTGGCTCCAAGGGCAAGAACCACAGTGACTCGGAATGTGCCATCGGGCAGAAGTTGGTCGAGGAAGGCAAGTTCGAAGAGCAGTACACCTTCAAGGAAGGCAAGAGCCTGTTTGCGGCGTTGTTCGTGAGCAAGGCGTATCAGCTGGAAACCAATTGACGGTTGATGGCTGATGAGCAAAGCCCTCGGCGACCATACATTGCCGAGGGCATTGCCCCGCTTTCAGGTTGGCTCAGGCAACTGGGTGAGCACCCATCCTCATCCCCCGAAACGTTTCCCAACAATTGCCTCCAGCGCCCGCTGATCGTGGGTGAAGCCGCGTATCCCTTCAGCCAGCTTTTCGGTCGCCATCGCGTCCTCATTCATTTGCCAGCGAAAATCAGCCTCGCTCAGTGGTGCTGGCGGCGTCTCGCATTCTGCGTTTTCGACGAGGGCAGCCGGTAGACTACCCTCGGTGCCAGCCAGCTCCTCAAGCAGTGCCGGGCTGATCGTCAGCCGATCGCATCCTGCCAGCGCAACGATTTCCCCCACGTTGCGAAAGCTCGCCGCCATCACCGATGTCGCGTAACCGTGGCGGCGCATGAAGTGCTGACAGGCCATGACCAACCCGACCCCCGGCTCCTGTGCTGGCACGAACGTTGTTTCAGGCAGGGCCTGGCGATGCCAATCCAGTACCCGGCCCACGAATGGCGAAATCAGGAACACCCCGGCTTCCGCACACGTGCGGGCCTGGGCCAGGCTGAAGATCAGCGTCAGATTGCACTGAATACCCTCGCGCTCCAGTTCAGCCGCCGCGCGGATACCTTCCCAGGTTGCCGCCAGCTTTATCAGGATGCGGTCGCGTGAGACGCCGGCGGCCTCATACAGTGCGGTCAACCGCCGGGCTTTCATCATGCTTGCCTGTGTGTCGAACGACAGCCTTGCGTCTACCTCACTCGATACCCGGCCTGGGACGTACTGCATCAAGCTGCAGCCCAAGGCTACCACCAGGCGGTCACAGACATATTCGATCGCCTCCGGTGTGGGCAAGCCGGAGGCGACGGCAGTGGTGCACAGGTCTTCGAGCAAGGTGTCGTACTGGCCCGACTTCATGGCCTTGAGCACCAATGAAGGGTTAGTGGTGGCATCCTGCGGCGCGAAACGGCGTACCGCCTGGACATCGCCGGTGTCGGCGACCACTGTGCTGTGTTGCTTCAGCTGGCTAAGCCATGTGGACATGTTGGCATCTCTCTTGTGATTGATCTCAGTCGGCAAGTGGCTGGGCGGTGCGTGACAGGGTGGCAGGCGCAGGTGCTAGCTGCTGCCTTGCCAGGTCGGCCAGGCGATGCATGATCGGTTTCAATGCGTCATAGGAAGCGCAGTAATGGGCAAACATCTGGTCATACAAGGCTGTGTTCGCAGGGTCTGGTCGGGCCCTCAGGCGCAGGGTGCGCCACTGGCGGATGACCTCGACATTTTCGACCGCGCCTATTGCCATGGCCGCGAGGACGGCGCCGCCTAAAGGTGCTTCCACTTGCTCTTCGATGGTGAACACGTCATACCCGGTAACATCGGCGATGATTTGCATCCACAGGTCTGATGCCGTGCCACCGCCTACCACGATCAGTTGCGGGTCAAGGTTGCACCCCGCATCACCGCCTTGTTGCATGTTGTGGCGCAATGCAAAGGCCAGGCCTTCGAGGACCGCGCGGTACAGATGGGCCTTGTGATGGAACAGCGACAGGCCGACATAGGCACCCGAGGCCCTGGCGTCCCAGATAGGGGTGCGCTCGCCCATGAGGTACGGCAAAAACAGCAGGCCTTCTGCACCTGCGGGAGTCTTGGCAGCCTCCCGTTCGATCAACTGGTGCACCTCGACGCCGGGTGCCAGGGCCGCCGCCTGCTTTTCCTCGGTACAGAACTGCTCACGGAACCAGCTGATTGCAGCGCCTGCAGTAATTGCACCGCCAAAGCTGTAGGTGGTGGTGGCGGTTTCGTGCACATAAGGCATGTTGATCAGGCCCGGGCTTGCATCGCTGTGCTGTTTGATAAAGCCCCAGCACATGCTGGTGCCCAGCATCGCCACATGGTTGCCCGGGGCAACCACCCCGGCTGCCAGCGTTGCCATCGCCGCATCGACACCGCCAGCGACCACCGCCGTGCCAGGCAGCAGCCCCAACCGCTGCGCTGCCGCCGGAAGCAGGTGGCCGATGATTTGCCCGGGCGCCACCAGGCGTTGTGGCATGAGCGCGGGGTCGATGCCCAGTGCTTCCATCATGTCGGGCGACCAGGCGCGTGCCGCCAGGTCATAGATGCCACCGATATTGCCTGCAGAACTGTGGTCCACCGCCAGTTCGCCGGTCAGATGGTATTGCACATAGCTGTTGGGAGGCAGCAAGTAGCGGGTCCTGCTCCAGACCTCTGGCAGGTTGCGCTTGATCCAGAGCATCTTCGTGTAGACGTAATAGCTGTCAACGCCGTTGCCGGTGATGCGCGCCAGTTGTTCGACGTCCAGGTGGCTACGCACCCATTCGGCCTCGGCGATAGCCCGCCGGTCCATCCAGATCAGGCAGGGGTGCAGAGGCTCGATGCCGGCGTCTACCGGGATGCCCGAGCCACCGTAGAGGCTGCTGATGCAAATGGCCTTGACCCGGGCTGCTGGCACCTGGCTTTGGCGGACGCTGGCGGCTACCGTGTCGTACACCGCATCCAGCCATACTTGTGGCCATTGCTGTGCCCACAACGGGCGGGGCTGCTCCACCTGATAGCTGGCTGATGCCTGGGCCTGCACTTCTCCCTGCGTTGACATCAGCAGTGCCTTGGTACTCTGCGTGCCGATGTCGACACCGATCACGTAATCCATGCGTACACCCTTGTTGTTGGTCTGTTGGGTTTTGGTGATTGTCAGCATTGCAAAAGCAGATCAGCCGGATCTTGCTCAATGACAGGCTGATCAAGCGTTGGGCAGTGCAATGTTAACGTTTACATTGCGGAAGCTAACACAGCATCTTTTCTCCTACAATCTGCTGCGATTTGTCGGTTGGCCCCGAATCGGCGAAAATCCGGTCATCAACGTACCCGCGCCTTCGCCACTTTCCGAGCGTTCATGACCAGACCAGTCAAAGCCACCATCACCGACATCGCCAAGCGTGTGAACATGACCACCGTCACGGTCTCGCGTGCGCTCAACCAGCCGGAGAAGGTCAAGAAGGAGACGTTAGAGCAGATACTGAAAGTGGCTCGCGAGCTCAACTACGTGCCCAATGCCTTTGCCCGCAACCTCAAGAACCGTGAAAGCCGGTTGGTCGGCCTGGTGACGGCAAGCCTGGAGAACCCGTTTTACGGTGAAATCATCAAGGCGATCACGCGCGAGGCGAAGAAGCGCGACTACACCTTGATGTTGTTCGATACCGATGGCTCCGAAGAGCTGGAGGCGCGGGCGATCGATACGCTGCTCAGCTATCAGGTGGCGGGGCTGATCCTGTCGGCTATCAGCGATGATGATACCTACCAGCCAAGCTACCTGCCCAAGCTGGTGATGTCGTCGATTCCGGTGGTGCAGATCGACCGTCAGCTGACTGGCGCCCCATTCGCCGGCGTGTACCTGGACAACGAGCAAAGTGGTTACCAGGGCGCTCGGGCGCTGCTCGCACAGGGCTTGCGCCGGCTGCTGGTAGTGGCCGGGCCGCAACGCTCCAATATCTCCTTGTCGCGCCTTGCCGGGATCCGTCGGGCACTGGAACAGTGGCCAGAACCGACCGTTCTGGAGGTTGTGCACGGCGACTTCGTCCAGGCGCCGGCCCGGGACGCGGTGCGCAACTACCTGCAGAGCGGCAAGTGGCCCGATGTCATTTTCGGCCTGAACGCGCTGATGACCCTGGGCGCGCTGCAGGCAATGCGCGAATTGGGCTTGAGCCGCGACGACATTGCGCTGTTCAGCATTGACCAGGTGCGCTATGCCGAAATCTACGGCCAACCTATCCCTTGCATCAGCCATAGCAGCGCGAAACTGGGGATTGGAGCAATCAACATGTTGCTGGACCAGATAGATGACCCTTCGCTGTCACCACAGAGTCAGATAATCGAAGGCCAGTTGCTGCTCTGACCCCGCAGGCCAGACATGCCTACATATTTCGATGCAAATGTAGACGTTGACATATCTATGCACCCTGGCATCAGATATGGCGGCACGCATGTGATGCTGCATGTAAACGTCTACATAATAATGACAACAGCGCCCTTGAGCGGGCGCGGGGAGATGCCTGATGGGAATGCACCTGCAGGGTAAAGTGGCGGCCGTGACCGGTGCTGCATCCGGAATAGGCCTGGCAAGCGCCACTGCGATGGTGGCAGCAGGGGCCAGGGTGGTTATGGTTGACCGTGACGAGCAATTACTCGCCAGGGCCTGTGAGCAGTTGGGTGAGGCTGCCATGCCGTTGGTGATCGATCTGCTCGTCCCTGACAGCTGCGCGACCCTGATGCCGGGCATCCTGGCAGTTGCCGGCCAGCTCGATATCCTGCATGCCAATGCTGGCTGCTATGTGGGCGGGGAGTTCGTTGAAAACGACATGGCAGCCATCGACCGCATGCTGAATCTCAATATCAATGCCGTGGTCAGGAACGTGCATGATGTGCTGCCGCACATGATCGATCGCGGCCAGGGTGACATTGTGGTGACCGGTTCGGTGGCGGGCCATTTCCCGGTGCCCTGGGAACCGGTGTACTCGGCCTCCAAGTGGGCGGTCAACGGCTTTGTGCAGACTGTGCGGCGGCAGGTAAAGCACCATGGTATCCGCGTGGGGGCGGTTTCGCCTGGCCCGGTCAGCAGCGCCCTGCTGGCCGATTGGCCGGAAGAAAACCTGCGCAAGGCCAAGGAGAGCGGCAGCCTGATCGAGCCCGACGACATCGCGGATGCGGTGATGTATATGCTCACCCGCCCGCGCAACGTGACCATTCGGGACATGATCGTTCTGCCGTCAGCATTTGATATGTAAGCAAGTTGAGGCCCATCGTAACGCAAGGTCGCTCATGCACGGGGCGCGCGCCCGCCTGGAAGTGTGCAGGGTGACCTTGAGGCAGCATGAAGGTGCGTAAGTACAAAGTGCGCAGCTACGCCGATAAATGTGCCTACATCTGCAATTGCAAGAAGGCCGTCTCGACCTGATTCTGCGCCGCCTCCATTTTTCATGGATCATGCCCTGCAACACGGGCGGACCCGGACTGGCGGGATTGGCTTGCGCGGACTGACAAGCCACGAGCAGGACGCCGACTATTCGTTGATAGATGACTGCGAAGTTGCCACAGCGCTAAATCGTCGGCTGTCAAAATGGCCGCTAAAAAAGCGGTTTGTTATCCAAGCCTGGTGCGTGAAAAATTCTCGATTTTTTCACGAAGGAATGCGTGAAATGAAGTTCGAACGAACTTTCCAGTACCCCGGCGAAAAATGGCTGGCGCTGGTATCGGCGGGCGGGGCACTCGGCGTCTTTGCCAGCGAAGATGAATGGTCTGGGTCGAAAATGGTACCTCTGTCAATTATTGCACTGCGTTAGTTTCGCACTCTAAGGGGCCCTACGTAGCTGGGCTTTTTGTTGCTCGCCTGCAACGAGTCATTGCACTTTGTGACTTGGATCCATTGCCTGGGTTCTGTATCATTCTGCCGCCATCAGACGATGGTCGAAGATGATTCATTTAAAGGACTGAGTAATGAAAAAGCTGTTCAAGGCCACCGTAGCCGTTGCTGTCGTATCGGGTGTTGCCCTGCTGTCGGGTTGCACTGGCCAGGTTTACAACCAACCGAAAAACTGCACCTACGACTACCTGTTCCACCCTTCGGTTTCCATCTCCAAGATCATCGGTGGCTGCGGCCCGATCGATAAACTGCCTCAGCAGCAGTAATCTTGGCGGTACCCTGATCGCGACGCTTGCGGCGTGATCCAAGACCCCCGGTCATGTACATGGCCGGGGGTTTTTGTTTTTTGGCGTGACATTCTGCCGCTGGGGCAACCGGTCGCCTTGACGCTCCGGCCTGCAATTTGTTTGTGCTGGCATTTCAGATACAATCGGAAAAACGATTCAGCCTTGTCGGTCAATTCGACTAAAGGCCGAGTCGTTTTCTGGTTCTCTGGCTGCTGAACAATGATCAACAACAAGCCTGCGCTGAAGAACACGCTTTACCGGGGCCAGCCACAGGCCCTCACTCTGTTCTCCTGACTGGAAATGATCAATGTTCAAGAAAGCTGGCAAGACCTTGCTGGGTCTGGCGGTCGCTGCAAGCGTCATGCAAGCGCACGCTGCAGAAACCAAGAAAGTAGACGTGCTGCTGGTCGGCGGCGGCATCATGAGCTCCACCCTGGCCGTGTGGCTGCACGAGCTGGAGCCAAGCTGGTCGATGGAAATGGTCGAGCGCCTGGATGGCGTGGCCGAAGAAAGCTCCAATGGCTGGAACAACGCCGGTACCGGCCACTCCGCGCTGGCCGAGCTGAACTACACCCCGGAAGACAAAGACGGCAACGTCAACATCTCCAAGGCCATCGAAATCAACGAAGCCTTCCAGATCTCCCGCCAGTTCTGGTCGTGGCAGGTCCGCCAGGGCGTACTGAAGAACCCGCACTCGTTCATCAACACCACACCGCACATGAGCTTCGTGTGGGGCGATGACAACATCAAGTTCCTCAAGAAACGTTACGACGCACTGCAGACCAGCCCGCTGTTCCGCCCGATGCAGTACTCCGAGGACCACGCGCAGATCGCCAAGTGGGTCCCGCTGATGATGGAAGGCCGCGACCCGAACCAGAAGCTGGCCGTGACCTGGACGCCAATCGGCACCGACGTCAACTTTGGCGAGATCACCCGTCAGTTCGTCGGCCACCTGCAGACCCAGAAAGGCTTCGACCTGAAGCTGTCCAGCGAAGTGCAGGACATTACCCGCAACAAGGACGGCTCCTGGCACGTCGAATACAAGAACCTGAAGGACGGCACCGAGTCGGCCACCGACGCCAAGTTCCTGTTCATCGGTGCCGGCGGCGGCGCATTGAAGCTGCTGCAGAAGTCGGGTATTCCTGAAGCCAAGGAATACGCAGGCTTCCCGGTGGGCGGTTCGTTCCTGGTGACCGAGAACCCGACCGTGGCCATGCAGCACATGGCCAAGGCCTATGGTATCGCCTCGACCGGTGCGCCACCCATGTCGGTCCCGCACCTGGACACCCGTGTGCTGGATGGCAAGCGCGTGATCCTGTTTGGCCCGTTCGCCACCTTCTCGACCAAGTTCCTGAAGAACGGCTCGTACCTGGACCTGCTGAGCAGCACCACCACCCACAACGTGTGGCCGATGACCAAAGTCGGTATCGACCAGTACCCTCTGGTCGAGTATCTCGCTGGCCAGCTGATGCTGTCTGACGATGACCGTTTCGAGGCCCTGCGCGCCTACTTCCCGAACGCCAAGAAAGAAGAATGGCGCCTGTGGCAGGCCGGCCAGCGCGTGCAAATCATCAAACGTGATGCCGAGAAGGGCGGCGTGCTGAAGCTGGGCACTGAAGTGGTGGCGTCCGAAGACCGCACCATCGCTGGCCTGCTGGGTGCCTCGCCGGGTGCTTCGACTGCTGCGCCGATCATGCTGCACGTGCTGGAAACGGTGTTCAAGGAGAAGGTCGCTACCCCAGAGTGGCAGGCCAAGATCAAGGAAATCGTGCCCAGCTACGGCACCAAGCTGAACGATTCGGCAGCGGCCACCCAGAAAGAGTGGAACTACACCGCTGAAGTGCTGCAGCTGGGGAAACCGCCGGTGATCGACGCCAGCGTTGAATTCGGTGGCGCGGCAAGCAAGCCGGTCGAGAGCAAGCCTGAGAACGACATGGCGCTGTAATCGGCCATTGTTGTGAAAGAAAGCCACGGGGGGAGACCTCGTGGCTTTTTTGTTGCCAAGCCCAGCGCAACCCTCAGGCTTATCGCCATCCCTGGTAGGAGCGGGTTCACCCGCGAAGAGGCCTGCACAGGTATCACTGCTGGCGCAGTATGCACTCCAGCAACCCCGGGAACCGCTTATCCAGCATCTCGCTACGCAGCGAATTCATATGGGTAGTCCCGACATTGCGGGTTTGCACCAGCCCTGCATCACGCAACACACGGAAGTGGTGGGACATGCTTGATTTCGGCCGACCTCCGTCCAGCTCGCCACAGCTGGCCTCGGCCACGCCGGCCAGGTGGCGGACGATTTCCAGGCGCACGGGGTCGCTGAGCGCATAGAGCAGGCGTTCAAGGATAAGGTCTTCGGGGTTGGGATGTTTATAGGCTCGCATGGTTGACATGATAACGGGGGTTTCATTAATTGCCATAGTTCGATTATGATCGAACAACAGTAATCAAATGAACCCGGAGTTTCCCATGTCCGCACTGTTCGAACCCTACACCCTCAAAGACGTCACCCTGCGAAACCGCATTGCCATTCCGCCAATGTGCCAATACATGGCCGAAGACGGCATGATCAACGACTGGCACCATGTGCACCTGGCCGGGCTGGCCCGTGGTGGTGCGGGTTTGCTGGTGGTCGAAGCCACTGCTGTGGCGCCGGAAGGGCGTATCACCCCCGGTTGCGCCGGTATCTGGAGCGATGCCCACGCTCAGGCGTTCGTACCGGTGGTGCAGGCCATCAAGGCTGCCGGTTCCGTGCCGGGTATCCAGATTGCCCACGCCGGGCGCAAGGCCAGCGCCAACCGCCCGTGGGAGGGTGATGACCACATTGCCGCCGACGACACGCGCGGCTGGGAAACCATTGCCCCGTCTGCCATTGCCTTTGGCGCGCATCTGCCGAAAGTGCCACGGGAAATGACGCTGGACGATATCGCCCGGGTCAAGCAGGACTTCGTCGATGCCGCCCGCCGTGCGCGTGATGCTGGCTTCGAGTGGATCGAACTGCACTTTGCCCATGGCTACCTGGGCCAGAGTTTCTTCTCCGAGCACTCCAACAAGCGCACCGATGCCTACGGTGGCAGCTTCGACAACCGCAGCCGCTTCCTGCTGGAAACACTGGCCGCCGTGCGCGAAGTGTGGCCGGAGAACCTGCCGCTGACCGCGCGCTTTGGTGTGTTGGAATATGATGGCCGCGATGAGCAGACCCTGGAAGAGTCGATCGAACTGGCCCGTCGCTTCAAGGCCGGTGGGCTCGACCTGCTGAGCGTGAGTGTCGGCTTCACCATTCCCGACACCAACATCCCCTGGGGGCCAGCGTTCATGGGGCCGATTGCCGAGCGCGTGCGCCGCGAAGCGAAGCTGCCCGTGACGTCGGCGTGGGGCTTTGGTACGCCGCAGTTGGCGGAGGCCGCATTGCAGGCCAACCAGCTGGATCTGGTTTCGGTAGGGCGCGCGCACCTGGCCGACCCGCACTGGGCTTACTTTGCGGCCAAGGAACTGGGGGTGGAAAAAGCGTCCTGGACCTTGCCGGCACCGTATGCGCACTGGCTCGAGCGTTACCGCTGAGGCTTGGAGGGGCTGCTTTGCAGCCCATTCTCGGGCAAGCCCGTCCCCACAGAGACACCACAGGTTTCAGATGCTGCACCCTCTCTGTGGGGGCGGGCTTGCCCGCGAAGAGGCCGGTAAAGGCTAAAACCGATCCAGTCGGTATGCACCCATCTCAGGCCCACCAGCCTGCTCAGCCAACCGCCCCACCCATTCCGCCGTCACCGCCGCCTGGGTCAACCCCAGGTGCTGATGCCCAAACGCCAACAGCACCCGCCCATCGCACACCCTGTCGATCACGGGCAGCGAGTCCGGCAACGAAGGCCTGAAACCCATCCACGGCGTTGCCCCTTCGACGCTCAAGTCGTGTCGGAACAACCCCTTGCTCAACCGGTGCAATTGCCAAGCCCGTTGCATGCTCGGCGGTGCCTGCAGCCCGGCAAACTCCACAGTGCCAGCCAGGCGCAAGCCATCGGCCATGGGCGTCATGATGAACTTGCGCTCAAGCGAGGTGACCGCAAACGGCAGGCGTTGGTGCTCACCTGGCAACATCAGGTGGTAGCCGCGTTCTGTATCCAGCGGCACCCGCTTGCCTGTCAGCGCGGCGGTCAGTTTCGCAGAGTGCGCACCACAGCTGACAAGCACCTGGCGTGCATTGAGCATGCCTTGGTCGCTGGCAAGGCTCACGCCGGCACTGTGCAACTGCCCACCATCGACCTGCGCCTGGACAAAGCGCACCCCGCTGGCCTTGGCCGCTTCGAACAATTCGCACACCACCCGATAAGGGTCGATGAAGTGCCCGGTGCACGGGAAGAACAGGCCGCCTAACAGTGACGGGCTGAGTTGCGGCGCCGCTTCGCGCATGGTTTCGGCGGACCAGAAGTCCACCGGCACCGCCTGCTGTTGCATGCGTGTGCGCAACGCCTCAAGCGCCTGGCGTGACTCAGGCTTCTCGAACACCAGCAACGAACCATCCTCTTGAAACAATTCGCTGCGCCCGATTGAGCCCAACAACCGGTGCCAGGCGCCCAGGCTGCCTTCGTTCAACGTGCGGATGCCAGCCACGCTGCGCTGGAACGGCGCCTGGCGCAGGTTGAGCAGCAGCCGCGTGAACCACGGCATGGCCTTGGGCAGGTATTTCCAGTCCAGGCGCAGCGGGCCCATCGGGTCGAGCAGCATGCGAGGCAGGCGCTTGAGGATCGCCAGGTCGGCAATCGGGAACACTTGCTCGGTTGCCAGGTGCCCGGCATTGCCGAAGGATGCGCCGAGGCCGGGCGCCTGGCGGTCGACCAGCGTTACCCGGCGCCCCTGACGGGCCAGTTGCAAGGCGCAGGCGACGCCGACAATGCCGGCACCCACCACGGCGATATCGGTTTCAGCGGCTTCGACCATGCTCAGTCTTCCCGTTTACCATCAAGCAGGCGCCGCAACTGCAGCGGGTTGCCGCGCTGCAACGCCTGCGGCAGCAGGGCATCAGGAAAGTCCTGGTAGCACACCGGGCGCAGGAACCGCAGGATCGCTGCCGTGCCCACCGAGGTAGTTCGGGCATCGGAGGTGGCCGGGAACGGCCCGCCATGCACCATCGCATCGCACACCTCGACGCCGGTCGGCCAGCCATTGACCAGAATGCGCCCGGCCTTACGCTCAAGGGTGGGTAGCAGGGCGCGAGCGCTGTCGATGTCGGCCTCGTCCAGTTGCAGGGTGGCGGTCAGCTGACCTTCCAGGTGTTCCGCTACCTGGCGGACCTGCTCAACGTCGCTGCAGGCAACGACCAGCGACGCTGCACCGAACACCTCAGCCTGCAACGCCGGGTCGGCGAGAAACGCTTCGGCCTGGGTCACGAACAACTGTGCCTGGCACTGGTTGGGGCCCTGATCGGTTTGGCCACTGGCGATGGTTTGGGCACAGGGGTTGTCTGCCAGGGCTGCGATACCGGCCTGGTAGGCACTGAAAATGCCGGGGGTGAGCATGGTTTGGGCGGCGGCTTGCTGCACGTACCCGGCGGCTGCAGTGATGAACCGCTGCAATGCCGGTCCCTGCCGGGCGATTACCAGGCCAGGGTTGGTGCAGAACTGGCCGGCGCCCTGGGTCAGCGAGGCGACGAAACCTTGTGCCAGTGCTTCGGCACGGGCTTGCAGGGCGGCGTCGAACAGAAACACCGGGTTGATCGAACTCATTTCGGCATACACCGGGATAGGCTCCGGGCGCGCCTGGGCGGCCTGGCACAGCGCCATGCCACCGCTGCGCGAACCGGTGAAACCAACGGCCTTGATACGTGGGTCGCTGACCAGGGCAATGCCCACTTCGCGGCCCGAGCCATAAAGCAGCGAGAACACACCCTCCGGTAAGCCGCACTGCTTCACCGCTTGCGCCACCGCCTGGCCGACCAGCTCGCTGGTGCCGGGGTGGGCACTGTGGGCCTTGACCACCACTGGGCAGCCAGCGGCCAGTGCCGACGCGGTGTCACCACCGGCCACCGAGAAGGCCAGCGGGAAATTGCTGGCGCCAAACACGGCGACTGGCCCCAGGGCCACCTGGCGCTGGCGCAGATCAGCGCGGGGGAGGGGCTGGCGCTGAGGCAAAGCGCTGTCGACCCGCACGTCCAGCCATTCGCCGGCCCGCACTACCCGGGCAAAGGTGCGTAGCTGGGTGCAGGTACGACCACGCTCGCCCTGAATGCGCGCCTTGGGCAGGCCGGTTTCGGCCACGGCGCGGTCGATCAGGGCATCGCCGATGGCCTCGATCTGTGTGGCGATGGCTTCAAGGAACTCTGCTCGTTGTTCGAGCGATGTTTCGCGGTAGGCGTCGAATGCCGCCCAGGCCAGGGCGCAGGCCTGGGCCACGTGTTCGCCTGTGCCGCCGAGATAGGTCGGCTCCAACGTCTGACCGGTACTTGGGTCGATGGCACGGATGGCTTCGCGGCTGCCGGTTGCCGGCCTCTGGCCGATCAGCAGGTTGCCTGTGAGGGTCATGGAGCCTCCTTGGAAATCTAATGCAGATGCATGGGGGGGGATTACGACCCCTGTAGGAGCGGGTTCACCCGCGAACACCGGCAAAGCCGGTGCCATGCACCGGGTCGCCTGATTCGCGGGCACGCCCGCTCCCACAGGGAGAGCAGTGGCTGCTCAGGCGATGTTCTGCTCAGCCGACCAGCTGGCGTACCAGCTGCGGAACAGCGCGTACTGCTGTTCGGCATAGTTGCGCTGAGCGTCGGTCAGTGCGTCGGTCGCGTTGAAGTGCAGGCTGTACTCGGTGTCGCCGTTCAGCACCATCAAGTGCTTGTAATACAACACCAGGTCGCAGCCTTCATCGAACGACGACAGCACCGCCAGCGCCGCTTCCAGCTCGCGCGCCAGGCGGCGGGCACGGGCGTCGCCTTTGGCGGCCTGTTTGCTCAGGCTCACCAGTTGCAGCACTTCGCGCGGCAGCGCATTGCCGATGCCGGTGATGGCGCCGGTGGCGTTGCAGTTGACGAAGCCATGCACCACCTGGGTGTCGACGCCGACCATCAGGGTGACATCGTTATCCTTGGAGGTGATGTGTTCGGCGGCGTAGCGCAGGTCGGCACCACCGCCGAACTCCTTGAAGCCGATCAGGTTGGGGAACTCGCTGCGCAGTTCGAAGAACAGGTCGGCGCGGGTGGCAAAGCCGTAGTAAGGGCTGTTGTAGATCACCGCCGGCAGTTTCGGCGCGGCAGCGAGGATGGCCGAGAAGTGGTGCTTCTGGGCGATCAGCGAAGCACCGCGGCTGAGCACGCGGGGGATGACCATCAGGCCGGCGGCGCCAACCTCGGCGGCGTGTGCAGCATGCGAAACCGCCTCACGGGTGTTCACCGCCCCCGTGCCGACGATGGTCGGGATGCCGGCCGCCACCAGGCGCGCCACGCCTTCCTGGCGCTCGGCCTCGGTCAGCAGCGGCCAGTCACCCATCGAGCCGCAGTACACCACCGCGCTCATGCCGGCCTCGATCAGCTCGCGGCCCTTGCGCACCAGGGCGTCGAAGTCCGGTTTGCGCTCGGCGGTGCACGGGGTCATCAGGGCGGGCATGGTGCCGGTGAAGATGTTGTCATTCATTGTTGTCACTCCTGGCAATGTTCAGTCGGGAAAAGACCGGGGTCAGATACCCCAGGCGAAAGGGTCCTGTTCGTCGATCAGCAGGGTGCTGTCGGCGGTCATGCAGGCGCGGCCGGTGATGAACGGGCGAATGCGTTCGCCGTCGCGCGTGTAGCGGCCATGGAACTGGCTGCCGGTGATGCTGGCCTGCACCCAGGTCTGGCCTTCGGCAAGCTTGCCGTCGGCGGCCAGGCAGGCCAGCTTGGCGCTGGTGCCTGTGCCGCATGGGGAGCGGTCGTAGGCCTTGCCGGGGCACATCACGAAGTTGCGGCTGTCGGCGTGCGGGTCGTCGGCGAACAGTTCGACGTGGTCGATGGGCGCGCCGTTCTCGCCGGTGACGCCTTGGGCTTCCAGGGCCTTGAGCATGGCCCAGGTGTACTCGGTCAGCGCTTCGCGGTTATCCAGCTCGATCCTCTGGCCGTGTTCGGATACAAGGAAAAACCAGTTGCCGCCCCAGGCAATGTCGCCGCGCACCACGCCATGGCCGGGCACGTCCACCGCCACATGCTGGCGGTAGCGGTAGGAGGGCACGTTGGCGACGGTGATGGCGCCATCTTCATGCAAGGTGGCGCTCACCTGGCCGACCGGGGTATCGATCTTGTGCACACCCGGTGTGATCAGGCCCAGGTGCTGTAGCGAGGCGACCAGGCCGATGGTGCCGTGGCCGCACATGTTCAGGTAGCCAGCGTTGTTGAAGAAGATCACCCCGCAGGTGGCGTCGGCCGACACTGGCGGGCAGTACAGTGCGCCAACCAGCACATCGTTGCCGCGTGGCTCCAGCAGGCAGGCGCGGCGCCACCGGTCGTGCAGTTCGCGCAGTTCGTCACGCTGTTCGGCCATGCTTCGGCCCCGCAGTTGCGGAAAGCCCTTCATCACCAGGCGGGTTGGTTCGCCACCCGTGTGGGAGTCGATGACGTGAATCTGTTTCATGGGCTAGTCCTTTGCGTAAAAGATCAGGAAGCGACGGCAGCAGGGCGGCCGGTGTAGGTTTCAGCGCAGGCTTCGCTTTCGTCCTCGTCTTCCAGGCGCACCAGGTGGGCAGGCACACCCGTGGCGGCGCCCCAGTAGTAGATGCCCAGTGCGCAGGCCGCCACGACCACGGTGTCGAATGGGTGGCCGATGACGCCCAGGCCGCCGAAGCTGCCCAGCCACGACAGCAGGATGGTCACTGCGTAGAACCCGATCAGCCATGCCGACGAGCGAACTTGCTGGGCCAGCGACAGGTGCTGGGTGGGTACGAAACGGCTGCACAGCAGGTACAGCACGAACATCACGATCTGCAGGGCCAGCAGCCACGACACGGTGTTCCAGCCCGACCAGTACACGATCAGTGCGGCGATGATGAACGACAGCGGGCCGAGCACAGCCATGCCCTTGACCCGGAACGGGCGCGGCATGTGTGGTGCATTGCGGCGCAGGGCGGCGACGCTGACCGGGGCCACGGCGTAGCTCAGCACCAGGGCGGCGGACACCACGTTGATCAGCGCTTCCCACGATGGGAACGGGAGGGTCCAGAATACCGACAAGCCAAACGTCAGCCACAGGGCCGGGCGCGGGATGCCGGATTCTGCATCGATGCGGGTGAAGTACTTGAAGAAGGTGCCGGTCTGCGCCCAGCCGTAGATCACGCGTGGGGTCGCGTTCATGTAGATGTTGCCGCAGCCGCTTGGCGAGATCACTGCGTCGGCCACCACCAGGTAGGCGAGCCAGCCCACACCCAGGGCCAGGGCGATGTCACGGTAGGGCAGTGCCAGCTCCTTGGTTACGCTGGCCCAGCCGTTGGCCAGCATTTCGGTCGGCACGCTGCCAAGGAAAGCCAGTTGCAGCAGCGCGTAGATGGCGGTGGACAGCAGTACCGACAAGATCAGTGCAATGGGGATGGTGCGTTGTGGGTTCTTCACCTCGCTGGCCACCGAAATGATCGGCGTCAGGCCCAGGTAGGCGAAGATGATGCCACCGGCGGATACCGCCATTTCCACCCCGGACAGACCGAACGGGGCAAAGCCCTGGACCTCGAAGTTTTCCGGTTTGAAGAAGGTGAACAGCACGCCGATCACCAGCAGTGGCACGATGAACTTGAACACGCTGACCAGGTTGTTGGCCTTGGCGAAGGTTTTCACGCTGCGGTAGTTGAGGAAGAAGAACAGCCCCAGCAAGGCGAACTGCACCAGCCAGCCGAGCACGGTCGGGTCGCTGGAGCCGGCCTTGGTGAGCCCGGGAAACCAGGCGGCGGCGTATTGGCGTGAGGCGACTACTTCGATGGCGATCAGGCTGGAAAAGGCGATCAGGGTGATGAAGCCCATCAGGTAGCCCAACAGCGGGCCGTGCGAGTACACCGGGTAGCGCACCACGCCACCGGCGCGGGGCAAGGCGGCGCCCAGCTCGCAGTAGACGATGCCCAGCAACAGTACGGCGAACCCGCCCAGGAACCAGGAGAGGATGCCGGCCGGGCCGGCGATGGCCGAGACATGGCTGGCGGCAAACAGCCAACCGGAGCCGAAGATGGCGCCTAGGCCGATGAAGGTGAGGTCCAGCAGTGATAACTGTTTTTTGAATTTGCCTGACATGGGTTCGCCTTTTTGTTGGTTATTGGATAGGCAGGTCTGATGTCACGAGATGCGGCTTTTGGGGCCGCGCTCTTGTAGGACTTGGGCGGCTTGCGTGGGTTATAGAGTGGACCGATCAGGGCGGCGGTTCTTGATGGTTTTCTGCAGAGGGGATGACGAAATCGGCACAGTTGCAGAAAAAAAGTGGTAAGGCGCAAAGCGGGGGGATAGGCTCAAAGCCATACCGGATAAGGGTTTGAGAGATGCAGTACTGGTGTCGGCCCTTTCGCGGGTGAACCCGCTCCTACAGGTACGGCGCAGAATTCGAAATCTGTGGGGGGCCTGTAGGAGCGGGTTCACCCGCGAAGAGGCCGGCCCAGCCAGCAGAGAACCGACAGATGACCGACGCCGCAACCCTCTACCAGTCCCTGGACCAGCACCGCCCCGCCACCCTCGAGGCCCTGCTCGCCGGCGTATCACTGTTGCTGCCGATGCTCGACGCCATCCCCAACGCCGCGATCTTCATCAAGGATTCTGCTGCCCGCTATGCGTTGGCCAACAACACACTGGTCCAGCGCTGTGGCCTCAAGCGCCTGCAACCGCTGCTGGGCAAGACCAGCGCCGAGGTGTTTCCGGCACAGTTTGGCCCCGGTTATACCGAGCAGGATCGACGTGTTCTCAAGGAAGGCCTGGTGCTGGAGGACCAGTTGGAGCTGCACCTCTACGGCAGCCGTGAGCCCGGCTGGTGCCTGACCCACAAGCGCCCGCTGTACAACCCTGCCTGCGAAATCATCGGCCTGGTCGGCATCTCGGTCGACTTGCAGTCAGCCGCCGACAGCCACCCTGCCTATCAGCGCCTGGCGGCGGTGGACGAGCACATTCGCCAGCATTTTCACCAGCCGATCAGCATGGGCGAGCTGACCCGCATCGCTGGTATCTCCGTGGCTCAGTTGGAGCGCTACTGCAAGCGGGTATTCCACCTCACGCCCCGGCAGATGATCCACAAGGCGCGCCTGGAACATGCCCACCGCCTGCTGCATTCGGAGCTACCGATCACTGAAGTGGCGATGCGTTGCGGCTACACCGATCACAGCGCCTTCAGCCGCCAGTTCAAGCAACTGACCGGCTTCACGCCGCGCCAGTACCGCCAGGCTACCGCCAATCAGGTGGCCTGAAACAGCTCACGCGCCTCGGCAAAGCATTGCTCGGCAATCGCCGAGCGCGGCTCGCTGCGGCGCAGCAGCAGCCCGACCGGGCTAAGGATGGCGGCGTCGGCCACCGGCAGGATTCGCAGGTGCTCGCTGAGGTCTTCCAGGCCACAGTCCAGTGGCATGATCGCGCAACATATGCCGGTGTTGATGGCCTGGATAAGCTGGAAGCTCGAGTCGCTCTCAAGCACCGCATTGGGTTCAAGACCACGGCTACGGAAGCTCAGGTCCAGCGACTGGCGGTAGTGCATGCCTTTGCTCAGCAGCCCCAGCGGAATATCGCCGAGCTCGTCCCAGCGCAGCTGGTCGCTGGCGAACTGGAAGTGCCGCGTGTCGTGCAGCAGGCCCATGGTGGTGGTGCCGAGTTCGATCACTTCGAAGAAGCTGGTATTGACCTGGTCCAGGTAGCAGATACCCAGGTCGAGCTGGTTGCGGCTGAGGCCGTCGAGGACCTGTTCCGAACTCAGCGAGCTGAGCTGAAAGTGCAGTTCGGGGTATTTCTCGCGCAGGGGCAGCAGCAGGTGCATGGGATTGAAGCTGGCCAGCGGCACCGTGCCCAGTCGCAGGCTGCCGACCACCTGACCACGGCAGCTGGCAGCCTCGGCCTGCAGGCCGTCGTGGGCGGCGAGCAGGGTGCGGGCCCAGGCCAGGATGCGCTCGCCGGCCTCGGTAAAGCCTTCGAAGCGCTGGCCCCGCTTGACCAGCACCAGGTCCAGTTCGTCTTCCAGGTTGCGCAGGCGCATGGACAGCGTCGGCTGGGTGATATGGCACAGCGCCGCCGCTTGGCCGAAGTGGCGGGTCTGGTCGAGTGCGATGAGGAACTTGAGCTGCTTGATGTCCATGGAAGTGCCTGGCGTCTGATTGTGCAGACCATAACCCACGTCTGCGATAGATGTCATTGATCGGCCGGTACGTCATATCGATTGGACGCACCCGGGGCTATGCCTCTAGCGTGGTGAAAATGCCCTTCAAGGAGCTTCACCGTGCGCGTCCAACTTGATGCGGTCTTCGTGCCGCTGAACATCGCCGTGCTGACTGTCAGCGATACCCGTACCTACGACAACGATACTTCTGGCGAGCTGCTGGCCAACCGCTCGGTCGAGATGGGGCACCGGTTGGTGGCGCGAGCGCTGCTCAAGGACGACCTGTACAAGATTCGCGCTCAGGTGGCCAGCTGGATCGCCGACGAACAGGTGCAGGTGGTGCTGATCACCGGCGGTACCGGCTTTACCGGGCGCGACAGCACACCCGAAGCGGTCGAGTGCCTGCTGGACAAGCGTATCGATGGGTTTGGCGAGTTGTTCCGGGCATTGTCGATTCTCGATATTGGCAGCTCGACCGTGCAGAGTCGGGCGTTGGCCGGTTTGTCCAACCGCACGTTGGTGTGCTGCCTGCCGGGCTCGACCGGGGCCTGCCGCACCGCCTGGGAAGGGATTCTGGCAGAGCAGCTGGATGCACGGCACCGGCCATGCAACTTCGTCAAACACCTGTTGCCGATCGAGGCCTGCGCAAGCCGAGGCTGAGGGTTACCGGGGGCGGGCCCTGTGCTGTCCCTCGTAGGAGCGGGTTTACCCGCGAAGAGGCCAGAACAGGCAACCACCCACTGTCAGCTCAACACATACCCCACCGGCAACAAGGCGGGAGGCAGTTGCTGTTCCCCCAATCCGGCCAGCACATCGCGCTCCACCGTGCGCACCATGGCATCGGTCGGCAGGTCGTTCTCATCGCGCCCGAACGGGTCTTCCAGCTCGTTGCCGATCGCATCCAGCCCGAAGAACGTGTACCCCACGATGGTGGTGAACAGCGGTGCCAGCCAGCCCAGCGGCTCGGCCAGAGCAAACGGCAGCAGCAGGCAGAAAATGTAGATGGTACGGTGCAGCAGCAGCGTGTAGGGGAACGGCAAAGGCGTGCCCTTGATCCGCTCGCAGGTGGCCTGCACTTCGGTCAGGCCCACCAGGCGTTGCTCCAGCAGGTTGTAGCGCCATTCGCTGATCTGTTGCTGCGCGGCCAACCGTGAACAGTGTCCACCGATTTCACGCAGGATGCCGTCGCACACATTGTGCGGGCTGATCGCATCGGCCTGGGCCAGCCACGGTCTGGCAGCTGCCCGTTCGTCCTCGTCACGCAGCCGGGCATTGAGTGCATGAGCGAAGCCACAAAGGTTTCGCAGCAGTTCGTTGCGCAGTGTTTCGTCGGCAATCACCACGCTTTCCCGCACGAACGAGCGAGTTTCGATAATCAGTTTGCCCCAGGCCTTGCGCCCCTCCCACCAACGGTCGTAGCACGCGTTGTTGCGAAAGCTCATGAAGATCGACAGCGACAGGCCCAGCAAGGTGAATGGCGTGGCGCTGACCGGGTAGAAATACGCCGGGAAATGCCGCTCGACCAGCACGATCAGTGCGGCCAGCAGTGTCACCATCAGGCAGCGCAGGGCAATGCGTTTGACGATCGACCCCTTGAGGGTGAACAGCACGCGCAGCACATCGGGGGAGGGCGGGACGATCATGGAAGTCCTGAGACGGCTGCTCAGCCGCCGGTCATGTTCATGAAGCGCAGGATCTGCACATCGCCACCGACTTCGAAATGATGGCGATAGGGCTTGAGGTGCAGCGAGTCGCGAATGGCCTTTTCCAGGCGTTCGGGGTTGCCAGGGTGGGCGCGCAGCACGTGCTTGAGGTCTACCGAGTGTTCGTTGCCCAGGCACAGCAGCAGGCGGCCTTCGACGGTAAGGCGCACGCGGTTGCAGGTGGCGCAGAAGTTGTGGCTGTGCGGTGAAATGAAGCCGACCCGGGTGTTCGCGGCTTCGGCCAGGCGCCAGTAGCGGGCCGGCCCCATGGACGATTCGGTCGATTCGATCAGCGTGAACTGCTCGGCCAGGCGTGCACGTACTTCATCGCTGGAGCAGAACGATTCACCACGTTCATGCTCGCTTATCACGCCTAGCGGCATTTCCTCGATGAAGGTGATGTCCAGTTCGCGTTCGATGGCAAAGCGCACCAGATCGACCAGTTCATGGTCGTTACGGCCTTTGAGTACCACGCAGTTGAGCTTGGTGCGTTTGAAACCGGCCTGACGTGCGGCGTCGATACCGGCGATTACCTGGGCAAGGTCGCCGGTGCGGGTCAACTGCTTGAAACGGTCGGCATCCAGGCTATCCAGGCTGATGTTCAGGCGTGTCACCCCGGCGTCGAACAGTGGCTGAGCCAGGCGCCCGAGTTGCGAGCCGTTGCTGGTCAGGCACAGCTCGCGCAGGCCGGGCAGGGCGGCGATGCGCCCGCACAGGTCGACGATGCCCTGGCGTACCAGTGGCTCGCCACCCGTCAGGCGGATCTTGCGGGTGCCCAGAGCGACGAAGCGTTCGGCCACCTGGAACAGTTCTTCGAGGCTGAGGATTTGCTGGCGCGGCAGAAACTGCATGTCTTCAGCCATGCAGTACACGCAACGGAAGTCACAGCGGTCGGTGACCGACATCCGCAGGTAGTCGATTTTCCGGTTGAAGCCGTCGATCAGGGCCCGGCTGTTCTGTTCCACGTTCGCACTCGAATGGGTTGGGACATGACTCCAAGCTATAACCTGGCCGCAGGGCCGTCAAATTGCTTTGCCTGACCGGTTGATCGATGGCCTCTATCGTTTGGTATGGCATCTGGCGGCCCGTGATCGAAACCGCTTATCACGCCGTAAGATCTTTCGATTGGACGCCCCCTCCCCACGCTCCATAGGCTGGAAAAAAGCATCGAAGCGTGAGGATTCATCGCATGAGCCAGGACGAACACATCAGGGACTACAAGGGCGCCGCCGCCGGCTGGGGGGCGCTGAAAAGCGTCACCAAGAGCTGGTTGGGCAGCGACAACGCCTTCAAGAACCTGCGGGCCATGCTCAAGACCAACCAGAACGGCGGCTTCGACTGCCCCGGCTGTGCCTGGGGTGAGTCGCCGGAAAGCGACATGGTCAAGTTCTGCGAAAACGGCGCCAAGGCGGTCAACTGGGAAGCCACTGGCCGTTCGGTGGACCCGGCATTTTTCGCCAGGTACAGCGTCAGCGCGCTGAAGGAACAGACTGACTACTGGCTGGAATACCAGGGCCGCCTCACCCACCCGATGCGTTACGACGCCGCCACCGACCACTATGTCGAAACCACCTGGCAGGAGGCCTTCGAGCTGGTCGCCAGGCACCTGCGTGCGCTTGAGTCGCCAGATGAGGCCGAGTTCTACACCTCGGGCCGGGCCAGCAACGAGGCGGCGTTCCTCTACCAGCTGTTCGTGCGCGCTTACGGTACCAACAACTTCCCTGATTGCTCGAACATGTGCCACGAAGCCAGCGGCGCGGGCATGTCGGAAACCCTAGGGGTGGGCAAGGGCACCGTGGTGTTCCACGACCTGGAGCTGGCTGACGCGATCTTCGTCATCGGCCAGAACCCCGGCACCAACCACCCGCGCATGCTCGAACCCCTGCGGGAAGCGGTCAAGCGTGGTGCCCAGGTAGTCTGCTTCAACCCGCTGAAAGAGCGAGGCCTCGAGCGCTTTCAGCACCCGCAGCACCCGTTCGAAATGCTCAGCAACGGCTCCGAGCCGACCTCCAGCGCCTACTTCCGCCCGGCCTTGGGTGGAGACATGGCGGCAATGCGCGGTATTGCCAAGTACTTGTTGCAATGGGAGCGCGAGGCGCAGGCCAAGGGCGAGCCGGCGGTGTTCGACCATGCCTTCATCGCCGAGCACACCAGCGGAGTCGACGATTACCTGGCGGCGGTGGACGCCACGTCCTGGGAGCACATCGTCAAACAGTCGGGCTTGACCCTGGCCGAGATCGAGCTGGCCGCACGTATGTACCGCAAGGCCGAGCGGGTCATCATGTGCTGGGCCATGGGCGTCACCCAGCATCGCCATTCGGTGCCGACCGTGCAGGAAATCGTCAACCTGCAGCTGCTACGCGGTAACGTCGGCAAACCCGGCGCAGGCCTGTCACCGGTGCGTGGCCACAGCAACGTGCAGGGTGACCGTACCATGGGCATTGACGAGAAGCCGTCGGTGGCGCTACTCGATGCCATCGAACAACGCTTCCAGTTCAGTGTGCCGCGTACCCATGGGCACAACGCGGTGTTGGCGATCAAAGCCATGGAAGAGGGACGGGCCAAGGTCTTCATCGGCCTGGGCGGCAACTTTGCCCAAGCCACCCCGGACACCGCGCGCACCCACGCGGCGCTGCAGAACTGCGCGTTGACCGTGCAGATTTCCACCAAGCTCAACCGCTCGCACCTGGTCACCGGCCGCGATGCGCTGATCCTGCCGTGCCTGGGCCGTACCGAAATCGACCTGCAGGCCGAAGGGCCGCAAGGTGTGACTGTGGAGGACACCTTCAGCATGGTGCACATCTCCAACGGCCAGTTGCGCCCGCGCTCGCCGCATATGCGCTCGGAACCCTGGATCATCGCCGGCATGGCCAAGGCTACGCTGGGCAACCAGCCGATAGACTGGGAGTTTGCGGTGGCCGACTACAGCCGTATTCGTCAGATGATCGCAGACGTTATCCCTGGTTTCGCCAGCTTCAATGAGCGCTTGCAGCAGCCGGGCGGTTTCCACCTGGGTAACACCGCCGCCGATCGCAACTTCCGAACGGCCACGGGCAAGGCCCGGTTCATGCCCCACGCGCTGCCCGAGGAGCTGGTCAACGCCAAAGTACTGGCCCGGGGTGACAAACCCGACCTGATCCTGCAGACCCTGCGCTCGCATGACCAGTACAACACCACCCTGTATGGCCTGGACGATCGCTACCGTGGGGTGTTCGGCCTGCGTGAAGTGGTGTTCGTCAATGAGGCGGACATCCGTCGCCTGGGCTTCGAGCCGGGCGAGCAGGTGGACCTGGTGTCGCTGTGGGAGGATGGCGTGGAGCGGCGGGTGTCGGGCTTCCGCCTGGTGGCGTATGACGTGCCCGAGGGACAGGCGGCGGCGTATTACCCGGAAACCAACCCGTTGGTACCGCTGGAAAGTTATGGCGAGGGCACCTACACCCCGACCTCGAAATTTGTGGCGATCAAGGTTGAGAAAGCCAAGGCGGGGAACCGCATTGCGGCGGTGTTGGCCTCGGATTGATGGGGTGCCTGTGCTGACCTCTTCGCGGGTGAACCCGCTCCTACGGGACCCCACAGCGCTTGAGGTTGAGGTGATCCTGCGGGTTTGTCCGCGAAGCATCCAGCACCGGTCAGGCGCGATGCACCGGGTAAGCCGTGGTGTACTTCATCTGCTCCATGGCAAAACTGGAGGTGATGTTCGATAGCCCATCGGTACGGGTAATCAGCTTTTTGTAGAACCGGTCATACGCGGCGATATCGCCCACCACCACCCGCAGCATGTAGTCCCAGTCCCCGGACATGCGGTAGCACTCCATCACTTCCTCGAACCCGGTCACGGTCGCGGCAAACTGCTCCAGCCAGGCGCTGTCGTGGCGCTGGGTCTTGAGCTGGACGAACACGGTAAGCCCCAACCCCAGCCGTTCGGGGTCCAGCAGGGCGACACGGCCGAGGATATAGCCGTCTTCCTCCAGGCGCTTGACCCGCTTCCAGCACGGTGTGGTGGACAGGTTGACGGCCTCGGCCAGGTCCTTCAGCGAGATCGAGGCATCACGCTGTAGCAGGGTAAGAATGTGCTGGTCGAAACTGTCCATATCGTGCGCTGGCCGTGCAGAAAAATATTTCACAGATTACCCCAAGGCCAGACGATTTGGGTTGTGCGATAGTTGCAGCTTTCATTCTGCCAATGGGCCTGACCATGTCCGACAAGCCGCGCAATTTCGCCACCCGTACCATTCACGCCGGCGAGCAGTTCAGCGTTGCCGATAACGCCATTTTCCCGGCCATCGTCACCGCCAGTTCGTTCACCAAGCGCAGCCTGGATGACAAGCCGGAATATTCCTATAGCCGCGTCGGCAACCCCACCCGGCATGCCTATGAAACCTGTGTCGCTGCCCTGGAAGAAGGCGTGGGCGCTGTGGCCTGCGCCTCGGGAGTGAATGCCACCGCAACCGTGCTTGAGCTGCTGCCCAAGGATGCCCACGTGGTGGTGATGAACGGCGTGTACGGTGGCACATTCCGCATCATGGAAGATTACCGCAGCCGCACCTCGGGGTTGACCACCACCTATGTCGATCTCAACGACCTTGAAGCCGTAGCGGCTGCGATCAAGCCGGAAACCCAGCTGATCTGGATCGAATCGCCGACCAACCCGTTGCTGCACCTGGTCGACATCAAGGCGGTGTGCGACCTGGCCAGGGCGCGGGGTATTCTTACCTGCATCGACAACACGTTCTGCTCACCGTGGAACCAGCGCCCGATCACCTTGGGCGTGGACTTGGTGATGCACTCGGCCAGCAAGTACATCGGTGGCCACTCGGACCTCACCGGCGGTGTGGTGGTGGCAGCCAACGACGCGCTGCTGGCCCGCCTGCGCCGTATCAGCATGGCGATTGGTGCGGTGCAGGGGCCGTTCGACTGCTACCTGGCCTTGCGCGGCCTGAAGACCCTGGATGTGCGCATGGAGCGCCAGTGCGCCAATGCCCTGAAGGTGGCGCGCTTCCTGGAAGGCCACGCGCAGGTCGAGCAGGTGTATTACCCAGGGCTGGAAAGCCACCCACAGCATGAACTGTGCAAACGCCAGATGCGCAGTGGCGGGGCAGTGGTGGCGATGAAGGTCAAGGGCGAGCGCGCCGCGCTCAACCGCCTGGTAGAGGCACTGCAGATTTTTGTGCTGGCTGACTCGCTGGGCGGGGTGGAGAGCATGATCAACCATTCCTGGAGCATGTCGCACTGCTCGCTGAGCCCGGAGCAGAAAGGGGTGATGGGGATCAGCGAGAACCTGCTGCGGTTGTCGGTAGGTATCGAGGATTACCGCGATCTGGTCGAGGACCTGGATGGGGCGTTGAAAGCGCTGGTTGCTGTGTGAGGGCTGCTGGCCCTTTCGCGGGTGAACCCGCTCCTACGACGGTCTGCGCATTGATGTAGGAGCGGGTTTACCCGCGAATACGGTAGCGGCGGCAACGGTGAACGGCCAGGGGCATTGGCCAGCAGGCCCGGCCCT
>NZ_JADDRH010000015.1:0-135165 GCF_044904505.1 Pseudomonas sp. 3HC3
GTGTCCAACCCCCGATGTGTGTCCACCACCGATCTGTGTAGGAGCGGGTTTACCCGCGAATACGGTCGCGGCGGCAACGGTGAACGGCGGGTGGTAATTGGCCAGCAGGCCCGGCCCTTTCGCGGGTAAACCCGCTCCTACGGCGGCCTGTGTCCAACCCCCGATGTGTGTCCACCACCGATCTGTGTAGGAGCGGGTTCACCCGCGAATACGGTCGCGACGGCAACGGTGAACGGCGGGTGGTAATTGGCCAGCAGGGCCGGCCCTTTCGCGGGTAAACCCGCTCCTACAACGGTCCTGCGTCATTCTCAAGGCAGATGTTTCCACCGCGAAGAGGCGGGCACAGGCAATAATAAAGCGCCTGCGAGATTCCCTCCCGCAGGCGCCCCTGCTACATCACGGTCTTGAGTTTCAAGTTACTGGTGGCTGACCCAATACACGGCAGTGACCACCACCAGAACGATCAGACAGAGGATCGCCCAGGCATCGACACTGCTGTCAGCTTTGCGGACCTTGGTTGGGTTTCCCATTGCATTGCCTCTTGTAGTGGTTATGGGAATGCACTTCACCACCAGCAGTTAAGACGAGCAATGTCCTTCCCTCAAGCAGGGTCATTCAATATTCGACCGGTGACGCCAGAAACGGGTAACGGTAACCGGGCGGCCGCCCTTCGGCACTGTAACGCCGAAAATCGACGCCGTAGTCGTCCCTTTCCAGCAGCTTCAACCAACGCCTGGCCTTGGCCTGATCGATTTCCTGCAATACCGGAACACGGCGCTCGCGAAGGCCGTCGCGGTTCAACGCCAGCCCATGGGCATCATCGTGCAGCATCACCATGGCCCAACCGCCAAGGGTGAAATGCCCCCCCATCAGCACGCTCAAGCGCCCATCGATACGCGCGCGCAAGGCTTCGGCCGAGCTGTTGACGGCACCGAACAGCACATCACGCCCCGGCGTATACCCGGCCTCCTCGAACGCCTGCATGGCACCAAAAGCCATCTGGTCATTGGCCGACCACACCAGGCGGGTGGCCGGGTAACGCTCCAGCAACTGTTGCGCCTGCTCGTAGGCGCGCTGGCGATTCCAGCCGCCGTATACCACCTGCCGCAAGCGCACCTGAGGGAAATCGGCCAAGGCGCGGCGCATGCCCTCAACGCGCAACTGCGAGGCCGGGGTGGTCTTGACCCCGGCAAAGGCAAGCAGATCCACCGGCCCTGCGTTGCGAGGGAGTTGTGCGAGCATCGAGTGCAACATCTGGTAGCCCGCCTGCTCGTCGTTGCTCATCAAGGTACCCAGCGGCTCGGCATACTTGTCGGGCTGAGCCTCGATGCTGAGGCGCTGGCTGGCGGTCAGGCCATTGTTGACCAGCAGCAGTTTCACCCCGGTGCCACGCGACAGGCGCAGGATTTCCGGTGCCACGTACTGCTCGTTGACCAGTACCAGGTAATCCGGCCGCTGCGGCGCGTTCAGGATCGCCCGGGCCTGGGTCAGTATCAGGTCGGCGCGGCGCTCGCTGTATTGCACCTGCAGGGTCATGCCCAGCTCGTCCGCGGCGGCCTTCATGAAGCGGGTATAGCTGGTCCAGAATGTCTCGGTGGACAGCCCCGGGTTGAGAAACACCACCGAAGCCGGTTGCGCATTTGCCACCAGTGGCAAGGCTAGGCACAAGCTTTGGCACAGGGCCTTGAGCATGGGGTCACATCTCTGCGAAGCAAACGCCGGATTATAAACGCCTGGCGACGCTCAGCGCACAAATGGCAGTCAATCTCACATAGTCCATTTGGTTCTTTTCATATGCAAAAACATCACTTTAGCGCATAACCGCAACCTGATATCGTTCCCCGGCTCCGTACCGGAGTGCGCGGCCGTGCGCGCGAATAGCTGCATGCCTGAGACAGGACTTTTATGTACGTATACGACGAGTACGATCAGCGGATCATCGAGGACCGCGTCAAGCAGTTCCGTGATCAGACCCGCCGCTACCTGGCCGGTGAGCTGAGCGAAGAAGAATTCCGCCCTCTGCGCCTGCAGAACGGCCTTTATATCCAACGTTTCGCGCCGATGCTGCGTGTCGCGGTGCCGTACGGCCAGTTGAACGCCAATCAGGTCCGCACCCTGGCCAAGATCGCTCGCGACTACGACAAGGGCTATGCCCACATCTCCACCCGCCAGAACGTGCAGTTCAACTGGCCGGCGCTGGAGGACATCCCCGACATCCTCGCCGAGCTGGCCACCGTGCAGATGCACGCGATCCAGACCAGCGGCAACTGCCTGCGCAACACCACCACCGACCAGTTCGCCGGTGTGGCCGCAGACGAAATCGTCGACCCGCGCCCGTGGTGTGAAATCGTCCGTCAGTGGACCACCTTCCACCCGGAATTCGCCTACCTGCCACGCAAGTTCAAGATCGCCATCAACGGCTCGCAGGAAGACCGCGCCGCTATCGAAGTGCACGACATCGGCCTGGAGCCGGTGCGCAACGCTGCCGGCGAACTGGGCTTCCGTGTGCTGGTCGGTGGTGGCCTGGGCCGTACCCCGGTGGTGGGCTCGTTCATCAACGAGTTCCTGCCGTGGCAGGACCTGATCAGCTACCTCGACGCCATCCTGCGCGTGTACAACCGTTACGGTCGCCGTGACAACAAGTACAAGGCGCGGATCAAGATCCTGGTCAAGGCCCTTACCCCGGAAGTGTTCGCCGAAAAGGTCGAGGCCGAAATGGTCCACCTGCGAGGCGGCAGCACCACCCTGACCGAGGCCGAAGTGCAGCGTGTGTCGCGCCACTTCGTCGACCCCGAGTACCTCGCACTCGACAACGTCGACTACACCGCACTGGATGCCGAGTACCCAGGGTTCGCCCGCTGGCGCTCGCGCAACACCCGTGCCCACAAACGCCCGGGTTACGTGGCTGTGACCCTGTCACTCAAGCCGACCGGTGTTGCTCCGGGTGACTTGACCGACAAGCAGCTGGACGCCGTGGCCGACCTGGCCGAACGCTACAGCTTCGGCTTCCTGCGCACCTCGCACGAGCAGAACATCATCCTCGCCGACGTCGAGCAGCGCCAGCTGCACGCGCTGTGGCTGGAACTGCGCGAGGGCGGCTTCGCCACTCCGAACATCGGCCTGCTGACCGACATCATCTGCTGCCCGGGTGGTGACTACTGCTCGCTGGCCAACGCCAAGTCGATCCCGATTGCCGAGTCCATCCAGCGCCGTTTCGACGACCTGGACTACCTGTTCGACATCGGCGAAATCGACCTGAACATCTCCGGCTGCATGAACGCCTGCGGCCACCACCACGTGGGCCACATCGGCATCCTCGGCGTGGACAAGAAGGGTGAGGAGTTCTACCAGGTGTCGCTGGGTGGCAACGCCGCGCGCGGCGCAAGCCTGGGCAAGATCCTTGGCCCGTCCTTCGCGCAGGATGACATGGCCGATGTGATCGAGAAGCTGATCGCCGTGTACGTCGAGCAACGTACCGAGGAAGAGCGTTTCATCGACACCTACCAGCGTATCGGCATCGACCCCTTCAAGGAACGCGTCTATGCAGCGAATCATTAAGAACAACCAGATCGTCGACGAAACCTGGCACCTGCTGCCCAAGGAAACCTCGTTCGACGAGCTGACCAACTGCGACGACTACATCGTCCCGCTACAGATGTGGCGCGACCATGCCCATGTGCTCAAGGCCCGCGATGGTGGCTTGGGTGTATGGCTGGACAGCGACCAGGAAGCGGAGGAAATCGGCGAAGACGTGCACCACTTCCAGGTCATCGCCCTGAACTTCCCGGCATTCACCGACGGCCGCAGCTACTCCAATGCGCGCCTGCTGCGTGACCGCTACAAGTTCAAAGGCGAACTGCGCGCCATCGGCGATGTGCTGCGCGACCAGCTGTTCTTCATGGCCCGCTGCGGCTTCGACGCATTCGCCATCCGTGCCGACAAGGACCCGGAAGACGCGCTGCAAAGCCTGAAGGACTTCTCGGTGACCTACCAGGCCGCCACCGACGAACCGCTGCCGCTGTTCCGCCGCCGCTGATCGTCCCGCCCCAGCAAACAGCCCGCCTCTCGGCGGGCTGTTTCGTTCATAGGCCGTGGCGTTGAATTGCCTCTCGGCTCAATTCAAGCAAAAGCTGCCGTTTCGCGACCTCACGCTCTGCGCAGATATGCTCGACTTGGGCAAAATAGTCGACATCGCTCAGCGTTTTCGATTGTTCGAGCAACGCATCCAGGCGCTGCTGAAAAGGCTCGTCCAGGCGGCTGAAGCGCGCCGCCTGCTGCTCGTGCAGATAGTCCTGCCAGAAGGATCGATCTGCCAGCGCCTGAGCCAAGGCTTGTGGCGTTTCCTGCCGCAGCACCTCGCTGCGCGCGGCGTCCAGGTCTTCACGGCCAACGCCGCTGAAACTCTCATACGAAAGATGGCTGGGCTGCACGGGAAGGTCGAGGCTATCCGCCAGCCTGACGCGATAGGTCAGGTAAACCTCAACGGGATCGTTCGAAAAGTAATCCGCAATATGCCGCGCGGCAATTGCGTTGACTTTGTCCAGGCGGAACAACGAACGCCCCAGCCTGACCAGCGCCCGCTCCTTCTGCAACCCGGTACCGGCTGTTCCGGCCCTGACGACCATCGCGCCAATCTCCAGCTCGCTGAGCGTCAGCAGCAACTCGTCGCTGCAACTGCGCGGTCGGGCAACTTGCTCGAACAGGCTCGCGCGTACTTCAGCGTGCTGTTCGCAGGCTTCGAGGATATGCCACACCCGCGCCTGAAGGTCGCGCGGTTGTGCGTCGTATTCACGCAGGGCGCGTAAATCATAGAAAAAGCGGAACAGATCCTGTGCCCCGGCTTCCTGGCTCAAGCGGTTCCAGCTCGCCAATCGCACCTCGCGCTGGGCTGGCGTGAACCCTGAAAACCAAGGGGCTGCAGCGTTCGGGATCGAAGTGGCATGGGCCGCACGCCGACGCTCAGCGGCCCCGGCCGACGCCCTGGCCAACTGCAAGCGCTGCAGGGTTTCGTCCGAGAGTGGGTTGTCGTGCAGCTCCAGGCCCCGCAACAAGCGCAGCGGCACTAGGGACAACGCTTCAGGCAGCGTCTGGATCTGGTTGTCACGCATGTCCAGCAACTCCAGATTACCGTGCCTGGCCAGATCAGCGGGCAGTTCGCCCAGCCCGGTGTTGCGCAAGGACAGCCGGCGCAGCAAGGGGAAAGACGCCAAGGGTGGCAGCAAACCGACCGGGTTGCCGTTGAGCTCCAAACGGCGCAGCTCCACAAGCTGGCTCAAACGCAGGTTATCCTCGCTGGAAAGCACGATCTGATTGCCGCCAAGGCGCAGGTTTTTCAATTCGGTCAGTTGCTCGATACCTGCAGGAAGGCGAGTCAGCCGGTTGTTCCGCAAGTCCAGGTTGCGCACCTTGCTGAAGCGACCAAGAAAGCCCGCATCAAGGCTCGTCACCTGCATATCGCGCAGGGTCAGGTGCGTGATGTGGTCGAAACTCACATTGTCAGGCAAGGCCGGCAGGTCACCCACCCGCTCACCCACGAGGGTCAGGTGGTAGTCACCCGCCATCTCCCCAGGGGTAAAGCGCTGCCAGCTTGCCGTAATGCGCCTGGCAACCTTGATACGACGCAGGCGGCGGACAATGTTCAGCCCTGCGTCATTTCGCCAGGCTTGCAATGCCTGCTTGAGGCTTACCTTGGCCTGTAGCAGTTGGCTGACATGGTTCCACGGATCCACCCCCCGCTGCGCCAGGTCTTGCAGGTAGACCTCCAACTGCTCACTGCTCATCACCGGATACACGTGGTTCAACGTGCGGCGCAGTGCCTGGCGGGTCCCTGTCAGGTGGCCACTGAGCGGGTAGCCCAAACGCCCATCGAACAACCGCACAGGAGGGCGAATCCCCTGCCCCACACGGGCCAGCCCAATCATCCGGGCCGCCGACTCACGATCTGCGAGTGCCTCACGCCCAAGCCGCTCACCCAGTGCGTCATCCGTCATCTGGCTCATACCAAGCAACTGTCGCTGACGGCTGTCCAGTTGCTGTCTCAACGTCTGCAGCAACCCACCCCTGCCTGCGGCAGGCAGCTCAACGTTGACCCCGGTCGACCAAGGGGCGATGGCATCGATCAGGCCCAACGCGAGCTTGCCGGTATCGTCATTTTCTGCGGCGGCCTGGCGCAACCCTGCGCAGGCACGGTCTATCCGGCTGTCGCGTATTGCCCAGCGTGCACGTTCCGCCAAGGCCAGGGGTACCCGGCCTGCGCCAGTCAGGCTCTCCATCTCGACACTGCTGGCTCCCTCGACGATTTCCCGTGCGCAGCGGTGGGAAAGGCCTGGGAAGTCCCGCATCAAGACCCGGTCCGCTGCTTGCGGGCTGATCTGTCGCTCGTTGAAGACCTCCTCGAAAGCTTCACCTCGCAACGCCGGAAAATCACGGTGCAATTGCTGGCGCTCGATGGCATCGAGCAAGCGTGCCGGCGGGGGCGCATTTTCCAGTAACAAACGGCGCAGGCAGTCAGTATCGAAACCGGTTGCCTGCAGCGCTACGGATACCGCCTCATCGGGCACCTGCGCCGTGCGGCTGGCAAGGCGGCGCACCATGCTGGCGGGGTCATGCCAGCGCTGCGGTTGCTCGAACTCATGCACCCATCCCCCGGCACCATTGTGCTCAAGTGCCGGTGAATACGCCCCCGGCCTTGATGGATGATGAATACGCCATGCGCCATCGTCCCCTTCGCTCACCTCATAGACAGCCTCGGGCAGGCGCCTCAGCGAACGGCCAGTTTCATTCACGGCCTGTCCTACCATCAAATCGACGCCCTCACGCTGATAGCCCGACAAGGACGGATCACACAGCCGCAACTGGCCATCGCCCAGGCTTACCGGCACCATGGCATCCACCCGCGCCACTCGCTGTGCCAGCTTGCCAAGTGCCGCCGCCCCGGCCGTCGTCACCGCCGCTATCACGACCGTGTCGGCCACGTTGAACAAGTGGCCCAATGCGGCGTCGCGATCACCCAACTGCCAATCCTGGTAGCCTTCGTACACCTCACCCGCCAGTTGCACCACCGTAAGCCCCAGCAGGGCCTGCCCCAACACAGGCACAAACAGCGCTGCCAGGCCTGCCACGCTCAAGCCCAAGTCCAGATAACCCTGCAAACGTGCGCGGCGGTCGGCGATATCCTCATCCTCTGTCGATACCGCCAGTACCCGCGCGTCATCCCGCATTTTGTCGATCCGGGCTTGGCGCAGCGCGACGAACACGTCGCCCTCGATCGCAAAACAGCGGCCATCCAGCTCAAGCGGAAGAACAGTATTACCGTGGTTGAGCAGCGCGTTCAGCGTCGCGCAGAAGGCGACGCGATCACGCTCTGCGACGAAGCGCTGGAAGTACCGCCGATACGCTTCATTACGCAAGCGTATGCCAAGGGTCATGTACAGCAGCTCCCAGCTGGTGTGCCAACTCACCGGGGCATACGGGTCCTCAGGCAACCACGCGATAACGCCAAGCAGGCGGGCGTTCTGACGCACTTCGATCACCAGTGCGCCAATGACTTCCTTGCCCAACAGCCTCAGGGTGTGACACTTCAACACGGTGTCGTCGGCTGGCAGGAAAGACGCTGTTCCCACCACCTGGTTGATCCACTGACAGGTCTGCTCATCGATTTCACCCTTGATCCTTGCGGCGATTGCAGCAAGCGCCAGGTTGGCGCTCATCGCCTCCTCCAGGGTGCTCTCGGCGCCCCCCCCCTCGCCTTCAAGCTTCGCTTGCAAATGGCTTTGATAACGCCTGCCGATATCAAGGTCTCTGCAAAGGCGGACAAAGGCTTGCGCACTTAGCGGCAGCAGGTGCCCGCTAGCCGTGACCAACTGCGACCCGGCCGCGAACCAGCCAGGCTGCATTTCCTTTTCGTGGAAGTTATGCAGTGCCGCCGAGAGCAGGGTCTGGGTGCTGACGATGCGTGTCGAAGTGCTTGGTAAAGCAGGAGATATCGACGGTCTTGGCTGCAGCGTCACCAGCCTGAGCTGTGCCTGGCGCAGGTCTACCTGCCTGATCGAATGGGCCTCAAGTGCTCTTTTGAGCAACGACTCGGCGAACTCATCCAAGGGGGTTATGGCCCCTAACCAGGCGTCTACTTGGTCCTGCGCCCGCTGTTGGCGCAAAGCAGCGGCGCGCAGCCCTGTCAGCTCTTGGGCAGACGCGCGCTTGAGCCAGCCTGGCAGCTGACGGGCAATCAGCGCATCGATGGAATCGGCAGGTATTACGGAAGGGGTCATGGGCAGCCTCAACGCTTGATGAAAAAAGCGCTAGCTGAACAAGGTTCCAATCCCCTCTGGCCCTATTTATGTAGTGAATGCACAGCTTGAAAATGTATTTTTGCCTACAGGTCAAATGACTTTGGCGCCGTAGCGGCTTATTCGCTGCCGTTCAAACCTGCACACTGGGCACCACATGATCCTCCCCCTATTCAGGAGCAACCCCATGAGCGTTCCTTCCTTCGGCCTCGGCACCTTCCGCCTCACCGGCCAAACCGTCATCGACTCGGTCAAGTCTGCCCTGGCAGTCGGCTACCGTGTCATCGATACCGCACAGATCTACAAGAACGAAGCCGAAGTCGGCCAGGCCATCGCCGAAAGCGGCGTGCCGCGCAGCGAGCTGTTCATCACCACCAAGATCTGGGTCGACAACTACGCCGCCGACAAGCTGATCCCCAGCCTGCGTGACAGCTTGCAGAAGCTGCGCACCGATTATGTCGACCTGCTGCTGATCCACTGGCCAGCGCCGGGCAACGGCGTAGAACTGCCCGAGTACATGAAGGCCCTGGCCGACGCCAAACAGCAAGGCCTGGCTCGCCAGATCGGCGTTTCCAACTTCAATATCGAACTGACCAGGCAAGCCATTGCCGTGGTCGGCAAAGGGGAAATCGCCACCAACCAGATCGAGCTCAGCCCGTACCTGCAGAACGCCAAGCTGACTGCGTTCCTCCAGGAACAAGGGATCACCGTGACCTCGTACATGACCCTGGCCTACGGCAAAGTGCTGAAAGACCCGGTACTGGCCCAGATCGCCGCCAAGCACAAAGCTACTGTCGCCCAGGTCGCCCTGGCCTGGGCCCTGCAACTGGGCTATGCCGTGATCCCGTCGTCGACCAAGCGTGAAAACCTGGCCAGCAACCTGCTTGCCCGTGGCCTGAAGCTGGACAGCGACGACATGGCACGCATCGCCAAGCTGGAGCGCAATGGCCGCGAGGTCAGCCCTGACGGCCTGGCGCCAACCTGGGACTGACACTGATGACTGCTCAAACAATGAGACCCGGCCGCGTGCTCTTCGCGTTGGCCATTGGCGCCTTTGGCATCGGCACTACCGAGTTCACCCCGATGGGGCTACTGCCAGTCATCGCCCAGGGCGTGGAGGTGAGCATCCCCAGCGCCGGCATGCTGATCACCGCCTATGCCATTGGCGTGATGGTCGGCGCGCCGATCATGACCCTGCTGTTCAGCCGCTTTGGGAGGCGCGCTGCGCTGATGGCATTGATGGCCATCTTCACCCTTGGCAACCTGCTGTCGTCGCTGTCGCCGGACTACTACACCCTGCTCGCTTCGCGACTGGTCACCAGCCTCAACCATGGTGCGTTCTTCGGCCTGGGAGCCGTGGTGGCAGCCAGCGTGGTGCCCAAGGAGAAACAGGCCAGCGCCGTGGCCACCATGTTCATGGGCCTGACCATCGCCAACATCGGCGGCGTGCCAGCCGCCACCTGGATCGGCCAGCAGATCGGCTGGCGCATGGCATTTGCCGGCACCGCCGTACTCGGCCTGCTGGCCATGGCCGCACTGTGGTACGCCCTGCCCAAGGGTGAACGCGGCAGCGTGCCGCATGTGCGCAAGGAACTGGCAGTCATTGCCCGCCCCAGCGTGTTGCTGGCAATGGCCACCACCGTGCTCGGTGCCGGCGCCATGTTCACCTTGTACACCTACGTGGCACCAGTGCTGGCCGAACTGACCGGTGCCTCGGACAGCTTCATAACCTTGGGGCTGGTACTTATCGGGGTTGGCTTCACCCTTGGCAACAGCCTGGGGGGCCGCCTGGCGGACTGGTCGCTGGATGGCGCGGCGAAGATTTTCCTCGCCGTGCTGGCGCTGATCATGCTGCTGATGCCCCTGATACTGAGCAGCCACATCGGCGCCGCCATCGCCCTGCTGGTCTGGGGCATGTTCACCTTCGCCGTGGTACCGCCGCTGCAAATGCGCGTAATGACTGCCGCCATCGAGGCGCCGGGCCTGGCATCGTCGATCAACGTGGGTGCGTTCAACCTGGGTAACGCCGTGGGCGCGGCGCTGGGTGGTGCGGTTATCAGCCTGAACCTGGGCTACGCCGCCGTGCCAATGGCCGGGGGTGTGCTGGCGGCTGCGGGGCTGTTGCTGGTATGGCTGGGCGGGCGCAACAAGGTCGCCGGCAAGACCGCAGCCGATATGGCCTGATCGCATCACCTGCTGGAGCGGCCCATCGCGACACAAGGCCGTTCCTGCACACGGGCCGCGCCCGATACACCTCTGTCCTTCCTCACGCTGTAATGATGGAATGCCGGGCGCCTCCGTTCTCTTTTCAGGCTGCGGGCAAGGATGCCCGAAACGCGACATTGGCTGCCTGTTCGGCGTGAGACAGGCCACCTGTGCACTGGATAACCTGCTGCGGCAATGCCTTGCTCCCTTGCCATAGAAGAACCTTGCCCATGACAACCTCCGCCGCCTCCGTAGCCGCCGCCACGCCTGCCGACCAGCCTCAGGGCTTTGTCGTGCGCATCGTCGGTGCTGCTGCATTCGCCCACCTGCTCAATGACCTGATTCAAGCCGTACTGCCATCGATCTACCCCATGCTGAAAAGCGATTTCGCGCTGAGCTTTGCCCAGATCGGCTGGATCGCCTTGGTGTATCAGGTAACCGCTTCCCTGCTGCAACCCTGGGTCGGCATGTTCACCGACAAGCACCCACAACCCTACCTGTTACCTGCCGGCATGCTGGTGACGCTGGTGGGTATCGCCCTGCTCGCCTTTGCTGGCAGCTATGAAATGCTGCTGGTGGCTGCCGCCGTGGTCGGCGTGGGTTCGGCCACCTTCCACCCAGAGGCCTCGCGGGTGGCCAGAATGGCCTCCGGCGGGCGCTTCGGGACCGCGCAATCAACCTTCCAGGTCGGCGGCAATACCGGCTCGGCCCTCGGCCCGCTGCTCACCGCTGCCATCATCATTCCGCACGGGCAACCGGCCATTGCCTGGTTCATGCTGGCCGCTGCGCTGGCTGTTATGGTGCTGCTGCGGGTGACGGGCTGGAGCGTGCGCCACGGCCAGGCCCGGCTCAAGAGCTTCGCGGGCCAACAGGCCCCTGGCCTGTCGCGGGGTGCCATGTGGCGCGCGGTGGTGGTGATCGCCGTGCTGATGTTCGCCAAGTTCGTCTACATCGCTTCGTTCACCAACTTCTTCACCTTCTACCTGATCGAGCATTTCGGCCTGAGTGTGCAGCACAGCCAGCTGTACCTGTTCGTGTTCCTCGCAGCCGTTGCGCTGGGCACCTTTGCCGGTGGCCCGGTGGGTGATCGCATCGGGCGCAAGGCCGTGATCTGGGTCTCGTTCCTCGGCGTGGCGCCCTTCGCCCTGGCCCTGCCCCATGCCAACCTCGCCTGGACAGCCGTACTGGCGGTGGCCATCGGCCTGGTGATGTCCTCGGCATTCGCTGCCCTGGTGGTGTATGCCCAAGAGGCGGTGCCAGGCCGGGTCGGCATGGTTTCGGGGGTGATGTTCGGGCTGATGTTCGGCATCAGCGGCGTGGGTGCAGCCGGCCTGGGCACACTGGCCGACCAGCATGGCATCGAATGGGTGTACCAAGCCATCGCGTTCCTGCCGCTGCTCGGGTTAGCCACCGCCTTGCTGCCGGCCACCCGCTCGCGGGCCCGCCCTGGCCGTTGCTGCTAAAGTGGCGCTGCCAGGCTGCTCCGATATGAGGTCACGATGGTAAAGCCGCAGCGTGAATTGTTGGTGGAGGTCGATGAGTGGACCTGGGAAGTCGGTAGCCGTGCGACAGACTACCCAAGCGACTGGTTCATCGAGCCCCATAGCCATACCAAGCATCAACTGATCTATGCCATCAAAGGCCTGATGATCGTCGAGTCCGGCAACGAATGCTGGACGGTGCCACCCAGCCGCGGTGTGTGGATGCCTTGCGGCCAGGTGCACGCCATTCGCTGTGTCGGCGACGTGAAGATGCGCAGTGTGTTCGTGCGCATCGACGCGGCAACGGGCCTGCCCCTGCAGAGCAAGGCCATCAGCATCTCGCCCTTGCTCAGCGAACTGATCAAGGCCTCGGTGGGCTTCACCGCTCCGTTTGCCGAGGACTCGCGCGAAGCCCGGGTCATGCGCCTGATTCTCGACGAAATCTGCGTCCTGCCAACCTTGCCGCTGAAGCTGTCGCAACCCAGCGACCAGCGGCTGCGGGTGATCTGCGCGGCATTGCATGAACGGCCCGAGGATAACGCCACCGTTGCCGACTGGGGCGCGCGACTAGGGGTGGACGAAAAGACCATCCAGCGATTGTTCCGCAAGGAAACCGGCATGACCTTCGGCCAGTGGCGCCAGCAGGCGCGGCTGATGCAGGCACTGGAGCGGATAGCGCTGGGCGAGCGAATCATCGATGTGGCGGGCGCGTTGGGCTATGACAGCCCAAGTGCCTTCGCCAGCATGTTCAAGCGCCAGTTCGGTACCACGCCCAGCCAGTTCTTCAAATAACCTGAAGTCCACACATTTGCCGGCCACCAGCTTGCTGCATAAGGGCTGTCCGCTAGCGGCTCGCCCTGCCTGATCTTGCACAGCATCCCCGCCAAGCCGTATACAGTACCCCTACAACAATGCCCGCAAAGGAGCCCGGCACATGACCGTGACGCTGTCCCCCCTGCAGATCGACTGCGATTTCGACTCCGGCAACATACAGGTACTGGATGCCAGCAACCCGGCCCAGGTACACCTGGCCATTCGCCCGGACACCCACAGCGGCCACTACCAGTGGTTCCACTTCAAGGTCAGCGGGCTGACACCGGGGCAGGTCCATCGCTTCAGCCTGGACAACGCTTCCGGCTCCTCGTACAAGAACGCGTGGAGCGGCTACAACGCGGTCGCCAGCTACGACCAGCAGCGCTGGTTCCGTGTGCCAAGCCAGTTCGACGGTACGGCGCTATCGTTCGAGGTCAAGGCTGAACAGGACCAGATCTGGTTCGCCTACTTCGAGCCCTACCCGCGGGCCCGCCACAACCAGCTGATCGAACGTGCCCGCGAACTCCCCGGGGTCGAGTTGCTGGCCTGCGGCCGCAGTATCCAGGGCCGCGATATCCCGCTGCTGCGGGCAGGTGACGGTGCCGAAGGCAAACGCAAGCTGTGGCTGATTGCCCAGCAGCACCCGGGCGAGCACATGGCCGAATGGTTCATGGAAGGCGTGATCGACCGCCTGCAGGCCAACGACGCAGTGGTCCAGCAGCTGCTGGCCAAAGCCGACCTTTACCTGATCCCCAACATGAACCCCGACGGCGCCTTCCTCGGCCACCTGCGCACCAACTTCAAGGGCAAGGACCTCAACCGCGCCTGGCAGGACGCCAGCGTCGAATTCAGCCCGGAAGTGTTCTTTGCACAGGCGCAGATGAAGCAGTACGGTGTGGATGCCTTCATCGACGTGCACGGTGACGAAGAGATCCCCCACGTGTTCACGGCCGCATGCGAGGGCAACCCGGGTTACACCCCTCGGCTGGCCAAGCTCGAAGAGCAGTTTCGTAGCACCTTGTGCAGCCTGACCCGCGACTTCCAGACGGTGCATGGCTATACCCGTGACGAACCCGGACAGGCGAATACGACACTGGCCTGCAATGCGGTGGGCATGGCCCATGACTGCCTGTCACTGACGCTGGAAATGCCGTTCAAGGACCATGACGACGCGCCCGATGCAGTCACCGGGTGGTCGGGGGCGCGCTCCAAGGCACTGGCCGGAGCGGTGCTGGAGACCCTGGCCAACATGGTAGACGATTTGCGCTGAACCCCGCCTTGCGTGCCCCTGAAGAAGCAGCCCGTCGCGACACGCGGCGGCTCCTTCGGGGGTATTGACTGCCGCACGGATGACGGGTTCAGAACTGCACATCCAGTATCACACTGTCGGTATAGGTCGCAGCCGGCGGTGTCGCCTGATCGGTATAGACCTTGGCGTTGTAGTTGAACACCTGGCTACCCGTGCCGGTACCCACGCCGGGGTTGATGTCGGCATCCGTACTGGAACGCCTGGCAGCCCCTGACGCCCCCCAGCGCACGGTCCCGGCACTTTTGAAAATGTCATAGGCCAGGTAGTTGTTGGCCGAAGACTTCATCCGCCGCCGCCCACCGGACACGTTCTGTCCGTCACCCAGCCCTACCGTGTAGCTGCTGCCCTTGGTGCATGACACATTTATGCCCTGGCTCACCGTGCCGAACCCCGCCACCACCGGCGCACTGGCGAAACTGATGTCAGGGGTGGTGATCTGGCAATCGTTGGTCACCGTCAGGCTCACGTTCAAGATCTGGCTACCCGAGCCGGTGTCACGCCCAAGGCATATCCCCAACGCGCCAATACCCGAACAATAATCCCAGTTCCAGGCCACGGTCAGGGCCTCCTGATACAACCCGGCCGCGACATTGCTGCCAATTTGGGTGCGCATGTAGATCGGCACCGCCTTGGGCGTGGTACCGCCGAGCAGCCCCAGCAAGTCGAGGATACCGTTGCGGGCGAAGTCGTAGGCCACACCCCGGGTAATCGGGTAGCGGGTGGTGTTGTCGGCATAGAGCGTGTAGGGAATGACATCGCCTGTCGGGCCGACCAGGCCACCCGAGGCGGGCATGATCGTGGCATAGAAATGATCACCGCTGCTGAGCACGGTCAGTAGTGAACCGGTGCACTGCAACCCGGAGTTTAGGCTGGAAGCCGTCTGTACCGTGTTGCGAACCTGCGTTGAATTAAGGCTGCCAAACGCTGCAGGCAGCGTGGCCACCGACGAGCAAAGCGCCCAGGCCGTACTGCTCGGCAACAGCAGCACGCTCGCCACCAGGCCCCACCGCCAGGCATTCATCGGCACACCAACGGACCAATCAAAGGGATCGAGCCTTGCGCCTCAGGCAGGTCGAACGACACTTCGCAATTTCCTCCCCCTTCAAGCGTTACCTGAAGGCGGTTATGCGACGACAGGTTCTCCAGGTACACCAACCCGTCCCACCCCACCACCGCCTGCGTACCACTCTCTGCGTGGGTGACACGGCTACCCAGTTTGAGCACCTGCTGGTTGCCATCCACCAATTCGACACTGGCCGCCATGACGCGCTTGAGGGGGAATTCCAGCAAGTAGCCACTGCCCCGTCGCACCGCTACACGCTGCTCAACGTCCGGTGCGAGGACATCCGGTGGCAGGTTCATGGGGTCGATCTCGTACTTGCCCCGGTAGTAACCGCTGCTGTAAGGCACCAGCAAGTGCCCCTTGGCATCGGTGCGGCCGATCTCCTGGTTTTCATAACGCACCGGCACATCGGCGTAACCTGCGGTGCTGACCACCACGAAGGCATCATCGATACGGTTGGCGGCGAACACGCCGGCATCCATCCACACCAGAGAACCACTGGCATCGGCCCAGCGGGTCATGTCGCCGCTGCTGCCATACACACCGGCCTGCAATTGCACCGATTGCAGGCGCCAGGTGACGTCGGCCTGGCGATAGGCATCACGGTCGCTGCCTGCGGCATAGCCCAGGTTGTAACCGACGCCGACACCGGCTGGCACCGCACGGCTGTAGTTGACCCGTTGCAGGGTCTCGCCTTCATGGCTGCGTTCCATGCTCAGCGCCAATGTGCCGTGCAGGTCGAACGGGATCACCAACTGCGCCTGCACCGCCCACTGTCTGTCACCCACTTCACGGTTGGCCGACAGGTACACACTGCTGCTGCCCCACAGTGGCTTGCTGTAGCTCAGGTTGATCAACCGGGTACGTGTACCGTCACCGGCGCGCACGTCGAAGTAGCCAGCGCCAATGCTGCCATACTCGTTCAGGTTGACACTGAGGGTGACCTGTTCGCTGCTTTTGCTCAGTTGCATGTCCGGGGAGCCCACCCGACTCAGGTCGGCATACTCGCCATGGCGTTGCAGGCGCTGGTAACCAAAGCCGATGCGCTGGCTGTTGTACTGGTAGCCAAGGGCGACCTGATGGCCCTTGTCGCCATCGAACCGGCTTTGCGCCAAGGCAGCGTTGAGCACGCCGAAGTTGCCCACGCGCATGTTGCCGCCCAGCCCACCCAGCATCAGCGACTCAGCCGTTTCGGCGTGGGTTTCCAGGGTGAAGATGTCACTGAGCCCATAGCGCAAGCTGCCCGAGGCAATACCCGGCCCATAGCTGAAATCGCGTACGCCATAATCACGGCGCAGGCTGCCGGCGGCCACCGAGTAGTCCGACAGGCCCTTCTGCAGCAGGCTGCTGGTGACATAGAACGGCAAGGTGGTCGACACCTGCCGGCCAAGGGCATCAGTGGTGACCACCACCGCTTCCCCGGCACCGTTGATGAACGGCACGTTGGTAAGGGTGTACGGCCCTGGCTGCAGTTCAGTGGTACTGGACTTGAAACCGTTGATGAACAGGTCGAGCGACGTGGGCACCGCCGCTTCACCGGCGAACGCAGGCAATGGGTAAGTGACAAGATCCGGACGCGCAGCGAAGTCGCGTGACAGCTGCACCCCACCCACTCGTACCGAGCTGCTCCAGGGCAAGGCGCCCGTCACGAAGTCACCGGCTTCGTAGGTCAGCAGGCGCTGCTCGTCGGTGAAGCGCCAGGTGGTGTCGTAACGCATGAAGCCACGGCGCGTATCGTCCGCCTGTGCGCCATTGAAAGACTGGCGCCACTGGCCGGTACTGGAGAAGGTACCCCAGCTGTCGAACAGGCGCAGCTCGTTCCAGGCCGCCAGGTAGGTGCCGCCTTCATCGGTGTCGTTGAGATACAGGTCGTAGTTGAACAAGGCGCCGAAACTGCTGCGCGCATCGCTGGCCGGGTAAAGGTTGCGATCACCCACTTGCTGTTCTGGCAACCAGGCTGGCGGCACTTGCAGCAGCAGGCGCTGGTTCTGACTGTCGTAGTCGGTGTGCAGCCCCGCGATGCTGTCCAGGGCCACCTCCCCCTGGGGGTTGCCCGGCAGCGAGACGCCGGCTGCACGCAATACGTCGCTGTCCAGGTACAACCGCCCGGCCCGCTGCTGCACCGGTATCAGGTCAACCCTGGGCATCTGGTTCACCACCAGGTCGAGGTAAAGGGTGGCCTCGGCGATGGCGGACATCTCCGTGGGCGGTGGGGGCAAGTCGTCGGCCAGCACCAGTGCGGGGCCGACCATGGCCAGCCCCAGGCACCAGCGGCACGTCGTCGCCGGGAGCCATTTCACACACGGTTTCCAACCATTGCCGGGTCCTCCCTGGCCCCTGCACTTCATTCAGCCGTTGGCTCATTGGCCTTGGCGGATGGCGTCCGCCGAGCGCTGACCATTGACCCTGCCCTTCAGCACGCTGACGCTGCCGGATGCCACGGGAGCCGGCCAGCGCATGCTTGCCCCCGGCAGCACATAACCCAGCAGGCCTTCAGCCAGTGGCTTGCTCTGGCGGCCTTGCTGCACGACCACATCGGTCAGCCGCGCATGTACCGGGCCCGTGTTACGCAGTTCAATGTAGGGCTTGCCCTGCACCGTCACCGGGCGCCAACTGAGCTGCGGCTTGCCCACGCCCTCGGCATTGCGTTTGCCTTCAGGGTCGGCCTTGCCCCACAGCCCCTCACCATAGACAAACAGCGGCACCGAATAGCGCATCTGCAAACGAATGGCCGCCGTAGCCCCAGGCTCGGCCTTGTCGACCGGAATGGCGGGCGGAATCTCGTCGATGATGATGCGGTAGGCCTGCTCTTGGCCGGCCGGTGAAGGGCCGGTACGGGTCAGGCGGATCAGCTGCTTCTGCCCGGGTGCAATGTTGGCGACCGGCGGGCTGCCGATAATCTCGCGCTGCGCCTGGAACTGCTCCTGGTAATCACCCTGGCGCCAGGCGAATACCCGCACCTGCAGGTTTGCCGGCGCAGTGCCACGGTTTTCCAGCCACAATGCACCTGCCTTCTGGTCGGCCTCCAGCACCGGGTCGATCGGCCAGATCAGCACCGAAGTGGCCGCCCAGGCCGGCAGGCTTGCCAGCGACAATAATCCAGTCAATCCACGCGTCCACTTCGCGCCTGCCCGCATGCAGCTCTCCTTAGACACTTGTCATGGGTGGCGCTGGCCGTTACCAGGTCACCGTCACTTGCACCACATCGGTGTAGGTCCCTGCCGGCTGCGTGCCGGTCAGCTGAACCCGCCCGTACACCGGTAGCTTGATCGCCGTCGGGTCGGAATAGCTCACCGCCACGCTCTGGCCGATCCCCAAGGCCTGGCTATAGGCGGCGTCCCGGTACAACTGGTAGGCCAGCACTTGCGTGCCACTGGTGCGCTTCAGGTTGCGTGTGCCACTGGCACTGTTTTGCCCGCCGTCCAGGCTCATGCTCATGGCCACGCCCGGCGTGCACTGGAACGTCACGGTAGAACCACCCAGCGATGTGCTGAGCAGCCCCGTGGACAGCGCCGACTGCGAGCCATAATCGAGCGTGCCGTAGCTGGTGACACCCCCCACCACCAGGCACCCGGCGACAACCTGCGCCGTCACCGTGAAGGTACTGGTGGTCACTGCCCCCAACGGGGCTGCCAACAGCATGCTGACGCCAGTCAGGCCTCCTGCCAGCCAGCCGCGCATGGGTCAGAACGACAGCTCGACCGAAATCGTGTCGCTGTAGACCCCTGCAGGCAGGCCCGCTTTGCCGACGGCCTTGCCGTAAAGGTTGACCGTCTGAGCGGCGCCGGTACTGGTCGGCAGGGTGATGGTGTCGTCGACCGCCAGCAACGTCGTACGCCCAGCGTCGGTATAGAGGTCATACGGCACAAAGTTGCCAGAACCATCGGCGAGCGCACGGGAGCCACCACTAGACTGGCCGTCATGCAGGCCTGCCCGCACTTTGATCACAGGCACCGTACCTGCAGAGCACAGAACGCTCATGGCGCCCCCCCCGCCTCCCAGCACCTGGGCTTCGGCGGTGACAAACAAGGCATCATGGGTACCGAAGTCCAAGGCACCGAAGTTAAGCCCCGACGTGCCCGACGTGCCATTGACCTGGCACGCCGCAGTCAGCGTCAGGGTCGAGCTGATACTCCCCGTTACCGTGGCCGCCTGGGCCTGGGAAGCCAACGCCAGGCCCAGGCCTGCGAGGACGCAATATGAAAGGTTCGTTCGCATCGGGGTCTCCTTGCGGGGTTACCAGTCCAGGGTCACTCTGAGGGTGTCGCGGTAAAGCCCGGCCGGCAGCGCACGCGGTTGCGCCACTACCACACCGTAGATGGGAATCGGGACTTGCTGGCTGCTGCTGATGGTGAAGGCACGCGCCTGGCCGACGCCGTAGCGGCTGTTACCGCCTGGGTCGACCGCCAGCTGGTATGGAATCAGTTCACGGCCGTTACTCAGGCGGCGTATGCCATCGTCGCCATTGAGGCCACCATTGATACGCACGTTGAAGGCCCGAACTTCAGGGGTGCAACTGATCTGCAGGTTGCCCTCACCGCCCATCTCGTCCACTTGGCTGCGCAAAGGCTGGTCCCAATTCGGACCGCGCTCGCCAAAGTCCATTACGCCTGGGTCACCCAGCACAGCCGGTTGCGTCTCGTTGCTGCTGATCTGGCAAGACGCGCTGATCACCAGCCGTGCCTGGATGAAACCGGTGGTGCTGCCATGCACCGCACCGCCGGGGATCAGCAGCGGGCCGAGGGTGAGCAACAGGATCGAAGTGCGGCTCATGGCATGGCGTCCTTGTGCATGGTGGCGTCCCTACCAGGTGACGGTGACTTTGAGCAGGTCGGCGTAAGCCCCTGCTTCCGGCACCCAGGCCAATTTGTCGATACGTGCGTACAACGGCAATTCAACCGAACCGCTGCCCGGCACACGCGCCGACAGGGCTACCCCCACCGCCAGAGGCTCACGCCAGGCAGCGTCACGGTACAAGCGATAAGGAATGGGCCGCGCCAGGCGGTCGTGGCTGACCAGGTAACGCAGCTCGCCGACGCCACCATGCTGGCCACCATCGACGCGCACCTGATAGGGCGTATCCGGGTTGCACTCAAGCCGCGGCGGGCGCTGGCTCAGCAGCACGCCGCTCAAGGGCGCGCCAAGGCCATCCAGGCGCGCCGTCGCACCCAGGTCGATTCGCCCCAGGGCCTGGGCTCCCGCATCGCGGGGCTGGTTGACCAGCATGCAGCCACGTTGCACCAGCACCCGAACTTCCACGAGGAAATCCGCAGCCACGGTACTGCCGCTGAACAACAGGCCGAACAGCGCGGCCAGCATGCGCTCCGTCACCTTGTTATCCTTATCGAGGTGTCTTGAACTGAGCGTAGCAGCGAGGCAGCGCAGCCGAAGTAGCACAAAGCCATTTTTTTGTATTAGCGACAAAGCGATACCGTGGTATCAAAAAAAGCCTGTGCCGCACAGAACCCCTGGCCAACCCGTGCCTCCAATGGCCAGGAGCCGGTAAATGGGCCGGGATTCTGTTAGGGTGAATCGTACTCGTCCTGCGCCAGACACCTGTGCCGTACACGGACAGACATGACAGGAGCTTTTTCAATCATGACTGCAGACAACTCACTGGCAGACGCCATGGAGCGCTGTGCCCAGGAACCGATCCAGGTTCCGGGCAGCATTCAGCCTCACGGCTTTCTGCTGGTGCTGGATGCCACCGACCTGTGCGTACTGCAGGCCAGTGAAAATGTCGAGCACTGGTTGGGCTTGCCAGCCCGTGAACTGATCGGTTGTCACTTCTCCGACCTGGTTCACGATGGCTTTGACCTGCACGCACACCTCTCACGGCTTCCCGAAGATGAGGTCTTCCCATTCCACATTGGCGACGTGCGCTTGCGCCAGGGCGCACCCGTCAGTGCCCTGCTGCACTTGCTGGTCCATTGCCACGATCAGGTGCTGATTGCCGAGTTCGAACCACCCCGCCTGCCAGCAGACCTGGCCGGGCAAGGTGACTATTACCCGTTGGTCCGCAGCTTTGTCGCCAGTCTGCAACTGGCCAGCAGTATCGAAGACCTGCTGCAGCAAACGGTGTTGCAGCTCAAGCGCATCACCGGCTTCGGGCGGGTCAAGGCGTACCGTTTCGATGCCGAAGGTAACGGCCAAGTGCTGGCTGAGGTAGCCGACCCGGGCTACCCTAGCTACGCGGGCCTGTGCTTCCCGGCTGCAGACATCCCGCGCCAGGCGCGCGAGCTGTACCGGGTCAACCGCATCCGTGTGATCGAGGATGCCAACTATCACCCCTCGCCACTGCTGCCCGCCATCAACCCGCGCACCGGCAAGGCGCTGGACATGAGTTTCGCTGCACTGCGCAGCGTGTCGCCCGTGCACCTGCAGTACATGCGCAACATGGGCACGCTGGCCTCGATGTCACTGTCGATCGTGGTCGACGGCGAGCTGTGGGGGCTGATTTCCTGTCACCATCAGCAGCCACGCCCGGTGGACCTGCGCACCCGCACGGCTTGCGAGCTGTTGGCCAGCGTGCTGTCGTTGCAGGTAGAGTCCCGCGAGTCCCATACCAGCACGCGCAAGCTGTTGGCGCTGCGCCAACACATCGTACGCATGATCTCGTCCATGGCCGACCACGACAGTGTCAGTGATGGCTTGCGCGACCTGCCCCACGTGCTGCTGGCCTTTGCCGACGCCCAGGGCGCGGCGGTGATCTCGGCCGAGCGCTGTGACCTGATCGGCCAGACTCCGCCTGAGGCCCAGGTGACCGCGCTGGTGCACTGGCTTGGCCAACGTGACGAAGACAGCGTGTTCCATAGCGACAACCTGCGCCGCGACATCACTGAGCTACCCGAGCTGGCAAACCATGCTGGCGGGGTGCTGGCAGTGGCCATCTCGCAGATCCACTCGCACTACCTGCTGTGGTTCCGCCCCGAGCAGATACGCACGGTCAGCTGGGCCGGCCAGCCGACCAAGCAGGTCGGGCCACAGGGCAACCTCGACCCACGGCACAGTTTTGAACGCTGGCAGGAAGAACTGCGCGGCTATTGTCAGGCGTGGGACCCACTGGTGATCGAGGGTGTGATGGAGCTGCGCACCGCTGTGCTGGGCATTGTCCTGCGCAAAGCCGAAGAACTGGCACAACTGGCTGGCGAGTTGCGCCGCTCCAACAAGGAGCTCGAAGCGTTTTCCTACAGTGTTTCCCACGACCTGCGCGCACCGCTTCGGCACATCGCCGGCTATACCGAACTGCTTGGCGAAATCGAAGGCGAGGGCCTGAGCGAACGCGGCAAGCGCTTTCTGCAGCATATCGGTGAAGCGGCGCACTTTGCCGGCAGCCTGGTCGACAACCTGCTCAACTTCTCGCAGATGGGCCGCTCGGCCTTGCGCCTGTCAGACGTCGACCTAAACGCCCTGGTAGAGGCCATTCGCAGCGAGCTGGCCCCCGATTACGAAGGCCGCGCAATCGTTTGGGACATCGCGCCGCTGCCCAAGGTGATCGGCGACCCGGCATTCATCAACATGGCCTTGCACAACCTGATAGCCAATGCCATCAAGTACACCCGCGGCCGCAACCCTGCTCGTATCGGCATCAGTGCCGTACAGCACCCCGGCGAAACCGAGGTCTGCATCCGCGACAATGGCGTGGGCTTCGACATGGCCTACGCCAACAAGCTGTTCGGCGTCTTCCAGCGCTTGCACCGCATGGAAGATTTCGAAGGCACCGGCATTGGCCTGGCGAGTGTACGCCGCATCATCGAGCGCCATGACGGTCGAGTCTGGGCCACTGGCCAGATCGACCAAGGCGCCAGCTTCCACTTCACCCTACCCCGAAACACTGTTACCTGAGGCATCGCCACCATCATGCTCAAGCCCATTCTGCTGGTCGAAGACAACCCCCGAGACCTGGAGCTGACCCTGCTGGCCCTGGAGCGCAGCCAGTTGGCCAACGAGGTCATCGTGCTGCGTGACGGCGCCGATGCGCTCGACTACTTGCTGCGCCGCAACGTCTATGCCGAGCGCGATGACGGCAACCCTGCCGTGCTGTTACTCGACCTTAAACTGCCCAAGGTCGACGGCCTGGAGGTGCTCAAGGAAGTGCGCGCCACTGCCGAACTGCGCAGCATCCCCACCGTGATGCTGACCTCCTCGCGCGAAGAGCCCGACCTGTTGCGTGCCTACGAGCTTGGGGTAAACGCTTATGTGGTCAAACCCGTGGAGTTCAAGGAATTCGTCGCCGCCATCTCCGACCTCGGGGTATTCTGGGCAGTGCTAAACGAACCGCCACCCGGCTCACTGCGACTGAACCGTCGCGGTAGCAACTGAGGCCGCCGCGACGATGCATCAAACGCCGTTGAAACTACTGATGGTCGAGGACAGCTCGATGGACGCCGAGCTGACCCTGATGCGCCTGGAGCGCAGCGGGCTGCATGTACAGTCGCAGCTGGTGTTCGACCATGCGGGTGTCGAACATGCCCTGCGCCAGGCCCACTACGACCTGATCTTGTGTGACTGCGTGCTACCAGGCTCGTCCGGTACCGAAGTGCTGGCCATCGCCCAACGCCTGGCACCCGATATTCCGTTCATATTCCTGTCCGGCATTTATGGCGAAGAGCACGCGGTGGAAATGATCCGCCTGGGCGCGACCGACTATGTGTTGAAGAAGAACCTGCCACTACTGCCCAAAGCCGTGCGCCGAGCCCTGAGCGAAGTGCAGGAACGCCAGCGCCGTCGCCGCGCCGAAGAGGCCTTGGCGGACGTCGAAGCACGTGCTCGCATTGCCATCGACGCCGCCGGCATGGGCACCTGGGACCTGCGCCCGCAAGAGGGCCTGTTGCTTTGGGATGACCGCTGCAAGACCTTGTTCGGCCTGCCCACCAGCACCGAAATGAGCCTTGAAGTGTTCTACGCCGGCATCTACCCCGACGACCTGCCACTGGTGCGCGAGGCGGTGGAACATGCCATGCGCCCGGAAAGCGACGGTCATTACCGCGTGGAGTTTCGGATCGCGCAACCCAATGGCCTGGAGCCCCGCTGGTTGCTGAGCAGCGGCCAGAGCCAGTTCGTCGGTGATCAGTGCGTTCGCTTCTCAGGCGTGCTGCAGGACATCCACACGCAACGCCAGGCTACCCAGGCGCTGCGTCAGCTGAACGAGATGCTCGGCGAGCGGGTCGAGCGCCGTACCCGCGAACGCGATCGTGCCTGGGAGCTGTCGCAAGATTTGCTGGCCGTGCTGAACAAAGACTTGACCCCGGTCGCGCTGAACCCCGCCTGGGAAGCCAGCCTGGGCTTCTCACGCGAACGCCTGAGCCAGTCCTCCTTGCTGCACTTGCTGCCGGAACACGACCAGGAACAGTTACTCACCGAACTGGCCGCCCTCTCCCATGGCCGCACCAGCGCACGCTTTGTCGGTCGCATTCTGCATGCCGGCGGCCAGCAACGCTGGCTGTCGTGGGTGGTGGTGCCGGAGGACACCCTGCTGTACGTGGTGGCACGCGACATCACCAGCGAGCGCGAAGCCGCCCTGGGCCTGGCAGATGCCAACGCCCGGCTGCGCGAACAGATCAACGAGCGCGAGCGCATCGAGGCCGCTCTGCAGCAGATGCAGCGGCTGGAAGCGGTCGGGCAGCTGACGGCTGGCGTGGCGCACGACTTCAATAACCTGCTGACGGTGATACTCACCGGTGCCAGCTTTCTGGAGCGCGATCTGGCCAAGGCCGACCTGGAAAAGGCCCGCACTCGCCTCACCCATATCCGCGAGGCGGGCGAGCGTGGCGCCAAGCTGACCTCGCAACTGCTGGCCTTCTCCCGCCGCCAGCGTCTGGAGCCGGTGCCGCTGAACCTCAATCGAACCCTGGCCGGCCTGGAAGAGCTGTTGCGCCGCACCCTGGGTGGCAACGTCTCGGTGCGCCTGGACCTTGACCTGGCCCTGTGGCAGGCACTGACCGACCCCACCCAGACCGAGATGATCATCCTCAACCTGGCGATCAATGCCCGCGATGCCATGCCCGACGGCGGCCAGCTGACCCTGACAACGCGCAACACCCGTATCGACAAGCGCCCGCAACGTCCGGAAGACCCGGACCCGGGCGAGTACGTGATGCTGAGCATCCGCGATACGGGGTGCGGCATGAGCGAAGACGTGCAGGCCAAGGTATTCGAGCCTTTCTTTACCACCAAGGACATCGGCAAAGGTTCGGGCCTGGGCCTGGCCCAGGTATTCGGCTTCGCCAAGCAGTCCGGTGGCGGCGTGCGCATCGACACCACACTCGGTCGCGGTACCGAAGTGGCGGTATACCTGCCGGCGGTAAAAGAGGAGATGGTGAACGAACCCGTGGCAGCCGCGCTCAGTCAGCCGATCAGCGAAAGCGGCCATAATCGCACGGTGCTACTGGTGGACGACGACCACCTGGTGCGCGACATGCTGGGCGATGTGTTACGCCAATACGGCTACCAGGTGCGCCAGGCGCACAGCGGCGAACAGGCATTGGCCTTGCTGGATGACGATATTGACCTGCTGCTGACTGATTTCGCCATGCCCGAGTTCAACGGTGCACAACTGGCGCTGGCTGCCCGCGAACGGTACCCCCACATGCCGGTGGTGTTTCTTACCGGTTATGCGGAGTTGCAGGGGCTGGAACTGCCGTGCAGCCTGGTGATCCAGAAGCCGGTGCAGGCTGATGAGCTGGCCAGGGCGCTGAACGAAATGTTGGGGATTGCCAGGTAACCCGGTACGGCACGAACCGCGCTCAGGAGGCGCGGTGGCGCGCAAAACCACACAAACGCGAAAACCCAGTGCTCATCTTTCCTGGCACCGGGTGAAATACGTTTGAATCTGAGAAATGGCAGGGGCGGCTGGATTCGAACCAACGCATGGCAGGATCAAAACCTGCTGCCTTACCGCTTGGCGACGCCCCTGTATCGGATGCAGCATTTGCTGCTCTGACAATTCCAAGTGACTGACAACTGGGTTGTTGTCTTGGAATGCGCGGCACTTTAACAACAAACTTTCGGTCTGTGAACCCCCCCCGATAAAAAAAATGCCAAAAAAACAGCGAGTTAGTCATTTCGGCGCTGGCACAGCGACCGTCCGTCGGTTTCCGCCCGCCTCGCTTCAACACAATCGCATTCCGCACTTCCAATCAGGTAAGCCCATCGCATTGACCAAGGAGGACCTCATGCCTGTCTCACACGACCTGTACCAGGACCTGCACTACCCGCGCGAAATCGTCCAACAGCGCCGCCAGCAGGACAAGGCGCTGGACCGCCTGCTGGACGAGTACGTGGACATCGACAATCAGGTACTGGCTGCCGAATCGATATCGGCCGGTAATTTCGTCGACGAAGACCTGCGCCACCTCAAGGAGCGTCGCCTGGCGGTGAAGTACATGATCGAGCGCCAGCTGGAGCGCAAGGCATAGCCCGTACAGGTACAACAGGCGGTCAGACCTATCGCAAGAAGTGATGATTGCCCGGCACTTTCTCTATTAGTCAAAATGGCCGCCCTCGGGCAAGCTGCAGGCTGCCCCACCATCGCCCAAGGAGCGTTGCTTTTGTCTGCCTGGATCCCTACCCCGCTGCGCCAGCTTGGCCAACGCTTGCGCGGCACCGCCAATCAACAGAGCGAGCTGCTCGGCTGGTTCGAGGACAAGGCGCGCAGCCGCGGTTATCAGCTGAGTGACGGTCAACGGCGGGTAATCCATTGCATGGCCGAACAACTGACGCAGCTTGAACAAGGCCAACCGCGCAGCCTGTACCTGTACGGCTCGGTCGGCCGTGGTAAAAGCTGGCTGCTCGATGGCTTTTTCCAGGCCGTGCCGATAGCCGCCAAGCTGCGCCTGCACTTTCATGACTTCTTTGCACGCCTGCACCAGGGCATGCACCGCCACCGGGCGCTGGACGACGCGCTGGGCGCAACGCTGGACGAGCTGGTGGGCGGTTGCCGGGTGCTGTGCTTCGACGAATTCCACGTGCATGACATAGGCGATGCCATGCTGCTCACCCGGCTGTTCAACGCCTTGTTCGCCCGGGGCGTGTACCTGCTGGTGACCTCTAACTACGCGCCCGAAGGGTTGCTGCCCAACCCGCTGTATCACGAGCGTTTTCTGCCGGTCATTCGCCTGATCAACAGCTCGATGCAAGTGCTCGAAGTCGGTGGCAACACCGATTTTCGAAGCTTGCCGGCCAACCGCGAGCATCAGCGTTTTACCCAGGGCCATTATGTCTGGCCGGGTGATGCGGCGCAGCGCCAGGCGCTGAACGTGCCGAACGAACACCCGGTGATACTGGAAGTGAACAAGCGCCCGCTGCGGGCGCTGGCCGTCGATGGCCGGCGGGTGGTGCTTGGCTTTGACGATCTGTGCGAGAAGGCCACCGCGGTCATCGACTACCTGGTGCTGGCCAGGGATTATGACGAGTGGGTCATCGATGGGCTGGATGACCTCTCGGAGTGTTCGCTGGCGGCTCAGCAGCGCTTCGTCAACCTGGTAGATGTGCTGTATGACCAGGATCGACAGGTGATTGTCATAGGTAAACGTCCGCTGGAAGAGAGCCTGGGTGGCCCGCTGGCCGACCTGATGCGTACCCGCAGCCGGTTGGGGCAACTGCACCAGATTGCCCCCTGAGCCTGCAGTGCCTGAGACGGCCCTTTCGCGGGTGAACCCGCTCCTACACCACGGCCTGCGCCCAATCACCAATGTGTGTCCACCCCCGATCAGGTGTAGGAGCGGGTTTACCCGCGAATACGGTGGCAGCGGCAACGGTGAACGGCGGCTGGAGATTGGCCAGCAGGCCCGGCCCTTTCGCGGGTGAACCCGCTCCTACACGACGGCCTGCGCCCAATCACTAATGTGTGTCCACCCCCGATCAGGTGTAGGAGCGGGTTTACCCGCGAATACGGTAGCGGCAGCAACGGTGAACGGCGGGTGAAATTGGCCAGCAGGCCCGGCCCTTTCGCGGGTGAACCCGCTCCTACACGACGGCCTGCGCCCAATCACCAATGTGTGTCCACCCCCTCAATCAGGTGTAGGAGCGGGTTTACCCGCGAATACGGTAGCGGCAGCAACGGTGAACGGCGGGTGAAATTGGCCAGCAGGCCCGGCCCTTTCGCGGGTGAACCCGCTCCTACGACGGCCTCTGCCGAACCACCGTTGCGTGTCCCGCCCGCGAGGGGGCCATCGAGGTCAAACCATCAACCCGCCCTGGGCAAATCCGCCAGCACCGCTTCGATCTCGCCCAGCACTGCCGGATCATCCAGGGTCGAAGGCGGCACATAATCCTGGCCATCGGCAATCTTGCGCAGCACCGCCCTCAGAATCTTGCCGGAACGGGTCTTGGGCAGACGCTTCACCAGCCGAACCCGGTTGAAGCAGGCCAGCGGGCCGATTTCCTCGCGCACACTGCCCACCAGTTCCACCAGCAACTGCGCTTCAGCAATGCCCTCGCCATCCTTGAGTACCACCAGCGCCAGCGGTACCTGGCCCTTGATCTCGTCATGCACGCCGATAACCGCGCACTCCGCGACCGCCGGGTGGCGGGCAACCAGGTCTTCCATTTCACCGGTGGACAAGCGATGACCGGAAACGTTGATCACATCATCGGTGCGCCCCATGATGTAGACGAAGCCATCATCGTCCAGATAGCCGCCATCGCCCGTGTGGTAGTAACCCGGATACGTGCGCAGATAGGCCTGCAGGTAGCGCTCGTGGTCCCCCCACAGCGTCTGGCTGCAACCGGGTGGCAATGGCAGGGCAATCACGATCGAGCCCTGATGGTTGGCCCCGAGCAAGTGGCCTTCGTCATCCAGCACGCGAACGTTGTAGCCAGGCACCGCCCGGTTGCTCGACCCTGGTTTCGCCGCGCTGCCCTCCAGCCCGACGCAAGGCGCGGTGACCGGCCAGCCGGTCTCGGTCTGCCACCAGTGGTCGTGCACCGGCTTGCCACTCACCCGCTCCAGCCATTCATGGGTGCTGGAATCCAGTTTTTCCCCCGCCAGGAACAGTTGCCGCAGCGAGCTGAGGTCATGCTTGCGGATCAGTTCGCCCTCCGGGTCTTCCTTGCGGATGGCGCGCATGGCCGTCGGTGCACAGAACAGCGCGTTGACCTGATACTGCTCCACCACCCGCCAATAGGCCGAAGCATCCGGGGTGCGGATCGGCTTGCCTTCATAGAACACCGTGGTACAGCCGTTCATCAACGGCCCATAGACGATCAGTGAATGGCCGACCACCCAGCCGACGTCGGAAATGCCCCACCACACATCGCCGGCCTGCATGCCATAGATATGGCGCATGGCATAACACAGCGCCACGGCATTGCCGCCGTTTTCCCGGACGATACCCTTGGGCTTACCGGTGGTACCTGAGGTGTACATGATGTATAGCGGGTCGCCGGCATCCAGCTCGACGGGCGCCACCGGCTCGGCGCCGGCCAAGGCCGCCTGCCAGTCCAGATCACGGCCTGGCAGCAGTTCAGCGTGCGCTTGCGGCCGCTGCAGCACCAACACGTTGCGCGGCTGGTGCCGGGCCAGTTGCAGGGCGCGGTCAACCAGCGGCTTGTATGCAATGACCCGGTCGAACTCCAGCCCACACGATGCCGTCAGCAACAAGGTGGGGCGGGCGTCATCGATGCGCAGGGCCAACTCGTTGGCGGCGAAACCACCAAACACGACCGAATGCACCGCGCCGATCCGCGCGCAGGCCAGCATCGCCATGGCCGCTTGCGGCACCATGGGCATGTAGATGATCACACCATCGCCCTTGTTCACCCCCAACTGGCGCAGCAAACCGGCCAGGCGTGCTACCTCGTCGCGCAACTGGTTGTAGGTGTAGGTCTGCTGCACGCCAGTCACTGGCGAATCGTAGATCAGCGCCAACTGCTCGCCCCGGCCCTGCTCGATCTGGTGATCGAGTGCCAGGTAACAGCTGTTGATGCGGCCATCAGCGAACCAGCGGTGGGTCCCGTCAGCGTTATCTTGCAGGGTCAGGGCAGGCTTGCGGTGCCAGGCCAGGTGTGCGGCCTGTTCCGCCCAGAAAGCGGCAGGGTCGGAAATGGAATGGGCGTAGCTGTGCTGGTAGCTCATATCGTCAGAAACCCGGTACTTGTTGTTATTGAAGGGCGAAACTTGAGTATGGACCGCTACACCCACCCTGCCATGGGACTAAAGTCACAACCGACCTGCAAATTTGCAGACAACGCAATAACGCCCCATAACAGTGCAAAGCCTCTAGAATAGGCCCCCCTCAAACACCGAGCAGCCCATGGACATCGATCAGGCCCGTACCTTCCTGGAAATTGTGCGTTGCGGCAGCCTGGTCGCCGCAGCCGAACGCCTGTTCGTGTCACAAACCGCGATCACCGCGCGCGTGCAGCGCCTGGAGCAGCAACTGGGTTGCCAGCTGTTCGTGCGTAGCCGCAGCGGCGCCAGCCTGACCAGCGATGGCGAAGCGTTCGTCAGTTATGCCAACCAGTTGGTGCAAACCTGGGAGGCCGCGCGCCGCGACCTGCCGCTGCCTGAAGGTTGCCAACAGGTGCTGCATGTCGGCGGCGAGGTGAGCCTGGGCAACCCGATGATGCTCGACTGGGTAAGTGCCCTGCACCGCGAACTGCCCAGCCATGCCATCCGCAGCGAGGTCAGCGATGGAGAGTCGCTCCTGCGCAAGGTCGAAATGGGCTTGCTGGACGCCGCGCTGGTCTACCAGCCGACCTACGGCCCAGGCCTGCAGGTGGAGCAGTTGATGGAAGAAAAGCTGATTCGCGTGCGCCGGGTCGATCGGCCCGAACCATACATCTACATCGACTGGGGCGAGGCCTTCCGCCGCCAGCACGATGCGGCCCTGCCCGACCGCGCGCGCCCGGCGCTAAGCTTCAACCTTGGCCCGTTGGCCCTGCAGTTCATACTCGACCAAGGCGGCAGTGGCTACTTCCGCACGCGGGTGGTGCAGGCCTATCTGGACAGCGGCGTGTTCGAGCGGGTACCGCAGGCACCGGAGTTCACCTACCCGACCTTCCTGGTGTACCCACGCAAACGCGACAGCGAAGCCCTGCAACAGGCCTTCGCCATCCTGCGCCGGCTGGTAGCTGCCGGCGCCAGCGACTGGTCACAACGCTGGGACCCGGTTATCTGATGCCTCGATCTTGCTGAGCAACTGGCGCTTGAGGCCGGCGATCAGGTCGGTCTGGGTGATCACCCCCACCAGTTTGTCGGCATCAAGCACCGGCAAGCAGTGCAGGCCTTGTTCGCACAACAAGGGCAGCAGGCGTTCCAGCGGGTGCTGGCTGCTGACACTGACAACCCGCGTGCTCATCACTTGCGCCATGCGCACTGCCTTGCGGCCGAACAGGCCGCGCCAGCCGCAACGGCCACGCTGCATGGCCGGGCCAACCAGGTCGCTGAGGCTGACGATGCCCACAAGCTTGCCGTGCTGCAGGACAGGCAGGGTTTTCAGGTGATGGCTGGCGAGCATTTTCCACGCCTGCTCCAGCGTGGTATCAGGCGTGGCGAACTGCACATCGCGGGACATCACCGAGGCTGCGGTGATACCGCCAAGGCTACGCTGCAGGGCGTGCTGCTCGGTGGCGAGGATAATGCGCTCCAGCTCGTCACGGGTGACGTCGACGAACTCGCCCAGCTCTTCCAGGGCCTGGTCCAGGTCTTCACCGCGGATACCGACCCGCTCGCCGGGCAGCGGGTCATGGGTGTGGTGCAGGTCTTTGCGCGGCACCGCGCCTTTCGGGTAGCGCACACCCGTCAAACGGTTGTAGGCGATTGCCACGGTCACCAGGATCAGCGCATTGAGCAGCACCGGCTCCAGCAGGTGATCGCCCATGGCAGTCAACCCCGTGTCGGCCAGCACCGCGCTCACCGCCACACCGCCACCCGGTGGGTGCAGGCAGCGCAACAGGCACATGCCCAGGATCGAGATACCGAGCGCCGCAGCAGCCACCCACAGCTCGGGGCCGAAGCCTTCGCGCATCGCCAGCCCTACAGCGCCGGCCAGGGCGTAGCTGCCCAACACCGGCCAAGGTTGGGCCAATGGGCCGGAATGCACGGCAAACACCAGTACCGCTGAAGCAGCCAGCGGGCCGAGCAAGTGCAGGGCGATGCTGGGCCCATAGGCCATGCTGGTCAGCCAGCCCGCGAGGAAAAGGCCAAGCAGCGCACCGATACCGGCACGCAACCATTCTTTGGGGGGGATGTTCAGGGGGGCCGGCAGCAGCCGCTGCAGACGATTTTCGAAACGCGAGGCAGACATTTGGGCAATCGGGATCTTTGGGTTTTCTGATTAAAAAGAAAGCCCAGCCGAGCTGGCCTGGGCCTCGTATTGCGCATGCAATACCACAAGGGGCTCCGTCCGTGGAGAGATGGAAACCGCAGGGTTTCGTGAGGGAGATTCTGCCGGGCGCAGCGGGATTGGGCTAATTCAAAAAAATGCGCCTGTACTGCAATTTTTTTGTAGTACTGACACCCTCGTGGCGCGCAGCGGCCCCGGCATTATCGGGCCTTGCGCGGCAGGTCGATGCTCACCCGTAGGCCGCCCAGCGGGCTTTCCAGCAAGGCCAGGTGCCCTTCCCAGGCATCAACGATATCGCGCACGATGCCCAACCCAAGCCCATGCCCGTCCACCTGCTCGTCCAGCCGCGAACCACGCTCCAGCACCTGCTGCCGCTGGTCTTGCGCAATACCCGGGCCATCGTCATCGACCCACAGCCGGTAGCCCTCGGCGTTCGACGCGATACCCACGCGCACCTCGCTGTCAGCCCACTTGCAGGCGTTGTCCAGCAGATTGCCCAACAGTTCCAGCACGTCCTCGCGGTCCCATGGCAACAAGAGCCCGGGCGACACATCACTTGCCAGCAGCAGGCCCTCGCCATGAATCATGCCCAAGGTCCCGAGCAACCCCGGCAGTTCGGCATCACAATCAAACTGCGCACCCGGCAGCGCATCCCCTGCCAGGCGTGCACGGTTCAGCTCGCGCGCCAGGCGTTCCTGAATCTGCTGCAACTGCTCACGCATTTGCGCGCGCACCTCCGGCAGACCCTGCAGGCGTTCACTGGAAGCCAGGCTCAGCAACACCGCCAGCGGCGTCTTCAGCGCATGGCCGAGGTTACCAAGGGCGTTGCGTGAGCGACGCAGGCTGTCTTCGGTATGGCTAAGCAAGTGGTTGATCTGCCCCACCAGCGGTACCAACTCGCTGGGCACCTCGGCATCCAGCTGCGAGCGCTGCCCCTGCTGCAACTGGGCAATCTGCTGACGTGCCCGTTCCAGCGGCCGCAGCGAGCGGGTGACCGTGATGCGCTGCAGCACCAGAATCAGGATCAGCGCCACCAGCCCCATGCCCAGGCCGATTTGCTGCAAGCGCCGGAAACCTTCGCGCACCGGTGAATAGTCTTGAGCCACACTGATCGAAATGTCCTGGCCCAGGCGCCGGTAGTCGGCACGCAGGGTCAGCAGTTGCTGGCCTTCCGGGCCCAGTTCATGGCTATCGGAAAGCCCGGGCGCTGCGGGCTTGGGCATGTCCAGGTCCCACAGCGAACGAGACCTCCAGGTACCCTGATCGAGATCGATGCGGAAGTAGTAACCGGAAAACGGCCGCTGATAGGCAGCCGAGATGCGCCGCTCATCCAGCTGTAGGCCCGAAGGCCCACGCACCAATGCCACCAGAAGGTTCTCGCTTTCCTTGCGCAGGCCGTTTTCCAGATAACGTTGCAGGCCGGCTTCGAACAGCCACAAGGTCAGTTGCGCCAGCACCACGCCGACCACCACCAGCACCGCCACCAGGCCAAGGCTCAGGCGCGCCTGGATCGACTTCACTCACCGCTCCCGGCATAGATGTAGCCTTGCCCGCGTCGGGTTTCGATAACACTGCGGCCCAGCTTGCGACGCAAATGGTTGACGTGGACCTCCAGCACGTTCGAGTCGCGCTCGGTTTCACCGTCGTAGAGGTGCTCGGCCAAGTGGCTTTTGGACAGGATCTGCTGGGGGTGCAGCATGAAGTAGCGCAGCAGGCGGAACTCGGCGGCGGTCAGTTGCACATCCACACCCTCGCGGCTCACGCACTGACGGCTTTCGTCAAGGTGCAGGCCGGCCGCTTCCAGCTTCGGCTGATTGGCCAGGCCACGGGCGCGGCGCAACAAGGCCTGGATGCGCAACTGCAGCTCTTCGGGGTGGAAGGGCTTGCTCAGGTAATCGTCAGCCCCGGCCTTCAGCCCTTCGATACGCTCGGCCCAGGAGCCGCGGGCGGTGAGGATCAATACCGGTGTGGCCAGGCCAGCCGCGCGCCACTGGGCCAGCACGTCCAGGCCAGGCAAACCGGGCAGGCCGAGGTCCAGGATGATCAGGTCGTAAGGCTCGCATTGCCCCTGGTAAACCGCGTCTCGGCCGTCAGCCAGCCAGTCCACGGCATAGCCCTGGCGCTGCAGGCCGGCGATAAGCTCATCGGCCAGCGGTACGTTGTCCTCGACAAGCAACAGGCGCATTCAGTCATCTTCCTCGTCTTTGAGCAGGGCGCCGGTGCTGGCATCGAGCTTGATCTCGCGCACCACACCTTCAGTCGTCAGCAACTCGACTTCATATTCGTAGCGATCATCGTCCTCTTCCAACTCGGCTTCCAGCAGACGCGCCCCGGGGTGACGCCCCAGAGCGGTCTCGAGCAGTTGTTCGAGCGGCAGGATGACGCCCTTCTGCCGCAGCTTCAGGGCTTCATCCTGATCGAGGTCGCGGGCAGCGGCCAGAGAGCACACCGCCAGCAGCGCCAGCGCGAAGTAGCGCGCTGGCCGCGGCAAGAGGTTCATCAGCTGTCCTGCTCGTCCTTCAGCACTTCACCGGTCTTGGCGTCCAGCGCCACCTCCCATTCGACGTTCTGCGTATCACGCAGCTCGACCTTGTAGATGTAGCGGCCGTACTCGTCTTCAAGTTCCGAGTCAGTGACGGTGGCGCCCGGGTGCTTGGCCATGGCGGTGGTCTTGAGCTGGTCCAGCGACTTGATGGTCTTGGCGTTGACCAGTTTCACCACTTCGTCAGGCTGAACGTCCCTGGCGAAGGCGACATTGGCGCCCAGGGCAAGGGCTGCGGCGGTGATCAGGGCTGTCAAGGTTTTCATCGTTCTTCTCTCCTGAGAACTGTACAAGTTGTCTACGGGGTTAAGATTAACCACCGGTCCTTAATTCAACCTGAAAACAGCTGGCGGCATGATAGCGCAGTTACGACGCTAGCCAGGCTCGGCAACCTGCAACGAGCGGCCTTGTGCTGCGAAAGGGCCAATACAGGCACATACAGTTATGTTATCTGTAACGGCCCCTCGCAGCACAAGGCTGCTCCTATGCCCAAGAGACACGCCATGAGCGCCATCCACATTAAATACCCCGCCCTCACCTTCAAGGCCGGCCAGCGTGCCTTGCGACACATCCGCGAGCGCGGCCTGCAGGCGGCCGATGTCGGGGTATTGCCGGGCGCGGCGGGTGGGCCGAAGCCGCTGGGCATCCAGGGCCTTGACCTGGCGCTGTTCGGCGAGTGGCTACCCTCGGCACCCCGTCAGCGTGCCCTGATCGGCGCATCGATCGGTGCCTGGCGCTTCGCCAGCGCCTGCCTCGACGACCCGGTCGCCGGCATCCGCCGCCTGGGCGAGCTGTACACCGAGCAGGATTTTGCCAAGGGCGTCACTCCGGCCGAAATCAGCCGCAGCTGCCAACGCATGCTCGATGACCTGCTGGAAGGCCGCGACGGCCAACTGCTGGCCAACCCGCACTACCGCCTGAACATTCTGGTGGTGAAAAGCCATGGCCAGCTCGCTCACGACCATCGCGGCCGCCTGGGGCTGGGCCTGGGCTCGGTGGTTGCCAGCAACCTTCTGGGCCGTTCGCGCCTGGCCCGCCACTTCGAGCGCATCATTCTGCACGATGGGCGCGCCGCCCCTCCGCTCGACACCCTGACCGACTTCCCCTCACGCTACCTGCCGCTGGACCTGGCCAACCTGCGCCATGCCCTGCTCGCTTCCGGGTCGATACCGATGGTCATGCAGGGCGTAAAAGACATCCCCGGTGCCGGCGCCGGCACCTACCGCGACGGCGGCCTGCTCGACTACCACCTCGACCTGCCCTACCGCGGTGACGACCTGGTGCTCTACCCACACTTCACCGACAAGGTGGTCCCTGGCTGGTTCGACAAGGCCCTGCCCTGGCGCAAGGGCGATGCCACCCGCCTGCAAAACGTGCTGCTGATGACGCCTTCGCCGCAATACCTGGCCGCCCTGCCCTACGGCAAACTGCCCGACCGCAACGACTTCAAGCGCTTCATGGGCGATGCGCCAGGGCGCAAGCGCTATTGGTACAAGGCCATCGCCGAAAGCCAGCGCCTGGGTGATGAACTTCTGGAACTGACCGCCACCGGGCGGCTGCATGAACGCCTGCAAGCCTTGTAGCGGCCATGCTGGTAGACTGCGCGCATTATTGATTCACACAGAGTTATGACAGCGTGGAAATTTTCAAGGAATTCACATTCGAATCGGCCCACCGCCTGCCCCACGTCCCTGAAGGGCACAAATGCGGCCGCTTGCATGGCCACTCGTTCAAGGTCGGCCTGCACCTGACCGGCCCGCTCGATCCGCACACGGGCTGGATCCGCGACTTCGCCGAGGTCAAGGCGATCTTCAAGCCGATCTATGATCAGCTGGACCACAACTACCTGAACGACATCCCCGGCCTGGAAAACCCCACCAGCGAAGTGATCGCCAAGTGGATCTGGGACCAGGTCAAGCCGCTGATGCCGGAGCTGTCGAAGGTGCGTATTCATGAAACCTGCACCAGCGGTTGCGAATACACCGGCGACTGATTCGCCCGACTCACTGGCCTTGCGCGCTGCCCATGGCATCGCGCAGGAAGCCGGGGGCAATGTAGCGCTGGTAGTGCGCCTCTGAAAGCAGGAAGAACTCGCGATCGATCGCATCGCGCAATTGTGGCAGTTCCCAGTCACGGAACTCCGGCAGCAACGCCATACCATAGGCCTCCAGGTCACGGATCATCCGCGCCCCGCGGGCAATCAACTGGTAAGCCCAGCAATATTCCGACTGCTGCTCGACAAAGCGGATGGAGCGCTGCTCCAGTTGCTGGCGCAGCAGGCCTTTGTCGAACACCTCAAGCTTGGCCATCATCACCTGCACCAGCAGCTGCTCAAGGCGCAACCACACGGCGCGCTTTTGCGTGTCGTCGTAGCCGTTCCAGTTGATCACTTCGTGGTGAAAACGCTTGCAGCCACGGCACACCGTGTCTCCGTACACCGTGGAGCACAGGCCTACGCAAGGGGTCTTGATGGACTTGTTGGACATGAAAAACAACAGCTTGGCGATGGAACACAGGCCCATGTTAGCCCTTTGTCTAACCAGGGTCACTCGTTAAAGTCGCGTACACCGCCTTACCTTCGGGCTTTTTTTACCGTAGAATCACCCGGCCTTTTCAAAGGCAACAATGTCCGTTGGAAGCTGTTTTCAAAGCGTCACGAGCACAGTTGATCCGGTAGAACGGCGTTGGCCCGGGCCATGCATCCCTCGCATGCCCGCGCCAGCCCTCATCAGCCCCCGTTCTGCAGGCGTAAAACTTTGAAAGCAGCTTCTGTAAGGATTCTTTGCGACCCTGGCTGGGCGGCCCACAAAGCCGCGGCAGCGCATGGGTGCATTGAATGCTGGATAAGCGTCCCGGACCCCCTTTAGGGACCACTGATGAGGGAAATAACTGTGCTTGAAGCCTACCGCAAACACATCGAAGAGCGCGCCGCCCTGGGTATCGTTCCCCAGCCGCTGAACGCCGAACAAACTGCAGGCCTGGTCGAGCTGCTGAAAAACCCGCCGGCCGGCGAAGAAGCCTTCCTCGTAGACCTGATCACCAACCGCGTACCGCCAGGGGTCGACGAAGCTGCCTACGTCAAGGCCGCTTTCCTCTCCGCCGTCGCCAAGGGCGAAGCCAAGTCCCCACTGATCGACCGCAAGCATGCCACCGAACTGCTGGGCACCATGCAGGGCGGCTACAACATCGAAACGCTGGTCGCACTGCTGGATGACGCCGAACTGGGCGCCGTCGCGGCCGAACAGCTCAAGCACACCCTGCTGATGTTCGATGCCTTCCACGACGTGGCCGAAAAAGCCAAGGCCGGTAACGCTCACGCCAAGGCCGTCCTGGAATCCTGGGCTGCCGGCGAGTGGTTCACCTCGCGTCCGGCCATCGCCGACAAGTACACCCTGACCGTGTTCAAGGTGCCTGGCGAAACCAACACCGACGACCTGTCGCCTGCCCCGGACGCCTGGTCGCGCCCTGACATTCCGCTGCACGCCCTGGCCATGCTGAAAATGGCCCGCGACGGCATCGAACCGCAGCAGCCTGGTTCGGTCGGCCCGCTGGCCCAGATCGAAGCCGTCAAGGCCAAGGGCTTCCCGGTTGCCTATGTCGGCGACGTGGTCGGTACTGGCTCCTCGCGTAAATCCGCTACCAACTCGGTACTGTGGTTCTTCGGCGACGACATCCCGTACGTGCCGAACAAGCGCGCCGGTGGCTTCTGCTTCGGCACCAAGATCGCCCCGATCTTCTACAACACCATGGAAGACGCCGGCGCCCTGCCGATCGAATTCGACTGCACCAACCTTGGCATGGGCGACGTCATCGACGTTTACCCATACAAAGGTGAAGTACGCCGTCACGACAGCGACGAGCTGGTCACCAACTTCGAGCTGAAAACCGAAGTGCTGCTGGATGAAGTCCGCGCTGGCGGCCGTATCCCGCTGATCGTCGGCCGTGGCCTGACCGAAAAAGCCCGCGCCGAGCTGGGCCTGGGTGCTTCCGACCTGTTCAAGAAACCAGAGCAGCCTGCCGATTCCGGCAAGGGCTTCACCCTGGCGCAGAAAATGGTCGGCCGTGCCTGTGGCCTGCCAGAAGGCCAGGGCGTGCGCCCAGGCGCATACTGCGAGCCAAAAATGACCACCGTCGGCTCCCAGGACACCACTGGCCCGATGACGCGCGACGAGCTGAAAGACCTGGCATGCCTGGGCTTCTCTGCTGACCTGGTCATGCAGTCGTTCTGCCACACCGCGGCCTATCCGAAGCCGATCGACGTCACCACCCACCACACCCTGCCAGACTTCATCCGCACCCGTGGCGGCGTGTCGCTGCGCCCGGGCGACGGCATCATCCACAGCTGGCTGAACCGCATGCTGATGCCTGACACCGTGGGTACCGGTGGCGACTCGCACACCCGCTTCCCGATCGGCATCTCGTTCCCGGCCGGTTCCGGCCTGGTGGCCTTCGCTGCCGCCACCGGCGTCATGCCGCTGGACATGCCAGAATCGATCCTGGTGCGCTTCAAGGGCAAACTGCAGCCAGGCATCACCCTGCGCGACCTGGTTCATGCCATCCCTTACTACGCCATTCAGCAGGGCCTGCTGACCGTCGAGAAGAAAGGCAAGAAAAACGCCTTCTCCGGCCGCATCCTGGAAATCGAAGGCCTGGACGAACTGACTGTCGAGCAAGCCTTCGAGCTGTCCGACGCCTCGGCCGAGCGTTCCGCTGCCGGTTGCACCATCAAGCTGCCGGAAAAGGCCATCGCCGAGTACCTGCAGTCCAACATCACCCTGCTGCGCTGGATGATCGGCGAAGGCTACGGCGATGCCCGCACCCTGGAGCGCCGCGCCCAGGCCATGGAAGCCTGGCTGGCCAAGCCTGAGCTGCTGTCGGCCGACGCCGATGCCGAATACGCCGAAATCATCGAAATCGACCTGGCCGACGTCAAAGAGCCTGTGCTCTGCGCGCCGAACGACCCGGACGATGCCCGCCTGCTGTCCTCGGTACAAGGCGAGAAGATCGACGAAGTGTTCATCGGTTCGTGCATGACCAACATCGGCCACTTCCGCGCTGCCGGCAAGCTGCTGGAGAAGGTCAAGGGTGGCATTCCGACCCGTCTGTGGCTGGCTCCTCCAACCAAGATGGACGCCCACCAGCTGACCGAAGAAGGCTACTACGGCATCTACGGCAAGGCCGGTGCTCGCATGGAAATGCCAGGCTGCTCGCTGTGCATGGGTAACCAGGCACGAGTGCAGACCGGTTCGACCGTGGTCTCCACCTCGACCCGTAACTTCCCGAACCGTCTGGGCGACGCTACCAACGTGTACCTGGCATCGGCCGAACTGGCCGCTGTCGCTTCGATCATCGGCAAACTGCCGACCGTCGAAGAGTACATGCAGTATGCGAAAGACATCGACAGCATGGCTGCCGACGTTTACCGCTACCTGAGCTTCGACCAGATCGCCGAGTTCCGCGAAGCGGCAGCCAACACCAAGATCCCGGTGGTCCAGGCGTAAGCTGAGTTACAGGTTGTAAGCAAAGCCCCGGCAGCGATGCCGGGGCTTTGTTGTTTGGGCCTGTGCCGGCCATTTCGCGGCTAAAGCCGCTCCCACAGGGCTCCCACGGTGTTCCAGACCTGCGCATGCCCCTGTAGGAGCGGCTTTAGCCACGAAGCGGCCGGCACAGGCCACCTCATATCACAAACAAATCCACGAACCTGTGCACCGCCATGCCTTCCAGTTTCTGCTGGTCCTTGCACAATTCGAAAATCTGCTGACACCGCTGCCGGGCAAAGCGGGTCGCCAGGTTGGCCCTGAACTTGGCCTCCAGCAACGGTATCCCCTCCCCGCGCCGCCGGCGATGCCCGATCGGGTATTCCACCACCACTTGCTCGGTGCTGCTGCCATCCTTGAAGAACACCTGAAGTGCGTTGGCGATCGAGCGCTTGTCCGGCTCCAGGTACTCACGACTGAAGCGCGGGTCTTCCACCACCTCCATCTTCTCGCGCAGGCGGTCGATACTGGGGTGATTGGCATGGAAGGCGTCCTCATAATGCTCGGCCACCAGATGGCCAAAGATCAGCGGCACGGCCACCATGTACTGCAGACAGTGGTCACGGTCGGCGGCATTGGCCAGCGGGCCGCTCTTGGAAATGATGCGGATCGCTGATTCCTGGGTGGTGATGACGATGCGGTCGACTTCATGCAGACGGTTACGCACAAGTGGGTGCAGGGTGACTGCTGCCTCACAGGCGGTCTGGGCATGGAACTCGGCAGGGAAACTGACCTTGAACAGCACGTTTTCCATCACATAGCTGCCCAACGCCTGGGGCAGACGCAACTCGTACTGCCCGGCGGGCTTGAGCGCCAGGTCTTTGTTGGTATGGCTGAACGAAACATCGTAGAACCCCCACTGCGAAGCCGTGAGCACGCCCGGCACGCCCATTTCCCCACGCAAGGCGATGTCGGCCAGGCGCACACCTCGGCTGGAGGCGTCACCCGCAGCCCAGGACTTGCGCGAACCGGCGTTGGGCGCGTGGCGATAGGTACGAAGGGCCTGGCCGTCGACGAAGGCATGGGACAAGGCCGAGAGCATTTGCTCACGATTGGCCCCCATCAGCCTGGCGCACACGGCGGTCGAGGCGACCTTCACCAGAATCACATGATCGAGGCCGACGCGGTTGAAGGCGTTTTCCAGCGCCAGCACGCCCTGGATTTCATGCGCCATGACCATGGCCGAGAGCACGTCACGCATCGGCAGTGGCTTTTCACCCGCAGCAAGACGCTTCTGTGACAGGTGGTCAGCCACTGCCAGGATACCGCCGAGGTTGTCCGAGGGATGAGCCCATTCGGCGGCCAGCCAGGTATCGTTGTAGTCCAGCCAGCGCACCGTGCAGCCAATATCCCAGGCGGCCTTGACCGGGTCGAGGCGATAGGAGGTGCCGGGGACGCGAGCACCATTCGGGACCAGCGTGCCTTCCACCTGGGGGCCAAGGAGCTTGGTGCACTCAGGGAAGCGCAAAGCGAGAAGACCGCAACCTAGGGTGTCCATCAGGCAGTTGCGCGCGGTGTCCAGGGCCTCGCGGGATTCGACCCGGTAGCCGAGGGCGTAATCGGCCAGGGTTTGTAGCACCCGGTCGTAGTCCGGGCGGTCGTTGAGGTCTACGTTGGCGCTCATATCCAGCTCCCTTCAGAATTGCCGGGGCTGCTGAGCAGCCCTTCGCGGGCTTGCCCGCCCCCACAGGTTGACCACGGCATTCAGAACCTGTGGTTACCCTGTGGGAGCGGGCAAGCCCGCGAAGGGCCGCTTGGCGGCCCCAACGAACTAAAGCCGAGCGCCAGTGGTGCGTTAGAAGCTGTCGCCAGGCACGCGAACCCAGCCCTCCATCAGCACGCGAGCACTGCGGCTCATGATTGCCTTGGTTACCGTCCACTCACCATTCACCTGGCGCGCCTCGGCCCCGACCCGCAGGGTGCCCGAAGGATGACCGAAACGCACAGCGCTGCGCTCGCCCCCGCCAGCGGCGAGGTTGACCAGCGTGCCCGGAATGGCCGCCGCAGTGCCAATTGCCACCGCAGCCGTACCCATCATGGCATGGTGCAGCTTGCCCATCGACAAGGCCCGCACCAGCAGGTCGATATCACCGGCCTGCACCGCCTTGCCACTGGACGCAGTGTAGGTGCTCGGCGGTGCGACGAACGCCACTTTCGGCGTGTGCTGACGCCCGGCAGCCTGGTCGACGTTGTCGATAAGCCCCATGCGCACGGCGCCATAGGCGCGGATGGTCTCGAAACGCAGCAGCGCCTGCGGGTCGCCGTTGATGGCGTCCTGTAGTTCGCTACCGGTGTAGCCGATATCGGCAGCATTGACAAAAATGGTCGGGATACCGGCATTGATCAAGGTTGCCTTGAACGTGCCGACCCCCGGCACTTCCAGGTCATCGACCAGCTTGCCGGTGGGGAACATGGCACCGCCACCGCCGTCTTCATCGGCAGCAGGGTCGAGAAACTCCAGCTGCACCTCGGCCGCCGGGAAGGTGACCCCGTCCAGCTCGAAGTCGCCGGTTTCCTGCACTTCACCTTCAGTGATCGGGACGTGGGCGATGATGGTCTTGCCGATATTCGCCTGCCAGATACGCACCGTGGCGATACCGTTGCGCGGAATACGCGCCGGGTCGACCAGGCCACTGCTGATGGCAAACGAACCGACCGCAGCGGACAGGTTGCCACAGTTGCCACTCCAGTCGACGAAGGCCTTGTCGATGCTGACCTGGCCGAACAGGTAGTCGACATCGTGTTCGGGCTTGATGCTTTGCGACAGGATCACGGTCTTGCTGGTGCTCGACGTGGCGCCGCCCATGCCGTCGATCTGCTTGCCGTAAGGGTCGGGGCTACCGATTACCCGCAACAGCAGCGCATCGCGGGCGGGGCCTGGAATTTGCGCCTGCTCGGGCAGGTCTTGCAGGCGGAAGAACACGCCTTTGCTGGTGCCGCCGCGGATGTAGGTGGCGGGGATTTTCACTTGCGGTACATGTGCCATGTTCAATTCCTGTCTTGCACAGCCTCTGTAGGCGCGGGCTTAATCGCGCCTACAGAGGACCGCGCTGCTCTTGGTTAGGCGGTCGCTTCAAGGAAGTCCTGGGCAAAGCGCTGCAGCACCCCGCCCGCCTCATAGATCGACACTTCCTCGGCAGTGTCCAGACGGCAGGTCACCGGCACCTCCAGGCGCTCGCCATTGGCGCGGGTAACCACCAGGGTCAGGGTCGCCCGTGGCGTACGCGCACCCAGCACGTCATAGGTCTCGCTGCCATCCAGGCCCAGGGTCTTGCGGTCGGTGCCCGGTTTGAACTCCAGCGGCAGCACGCCCATGCCTACCAGGTTGGTGCGGTGAATGCGCTCGAAGCCTTCGGCGACAATTGCCTCGACACCCGCCAGGCGCACGCCCTTGGCCGCCCAGTCGCGCGACGAGCCCTGGCCATAGTCGGCACCCGCAACGATGATCAGCGGCTGCTTGCGCTGCATGTAAGTCTCGATCGCCTCCCACATGCGGGTAACCTTGCCTTCCGGCTCGATACGCGCCAGCGAGCCCTGCTTCACGCTGCCATCGTCGTTGCGCACCATTTCGTTGAACAGCTTGGGGTTGGCGAAGGTGGCGCGCTGGGCCGTCAGGTGGTCACCCCGGTGAGTGGCGTAGGAGTTGAAGTCCTCTTCCGGCAGGCCCATTTTCGCCAGGTATTCACCGGCGGCGCTGTCGAGCATGATGGCGTTGGACGGCGACAGGTGGTCGGTGGTGATGTTGTCCGGCAGCACCGCCAGCGGGCGCATGCCACGCAACGTGCGCTCGCCGGCCAGGGCGCCTTCCCAGTATGGCGGGCGACGAATGTAGGTGCTCATGGGGCGCCACTCGTACAGCGGCGCCACCTTCGGCCCACGGTCTTCCTCGATGGCAAACATCGGGATGTAAACCTTGCGGAACTGCTCCGGCTTGACCGCTGCACGCACCACCGCATCGATCTCTTCATCACTGGGCCAGATATCCTTCAGGCGGATTTCCTTGCCATCGACCACGCCCAGCACATCCTTCTCGATGTCGAAGCGGATGGTGCCGGCAATGGCATAGGCGACCACCAGTGGTGGCGAGGCGAGGAAGGCCTGCTTGGCATACGGGTGGATACGCCCGTCGAAGTTGCGGTTACCCGACAGCACGGCAGTGGCATACAGGTCGCGGTCGATGATTTCTTGCTGAATCACCGGGTCAAGGGCACCGGACATGCCGTTGCAGGTGGTGCAGGCGAAGGCGACGATGCCGAAGCCGAGCTGCTCCAGCTCTTTCTCCAGGCCAGCTTCTTCCAGATACAGCTGCACGGCCTTGGAGCCGGGCGCCAGCGACGACTTCACCCACGGTTTGCGGGCCAGGCCCAGCCTGTTGGCATTGCGTGCAATCAGGCCTGCAGCAATCACGTTGCGCGGGTTGCTGGTGTTGGTGCAACTGGTGATGGCAGCGATGATCACCGCACCGTCAGGCATTTGCCCCGGCACCTCTTCCCAGTTGCCGGCAATGCCCTTGGCGGCCAGGTCGCTGGTGGCGACACGGGCGTGCGGGTTGGACGGACCGGCCATGTTGCGCACCACGCTCGACAGGTCGAAGCTGAGGGTGCGCTCATAGACGGCAGCGCCCAGGCTGTCGGCCCACAGGCCGGTGGCCTTGGCGTAGGTTTCCACCAGTTTGACCTGCTGCTCTTCACGGCCGGTCAGGCGCAGATAGTCGATGGTCTGCTGGTCGATGGCGAACATCGCCGCAGTGGCGCCGTATTCCGGGGCCATGTTGGAAATGGTGGCGCGGTCGCCCAAGGTCAGGGCACGTGCACCCTCACCATGGAACTCCAGGTAAGCACCGACCACTTTCTGCTTGCGCAGGAACTCGGTCAGGGCCAAGACCAGGTCGGTGGCAGTGATGTTCGGGGCCAGTTTGCCAGTCAGCTCGACGCCGACGATTTCCGGCAAGCGCATCCAGGAGGCGCGGCCGAGCATCACGTTTTCGGCTTCCAGACCGCCTACGCCGATGGCGATCACACCCAGTGCATCGACATGCGGCGTGTGGCTGTCGGTGCCGACGCAGGTGTCCGGGTAGGCGACGCCGTGGTCGCTGTGGACCACCGGTGACATCTTCTCCAGGTTGATCTGGTGCATGATGCCGTTGCCCGGCTGGATCACGTCGACGTTCTTGAACGCCTTCTTGGTCCAATTGATGAAGTGGAAGCGGTCTTCGTTGCGGCGGTCTTCGATGGCGCGGTTCTTCTCGAAGGCCTGCGGATCGTAACCACCGCACTCGACGGCCAGCGAGTGGTCGACGATCAGCTGCACCGGCACCACCGGGTTGACCTGGGCCGGGTCGCCGCCTTTGTCGGCAATGGCGTCACGCAGGCCGGCAAGGTCGACCAACGCAGTCTGACCGAGGATGTCATGGCACACCACGCGGGCCGGGAACCACGGGAAGTCGAGATCGCGCTTGCGCTCGATCAGCTGGCTCAGCGAGGCATCGAGCGTAGCAGGGTCGCAGCGGCGCACCAGGTTCTCGGCGAGCACGCGGGACGTGTAAGGCAAGCCGTCGTAGGCGCCGGGCTTGATCGCCTCGACCGCCGCGCGGGCATCGAAATAGTCCAGGTCGGTGCCTGGCAGGTGCTTGCGGTATGCAGTGTTCATCATGGAATCAGGCTCGGTCACAGGAATCGGAAGGTTTCACCGTACCTGTGGGAGCAGGCGTGCCCGCGAATGCGTCAGCAGGTGCAATAGGGTTGCCCGGTCGAGCGCATTCGCGGGCACGCCCGCTCCCACAAGGGAAACGGGCTGCCTCTCTGTAGCTATTCAGCGCTGCTCGATCGGCACGAACTGGCGCTGCTCGACGCCAACATACTCGGCGCTCGGGCGGATGATGCGGTTGTTGGCGCGCTGCTCGAAGACGTGCGCCGCCCAGCCGGTCAGCCGCGAGCAGACGAAGATCGGGGTGAACAGCTTGGTCGGAATGCCCATGAAGTGGTACGCCGAGGCATGGTAGAAGTCGGCATTGGGGAACAGGCGCTTCTGCTCCCACATGGTCTTGTCGATGGCTTCGGAAACCGGGTACAGCACCTTGTCACCCACTTCGTCAGCCAGCTGTTTCGACCAGCCCTTGATCACCTCGTTGCGCGGGTCGGACTCTTTGTAGATGGCATGGCCAAAGCCCATGATCTTGTCTTTGCGCTCGAGCATGCGCAGCAGCTCGGCGGTGGCTTCCTGCGGGCTCTGGAAGCGTTCGATCAGTTCCATCGCTGCCTCGTTGGCACCGCCGTGCAGCGGGCCACGCAGCGAGCCGATGGCTGCGGTAACGCAGGAGTACAAGTCAGACAAGGTCGAGGCACAGACGCGAGCAGTGAAGGTCGAGGCGTTGAATTCGTGTTCAGCGTAGAGGATCAACGACACGTTCATGACCTTGACGTGCAGCTCGCTCGGCTTCTTGCCGTGCAGCAGGTGCAGGAAATGACCACCCAGGGTGTCTTCATCACTGGTGCAGTCGATGCGCACGCCATGGTGGGTAAAGCGGTACCAGTAGCACATCACGGCCGGGAACAGCGCCAGCAGGCGATCAGTCTTGTCGCGCTGGGCTTCGAAGGTCAGTTCTGGCTCGAGGGTGCCCATTACCGAGCAACCGGTACGCATGACGTCCATCGGGTGGGCATCGCGCGGGATGCGCTCAAGCACTTCCTTCAAGGCTTGCGGCAGGTCACGCAGGCCCTTGAGTTTGTGCTTGTAGTCGGCCAGCTCGGCCTGGGTTGGCAGCTCGCCGTACAGCAGCAGGTAGGCGACTTCTTCGAACTCGGCACCGGCGGCCAAGTCGCGCACATCATAACCACGGTAGGTCAGCCCGGCACCGGCCTGGCCCACGGTCGACAGTGCAGTCTGGCCGGCCACCTGGCCACGCAGGCCTGCGCCACTGAGTACTTTTGCTTCGGCCATGGTGTTTCTCCTTTCTTGAACTTGTTATGGATGCTTTCTGGCTAATTCGGGCGCTGGCGCTTAGCCCTTCTTCTGGGCAAACAGTGCATCGAGGCTCTGCTCGAAGGCGTGATAACCAATGGCATCGTAGAGCTCCATGCGGGTCTGCATGGTGTCGATCACGTTCTTCTGCGTGCCGTCACGGCGCAGCGCGGTGTACACGTTCTCAGCCGCCTTGTTCATGGCACGGAACGCCGACAGCGGGTACAGCACCAACGAAACATCGACCGAGGCCAGCTCTTCGGTTGTGTACAGCGGCGTGGCACCGAACTCGGTGATGTTGGCCAGGATCGGTGCCTTCACCCGATCAGCGAAAGTCTTGTACATCTGCAGTTCGGTGATGGCTTCCGGGAAGATCATGTCGGCACCAGCCTCGACGCACGCCTCGGCACGGTCCAGGGCGGCGTTCAGGCCTTCGACGGCCAGCGCGTCGGTACGCGCCATGATCACGAAGCTGTCATCGCTGCGGGCATCGACGGCAGCTTTGATACGGTCGACCATTTCCTGCTGGCTGACAATTTCCTTGTTGGGACGGTGGCCACAACGTTTGGCGCCAACCTGGTCCTCGATATGGATGGCGGCAGCGCCGAACTTGCTCATCGAGCGCACGGTACGGGCAACGTTGAAGGCCGAAGCGCCGAAGCCGGTGTCGACATCCACCAGCAGCGGCAGGTCGCACACGTCGGTGATACGACGCACGTCGGTGAGCACGTCGTCCAGGCCAGTGATGCCCAGGTCTGGCAAGCCCAGGGAGCCGGCGGCCACGCCGCCACCAGACAGGTAGATGGCCTTGAAGCCGGCACGCTTGGCCAGCAGGGCATGGTTGGCGTTGATGGCGCCAACCACCTGCAGCGGATGTTCAGCGGCAACGGCGTCACGGAAACGCTGACCGGGGGTGCTCTTCACTGTCATTTCTCACCTCGTGTGCTGTTGTTGTGGGCGTCCAGGTAGTGACGCTCGATATTGCGCTTGGACGCGCCGATGTGACGACGCATCAGGAGTTCGGCCAGTTCGCCGTCACGGTCGGCGATGGCATCAAGAATGCGATGGTGCTCGGCAAAGGCCTGGCGTGGCCGGTTGGGCGCGGCGGAGAACTGGATACGGTACATGCGCACCAATTGGTACAGTTCGCCGCAGAGCATCTTGACCAGGGTCTGGTTGCCGCTACCCTGAATAATCCGGTAATGGAAGTCGTAGTCGCCTTCCTGCTGGTAGTAGCCCAGGCCGGCCTGGAACGCGGCATCGCGCTCATGGGTGTCGAGCACCCGGCGCAGTTCGTCGATGTCGGCCTGGCTCATGCGTTCGGCGGCCAGGCGGCAGGCCATGCCTTCGAGCGACTCGCGAATTTCGTACAGCTCGATCAGTTCGGCGTGGTTTAGCGATACCACCCGCGCCCCCACATGCGGCACGCGCACCAACAGGCGCTGGCCTTCAAGGCGGTGGATAGCCTCGCGAAGCGGCCCGCGGCTGATGCCATAGGTGCGCGCCAGTTCCGGCTCGGAGATCTTGCTGCCGGGGGCGATATCACCCTTGACAATGGCCGCCTGGATGCGCCGGAAGACGTTTTCGGAGAGGGTTTCCGTTTCGTCTGTCAGCACCGGGCCGGGGGTGGAAAGGTCCTGCATATTGTCGACACCTTTTAAAACCATTCGTCAAAAACTAGCCAATCCAGACCAGCAAGTCAAAGACAAAATGAACATTGTCGACAATCGTCTAATCGCGAACTAACACCACTTCAACGCTGTCAGATCGCGCACCGCTGGCGTCAAGACGTCGGCGTGATAGAATGCCGCGCCTCCAATGGGGTATGGATAGCCTGTCTGTCATGCATTCATGCTTGCTGACAGATAAACGAGGAAGCTTGCGCAGTAATTGCCAGTCACCTTGACCTGAACCTTGCCTAGAACCTTGCAATGCACCGCGCCAGGAATATGAGACTTACACCCGTTTTATTGCTGCTGTGCCTCACCCTGCTGCCGGCCCTTGGCCAGGCTGCGGGCAAGACCGTGTATGGTCTCAACGAATACGCGCATCTGGGCGACCTGGACCTGGAAGTGGCCGCCAAGCTCGACACCGGTGCCAAGACCGCGTCGCTCAGTGCCCGCGACATCAAGCGGTTCAAGCGCAATGGCGAAAGCTGGGTACGCTTCTACCTCGCCATTGATGCGGCCCATTCGCACCCGATCGAACGCCCACTGGCACGCGTCAGCAAGATCAAGCGCCGAGCCGGCGACTATGATGCCGAATCGGGCAAGGCCTACACGGCCCGCCCGGTCATCGAACTCGAAATCTGCATGGGCCAGGCCAGGCGCACCATCGAAGTCAACCTCACCGACCGCAGCGCCTTCCAGTTCCCGCTGCTGATCGGCTCCGAGGCGCTCAAGCACTTCGACGCACTGGTTGACCCAAGCCTTAAATACGCGGCCGGCAAACCTGCCTGTGCCACCGACGCTCCCAAAGCAGAGTAATCCCGATGCGCTCTCTTACCCTCCATCTGAAAGTCCTGATCACCGTGCTGGTGCTATTGGGCGTGGCGGTCACGGCTTATCAGATCTTCGTGCTCGGCATCCCGGTGACCGAGGATGAAACCGACGACCTGTGGAACATCGACGCCAAGGTCGAGTTCGTGGCCAGCAGCAAGGACCCGGTCAAGGTGCAGATGTTCGTGCCACCGCTGAACCGCGACTACGTCAGCCTCAACGAGAGCTTCATTTCCAACAACTACGGGGTCAGCATCAACCGTGCCGACGGCAACCGCAAGGTTACCTGGTCGGCACGTCGCGCCAGTGGCAAACAGACCCTCTACTACCGCCTGGTACTGACCAAGCGCTACAGCAGCGAGAAGAGCAAGGTCAAAGGCCCGACCTTCCGTGACAGTCTGGCCGTCGAAGGCCCCGAGAAGATCGCCGCCGAAGCCCTGATGGCGCCTATACGTCAGCACTCGGCCGACGTCGAGACCTTCGTCAGCGAGACCATCAAGCGGGTCAACAACCTCAACGACGACAACGTCAAGCTGCTGCTGGCCGGCGACACTTCGGCGATGAAGAAGGCCCAGGTCATCGACCTGCTGCTGTCGATCGCCCACGTGCCGATGGAGAAAGTGCACACCATCCGCCTGCTGGCCGACACCCCGCAGACCCCGGAGCTGTGGCTGCGCAGCTTCAACGGCGACGACTGGCTGTACTTCAACCCGGACACCGGTGAGCAAGGCCTGCCGAGCGACCGCCTGCTGTGGTGGACCGGTGACGACAACCTGATCACCATTGATGGCGGCAAGAAGGCCAACGTCACCTTCAGCATGAACAACAGCGAGATGAACGCCATCCGCCTGGCCAAGCTGACCGACGAGAACACTGACGCCGACTTCCTCGAGTACTCGCTGTACGGCCTGCCGCTGCAAACCCAGCAAACCTTCATGATCATGGTCATGATCCCGATCGGCGTGCTGGTGATTCTGGTGCTGCGCAACCTGATCGGCATCCAGACCCTGGGCACATTCACCCCGGTGCTGATCGCCCTGGCGTTCCGCGAAACCCAGCTGGGCTTCGGTATTGTGCTGTTCACGGTGATCACTGCCCTGGGCCTGTCGCTGCGCTCGTACCTGGAACACCTCAAGCTGCAGATGCTGCCACGCCTGTCGGTGGTACTGACCTTTGTCGTGGTGCTGATTGCCGCCATCAGTCTGTTCAGCCACAAGCTGGGCCTTGAACGCGGGCTGTCGGTAGCGCTGTTCCCGATGGTGATCCTGACCATGACCATCGAACGCCTGTCGATCACCTGGGAGGAGCGTGGTGGCGGCCATGCCATGAAAGTGGCCATCGGCACCCTGTTCGCAGCATCCCTGGCACACCTGCTGATGATGGTGCCGGAACTGGTGTACTTCGTGTTCACCTTCCCGGCGGTGCTGCTGATCCTGGTGGGCTTCATGCTGGCGATGGGCCGCTATCGCGGCTACCGCCTGACCGAGCTCGTGCGCTTCAAAGCCTTCCTGAACAAGGCTGACTCCTGATGTTTGGCCTGATCAAGACCTGGAAAGCCCTGGAGGCCCGGGGCATCATGGGGATCAACCGGCGTAACGCGGACTATGTGCTGAAGTACAACAAGCGCAACCTGTACCCGATCGTCGACGACAAGATCATCACCAAAGAGCGCGCACTGGCGGCCGGCATCCATGTGCCGGAAATGTACGGCATCATCGAGACTGAAAAAGAGATCGAGAAGCTCGACCAGATCATTGGCGGGCGCAGCGATTTCGTCATCAAGCCGGCGCAAGGCGCCGGCGGTGATGGCATTCTGGTAATCGCCGACCGCTTCGAGGACCGCTACCGCACGGTGTCGGGCAAGATCATCAGCCACGAGGAAATCGAGCACCAGATTTCCAGCATCCTCACCGGGCTGTACTCCCTCGGCGGGCACCGCGACCGCGCGCTGATCGAGTACCGCGTGACCCCGGACCAGATATTCAAGAGCATCAGTTACGAAGGCGTGCCGGACATCCGCATCATCGTGCTGATGGGCTACCCGGTGATGGCCATGCTGCGCCTGCCGACTCGTCAGTCCGGCGGCAAGGCCAACCTGCACCAGGGCGCCATCGGTGTGGGTGTCGACCTGGCCACCGGCGTGACCCTGCGCGGCACCTGGCTGAACAACATCATCAGCAAGCACCCGGACACCACCAACGCGGTGGACAGCGTGCAACTGCCGAACTGGGACGGCTTCATGAAACTGGCCGCTGGCTGCTATGAACTGTGTGGCCTGGGCTATATCGGCGTGGACATGGTGCTTGACCAGGAGAAAGGCCCGCTGATTCTGGAGCTCAACGCCCGCCCGGGGCTGAACATCCAGATTGCCAACGATTGCGGCCTGACTCAGCGCACCCATGCCATCGAGGCACACATCGAAGCACTGGCCAAGGAGGGTGTGACCGAAGACGCCGAGCAGCGGGTACGGGTAGCACAGGGTCTATTCGGGCATGTGCCTAACCGCTGAAATACAGGGGCTGCCTTGCAGCCCATTCGCAGCACAAGGTTGCGCCTGCAAGCACTGCACTGGACTCAAGCGCTTCGCTCGACCTGCAGGCGCTACCTTGTGCTGCGTACGGGCCAAACACAATGTTGAATGTCGTACCCAGCGCTAGGCGCTTTTCCTGCACAGGTCTACAATCGCCCTCCTCGCTTTTACATCGCCGTCCATACTGATGCCGACCTGCACGCTACACCCCCTGCCCTACCAGCCCGACCCTGCCGCCTATTTCGCCCACCTGCGCCAGGCACCCGGTGCGATCCTGCTCGACAGCGCCCGCCCCGGCGCCGAGCGCGGTCGTTTCGACCTGATAAGCGCCTGGCCGCTGCAACACCTGAAGGCGCAACCCGATGAAGATGGCCGCGTCTTCCTCCAGCGCCTGCGCGCTGGCCTGGCACAACTGGGCCACGCCGACTTGCCCAACGGTGTAGAACTGCCCTTCGCCGGCGGCCTGATCGGCTACCTGAGCTACGATTTCGGCCGCCGCCTGGAACACCTGCCACGTCTGGCCGTGGACGACCTCGGCCTGCCTGACGCACAACTGGGCCTATATGCCTGGGCGCTGGTCAGCGATCATCTGCTTGGCACCAGCCAGCTGGTGTTCCATCCCAGCCTGGCTGGCGACGAACGCGAACGCCTGATCAACCTATTCCAGGACACCAGCGCCACCATCGGCGACTTCCGGCTGCTCGCGCCGATGGCCGGCGACCTGGAGCCCGAGCAGTACAAAACAGCGTTCGACCAAGTACAGCGCTACATCCAGGCCGGCGACTGCTACCAGATCAACCTCACTCAACGCTTTCGCGCGCCCTGCCAAGGCGATCCATGGCGGGCCTACCAGGCCCTGCGCCAGGCCTGCCCGACACCCTTCTCCGGCTACCAGCAACTGGCCGACGGCAGTACCCTGCTGAGCTTTTCGCCCGAGCGCTTCATCCGCGTCAACCAAGGCCAGGTGGAAACCCGGCCGATCAAGGGCACCCGCCCGCGCGCCAGCGACCCGGCTGAAGACAAGCGTAATGCCGAAGAGCTGCTGCACAGCCCAAAGGACCGCTCGGAAAACCTGATGATCGTCGACCTGCTGCGCAACGACCTTGGGCGCACGTGTGAGATCGGCTCAGTGAAGGTACCGGAACTGTTCAGCCTGGAGAGTTACCCCAACGTGCACCATCTGGTCAGCAGCATCACCGGCCAGTTGGCCAGCGACAAGGATGCGCTGGACCTGATCGGCGACAGCTTCCCGGGCGGCTCGATCACCGGCGCACCGAAAATCCGCGCCATGCAGATCATCGACGAACTGGAACCATCGCGCCGCGCACTGTACTGCGGCTCGCTGCTGTATGTGGATGTGCGCGGCGAAATGGACAGTTCGATCGCCATTCGCAGCTTGCTGATCAAAGATGGCCAAGTCAGTTGCTGGGGCGGCGGCGCAGTGGTAGCCGACTCGCAGTGGCAGGCCGAGTATGAAGAGTCGATAGCCAAAGTGCGGGTGCTGATGCAGACCCTGCAGGGCTTGTGAGCCCTTCCAGACCGCATTTTTTGTTACCATCCCCCTACTACGAGCGCACAGCGCCACAGCCAAGATGGAAACCGCCTGATGAGCCAACCCTTCGACGTCGCCGCCCTCGCCGCGACCTATGCCAACAAGTCCCCGCAGGACATTCTCAAGCTTGCCTTCGAGCACTTCGGTGATGACCTGTGGATCTCCTTCAGCGGCGCCGAGGATGTGGTGCTGGTCGACATGGCCTGGAAGCTGAACAAGCAGGTAAAGGTATTCAGCCTCGACACTGGGCGCCTGCACCCGGAGACCTACCGGTTCATCGACCAGGTACGCGAACAGTACAACCTGCCGATCGAGATCCTCAGCCCCGACCGCGCCAAGCTCGACCCGTTCGTCAAGGAAAAGGGCCTGTTCAGCTTCTACAAGGACGGCCATGGCGAGTGCTGCGGCATTCGCAAGATCGAGCCACTGCGACGCAAGCTGGCCACCGTCAGCGCCTGGGCTACCGGCCAGCGCCGCGACCAAAGCCCCGGCACCCGCAGCCAGGTGGCAGCACTGGAAATCGACAGCGCCTTCTCCACGCCTGAGCGCACGCTGTACAAGTTCAACCCACTGGCGCAGATGAGCAGTGAAGAGGTATGGGGTTATATCCGCATGCTGGAGCTACCGTACAACAGCCTGCACGAGCGTGGCTTCATCAGCATTGGCTGCGAGCCGTGCACCCGCCCGGTGCTGCCAAACCAGCATGAACGTGAAGGGCGCTGGTGGTGGGAAGAGTCGACGCAGAAGGAATGCGGGTTGCATGCAGGCAACCTGATCAGCAAGGCTTGAGCTAGTCCTGGCGCTCTGTAGGAGCGGGTTTACCCGCGAAGAAGACACCGCGGTGGATGGCACGGGCTTCGCCCGTGTTCGCGGGCAAGCCCGCTCCCACAGGGATCGCGCCAGCTTTTAGAAATTGAGCTAGACAGTTACTCCCACAGCGGCCCCAGCATTCCCGAATCAGTGCACCGGCAGCTCGACGCCGTCGAACAATTCTTCCAGCTCTTGCTTGTTATGACACTGAATGGCCTTGGCCATCACTTCACGGGTCAGGTGCGGGGCAAACTTCTCGATGAAGTCGCACATGAAGCCACGCAGGAAGGTACCGCGACGGAAGCCGATCTTGGTGATGCTGGCTTCGAACAGCTCACTGGCATCCAGCGCCACCAAGTCACTGTCGAGCTTGGCGTCCACAGCCATGCCGGCAACGATACCCACGCCCAGCCCCAGGCGCACATAAGTCTTGATCACGTCGGCGTCAGCCGCGGTGAAGACCACTTTTGGCGTGAGGCCGCGGTGATTGAAAGCCTCATCCAGCTTCGAGCGCCCGGTGAAGCCGAACACGTAGGTGACGATCGGGTATTCGGCGACCGCTTCCAAGGTCAGTTTCGGCAGTTTGGCCAGCGGGTGACCTTGTGGCACCACGACGCAACGGTTCCACTTGTAGCACGGCATCATGATCAGGTCGCCGAACAGCTCCAGCGCCTCAGTGGCGATGGCGAAGTCGACCGTACCGTCCGCAGCCATCTCGGCAATCTGCATGGGCGAACCCTGGTGCATGTGCAGGGACACTTCCGGATACTGCTTGATGAAGCTGCTGATAACCGGCGGCAACGCATAGCGCGCCTGGGTGTGGGTGGTGGCGATGGACAGCGTGCCCTTCTTCTCGTTGGAGAATTCCTGGGCAATCTGCTTGATGCTCTCGACCTTGCGCAGGATTTCGCCTGCGGTATTGATGATGCGCTCACCGGCCGGGGTAACACGTGTCAGATGCTTGCCGCTGCGGGCAAAGACTTCAACACCCAATTCGTCTTCGAGCAGGCGGATCTGCTTGCTGATACCTGGCTGGGAGGTATACAGGCTCTGCGCCGTCGCGGAGACGTTGAGGTCATGGTGCGCCACTTCCCAGATGTAGCGCAGTTGTTGAAGCTTCATAGGTTTCCCTCGGTTCAGCGATGAGTCCGCGGCAGCAGGCAGCGACGATATATAACTATATTAGTGGTTTCTGAAATAAATCTAGAACTATTTTGTTACATGCCCACGGAAACGGCCTACACCTATCTTCATGCTTTCCTACGCCCCAGATGCTGCGCCAAGGGCACCATGTACACGGGCACCGGCGACAGCTGCAGCAGCCGTACCGCCGTGCGCCCCAACGGTACATCCACCCCGGCACCCGCACTGTGGCTACCGAATATCAACAGGTCGACGCTTAGCCGCTGGGCCTGGTCGAGAATCACCTGCGCCGGGTCACCCTGACGCACCCGCACGGCCTTGATCACCGCCAGGTCAGCCTCTTCGCCCAACTCGTCACGAAAGTTTTCCAGCACACGCTGCTCTATGTTTGCCATCACGGTATTCACCCCCTGGCTGTGCAACTGGTCGAGCGTCTGCTCATCGAGGTAACTTTGCAGGAGAGATTCAGCGAACTGGCCCATCGGCTCTACCGCGTGGATCACATACAGCTCGGCACTGAACGTGCGCGCCAGCGCCAGCGCGTGTTGCATCACGAAAGGGGCGTAGACACCGAGGTCGGTGGCGTACAGCATGGAGCGGATCATTCGACCTCCTCGACTGCCGCAGCGGCAGAGCAAGCTTCAGCTTAGCAGCGCGCCGGACGCTCGCTTTGCCGTCCGGCGCGCTGCTGCCGTGGGCTGCAGGGCCCCACCGAAGTCTCGGCCACCCTCAGGCAGGCCGATTGCTGCGGTCGATGAAACTCAGCGCCTGGTACAACATCTCAATGCGCGGCAGGCTGCAGCCTGCCGCCCGTGCGCGTGCCAGCGGCTCGGCATAGATGGCCCCCAGCTCCAACGGGCGTTTGTGGGTGTGGTCGTGATACATGCTCGGCCAGTAGTCGGGCATGCGCTCAGTCACCTGGAGCAAGTGCTCGGCATAGCCCTCAGGCAGCACATGGCCACAAGCTGCCGCGCCCTGCACCACCTCGGCCATCAAGGCCTGTATCAACGCGCGGGTACTGCTGTCGGCCATCAGTGGCGTGGTGCTGGCCCCCAGCAGCACTGACAGCCCGTTGTAAGGCACGTTCCACACCAGCTTCTGCCAGCGCGCCAAGGCCAGGTTCGGCATGGCCTGCGAGTCGATCCCCGCCGCCCGGAACAACCCAGCACCTTCATTTACCAGCGCGACACCGCAATCGCTGGCCGGCCCGCTGTGATACCCCAGATTGACCGCACCCAAAGCCTGGTGACGGATGACACCTGGTGCCTCGCGGTTGACGCAGATGAAGCACAGGCCGCCGAGCAGGTGCATATCGCTACGCAAGGCTGGACGCAGCTGCTCCTCTACCCCCAGGCCGTTCTGCAACAGCACCACCTTGGCGCCGGGCGCAGCGGCCTGGACGATCAACGGTGCCAACTGCTCGTTGCTGGTGGCCTTGGCCCCGATCAAGAGCCAGTCACAGGGCGGCATGTCGGCGGCACTGGCATAAGCCTGCACCCTCATCTGCAGTGCGCCATGCACTGCACTGTCCAGGCTCAGCCCATGCTCACAAACGGCCTGATACTCGCTGCGCAGCAGAAAATGCACATCGAAACCGGCCCGGGCCAGCATCAACCCATAAAAGCCACCGATAGCGCCACTGCCGATGATGCCGATGCGAGGGGTGTGCGAATGCATGCCAATCTCCAGGTATATAGTCAGCGCTCTTTTTACACAGGTTACGTAGCGCTGGGCAGTCCATTCACGCGCAACACCCTCGCTTAGGTAAAAACCCCACAATGACTGGGTTCAGCCCATTGTCGTGCCATCTGTAACGCGCTAAGGTTCGGCTCCCCGCTGCGATTATTCTTGCTGCTGGGCCGCACGGGGATAGTTGGCGGCCGGCACCGTGACCTGACGAGTAACACGATGGCTGATTTACCGATCGATGACTTGAACGTTGCCTCCAACGAGACCCTGATCACCCCTGATCAGCTCAAGAAGGAAATCCCCCTCAGCGCCAAGGCCCTGCAGACCGTGACTGCCGGCCGTGAAGTGGTGCGCAATATTCTCGACGGCAAGGACCATCGCCTGTTCGTCGTGGTCGGCCCTTGCTCCATCCACGACATCAAGGCTGCCCACGAATACGCCGAGCGCCTGAAAGTGCTGGCCGAAGAAGTGTCCGATACGCTGTATCTGGTCATGCGCGTGTATTTCGAAAAGCCGCGCACCACCGTCGGCTGGAAAGGCCTGATCAACGACCCGTACCTGGATGACTCGTTCAAGATCCAGGACGGCCTGCACATCGGCCGCCAGCTGCTGCTGGACCTGGCCGAAATGGGCCTGCCGACCGCCACCGAAGCGCTCGACCCGATTTCCCCGCAATACCTGCAAGACCTGATCAGCTGGTCGGCCATCGGCGCCCGCACCACCGAATCGCAAACACACCGCGAGATGGCCTCCGGCCTGTCCTCGGCGGTGGGTTTCAAAAACGGTACAGACGGCGGCTTGACCGTTGCCATCAATGCCCTGCAGTCGGTGTCCAAGCCGCACCGCTTCCTGGGCATCAACCAAGAAGGCGGTGTGTCGATTGTCACCACCAAGGGCAACCCATACGGCCACGTGGTACTGCGCGGCGGCAATGGCAAGCCGAACTACGACTCGGTCAGCGTCGCCCTGTGCGAACAAGACCTGGCCAAGGCCAAGATCAAGGCAAACATCATGGTCGACTGCAGCCATGCCAACTCCAACAAGGACCCGGCCTTGCAACCGCTGGTGATGGAGAACGTCGCCAACCAGATCCTCGAAGGCAACCAGTCGATCATCGGCCTGATGGTTGAAAGCCACCTGAACTGGGGTTGCCAGTCGATTCCGAAAAACCTCGACGAGTTGCAGTACGGGGTGTCGATCACGGACGCCTGCATCGACTGGGCGGCTACCGAGAAAACCCTGCGCAGCATGCATGCCAAGCTCAAGGATGTGCTGCCGCAGCGTAAGCGCAGCTAAATATTGCGCGAACAAAAACGCCGGGCATTGCCCGGCGTTTTTTGTTGTGTCTGGCGCCCAGTCGTCAGCTCAAGCCTTGCTCGAATGCCGCTGTTGGCGCTCCATGTAACGCTCCACATACGAGCAAGACGGGATCACCGTGTAACCCATCTGCTCGGCGTACTCCAGGGCGCGCTCGGTCAGCGCGGCAGCAATCCCGCGGCCGCGCAGGGCGTTGGGCACGAAGGTGCGATAGATGTCCAGCGTCTGCTTGCCCAGATCCATGTACGTCAGATAGGCACGATGACCGTCCACGTTGGTCTCGAACTGATGACCGGCCTGGTCATGGTGGATGGTCAGCGCTTCACTCATCACTACTCCTCGCAGGTCTTCTCGGCAGACCCTTACCTTAACCGATGGTGGTTTATCCGGCACAGAATCCTCTACGCCACCTGTTTCCGCTTCGACCATTGGACGATTGTAATCGCTTGGATCCTCTGGCGCTCACAAGATAGTAGGCACCGCAAGCGGGATTGCTCAAGGTGGTGGCGGTTAAAAATGATCAAAACGCCACCCGGCGTGACTTTCCCAAGCCAGCCCAACAGCTACCGGATGCTCTAGCGCTTAAGACGCTGATCGACAGTTAAAGTCACCCTTAGTTCAACAAAAAAGTTCCTGCGCTACAACCGCTTGCGAAGCCTGCACATTTTTTTCACAGACACGTCGCAAATCTTGTCGGCGCGGGGTCAAGCAACATTTTTTTTGCAGTTCTTGCGCTCTGTCAGTTTACTTACTACAAGTAATGGGTACTATGTACGCCGGCCAGTTTCTCTTTCCTGAGAGATGGCTCTTTAATAGAAAGTCCTTGAAGGGGAACACGATGAACAACGTTCTGAAATTCTCTGCTCTGGCTCTGGCCGCAGTTCTGGCTACCGGTTGCAGCAGCGTATCCAAAGAAACCGAAGCTCGTCTGACTGCGACTGAAGACGCAGCAGCTCGCGCTCAAGCTCGTGCTGACGAAGCCTACCGTAAGGCTGACGACGCAATGGCAGCCGCTCAGAAGGCTCAGCAGACCGCTGACGAAGCCAACGAGCGCGCCCTGCGTATGCTGGACAAAGCCAGCCGCAAGTAATAATCCTCACGGATTGTTAAGAAGCCGACCCACTTGTGGGTCGGCTTTTTTATTGCCTTTGAAACCAAAAACGCGGCCAGCAGGTACGAAAAGGCCTGCACTAAGGCAGGCCTAGGCGTGTCGAAATTACCTTACTGCAGTTCGGGCGGAATGCTCGTAACCATCGGTGCGCCGCCCTGGTTTTCCACCGGCACGGCAATTTCTACCGGCATACCATCTTCTGCGGCCACCACGTCACGCACCATGTCCCAGTTCATGCGTAGGTTATTGGCCAGGTCTTCGCGCTTGAGCAAGGTATTGATAACGGCGGTGTGTTTGTCAACAACTGACGGGTTACCCTGGTCATCCAGCGGCGTGTGTGCCTCAAGATAGACCTTGCCGCCACTGATACCGAACTTGTAAGGCTCGTTGATGATGCGCACCGGAGTCCCCACCGGCACCATCTTCGACAGTTCAAGCACGTTATTGTTGAACATGCGGAAGCAGCCGTGACTGGTGCGCATGCCAATGCCGAACTTCTTGTTCGAACCATGGATCAGGTAGCCTGGCACGCCCAAGGTGAACTTGAACGGCCCCAGCGGGTTGTCCGGGCCAGCCGGCACCACAGTCGGCAGGATGTCACCGTCCGCTGCGTGCTCTTTGCGAATCGAAGCGGGCGGCGTCCAGGTCGGGTTCGGCGTCTTGGCGGTGATCCTGGTATTGGCGATCGGCGACCCCCACCCCTCGCGGCCAATACCCAGCGGGAAGGTGTACACCACGCTCTGCCCCTTAGGGAAGTAGTACAAACGGTACTCGGCCAGGTTGATGACGATGCCTTCGCGCGGGCCCGGCGGCAGGACGAAACGGGTCGGCAGGATGATCTCGGTGCCGGCGCCCGGCAGCCAAGGGTCTACGCCCGGGTTGGCGGCGATCATTTCCAGGTAGCCGAGGTCGTTTGCGGTGCCGATATCGGCGAACGTGTCCTCGTACTTTGCCTTGATCACATGCACCTGGCCGACGATGTCTTCACCGGGCGGTGGCAGTGGCAGCTCCAGCGCAGCAGCGGGGCCCGCTACCAACAGGGCGGCCAGGGACAGGCTACGGGTGACTGCAGGAAAGCGCGGCAACATCCGGTAAATCCTTCGAAAGGTGGGTCAAGAGAATCGATTGTACACCCGCGCCGATGCAAGCGGGAGGCATTGGCACGCTGCAAGCGTTTCAGATGATGAAAGGCGCCTGTCGTTCAGCTGCCGTGCAGCTCTGGCCACACCGGACGCATGCCGCGTCGCTGGGCATCGAGGATGGCACGGCATAGTTCACACAGCCGGCCATCACGGTAGATGGATCGCGGCACCCCCGACCAGCGCGGCTGCGCTGGCAGCAGGCCGCCGCACAAGGTACGGTCGACCGGCACACCCAGCTCAAGCTGGCGGGCCACGAGGTGGACGCGGATTTCCTGGCAGGCGAACAAGTCGAGCTGTTCGTCGGGCTCGATCAGTTGATAGGCATACAGGGACCAGGCAGGGCGCGGCATTTGGAGCACTCGAAACGGGGGGCGCAACATTAGCCGAAAGGCGCCCCCGTTTAAAGCTTCACAGCAAGGGTTTTATCGCTGGCCAGGCATTTTCCAGCAGGCGCTGCTGGGCACCCTGGGCCGGATGGATGCCATCAGCCTGCATCAGCTCGGGTACACCCCCTACCCCTTCGAGGAAAAACGGCACCAAAGGAACCTGTTTGTCCGCTGCCAGCTGTTCATACACCTTGGCAAAAGCAGTGGTGTAACGCACACCATAATTGGGCGGCAGGCGCATGCCCAATAGCAGCACCTTGGCCCCTGCCTGACGCGAGTGCTCGATCATCGAGGCAAGATTTTGTTGCAATTGAGCAGGCGGCTGCCCGCGCAGGCCATCGTTGCCGCCCAGCTCCAACACCACCAGGCTCGGTTTATGTGCTGCAAGCAGCGCCGGCAGCCGCGCCTGGCCGCCTGCGCTGGTGTCGCCACTGATCGAAGCATTGACCACTTTGTCGTCAAAACCTTCGTCCCTGAGGCGGGCCTGCAAGAGAGACACCCAGCCCTGGCGGCTATCCAGGCCAAAACCGGCGCTGATACTATCGCCAACAACCAGCAGTGTTCCTGCCGCTGCGCTCTGGGCCAGGCAATACAGGGCCAGACCGGCACTCAACCACCACACTCGCATCGGATTCTCCATGAGCCCCAGCATTCTCGTTGCGCAGAACCTTAGCAAAGTGGTCCCCAGCGCGGAAGGAGACCTTACCATCCTCCACGCACTGTCTCTCGACCTGGCCCAAGGCGACAGCCTGGCCATCGTCGGCGCCTCCGGCTCTGGCAAGTCGACCCTGCTCGGCTTGCTCGCCGGCCTCGACCGCCCCAGTGCTGGCAACGTCATGCTCGCCGGCCACGACCTGGGGCCACTGGATGAAGACCAGCGTGCCCGTGTGCGCGCCGAACATGTGGGCTTCGTGTTCCAGTCGTTCCAGCTGCTCGACAGCCTCAATGCCCTGGAGAACGTCATGCTGCCACTGGAGCTGGACGGCCGCCGCGATGCCCGCGAACAGGCTCGTACCTTGCTGGAACGGGTCGGCTTGGGCAAGCGCCTGAGCCACACACCTCGGCAGCTGTCGGGCGGCGAGCAGCAGCGCGTGGCAATCGCCCGCGCCTTCGCCGCGCAGCCTGCGGTGCTGTTCGCCGATGAGCCCACCGGCAACCTCGACAGCCACACCGGCGAGCGCATCAGCGACTTGCTGTTCGAGCTGAACAAGGAGCGCGGCACTACCTTGGTGCTGGTCACCCATGACGAACGCCTGGCCCGCCGCTGTCGGCGCCAGATCCGCCTGGACGCGGGCCGCCTCGTGGCGCCGATGGAGGCCCGGTGAGCCATATGCCGCTGTCCCGCCTGTGTGGCCTGGCACTGCGCCAGTTGCTACGCGATGTTCGCGCCAGTGAAGTGCGCGTGCTGTTCTTTGCCCTGTTGGTGGCGGTAGCCGCCAGCACCGCCATCGGCTATTTCGGCGCCCGCCTCAACGGCGCCATGCAGCTGCGCGCCAGTGAGTTCCTTGGCGCCGATCTGGTACTGCAGGGCAGCGCCCCGGCCCGCGAGCAACAGCTGGATGCCGGCAAGGCACTAGGCTTGCGCCATGCACACGTGGTCGAGTTCACCAGCGTGGTCGGCGGCGACAATGGCATCCAGCTGTCCAGCGTAAAGGCCGCCGACGGCGCCTACCCATTGCGCGGGCAAGTACGCAGCGCTCCGGCACCCTATGCCGAAGAAACGCCCGGCGGCGGCCCTGCCCCTGGCGAAGTGTGGGTCGAACCTCGCCTGTTGGCGGCACTGGGGCTGGCGATCGGCGACAGCATCGACGTGGGTATGAAAACCCTGCGCATGAGCCGTGTGCTTACCTACGAACCGGACCGCGCCAACAACTTCTACAGCCTTACCCCACGCGTGATGATGAACCTGGCCGACCTGGAAGCCACCGGCGTGATTCAGCCGGGCAGCCGGGTCACCTACCGCGACCTGTGGCGCGGCGATGCCGAGGCGCTGGCGCAGTACCGCCACGCCGTGGAAAAAGACCTGGCCGCCAACCAGCGCCTGCGTGACACCCGCGATGGCAACCAACAGATCGGCGGCGCACTGGGCAAAGCCGAACGCTACCTGAACATGGCCAGCCTGGTGGCTGTGCTACTAGCAGGTGTGGCCGTGGCTCTGTCGGCCAGCCGCTATGCTGAACGCCGACTGGACGCCAGCGCCCTGCTGCGCTGCCTGGGCCTGTCACGCCACCAGGCATTGGGCCTGTATTGCCTGCAACTGGCCATGCTCGGCCTGGTCGCTGCCCTGGCCGGTGCCTTGCTTGGCTGGCTGGCTCAGTTGGGCCTGTTCCGCCTGCTTCACGGCTTGCTGCCGAGCGTGGTGCCCGCCGGCGGCATCATTCCAGCGCTGGCAGGTATCGGTACCGGGCTGGTGGCACTGGCCGGCTTCGCCCTGCCGCCGATTGCAGCACTGGGCCAAGTGCCGCCACTGCGTGTGCTGCGCCGTGACCTGCTGCCGATGCCTGCGAGCAGTTGGCTGGTGTACGGCGCCGCCCTGCTCGCCCTGGGCCTGATCATGTGGCGCCTGAGCCTCGACCTGCTGCTCACCTTCGCCCTGCTCGGTGGCGGCCTGGTCGCTGCGCTTCTGCTTGGCGGCTTGCTGTTGCTCGGTTTGCGCAGCCTGCGCCAGCTGCTGGCCGGGGCGCCACTCACCTGGCGCCTGGGGCTGGGCCAGCTATTACGCCACCCCATGGCTGCGGCAGGCCAGGCCCTGGCCTTCGGCCTGATACTGCTGGCCATGGCCCTGGTCGCCCTGCTGCGCGCAGAGCTGCTCGATACCTGGCAAGCACAGCTCCCCAAGGATGCGCCTAATCACTTTGCCCTGAACATCCTGCCGGATGACCGAGAGTTGTTCGCTCAACGCCTGCACCAGGTCAATGCCGCTTCGGCACCGCTGTACCCGGTGACACCCGGGCGCCTGGTGCAAATCAACGAAAGACCGGTACAGCAGGTGGTCAGCAAGGACTCGGCAGGCGAGCGCGCCGTGCAGCGCGACCTCAGCCTGACCTGGGCCGCCGAGTTGCCCGAAGGCAATGTGTTGAGCGCCGGCAGCTGGTGGCAAGCCTTGCCAGCCGACAACGACATCCCCGGGGTTTCGGTGGAAGCGCAACTGGCCAGCAGCCTGAAACTGCAAATGGGCGACCTGCTGACGTTCGATATTGGCGGCCAGCAACGCCAGGCCCGCGTGAGCAGCTTGCGCAACGTGCATTGGGACAGCTTCCAGCCGAACTTCTACATGATCTTCCAGCCCGGCACGCTGCAGGGGCTGCCAACCACTTACCTGACCAGCTTCTATCTGGCTCCGGGGCATGACCTGGATGTAGTGGCGCTGTCACGGGCGTTTCCGGCGGTGACCATCCTGCAGGTGGATGCCTTGCTCGACCAACTGCGCAGCATCCTCGCCCAGGTCACCCTGGCGGTGGAGTATGTGCTGCTGTTCGTGCTGGCCGCCGGGCTGGCCGTGCTGTTCGCTGGCTTGCAGGCCACGCTGGACGAGCGTATTCGCCAAGGCGCACTGCTGCGTGCACTGGGCGCGGCGCGGCCCTTGCTGGTCAAGGCCCGGCGCATCGAGTTCGGCCTGCTGGGTGCGGCCAGCGGGCTATTGGCGGCCGTGGGCTGCGAACTGATTACCTGGGTGCTGTACCGCTATGCCTTCGACTTGCAGTGGAGCCCGCACCCGTGGCTGCTGGTGTTGCCGCTGGCGGGGGCGCTGCTGGTGGGTGGTGCGGGGGTGCTGGGAACGCGGCGGGCGTTGAATGCCAGCCCGCTGGCGGTGTTGCGCGAGGCTTGAGGCCTGGGAGATCGTCTGCAGGGACAGCACATGCCTCAGGCTGGCGCAAGACGGGCCCAGTCAGCCCGTCGAAACGCCCTGGCCATAACTGATGCTGCTCACATACCAGGTTGCCTCACCGGTAGGTGTATGCACCACCACCTCATCACCCTCCTCCTTCTTCAGCAAGGCGCGAGCCATGGGCGAATCGATCGAGATGTAATCGTTGCGCCCGTAGATCTCGTCATAGCCGACAATGCGAAACTTCATGGTCTCGCCCTCGTCGTTCTCGATCTCTACCCAGGCACCGAAAAAAACTTTGCCTTCCTGCTCAGGCGAATAGGCCACTACTTTCACATCTTCAAGACGCTTGCGCAGGTATCGCACCCGGCGGTCGATTTCGCGCAGCAGCTTCTTGTTGTACTGGTAGTCCGCATTCTCGCTGCGGTCACCCAACGACGCCGCCCAGGCAACCTTTTGGGTGATTTCCGGGCGATACACCCGCCACAGGTGGTCCAGCTCTTTCTTCAGCGCCTCATGGCCTTCTGTGGTGATGATATTGGTGCTCAATAGCGCACTCCTCAGCGGCGGGTTATCAGGCCTTGACGCGCGATGCGGGTGAGATGCCCTATGACTTCGGCGGCCTCGTCCGGCGCCGGCGCCTGAATCACAGCCAGATCGAAACGGTCATTGCCATACTGCGCGAGGTGGCAGCCGCTATCGGCGAACTGGATCAGAAAGGCACGCGCCTGGCCTTTACGCCGTGACAGGCCTTCAAGATGACGCAATAGAGTGGGCTGATGCCGGCCGCCGAGCAGGATGCGCGGTGTGCGGGACGCCTGGCTGGCAGGCAAAGGGCTCAAACAGACACTGGTACGTGGGCAACTCATGGAGCTTCTCTCCGCCTCGCGAATCCCGCTGGGCAGCGGTGGGAGGCGTCACCGAACCAGCGCTTTAGCGGTATTTCGGACGGCCCGGAGGTGGGGCTTTCCTGCGCCCCGCAAGTAGCTGTTTAAATCGGCGCAGGCGGTATGCTAGAGCGATGAGCCCCAAGTTGCAAGCTACAAGCCGCAAGCAAGAACAAGCCGAGTATTGGCCCGCGCTTGCCTGCGGCTCGTTGCTCGCAGCATACAGGTGATTAGCGGGCGATCAGGCGGTCGAGCGAAAAGCGGCCGGCGCCCTCGATCATGACTGCAACAGTGCCGGCCAACAGCGCCAGGGCGAACTCATAGCCGTTGTTGGACATGAACAGGCCGTTGCCGATGTGCACCGAAACGATCGCCACTATCAAGGTCACCGTCAGCGCCAGGGCCGCCGGGCGAGCCAGCAGGCCGACCACCAAGGCCAGGCCACCGAAGAATTCGGCACTGCCGGACAGCAAGGCCATCAGATAACCCGGCGCCAGGCCGATGCTTTCCATCCACTGGCCGGTGCCTTCCAGGCCGTAGCCACCGAACAGGCCGAAGAGTTTTTGCGCACCATGGGCCATGAAGATGATGCCGACCAGGATGCGGATAACGCTTAGGCCTGCGCCAGCACGAGTAGAGAACAGTGCGTTGAGGGTAGTGTTGTTCATGTGGAAGCGTCCTTGAAGCGAAGCAGTTGTGTTGGGATGGGCGCCATCATAATCAATTAGATAGATATGAAAATCGCAAAAAACCCAACATAACAATCGATATAATCGATTGTTAACGCTTCGCTACGCGCTCCAGTGCTGTGCGTTCGCGGTTGAACGCCAGGTAGTACTTGTTGATGCTATTGACGAAATTGACCGGTCCCATCCCCACCTGCTCCATGGCGATACGCTCGGTCTGGAAGAACCACTGGTTACCGTTGAGCCCTCGCCGTCGGGCCTCTGCGCGCATGGCCTGAACCCGCTCGGGGCCAAGGTTGTAGGCTGCCAGCACAAAGGCCATGCGCTCACGCTCATTGATCTTGGCACTGGCAAAAAACTTGCGCCGGATAAGCGCCAGGTAGCGGGCACTGGCCAGGACATTGCCATCTACCGTCGCGGTATTGCTCACCCCCACCCGTTGGGCCGCTGCGGGGGTAATCTGCATCAGGCCATGGGCACCGCCAGTGCCGCGGGCAGCCGGGTTGAGCGTCGACTCCTTGAAGGCCAGCGCAGCCAGGTTGAGCCAGTCGATCTGTTGCGCCTGGCCGTGTTTCTGCAACACTGCCCGTACCGAGGCCAGACGCTGGCGGCCTTTGCTGGCCAGCGGGTTGTGTACCCGGTACTGGCGGCGGTAGATACGCTCGAACGCCGCATCCTGGTTGTCTGGCGCGCGGTAACCTTGCAGAAAGTGATCGACTGCGGCTAACAATTGCGGCGCATCATGCCCTACATACCAGCGCATCGCTTGTGGCGGCCCCAGGCGCACCCGGCTGTCCAGGCGCAGGCGCGGCATAACCCGGGCCCAACGCCGGGCAATGGGCTGCTCGACCACGGTCAGGTGGTAGATGCCAGCCTGTACCATCTCCAGCACATCCTCCACTGCCAGCGTCGAATCGACCCACTCCACTTTGATCGGCGGCCGCTTGCGCAGTGCCAGTTGCTGGTTGACCTGCTGGATCAGCGGCCCGGCGGCACTGGCGCTGGTCAAGGCGACGGTACGCCCTGACAGCTGTTCGACCTTGCTGAAACTTCGCTCGCCTTTGCGCCCGACCAGCGTCAGCGGCACCTGGTCGAGTATCGGCGCACTGCTGCTGACAGCGCCCACCGTCGTGGGGTCAAGCAGCTCGCCCGGGGCAGCCAGATCACCCTCGCCGCGGGCCAGAGCGCCCAGCAACTGCTCCTTGGCTCGCGGGATGAGCGTTAGCTGGATCTGCTGGTCGTCGGCGGTACGAGCATTGAGGAAATGCTCCAGGGCACGCAGGCGATAATACTCTATGCCGACTGGCTCGCCCTTGACCTCACCGGAGCTGTTGCGGCTCTGGTTGACCAGCACTCGCAGTACTTTGCTGGTGCGAATCTGCGGCAGGTCACGTACCTTGGCCGGCGGTATGTGCTGCTGTGGGCCCGGCGAACGCGCCTGGGCGATGCCGGTAAAGGTCACCCCGAGCATCAGCAGGAAAATGAGCCAGCATCGCAGCATGCGAAAACGTGTCCGTGGTCGGTGAGCGGCATCCATGGGTTGCACCGCCAAGTGATAAACGACGGTAAAAGACCACGGCAACAGCATGAAGTTCTTGGCTTTTTCAGAAAAACCCGGTTTTTGCTATGCTGGCCGCCCCGCGGCACGAGATAGCACCATGCAACTGATCGATATCGGCGTCAACCTGACCAACAGCAGCTTTCACGACCAACAGGCAGCCGTTGTCGAGCGCGCACTGGAGGCCGGCGTTACGCAAATGCTACTGACAGGCACCAGCCTGGCGGTCAGCGAACAAGCGCTGGAGCTGTGCCAACAACTGGATGCCAGCGGCGCGCACCTGTTCGCCACGGCCGGCGTACACCCACACGATGCCAAGGCCTGGGATGCCGACAGCGAGCGCCAGCTGCGACTGTTGTTGAGTGAACCGCGCGTACGCGCTGTGGGCGAATGCGGCCTGGATTTCAACCGCGACTTTTCCCCTCGCCCGCTCCAGGAAAAAGCCCTGGAAGCCCAGCTGACACTAGCTGCGGAGCTGCGCCTGCCGGTGTTCCTGCACGAGCGCGATGCCAGCGAGCGCTTGTTGGCGATTCTCAGGGAGTACCGCGACCACCTGTCGGGCGCAGTGGTGCACTGCTTTACCGGTGAGCGCGAGGCGCTGTTCGCCTACCTGGACCTGGACCTGCATATCGGCATTACCGGCTGGATCTGCGACGAACGCCGCGGCACTCACCTGCACCCGCTGGTAGGCAACATTCCTCAAGGCCGGCTGATGCTGGAAAGCGACGCGCCCTACCTGCTGCCGCGCAGCTTGCGGCCCAAGCCCAAAAGCGGGCGCAACGAGCCGGCGTTCTTGCCGGAAGTACTGCGCGAGGTGGCCTCACATCGCGGTGAGTCAGCCGAGCATACGGCAGCGCATACCACGGCAACGGCGCGCGATTTTTTCCAGCTCCCCTGATTCTTGCGGGTTTCTGCGGGGTGGGTGAACGCCGTTGATATGCATCAACAAATCCCGTGGAGGATGCGGGCACAATGATGGCACCTTGCCAATATTGTTTCCGCTCAACTCAGAGAAGACCTGCCCATGGGTGCCTGGCTTAGCAATGTTTCCCTGAAGTACAAGTTCTGGGCCGTCAACGCAGTGGCCTTTGTCACCACCTTGCTGCTGGTGCTGTATGCCGTGCACCTGGAGCAACGCGCACGTGCCGAGGCGGCTCAGGCCCAAGCGGCCGCGCAAGCCCAGTTGCTGGCCGCCTGGCCAGCCGGGCAAGCACTGCCACGCCCGGCCAATGTCATCAGTTGGCAAACGGGGCAAACACCAACCTTCGCCGGAGAAGCGCTCGATGCCCTGCGCAATGCCAATGGCTGGGTAGAACTGCCAAGCGCCTGGATCCTCGGTGAAAACCCGCTGCGTGGCGCTCAGGTGCTGCGCAACGGCGACCAGCAGTTGGCTGTGCTGGCTCAGTCCCCCAGTCTGCGCCAGGTATTCTTCGATCGCTTCAGCAACTACGCGGTGTGTGTACTGATCCTGATGCTGGCCATGCTCGGTGCCTCCCAACTGCTGATCCGCTTCCTGCTCAGCCAGCTCAACACCCTCAAGGACGTGATGCTGCACGTGGAAAAAACCGGTGACTTGTCGGCCCGCGTACCGCTGGCCAGTGGCGACGAGGTCGGCCAGATGGCCGGGGCCTTCAACGCCATGCAGTCCACCTACCACCGCGTGGTCAGCACCGTCGCCCAAAGCGCAGCACAGCTGGACTCGGGCGCTGCACGCCTGGCCGCCAGCATGAGTGACGTGCGCCATGGCATGCTCGGCCAGCAGAGTGAAACCGACCAGGCCGCCACTGCCATCAACGAAATGTCGGCGACCGTGCACCACATTGCCCAACACGCCGGTGCCACCCGCGATTTGTCACAAACCGCGGACACCTTGGCAGGCAGCGGCCAAGCGGTGGTCAGCCGAGTGCAGGATTCGATTTCCGGGCTTTCCAGTGGCGTGCAGCAAACTGCCGAAATGATTCGCCAGTTGGCCGAGGACAGCCAGAAGATCAACGGTGTCGTCAGTGTGATCCACAGTATTGCCGAACAGACCAACTTGCTGGCACTCAACGCTGCCATCGAAGCCGCGCGCGCCGGCGACCTGGGCCGCGGCTTTGCCGTGGTGGCCGATGAAGTGCGCAACCTGGCCAAACGCGTGCAAACCTCCACGGATGAGATCACCACCATGGTTTCGGCCCTGCAGTCGGGCACCCGTGATGCGGTGGAGTTCATGCAGGAAAGCTCGTACAAGGCCGACGACTGCGTGCGTCAGGCTCAGGAGGCCGGCGAGGCGCTGGCTGAAATTACCGGTGCCGTGGCACAGATGCGCGAGAGCAATACCCAGATCGCTGTAGCGGCCGAGCAGCAAAGCCAGGTAGCCGAGGAAATGAACCGCGCGGTGGTCAGCATCCGCGATGTCACCGAGCGGACCGTGCAGCAGACGGTCGGCTCGGCGACCACCAGCAGCGAACTGGCGACCCTGGCCGGCGAACTGAACAAGGCCATTGGCCAGCTCAAGCTATAGTCACCATAGCCAGGTTCGATTGGCCCCCGCCTGGGGGCCGCACTAAGCTTTGGGCATGACCGAGAGGAAATCCCCATGAGCAAACGCCTGCCCAATCTTCCCGCCTGGCAATGGCGCGGCTACCACCATAATCACCGCCACCCGGCCAACCTGGTGCTGCACCTGATTGCCGTTCCTTTGTTCATTTTGGGGGCACTACTGGTGCTGTCCGGACTCTTCGGTTTCGACCTCGGCCAGATCGCGGTGGGCGTGATTGCCCTGATCGCCGCACTGGGCCTGCAGCGCCAAGGCCACCGCCTTGAAGCCAAGCAGCCCGAACCGTTCGCCAACCGCCAGGATGCCGTGCAGCGCTTACTGACCGAGCAGTTCATCACCTTTCCGCGCTTTGTGGTGAGCGGGGCCTGGTGGAGGGCCTGGCGGGAGCGGCACAAGCACCGACACTGAGTCAGTTGCCGGAGCGCTCCTGTGAGCAGCCTGGTAAGGATCAGGCGAAAACGGTGACGGTCTGCCGGCTCAAGGCCAACAACTCGCCCTGCGCTGTCCACAATGCCGCAGCAGCATGCCCATAGCCATCCCGCGCATGCTCGGTCTCCACGCAGTATCGGCACCAATCCAGGGTCGACAGCTTCGCCGTAGGCTGGATGAACTCAATGGTCCAGGTCAGCGTACTGCCCGCAGCGGGCTGCTTGAGAAACGGCATAAGGCTGGGTGGCCAGGCATCGACCAACGCCAGCAAGTGCGCCTCGTTCACCGGCTCGTCAGCCACATCCCGCAAACGCACCCAGCCGCCCATCTTGCGCGACTTATTGCCACTGAACGGAAGCCCACCTACCGCCCAGCGCAGGGCAACATGCCGCATGAACTCAGGGGTAACGCCTTTGATATAGGGCAACTCCGGGGCCGCCGCGTCGAGCGCAGGCATTTCAACGGCAGGTAACGCCGGCACTTCCACCACCGAAGGCCGGCCCGCACCGAAATTGCCCTGCACCAAGGTCACCACTTGGCCATCCTGAACAGCGCGGCCCAGCAACGTGCTAACCGCCTTGCCTTCGCGCAAGACCTCCACCTCGAAGCGGATGGGCACATCCGCAGCCGCTGGTGCCACGAAGCTGATGGCCAATGAGCGTACCGGGCGGCTGTCGCAGAGCCTAAGGCGCATGGCTTCGTACACCATGGCCGCCATCAGGCCGCCAAAGGCTGCGCGCCCCTGAGCCCAGCTGGGCGGAATGCTGACGGAATCCGGGTTGGCCCGCACGGCGTCGAGCAGTTGGTTGAAATTCATTGGCCGGCTCCTGCCTGCAAAGGAAAAGGTCCACTCATCCTAGCCAGCAAACCCCGGACAATCAGCCCGCAAATCGGTCATTTTCCGTGATAACGCCGCGCCAGCGCCTCTTGCAGGGTATCCAGCGTCACATCTGACTGGCGCTCCGCCTCATGCAGCTCCTGCTCCCAATCGGCCTTGCAGGGCAGCAGGTCGGCATGGTCGCGCGCTTGCAACAGCCATTGCAGGCGGTCGTGCCAATCACCCAGGTCGCCCTGGGCCTTTTTCAGCACACGTTGCAGTTTCTTTCCTGCGTGATCGAGTTGCGGATAGGCCTCATCGCCATAGCGCGCACGCTTTATCAGCAAACGCAGCCGGTGGCGATCGTGAGCCGGGTCCTGCAACGCTTCGTGCAACGTGCGCCATTGTTTGACCAGGCGCTTGTCGATGCGTTTGTCCAGCGATTTGACCAGCCCCTCCCGGCCCGCCGCACGCAGGAACAATGGAAAGGCGTCAACAATCGCCAGTACCCTGGCCAGCTGCGGGCTGGCAGCGACACTTGCAAAGGTTCTGTCACGCCCCTGCAGACGCCGCTGCCCGGCTGCCGCATGACCGCGCCCGATCAGCTCGGCCGCCAGTACCTCACGATCACGCAAGGGCGTGGTAAGGGTACCCAGCGAACTTGCAGCATCCTCAAGCTGCTCCACGCCGGGCAGCCCACGCAACGGCCTCAACAGACTGCGCAGGCGCCGCAAGGTGATACGCAAGTCGTGCAAGGCCTCGCTGTCGGTATTGGCAGCCAGGCGTTCACGACAGGCCAGCAAGCGCACCTGCAAGGTCAGTATCTGGGCTACTACATGATCGAGCATGGCAGACATACGATGCTCCCTGGTCAGCGCCCAGCGCGAGATTCACGAATGTAGAAACGGGCCTTTTCGGCTTTGCGGGTACAGCTTTCATAGCCTTCGAACTGCTGCTGGGTCTTGGCCCCGGTCAGCAACGACAAGGCCTTGGAGTAACTGACGGCACCGGCGAAGCCTTCGGCCTTGGCCAGGTCCAGCTCCTTCCAGGCGGCATCCAGCTGGGTCGCGCAGCTGTCACGGTAGGCCGTCTTGCCCGCGCAGCCAGCAAGGGCCAAGGCAATCAGTGGAAGGCAGATCCAGGCTTTCATCAGTAATACCTCTATGGATAAACGGTGGCTATTCGACGCTCCGACAGCTGGAAAGTGCCATGCCCAGCCGGCGTTGCCTGGCCAGTTTTATTACAGTAGCTCAGCACGATCTACATTGAAGCACAGGCAGCGATGGGTGCATTGTAGGACCATGATGGCACTGGCCGGGGAATGTTCATGAGTAAACGTGTGGCACTGGTACTGGGGTCGGGCGGAGCCCGAGGATATGCACACATCGGCGTGATCGAAGAAATCGAGCGCCGCGGCTACGATATAGCCTGCGTCGCGGGGTGTTCCATGGGCGCGGTGATTGGCGGTATCTATGCCGCCGGAAAGCTGAACGACTATCGCAACTGGATCGAGAGCCTCGACTACCTGGATGTGCTGCGCCTGGTCGACGTCAGCTTTCGCCTCGGTGCAATTCGCGGCGACAAGGTGTTCGGGCAGATCCGCAAGATCGTCGGCGAGATAAACATCGAGCAACTGCGCATACCCTACACCGCAGTGGCGACCGACCTTACCAACCAACAGGAAATCTGGTTCCAGGAGGGTTGCCTGCACCAGGCCATGCGCGCCTCGGCGGCCATTCCCAGCCTGTTCACGCCGGTGATGCAAGGCAACCGCATGCTTGTAGACGGCGGCATCCTCAACCCACTGCCAATCGTGCCTGTGGTGTCCAGCCATTGCGACCTGATCATCGCGGTGAACCTCAACGCCACCAACCAGAAGCAGTACCAGTTGCCAGTGATTGAGCGCCCGGCAGCGTTCAAGATGCGTTTTGACGCCTTGCTGAGCTCGCTGGGCTCACGCCTGCCGTTCCGGCGCAAACCGGCGGAAGAGCTGATCCGCATCGAAAAGGAAATCGTCGCCGAAGGGTTGGCGCCACCAAGCCCGTGGCTGGCCGACAGCGCCGACCCGGAAAGCCAGCAATCAGCGGCGGCCCCGGAGCGCGAGGGCGCGCCGAAGTCGGCCACCGGTTCTTTCATCATCGACAACGTGGGGCCGGCCTCGCTGCTGGACTTGATCAACCAGAGCTTCGAGGTCATGCAGACTTCGTTGGCACAGTACAAGATTGCCGGCTATCCGCCGGATGTGCTGATCAACGTGCCCAAGCGGGTGTGCCGGTTCTTTGAGTTCTACAAGGCGCCGGAGCTCATCGCCCTGGGGCGAGAGATTGCACGCGATACGCTGGACAGTTATGAAGGGGTGAAGCGGTAGAATCTGGTCGGCGCCGCCCCTGAGGCAGTGCGGTCTTCGACAATGGCCGTCCTCGCGGCTGGCGAAAACGAAACAGGCCGCGCGAGGCGGCCTGTTTCTTCATGCAACGAACACCTTAGTAACGGGTGATGTCTGCATTGGCTTCCAGCTGCTTGCGGTAAGCGGCAAAGTCCTGCTGGCCAGCACGTGACGCGAGGTAGCGGCGAATCTGCTGCTTCTCTTCGTCGGTGGCGGTAGCGCCTTCGTTCACACCCTTGAGCTGCAACACCACCAGGCTACCGTCACGCAGCACTACACTGCCGTAAACAGGCTTGTCCTTGGCTTGCGGCTTGCCCAGACGGAACAGTGCCTGCAGTTCGGCCGGATCAATACCGTCCTCACCACGGGTGACTGCTTCATAGGCTTTCCAGCCCTGGCCTTCGTGCACGCTGCCTGCTGCGATGGAACCGTCGCGCAGGCCGGCAATCAGCTTGTCTGCCTTGGCCTTGAGCTCGGCAGTCGCCTTCTCTTTGGCCAGGTGCTCCCTGATGTTCTTGGCCACAGCTTCCAGCGGCAGTTGCTCTGGCTTGCGGTGCTCCTTGACGCGCAGCACTACGGTGGTCTCAGGGTCAAGCTCGATGGCGGTGCTATTGGCCCCCTCATCCAGCACTTCTTCAGAGAACGCAGCCTGCACCACCGCACGGTTGGCGGTAATGCCTTCACCGCCCTCGCGGCCGAAGGCAGCGGAGGTGTGTACCTTGAGGTTCAGGTCCTGGGCCGGCTGGGCCAGATCGGAAGCCTCGTAGGCAGCATCCTGCAGTTGCTTGCTGGCGTCGACATAACGCTGCTCGACCAGTGGCATCTTCAGATCGCGGGTCAGTTTGTCCTTCAGGCTGGCGAAGCTCGGTACTTCTGGCGCCTGCACGCCCAGCAGCTTGATCAAATGGTAGCCAAACTCGGTGCGCACCGGTGCAGATACCTGGCCATCCTGCAGCTTGTACAGCGCCTCTTCGAAGGCTGGGTCGTATACACCCGGGCCGGCGAAGCCGAGATCACCACCGCTGTTGGCGGAGCCTGGGTCCTGAGAGAACTCCTTGGCCAGTGCGGCAAAGTCCTCACCCTTGGCCAGACGCTGCTCGATCTCTTCGGCGCGGGCCTTGGCCTGGGCGTCGGTGACCTTGTCGTTGACCTCGATGAGGATGTGCGCGGCATGGCGCTGCTCGGCGAGGTTGGCGATTTCCTTCTCGTACTGGGCCTTGAGCTCTTCGTCGGTCACTTTGACCTGGTCGAAGAAGGCCGACTTTTTCAGTTCGATGTAGTCGATCACGACCTGGTCAGGCGACATGAACTCCTTGGCGTGCTGGTCGTAGTGCGCCTTGACCTCTTCATCGCTGACCTTGACTGCGGCCGGGTCGGCCTTGAAGGTCAGGGAGGCGAAGTCGCGGGTCTGCTTTTCCAGGCGAGCAAAGGCGTCGACCTGCTGATCGGTGACGAAGCTGCTACCGGCCAGGCCGGTGCGCAGTTGGCCGATCAGCATTTCCTCGCCGAGCATCTCGCGGAACTGCATGCGGCCGTAGCCCATCTGGCGAATCACCTGGTCGAAACGGTCAGCGCTGAACTTGCCGTCCACCTGGAACTCAGGGGTCTGCAAGATCACCTGATCCAGCGCAGCGTCGGAGAATGCAAACTTGGCATCCTCAGCACCTTGCAGCAGCAGCTTGCGGCTGATCAGCCCCTTGAGTGCTTCTTCACGCAGCAACTTGTCATCCAGCAGCGCCGGGTCGAAATCCTTGCCCAACTGTTGCATCAGTTGACGGCGCTGCATGTCGGCCGCCTGGCTCAGTTCGTTCTGGCTGATGGTCTGGCCGTTCACCTTGGCGGCGTCCTGGCTATGAGTGGCGGCCTGGAAAATGGCTTCGAAACCGGTCAATGCCATCAACACGACGATAAGGCCGATGATGGTCTTGGCAATCCAACCTTGTGAATTGTCCCTGATATTTTGCAGCATGCGTCCCCCAGAAACGGCTGTACCACTGCGTCGACAACCGCGGAGCGTGGGTAGAATCCTGATAAAAGAAAGGCGCATCCGAGGATGCGCCTTTTCTTAGCAAACGTGTCAGGCGGGAACGTTTGCGCCCCGCCATCACCGTGCTCGGACCAGGCAAGGCCGGGCCCGGCTGAAAGACGACTTAGTTGACGGCGTCTTTCAGGCCTTTGCCTGCCTTGAAACCTGGAACCTTGGCGGCTTCGATCTTGATTGCCTTGCCGGTTTGCGGGTTGCGGCCGGTACGCTCGGCGCGCTCCTTGACCGAGAAGGTACCGAAGCCAACCAGTACCACATCGTCACCTTGCTTCAGGGCGCCGGTGACGGATTCGATGACTGCGTCCAGCGCACGGCCGGCTACAGCTTTCGGGATGTCAGCAGATGCGGCGATAGCGTCAATCAGTTCCGACTTGTTCACTCTAAGTCCCCTTATTTCTCTATTGAGTTTGTTTCTAAGTATGTAATGAAAAGCTTATGAAACGTGTGCTGGGCGGCCTGACGACAATAGCGTGCCGCTTTATAGCAAGGCCTCGAAAAAACTGTCAAGGAAAGCCCCCCAGCTGAAAACTACTAATGCGTGCTAATTCTTTCCTTGGCATCGCCGTCGCGCTTTTCATCTTTCGCGACAATCTCCGGAGCCACATCTGGCAAGGGCTCCGGGGCGTATTGCAGCGCAATTTGCAGGACTTCGTCAATCCATTTGACCGGTTTGATCTGAAGATCCTGTTTGATATTTTCAGGAATCTCCTTGAGATCGCGAACATTCTCCTCGGGAATGATCACCGTCTTGATCCCGCCACGGTGTGCCGCCAGCAGTTTTTCCTTCAGCCCGCCAATGGCCAATACCTGGCCACGCAAGGTGATTTCGCCGGTCATGGCCACGTCGGCACGTACCGGAATCTGCGTCAGCGCCGACACCAGTGCGGTGCACATGCCGATACCGGCACTTGGGCCATCCTTCGGCGTGGCGCCCTCAGGCATGTGAATGTGCACGTCGTGCTTCTCGTGGAAGTCGGCGGCAATCCCCAGGCTGCGGGCGCGGCTGCGTACCACGGTCTGCGCGGCGGTAATCGACTCGACCATGACATCGCCCAGCGAGCCGGTCTTGATCAACTGGCCCTTGCCGGGGATGACCACGGCCTCGATGGTCAGCAACTCGCCGCCCACCTGGGTCCAGGCCAGGCCGGTAACCTGACCGATCTGGTCCTGCTGCTCGGCCAGACCATAGCGGAACTTGCGCACGCCCAGCAGGTGCTCCAGCTGCTCGCTGGCCACCTTGACCTTGACCTGCTTCTGCCCGGTATGTTCCTTGACCACCTTACGGCAGACCTTGGCAATTTGCCGCTCCAGGCCCCGTACACCGGCTTCACGGGTGTAGTAGCGGATGATGTCGCGAATCGCCGAGACATCGACCTCCAGCTCTTCCTTCTTCAAGCCGTTGGCCTTGACCTGCTTGGGCACCAGGTACTTGATGGCGATGTTGATCTTCTCGTCCTCGGTGTAGCCAGGCAGACGGATGATTTCCATCCGGTCCAGCAGCGCCGGCGGGATGTTCATCGAGTTCGAGGTGCAAAGGAACATCACGTCCGAGAGGTCATAGTCGACCTCCAGGTAGTGGTCGTTGAAGTTGTGGTTCTGCTCAGGGTCGAGCACTTCCAGCAGTGCCGAGGCTGGGTCGCCGCGCATGTCGCTGCCCATCTTGTCGATTTCGTCGAGCAGGAACAACGGGTTGCGCACACCCACCTTGGTCATCTTCTGGATCAGGCGACCCGGCATGGAGCCAATGTAGGTACGGCGGTGGCCACGGATCTCGGCCTCGTCACGCACGCCACCCAGGGCCATGCGCACGAACTTGCGGTTGGTGGCGGCAGCGATCGACTCGGCCAGCGAGGTCTTGCCGACGCCAGGTGGGCCGACCAGGCACAGCACCGGCCCGCGGATTTTCTTGACGCGCTTCTGCACGGCAAGGTACTCGAGGATGCGTTCCTTGACCTCTTCCAGGCCATAATGGTCAGCATCGAGGATTTCCTCGGCCTTGGTCAGGTCCAGACGCACCTTGCTCTGTGCCTTCCACGGCACCTGCACCAGCCAGTCGAGGTACGAGCGCACCACGGTAGCTTCGGCCGACATCGGAGACATTTGCTTGAGCTTGTTCAGCTCCGCCTGGGCCTTGGCCAGGGCATCCTTAGGCAGACCAGCGGCTTCGATGCGCTTTTTCAGCTCTTCGACTTCATTGTGGCCTTCGTCACCATCGCCAAGCTCTTTCTGAATGGCCTTCATCTGCTCATTCAGGTAGTACTCGCGCTGGCTGCGCTCCATCTGCTTCTTGACCCGGCCGCGAATGCGCTTTTCGACCTGCAGCAGGTCGATTTCGGCATCCAGCAGTGCAAGCACGTGCTCGACACGGGTAGTCAAGTCGACGATTTCAAGAATTTCCTGCTTCTGCTCGATCTTCAGGGCCATGTGCGCGGCCATGGTGTCGACCAGGCGCCCTGGCTCTTCGATGCTGTTCAGCGAAGACAGCACTTCGGCAGGCACTTTCTTGCCCAGCTGAACATACTGTTCGAACTGCGACAGCAGCGTGCGCACGAAGACTTCCGACTCGCGCTCGGCAGTGTCGGTTTCGTCGATCAGGGAAACTTCGGCACGGATGTGCCCTTCAACTTCGGAGAAGCGCTCGACCGCACCACGCTGCTCGCCTTCGACCAGCACCTTGACGGTACCATCAGGCAGCTTCAGCAGTTGCAGCACGGTGGCAACAGTACCGACGCGGTACAGGGCGTCCTCACCCGGGTCGTCGTCGGCTGGATTCTTCTGGGCAAGCAGAAGGATCTGCTTTTCGCCCGTCATCGCCGCCTCGAGGGCTTCGATGGACTTTTCACGCCCCACGAACAGCGGGATAACCATGTGCGGGTAAACAACGACATCGCGCAATGGCAAAAGAGGCAAGTCGAGGGTGGTCTTCATGATTTCGCCTCTACAGCGGCCTTATGGCCGGAAACCGGTGGAAATGATGCTTGGACCTAATGTGGGGGCACGCTTGGGAAATTACAAGCGCTTGCTCAGGAAAAGCAGAAAGGGGCCCGTAGGCCCCCTTCTTGCTTGCAACCGAGAACCGGCCATTGCCCGAATCAGGCGTCTGGTGCGGCCTTGGCTTGCGGTTCGCTGTTTTCGTAAATCATCAGCGGCTGCGAGGTGCCCTCAATGACGCTCTCGTCGATAACCACCTTGCTGACATCCTTTTTCGAAGGAATCTCGTACATGGTATCGAGCAGGACGCCTTCGAGGATCGAACGCAGGCCACGAGCGCCAGTCTTGCGCTCCAAGGCCTTGCGTGCAACGGCCTTGAGCGCATCGCTGCGGAACTCGAGGTCGACGCTTTCCATCTCGAACAGCTTGGCATACTGCTTGGTCAGGGCATTCTTCGGCTCGGTGAGGATCTGCATCAACGCAGCCTCATCCAGCTCGTCAAGGGTAGCCAGTACCGGCAGACGGCCGACGAATTCCGGAATCAGGCCAAACTTGACCAGATCGTCCGGCTCGACCTCACGCAGGGATTCACCAACCTTCTTGCCCTCTTCCTTGCTGCGCACTTCGGCACCAAAACCGATGCCACCCTTGGTGGAACGGTTCTGGATGACCTTTTCCAGGCCCGAAAACGCACCACCGCAGATGAACAGGATGTTGCGGGTATCAACCTGCAGGAACTCCTGTTGCGGGTGCTTACGGCCACCCTGCGGCGGAACCGAGGCCACGGTGCCCTCGATCAGTTTCAGCAGTGCCTGCTGCACGCCCTCACCGGAAACATCACGGGTGATGGACGGGTTGTCCGACTTGCGCGAGATCTTGTCGATTTCGTCGATGTAGACAATGCCCATCTGGGCCTTTTCCACGTCGTAGTCGCACTTCTGCAACAGCTTCTGGATGATGTTCTCGACGTCCTCACCCACATAACCGGCTTCGGTCAGGGTGGTGGCGTCAGCAATGGTGAACGGTACGTTCAACAGGCGTGCCAAGGTTTCGGCGAGCAGGGTCTTGCCCGAGCCAGTCGGCCCGATGAGCAGGATGTTGCTCTTGCCCAGTTCGACTTCGTCACCCTTCTTGTCACGCTGGTTCAGGCGCTTGTAGTGGTTGTACACCGCTACGGCCAGCACCTTCTTTGCGCGCTCCTGACCAATGACGTACTGGTCCAGGATGCCGCTGATTTCTTTCGGCGAAGGCAATTTGTGCGCGCTGCTCTCGGCCTGGGCTTCCTGCACCTCCTCACGGATGATGTCGTTGCACAGGTCGACGCACTCGTCGCAGATAAATACCGAGGGCCCGGCAATCAGTTTGCGCACTTCGTGCTGGCTTTTGCCGCAGAAGGAGCAATAAAGCAATTTGCCGCTGTCCTCGCCGTTACGGGTGTCAGTCATTCGATCGATCCAATCCGGTAGGCTTGCAACACAAGATGAAGGCAATTGCGGGCTTTTTCAAGTCCGCAGGTAGGCGCTTTCGACGCCCACCTGCTCTGACCTCCCGGTTCAGGAGGCCAGTTGCCGCTTGTCGTAGACCGAGTCGATCAGGCCGTACTCGGCTGCGCGCGATGCGCTCATGAAGTTGTCACGCTCGGTGTCACGCTTGATGGTCTCGAGGTCCTGGCCGGTGTGATAGGCCAGCAGCTCGTTCAGACGGGCCTTGATATTGAGGATTTCCTGGGCGTGGATCTCGATATCGGTGGCCTGACCCTGGAAGCCGCCAAGCGGCTGGTGGATCATCACGCGCGAGTTCGGCAGGCAATGACGCTTGCCCTTGGCACCTGCCGCCAGCAGGAAGGCGCCCATGCTGCAGGCCTGGCCGATGCAAATGGTCGAAACGTCCGGCTTGATGAACTGCATGGTGTCGTAGATCGACATGCCGGCGGTGACAGAACCGCCCGGCGAGTTGATGTACAGATGGATATCCTTGTCCGGGTTTTCCGCCTCAAGGAACAGCAGTTGCGCAACGACGAGGTTGGCCATGTAGTCCTCTACCGGGCCAACCAGGAAGATCACACGCTCCTTCAACAGGCGCGAGTAGATGTCGTAAGCACGTTCGCCACGGGCGGACTGCTCGATAACCATCGGGACCAGGCCGCCTGCGGCCTGGATGTCAGAGCTCTGCTGAATATAAGAATTGCGGGACATGTCCTGCGCTCACTCCCAAATAGTCATGGCTTGAATACGCACAAGCCAGCTCGAAGGCTGGCTTGTGGAGGTTTCCTACGAGAGAAGCCTGTTACTCAGCAGCGGCAGGAGCCTCGGCTGGTTTAACGGCTTCTTCGTACGAGACCGACTTGTCGGTCACAGTCGCTTTCTGCAGAACAGTATCTACAACTTGTTCTTCCAGCACAACCGAACGCACTTCGTTCAGTTGCTGGTCGTTCTTGTAGTACCAGGCGATGACCTGCTCAGGCTCCTGATAAGCCGAAGCCATTTCTTCGATCATCTCGCGAACCTTGGCGTCGTCCGGCTTCAGCTCGAACTGCTTGACCACTTCGGCCACGATCAGGCCCAGCACGACACGGCGCTTGGCTTGCTCTTCGAACAGCTCGACTGGCAGCTGCTCAGGCTTGATGTTGCCACCGAACTGCTGAACAGCCTGCACGCGCAGACGGTTGACTTCGTTTTCCAGCAGGGCTTTTGGCACTTCGATCGGGTTGGCGGCCAGCAGACCGTCCATGACCTGGTTCTTGACCTTGGTCTTGATCGCCTGACGCAGCTCACGCTCCATGTTCTTGCGAACCTCGGCGCGGAAGCCTTCCAGGGTCGATTCCTTGATGCCGAACTGGGCGAAGAACTCTTCGTTCAGCTCTGGCAGCACAGGTGCCGAAACGCTGTTGACGGTGATGGTGAACTCAGCGGCTTTGCCAGCCAGGTCCAGGTTCTGGTAGTCCTCTGGGAAGGTCACGTTGACAACGCGCTCTTCGCCAGCCTTGGCGCCTACCAGACCTTCTTCGAAGCCCGGGATCATGCGGCCGGAGCCCAGTACCAGCAAGGTGCCTTTGGCCGAACCACCGGCAAACACTTCACCGTCGACCTTGCCGACGAAATCGATGTTGACCTGGTCGTCGTTCTGCGCAGCGCGCTCAACGGCCTCGAAGCGAGTGTTCTGCTTGCGCAGCACTTCCAGCATGTTGTCCAGGTCGCTGTCAGCCACTTCGGCGCTCAGGCGCTCGACCTTGATCGACTCGAGGCCGGCAACCGTGAACTCCGGGAACACTTCGAAGACGGCGACGAACTCCAGATCCTTGCCCTTTTCGAAGGACTTCGGCTCTACAGCCGGGGAGCCAGCCGGGTTCAGCTTCTGCTCGACGATGGCTTCGTAGAAAGAAGCCTGGACCAGGTCACCGAAAGCCTCTTGACGGGCGTCCGCCTCGAAACGCTGACGGATCACGGTCATCGGCACTTTACCAGGACGGAAGCCCGCGATCTTGGCGCGCTTGGCAGTCTGCTGCAGACGCTTGTTGACTTCGTTCTCGACGCGCTCGGCCGGAACGGCGATGGTCATGCGGCGCTCGAGAGCGGAAGTGTTTTCAACAGAAACTTGCATGGATATTCCTCGTTGCACAGACGTTAGCCGGCGTTAGCCCGACTCCAGAATCAAGGGCAAACATTCTAGTGAGTCACGCAGCAGAAGTCACCCCACACGGGACGACTGAAAACAACGCCGGTCGATTAACTTTCAAGGCCCGCACGGCACAGCGCCGGGCCTGCTTCCAACAGAGGCTGCACGGCGCCCGGGGCGGCCTGCAGCCGAAATACCTTGTCAAACAACTACCAGCAAAAAATTCGCCTCCTTTATTCAGGATCGATTTCGTTGAACTGGCAGTACTCCTCCCATTCCAGCCCCAGCGCCTCGGCCACTTCACGGTGCGTTTCCAGGCGCATGGCCTGCAGCTGCTCCGGGGACTCGGCAATCAATTGCAGCGCCAACTCCCAGGGCTCAATGCCCTGCTCCGCGGCCGCATCCTCGAACGCCCACTCGATCTGCTGGGCCTGCTCGCGCGCATCCAGCTCACGAATCTCCTCGAGCAGCTGCGGACTGGCTTCGGCAAAGCGCTGCAGCGCCAGGGCCTGACGGGCTTCTTTCGCAATCATGGTGACATCCTTTGCCGGCCAAACGGGCCGGCGTTTCAACCGGCTGAAATCTAACAGCTTTTATTGGGGTGCCACCAGAGGATTACAAGGGGCGGGAGGTGATTTGGCCGAGCGGTGGCTGACCACGACACTTTCAGCGCCTTCGAGATCGAGCGCCGCCCGCGCGGCGCATCGCGAGCAAGCTCGCTCCTACATTTGTTTCGGGCCATTTATTCCTGGGGCAGACGCGCACGCCCCCTTGGCGCTCACCTCGATATCGCGGGGGCAAGCAGGCGGTCGCGCGCGCAGGCACAGGCGATACTGGCCTGAAACAAATGTAGGAGCGAGCTTGCTCGCGATGCGCCGCGCGGGCGGCGCTCGATCTACGCATCACCGCAAAAACCAAGGCAGGCACCTTGCCGCCCAGACACAATCGGCCGTAGAACACCTCATAAAAGCTTGACCGCCAACAGAGCAAGCGCGACCACCTTGCTTACCCGGCACGATATCGAGGAGGAACATCAGGAGCCACGCGGGCGACGCTCAACCTCAAACAAAGACACCAGAACACTGACGGCATGCACATCACAACCCCAAAACAAAAAGGCGCCCGATCTCACGATCAAGGCGCCTTTCAGGAATATGGGGTGGACGATGGGAATCGAACCCACGACAACTGGAATCACAATCCAGCGCTCTACCAACTGAGCTACGCCCACCATATTGCGGTCTTGCGGTACAACCTTACAGAAACATGGTGCGGACGAAGAGACTCGAACTCTTACAGCTTGCGCCGCTGGAACCTAAATCCAGTGTGTCTACCAATTTCACCACGTCCGCGTAACGCTTAAAACAAAGGCGCCAGATGCTATCGAGGCGCCCTTGAAGAATATGGGGTGGACGATGGGAATCGAACCCACGACAACTGGAATCACAATCCAGCGCTCTACCAACTGAGCTACGCCCACCATATTGCATTACAGCCTACTTGCTTGCCAAAGCTGCCTAATGGCGCACCCGGCAGGACTCGAACCTGCGACCATCCGCTTAGAAGGCGGATGCTCTATCCAGCTGAGCTACGGGCGCTTAAGCTTGAAGCCTAACCGAACGAGACGCTAACAAGGAACTGTTAAACCACTCATTCTGCCCGACTTAGCCAACCAGTGCTAGGCTGTGCCCGACAAGTGCGGCGAATCTTATAGTCGACCCCGAAAGTCGTCAACACCTTTTTCGAAAAAATTTAAATTATTTAAGGGGTTAGGGGATTTGCCCGACCACCCGCCTTTGCCCTTGGCCCATGTCGTGCGAGAATGCGCGTTCTTTATTGTTCCTTCTCGATGGTTAATCACGCGTCTATGACTGCACACCTAATCGATGGCAAGGCTATCGCCGCCAGCCTGCGCCAGCAGATCGCTCAACGTGTCGTGGAGCGTCGCCAGCAAGGCCTGCGCACGCCGGGCCTGGCAGTGATCCTGGTCGGCACCGACCCCGCCTCCCAAGTCTATGTCTCGCACAAGCGCAAGGACTGCGAAGAAGTCGGCTTCATTTCGCAGGCGTTCGACCTGCCCAGCGAGACCACGCAACAAGCCCTGACCGAGCTGATCGACCGTCTCAATGACGATCCGGCCGTCGACGGCATCCTGCTGCAACTGCCGCTGCCGGCGCACCTGGACGCCTCGCTGCTGCTCGAGCGCATTCGCCCGGACAAGGATGTGGACGGTTTCCATCCGTACAACATCGGCCGCCTGGCCCAGCGTATTCCGCTGCTGCGCCCGTGCACACCGAAAGGCATCATGACCCTGCTGGAAAGCACCGGCCAGGACCTGTACGGCATGAACGCGGTGATCGTCGGCGCGTCCAACATCGTTGGCCGCCCGATGGCCATGGAGCTGCTGCTGGCCGGCTGCACCGTGACCGTCTGCCACCGCTTCACCAAGGACCTGGCCGGCCATGTCGGGCGTGCCGACCTGGTGGTCGTGGCTGCCGGCAAGCCGGGCCTGGTCAAGGGTGAGTGGGTCAAGGAAGGCGCCATCGTCATCGACGTGGGCATCAACCGCCAGGAAGACGGCAAGCTGGTCGGCGACGTGGTCTACGAGACTGCCTTGCCACGCGCCGGCTGGATCACACCGGTGCCGGGCGGCGTCGGGCCGATGACCCGGGCGTGCCTGCTGGAGAACACGCTGTATGCAGCAGAAGAACTGCACAAGTAATACCGCGTGATGCAAAAACGGCACCTCTTGCAGGTGCCGTTTTTTTGCCCGTGATTGATGATGCGGGTCAAGACCACCGACCGCTGATGGCCTTCAAGGGTCACGCCACTCCACTGGCTGCCGGTAGGCCTGCGCCCAAGCTTGCACTTCACTGGATGGCATCGGCCGGGCAATGCAGTAACCCTGCGCCAGCTCGCAGCCCAGGCCCATCAGTACCCGCCCGTGCTCGACACTCTCCAGCCCCTCGGCAACCACCTCGCGGCCAAACGCCCGGGCCAGGCCGATCACCGCCTCCGTCAGCGCCAGGTCGTCCTGGTCATGAAGGATGTCCCGCACGAACGACTGGTCGATCTTGATCGTCTGGGTCGGCAAGCGTTTCAGGTAACTCAACGACGAATAACCGGTGCCGAAATCGTCCAGCGAGAAACGCACACCCAGCGCACGGCAGGCGTCCAGGCAGCGGCTGACGTGCTGCAGGTTGTCGATGGCCACTGACTCGACGATTTCCAGGTCCAGCAGCGCCGGGTCCACCGTCGGGTACGCTGCCAGCAGTTGCTGCAGGCGCTCGGCAAAGTCACTGCGCTGCAAATGCCGCGCGGCAATATTCACGCTCAACGACCAAGGCTGCCCTTGCAGCTGCCAGGCCTGCAACTGGCTCAACGCCTGCCCGATCACCCACTCGCCGATTTCGACGATCAGGTCGGTCTGCTCTACCCATGGCAGGAAATCGCCAGGCGGCACCACGCCACGGCCTGGCCGCTGCCAGCGCAATAAACCCTCGAAGCCCAGCACCTTGCCACTGCGCAGGTTGACCTTGGGCTGGTAGTAAAGACACAGCTCACCGTTGCGCAGCGCCCGGCGCACGCGTGCCACGGTCTGGTGGGTGGCCTTGAGCTCCTGCTCCTGCGTCACGTCGAACAGATGGTAACGGTTGCGCCCGCGCTGCTTGGCCACATACATGGCCTGATCGGCGTGGCGCACCAGGGTGTCGGCATCTTCGTCATCCTGCGGGTACAGGGTCACGCCGATACTGGCGCTGAGCGACAGCGTATGCTCACGCACCACATAGGGCGCCGCCAAGGCACGCAATACCCGCTGCAGGGCTGCATGCAACTGACACTCATCGTCGACGTCGCGCAGGATCAGCACGAACTCGTCGCCCGACAGCCGGGCCACGGCATCACCACCGCGCAGGATGCTCTTCAAGCGCTGCGCCACTTCCACCAGCAGCAGGTCACCCACAGCATGCCCGTAGCCGTCGTTGACCGCCTTGAAACCATCCAGGTCGAGCATGCACACCGCCAGCGAGATACCTTCACGACGCGAACAGGCCAGGGCCTGGTTCAGCAAGTCGGACAGATAGGCGCGGTTGGGCAGGCCGGTGAGCACATCGTGGCCCACCCGCCACTGCAAGGTATGCAGTAGCTGACGCTTCTCGGTGACGTCAAAGCGGATCGACACATACTTGCGCACCTGGCCTGTAAGCGGATCGACCAGTGGCACCATGGTGCTGTCGACCCAATACAACGATCCATCCTTGGAGCGGTTGCAGATTTCACCCTTCCACACCCGCCCGGCGACCAAAGCCCGCCACATGCCGACAAAGAACGTCGGCTCATGCAGGCCGGAATTGAGGATGCGGTGATTGGCCCCCAGCAGTTCCTCGCGGCTGTAGCCCGAGATGCTGCAGAACTGCTGATTGACGTAGGTGATGTTCCCACGCAGGTCGGTTTCCGAAAAGATCGCGGCCGCGTCCACGGCCGCGCGATAGTTATCATCCATAAAGCATCCTGCCTTAGCGGTTGAAGCGCTCCACCAGGGCGCGCAATCCGGCGCATACATGTTCCAGTTCGGTGCCGCGCGAGGCGGCGGCGTTGGCGCTGTGGGCGCTGTGCTGGGCAATACCGGCCACGCCGTTGATCTGCCGCGAAACGTCTTCTGCCACCGTCGACTGTTGCTGCGAGGCGGCGGCCATCTGCTGGCTCATATTGCTGATGCGCTGTACCGCGTCACGAATACCATGCAGCGCTTGCCGGGCCTCCTGGACCTGGGCAACGCCTTGCTCGGCACCGTCGATGCCGCGGCTGGCGATCGCCACGGCTTCCTCGGCGCCACTACGCAGGGCATCGATGATGGCCTGGATGTGCAGGGTGGACTGGCGGGTCTTGTCGGCCAGTGCCCGCACCTCGTCGGCGACCACGGCAAAGCCGCGGCCCTGCTCGCCCGCACGGGCTGCCTCGATGGCGGCGTTGAGGGCCAGCAGGTTGGTCTGCTCGGCAATGCCACGGATCATCCCGGCTGCCTCGGCGATGGCGCCGGTCTGACCAGCCAAGTGACTGACCGCCTGGTTGATCTGCGTCACAGTGCTGGCCAAGTTACGAATGGCCGCACCGCTGGCATCGGCTACCTGGCTACCTTGTTCGGCCAGCAGGTGAGCCGTGTGTGCCTCGGCGGCGGTCAACTGCACGTGGTTGGCCACTTCGCCGATGGAGGCGGTCATCTGGTTCATTGCGGTGGCGCTCAGGTCGGTTTCGGCGCGCTGCTCCAGCAATGCCGCCTCGGTGCTGCGCGACAACTGCCCGGCATCGCGAGCAGCCACGGCCATTTGCCCGGCCAGGTCACTTAGCCGCGTCAAGGCGGTTTTCAGACGTGCCTCTTCGCTGATCAGCATCAGTTGCAACTGCCCGGCAGCACCCGTCAGGTCGCTGTAGGTCAAGGCTGCAACCGGGTCGGCGAAGGCACCGTCGGCGCCCCGCACAATCTGCTGTAGCTGCCGCCCGAGGGCGTTGCGCGCCCACAGGCCACAGGCCACGAACAGACCCAGGGTCAGCCCCTGCCCCACCAGGCCGGGCCATAGTTGGTTGGCGCCCACCGCCAGCAGCCCGCCGGCCAGTGGCAAGGCCAAGGCCTGCATCAGCAAGCTCAGCCGGCGTGGCGTCGACAATGCCGCCTGACCGTTGCGCAGCCGCGCATACAGCGCTTCGGCACGGGCGACTTGCTCCCGCGTGGGGCATACGCGCACCGACTCGTAACCCACAACCCGCCCACCTTCGAGGATGGGCGTGACGTAAGCATTGACCCAGTAGTAGTCGCCGTTACGGCAGCGGTTCTTGACGATACCCATCCAGCTCTTGCCGGCTTTCAGGTAGCGCCACATCAACTCGTACACCGCTGGCGGCATGTCCGGGTGGCGCACCAGGTTGTGCGGGCTGCCGATCAGTTCGGCCTCGCTGTAGCCACTGATGGCGGCAAACTCAGGGTTGCAATAGGTGATCAGGCTGGCGGTATCGGTAGCAGAAATCAGCCGCTGATGAGGGGGGAAACGTTGCTCGACCGGGGTTACCGGCAAGTTGAGGCGCACGATGAGACTCCATTCAATGACAAGCCGGTACCCAGTTCATCGACGGCCGCCGGAACCGATTCATGGCGATCAGTTCCAATGGGCAAAAGCGCTTCCCGCCATTGAGGCACGAGGCCGAACGGTACAAGGAAGAGGACGATGACTAACCGGTCAGGCCATGAATTCTACGAAATTCATCACATAAATAAAACAAAGGTGATCGATCATGGCGTTGCGCCACATTGATAGATATCGTTAAGTTCTTGATTCTAAATGGGAATTAAGCGATGACGAGATCAGCTTTGGGTATCGCCCTGCGCCGCTACCGCAAGCTGGCGGGGCTGACCCAGGCACAACTGGCCGAACGGACCGGCTTCGACCCCAAGACCATCAGCCGTTTCGAAACCAGCACCTACACCCCCAGCATTGATGCAATCATGGCGTTTGCCCAGGTGCTGGGCGTCAAGCCCAAGGACTTCTTCGCAGAACCGGACGACGAAGAGGAGCAGCGCGCCTACCTGTTCGGCGTCATCCACAACGCCCCGCCTAAAGATCTTGGCAAGCTGATTGCAGCAGTCGACCAGGCACTGGCCAAGCCCTGAGCTATTTCACGCGCCCACTTTCACGGCACGCACCGAACTAGAGCATGGCAGGCCGGATTGCCCCACAACTGGTCAGACCGGTAAGGCCAAAAATCCTTGCAATCAGGGATTTTTCGCGCTTTTATGGCCTCGCGCTGAACAAACCGGTAAGACCACAATAATTAAGTCCTGCGCTCTTTCGCCCCGTGCGGCTACCGAAGCAAGGACACCGATCAGAGACTCCTCCCATGCTCAAATGGTGCTCGCGTTCGATTTTCCTGCAAGTCGTACTCGGCCTTGCCCTTGGCATCGCCTGCGGTCTGAGCTTCCCCGACCTCTCCCTGCAACTCAAACCCCTCGGCGACGGCTTCATCAAGCTGATCAAGATGCTCATCGGCCTGATCGTGTTCTGCGTGGTGGTCAGCGGCATTTCGGGTGCGGGCGACCTGAAAAAGGTCGGGCGCATCGGCCTGAAGTCGGTGATCTACTTCGAAGTACTGACGACCCTGGCGCTGGTGATCGGCCTGGTGTTCGCCTTCAGCAGTGGCATTGGCAGCGGTGCCAATATTCATCTGGATCAACTGTCCGCCGCCGATGCCAACGGCTTGGCCGAGCGCGGCCAGCACATCCACGGCGCCACGGCGTTCTTCATGGACCTGATCCCCACCTCGGTGATCGGTGCCTTCGCCGACAACAACATTCTTCAGGTGCTGCTGTTCTCGGTGCTGTTCGGCAGCGCGCTGAACCTGGTGGGTGACTCAGCCGCCGGCATCTCGCGACTGATCAATGAACTGAGCCATGTGATCTTCCGCATCATGGGCATGATCGTGCGCCTGGCGCCGATCGGCGTGTTCGGCGCCATCGCCTTCACCACCAGCAAGTATGGCCTGGAGTCTCTGCAGCACCTGGGCGGGCTGGTGGCGCTGTTCTACCTGACCTGTGCCGGCTTCGTACTGATCGTGCTGGGCACCGTCATGCGCTTGTCGGGCCTTAAACTGCTGCCGTTGATCAAGTACCTGCGTGAAGAGCTGACCATCGTCCTGGGCACCGCCTCTTCCGACGCCGTGCTGCCACAGATCATGCGCAAGCTTGAGCACCTGGGTATTGGCAGTTCGACGGTCGGCCTGGTGATCCCTACCGGCTACTCGTTCAACCTCGATGGTTTCTCCATCTACCTGACCCTGGCCATCGTGTTCATCGCCAACGCCACCGGCACGCCACTGGAAATGACCGACCTGCTGACCATCCTGCTGGTGTCGCTGGTGACTTCCAAGGGGGCTCACGGCATCCCAGGCTCGGCACTGGTGATTCTTGCCGCCACCCTGACTGCGGTACCGGCGATCCCTGTGGTAGGCCTGGTACTGGTGCTGGCGGTGGACTGGTTCATGGGTATCGGCCGGGCGTTGACCAACCTGATCGGCAACTGCGTGGCCACCGTGGCCATTGCCCGCTGGGAGAAGGACATTGACCTGGAGCGCGCGCAGAACGTGCTCGACGGCAAGCCTGGCTTTGCCCACACACCCCGCAAGCAACCCAACGCCCATCAACAGGAATTCTGAGCGAACGTGGCCGGCATCGACGCCGGCCCTTCCAGGAGCGAAACGTGATCAGCTCATCAACCGTCGTCAACTCAGTGGTGGAAAAACTCCGCCAGGCCCTGGCCCGCGGCCAATGGCGCACCGGCGACATGCTGCCAGGCCAGCGCGAACTGGCCGAACAACTGGGCATCAGCCGCCCCAGCCTGCGCGAAGCGGTAACCGTGCTGGAAACACTGGGCCTGGTGCGCTCGTTGCCAGGCAAGGGCGTGTTGGTGCTGGATGCCGATGCCCAGGCGTCGGGTGGGGAAGTCAGTGCTGCGGCCAGCCTGGCCGACGTACTGGAACTGCGCTACACACTCGAACCGTTCATCGTCGGCCTGGTGGCGCAATCGGCCAACAGCCAGGACATCGGCCAGCTGCGCCTGACCCTGATGGACATGCGCGAAGCGCTGGAGGCCGATGACAGCGAAGCCGGGGTCAAAGCCTACATTGCCTTCCATGAAGCGCTGTTCGCCCTGACCACCAACCCGATTTTCCAGAGCGTGGTGCAGCAGACCGGCAATGCCCTGAAGCAAAGCGCCGACATGCTGCGCAACTCGCCAGAGCACCTGGCCGCGCGGCTGAAGGAGAACGAAGCGGTGGTACGCGCCATTCGCGAACGCAGCAGCGCCCAGGCCAGTGCCCAGATGCGTCAGCATATCGTGGCCGAAGGGCTGCGCATGGGCATCGCGCTGAATATCCCGGACGAACATCCACATCCATGACCTCAGGAGAGTGACCATGAACGCCGCCCCCCACTTGCCTGCCCTGCTCGCGGCCGGCGAAACCCGTCTGTCGGCCGAGCAGATTTACCCGCGGCTGTTCGACGCCATTCTCGAACAGCGCCTGCCCCCGGGCAGCCTGTTGCCCGAGCAGGCGCTGGGCCATGCATTTGGTGTCAGTCGCACGGTGATCCGCCGCGTGCTCGGGCGCCTGTCCGACCAGCAGGTGGTGGTGCAGCGCCCCAGCCACACCGCACATCTGGCCGCGCCTGACCCAGACCAGGCACGCCAGGTGCTCAGTGCCCGGCGCCTGGCCGAAACCACACTGATCACACTGGCCGCGCAACGCGCCCGGCCGGCGCAGGTACGCCAGCTACGGCAACTGGTGGAGCGCGAGCGCCAGCACCATGAGAGTGGCGAACGCTGCGCGGCGATCCGCCTGGGCGGCGAGTTCCACCTGAAACTGGCGCAGGTAGCGGCCAATGCGCCGCTGGCGCGATTTCTCAATGGGCTGGTACCGATGACCTCGCTGATCATCGCTCGCTACGAATCGCCGTGCTGCGATCATTGCGCGTGGGAAGAGCATGCGGCGATCATCGATGCCGTGGAGCAAGGTGATGCCGAAGCGGCCTTGGGGTTGATGCACAGGCACCTTGACCGCCTGGAAGAAAAGCTGGACCTGGAATAATCCGACCAGACTACGCGATCGCTCCTGCTCAGGCCGCGTTCACGCAACCATTTGCAGCTGCGCCGAGCGGGCGATGGGCTGCACAGCAGCCCCGATAGCCCCACCCTATACTGCGAGAACCAGCCCAGCCTCTACCAGGGAGGCGGTCGCGTGAGTGCTCGAATCTTCCTGTTGCTATGCCTTCTGCTGGCCCTCGGCGGTTGTGCGAGCAAGCGTCCCCCTGCCCCGCCCCCGCCCACAATACTCAGCCCTGCGGCGTGGCAACGCATCGATCAGGAACTGATCAACGCCTCGGCCGGCGCCGCCGGCTCGGCCAATGACTATGCCCGTCGCTCCATGCGGGTGTGGAAGGAGCAGGTGCAACAACGCACCGAGCGCGACTTCATCCCCTGGTTCACGGGTTACTGGACCCAGCAATGGCTCACCCTCAAGGTGGCCTGGTACAAGCTCGACAGCGGCGAGGGTCGGGAACCGGCAGAAAAACGCCTGGCCCTGTACCTGCAGGAGCAGTATCACGCGCGGGTGATCGAGCCGGTAGCCGAGCAGATCAACCCCGAGGGTATCCGCGACCGCGCCTGTGAACTGTATCTGCAACTGCTCGGCCAGCAACTGCCGGCCATCATCAGCCGTTACAACGCGCCGCCCGAGCAGTTCAGCCAGCGCCTCAACCGTATCCCCGCCATCGCCCTGGGGCCACCGGATGCGCGCAATGCCAGCCTCTATCAGCTGCTGCGGGCCAAGTCACTGGACCAGCAACCGGCCTGGCAAGCCATGCGCCAGCACTTGCATCAGCAGGCCAGCAAAGGCCCTGGCAGAACCGATGTCGGGCTTAACTCGGTGGCCACCCAGGCCAGCGAAAAGCTCGGCGCCACCCTGGCGCCACGCGGTATCGCCAGTGCCGTGGCATCGGCAGTGGGCAAGGTGGCGGGGGCGATGATTTCGATTGCTACGGCCGGTTACGGGATGATGACCCATGACCGTGAACACCCGCAGATGGTCGAACAGCTGCGGGTGATTCTCAACGTGGCGTTGAACCAGGAATGGCAGGAGCTGATGGAGAACCGCCAGAGCGGGGCCATGGCGGGGGTCTATTACCTGTCAGGGCAGGTTGAGGACAGCTTGCTGGCCAGTGCGCCGCGGCCGATGGAACAGCAGGTTGAGCAGCAGCAGGCGCCTTTGATCATTCGCCTGCCACCTTAGTGGCGGCCTGTGCTGGCTTGTTCGCCGCGCAAGGCTATATCAAGCTGCAGCCAGGGCAGAGCGTGGCAAACCAAACACCCGATCAAACGCCCAGTTGTAGGCAAAGGTGTAGCACGGCACCAGGATGATGAACGCCATATCCACCAGCAGCGCCTCCAGCAATGTCATGTCCAGCCACCAGGCAATCAGCGGAATCAAGTACACCACCAGGGTCAACTGGAAGCCGATGGCATGCACCACCCGCCGCGCCACGCTGCGCCCCCGCTTGGCCTGGCGGCTCTCCCAGTACTCGAACAGGGTGTTATAGACCAGGTTCCAGAGCATGGCGATGGTGGTGATCATCACCGCCAGCGGCCCGGTATGCGACGCCTGCGTATCTGACAGGTAGGCCAGCCCAAGGGTCGACATGCACAGCCCGATCAGCTCATAGAAAGTCACGTAGACCAGCTTGCGTTTCAATCCCTGCACCCGGGGTTACCTCCAAAGACAAAAAGCGACGGGCGCGATCATGCTTCAACACACTTGACAGCAAAAGTCAGCAGCTGTCAGATCAACTGACAGGAGGCTGCCATGAACTTTTCCAGCGACAACATCCAGCTGTTTCTGACCGTGCTCGACCACGGCTCGTTTTCTTCTGCGGCACGCGCCCTCAAGCGGGTGCCTTCCGCTGTGAGCATGGCCATTGGCAACCTTGAGGCAGAACTTGGCTACAGCCTGTTTGAACGCGGCCCGCGTGAAGTTCGCCCAACCGCACAGGCCTTGGCCCTGAAGCCACACGCCAGGCTGATTGCCGAACAACTGGGGCTGCTGCAGGTTCATGCCCTGGAACTGTCCCAAGGGCTGGAGAGCAGCCTGACCCTGGCCGTGGTACCCGACATCGATCACCGCCCGCTACTGGCGGCCATCGCCAACCTCGGTGAGCGCCACCCGTTGCTGGACATTGCCCTGCTCAGCGCCCCACAGGAAGAAGCCCTGCACTTGCTGGACAGCGGCCGCGCCGACCTCTGCGTAGCCTTTGCCGGCTTGCAGGTCGATGCCCGACGCGGCTTCCAGCACATTGGCATGGAGTCGCTGGTAGCCACCCTGTCGCCAGCCCACCCGGCCTGGCGTGAGGGGCGTATCCACTACCTTGAAGACCTGACCCAGGTGCGTCAGATTCTGGTGCGCAGCCGCGACCTGCCGCTGACTGACCCTCGCCCGCTGATCGGTGCCACGCACTGGTCCAGCGACAGCTTCGACCTGGCTTTGCAGATGGTGGAAGCGGGCCTGGGCTGGGGCGATCTGCCGTTGTCACGGGTCGCGCCGCTGCTGGCCAGCGGGCGTCTGGTACGCCTCGAGTTCCGCAATACACGCAACGAGTTGCAACTGCCCGTGCATATCCTGTGGCGCAAACAACAGCCGCTGCAGCGGGCCGCACGCCTGCTGATCGAACAGTTGGCTGACCAGTGACTGCCGTCCGTCGAAACGACTGTAAGAATTTTCTCTAAGCACTTCAATCTTTTACCCCTCGAGCCGATATCTCGGTCGACAGGCCCCGCATCGCGTCATGAGCGCGCTGCGCCCTCCCCTCATTGGCTCAAGGTCTCGAAACATGAACCTGAAATTTCGCCACAAGATCCTGCTCAGCGCCTGCGGCGTCGTGGTTTTGGCATTTGCCCTGTTCACGCTCTACAACGACTACCTGCAACGCAACACCATTCGCCAGAACATTGAAGCCTCGGTGCAGCAGGCCGGTGCACTAACCGCCAGCAGCGTCCAGAACTGGATGAGCGGGCGCATTCTGGTGCTGGAAAACCTGGCACAGGACATCGGCCAGCAAGGCGCCGGCGACACGCTGGCAGGGCTGATCGAGCAGCCGTCCTACACGCGTAATTTCCTGTTCACCTACCTGGGCCAGGCCAACGGCGGATTCACCCAGCGCCCGGATACCCAGATGCCCGCCGGTTACGACCCGCGCCAGCGCCCTTGGTATGGCGCCGCCGCCAGCGCCGGGCAGACCGTGCTGACCGCCCCGTACCAAGGTGCAGTCGGTGGCCTGATGGTGACCATCGCCACGCCGGTGAAGAGCAAGAGCAATGGCGAACTGATCGGTGTTGTCGGCGGTGACGTGACCCTCGATACCCTCGTCGAGATCATCAACTCGGTCGACTTCGGCGGCATCGGTCACGCTTTCCTGGCCGACGCCAATGGCCAGGTGATCGTCAGCCCCAACAAAGACCAGGTAATGAAGAACCTCAAGGACATCTACCCAGGCAGCAACCTGCGGGTCGCCGCCGGCATGCAGGATGTCACGCTCGACGGCCAGGACCGCATCATCTCGTTCGCCCCGGTGGCCGGCCTGCCTTCGGCGCAGTGGTACATCGGGCTGTCGATCGACAGGGACAAGGCCTATGCCGCGCTCAGCCAGTTCCGCACCTCGGCGATCATCGCCATGCTGATCGCCGTGGCCGCGATTGCCGGCCTGCTCGGCCTGCTGATTCCGGTGCTGATGAGCCCGCTGACCACCATGGGCCGCGCCATGCGTGACATCGCCGAAGGCGAAGGTGACCTTACCCGCCGCCTGGCCGTGCAGAACAAGGACGAGTTCGGCGAACTGGCTACCTCGTTCAACCGCTTTGTCGAGCGCATCCATGCCTCGATCAGCGAAGTGTCCTCGGCCACCCGCCTGGTACATGACCTTTCGGAGAAAGTGGTCAGCGCGTCCAATGCGTCGATCAGCGGTTCTGAAGAACAGAGCATGCGCACCAACAGCGTCGCTGCGGCCATCAACGAACTGGGCGCCGCCACCCAGGAAATCGCCCGCAACGCCGCAGATGCTTCGCAACATGCCAGCGGTGCCAGCGAGCAGGCGCACGGTGGCCGTGAAGTGGTTGAAGAAGCCATCAGCGCCATGACTGCCCTGTCGCAACGGATCAGCGAGTCGTGCGCGCAGATCGAAACGCTCAACGCCAGCACCGACGAAATCGGCAAGATCCTCGACGTGATCAAGGGCATTTCTCAGCAGACCAACCTGCTGGCACTGAACGCGGCCATTGAAGCGGCCCGTGCGGGTGAAGCCGGCCGTGGCTTTGCCGTGGTAGCCGACGAGGTGCGTAACCTGGCGCACCGTACCCAGGAGTCGGCGGAAGAAATCCACCGCATGATCACCAGCCTGCAGGTAGGCTCGCGCGAAGCGGTGCATACCATGAACACCAGCCAGGTCTCCAGCGAGCAGACCGTGCAGGTGGCCAACCAGGCCGGCGAACGCCTGGCCAGCGTGACCCAGCGCATTGGCGAAATCGATGGCATGAACCAGTCGGTGGCGACAGCGACCGAAGAACAGACCGCCGTGGTCGAGAGCCTCAACCTGGACATCACCCAGATCAACGCCCTGAACCAGCAGGGGGTGGAGAACCTCAACGAGACCCTGCGCCATTGCGACCAGTTGGCCCAGCAGGCCGGGCGTTTGAAGCAGTTGGTGGGCAGCTTCAGGATTTAAACGCCGGGTTCAGGCGGCAACGGCCTATGCCTGTTGTCGCCTGTACCGGCCCCTTATGCAGCCACCGCCTTCGCAGCCTTGCCCCGCCGTACCCAGGCCAGCAGCACCGCCGCCATCAGCACAAAGCCCAGGTAGCCAAACAACGGGTACACTTCGCCCACCAGGCTGATGAACCCCACCAGGCTACAGCCGAACGCCACCACCCCGGTCACCACCGAGCCCCAGCGGAACGTCGTCGTGCCCGCAGGTAACAGCCGCGAGAGGAAGGAAAACAGCGTGCCCACCGCGGTGTTGACGATCATGCCGAAGATGATCAGGCACATCACCAGCCCCAGCAGTGGTGACACTTCGTTGGCAATCGACAGCATCGGCATCGGCTGGTCGGCCACACTGTCCAGGCGCGACAACAGCCCGGCACTCATCACCAGCATCAGGCCGCCTAGTGCCGCACCGCCGAGCAGGCCTCCCCACACCGCCGCTTTCTCGCCCTTGGCCGAACCGCCCAGGATGGCCAGGATCGGCGCGCCCGCCACGATGTTATACGACACATACAGGAACGCACCCAGCAACCAATGACGGGTGCCGGCCTGTTGCTGGCTGGCCACCTGATCGAGCGCAGCAAAGCTCTGCTCGCGGGTGATCACGGCATACAGCGCTATCGCCGAAGCCACCAGGATCAGCAAGGGGGTGATCGCGCCGATTGCAAGAATCATCCTGCGCACGTCCAGGCACACGATGCCGACCACCACCAGCGTCACCAGCACGCTGCCAGTCAGGGCCGGGATGCCGAACTGCTGCTCCAGCAATGCACCACCGCCGGCCAGCATGACCACGGTGACGGCGAACATGAAAAAGGTGATCAACCAGTCGACGAACATGCCCAGGTGACGGCCGCAGATGGCCAGGATCACATCCTTGTGCGAGGTGGCCTGCTGGCGATTGCCCAGCCCCGCCAACGCCATGCCGAGGAAGGTGAACAAGGCGGCGCTGACCAACGCGCCAGCCAACCCCCACACGCCGAAATCGACAAAGAACAACAACAGTTCCCGCCCTGAAGCGAACCCCGCCCCCACGATCACGCCGACAAATGCGCCGGCAATCTTCAGCTGCTCTTGCATGTGAACCTCTGGATTTATTGTTGTTTTTTCATTGCCGTCGCATACCTGTCGCAGGGGCGGCCTTGCAGCCCATCACGACACACGGTCGCCTCTACACGGGCTCTTTGCCCGGTCAGGCGTCGCCGACGAACGCCTGCACTTCGATCTCCACATCCACGCCCAGGGCCAACGCCGAAGCCACGGTGGAGCGCACCGGTAGCGCCGCGCCGAAGAACGCCTTGTACACCTCGTTGAAGCCGGCGAAATGGCGCATGTCCGACAGCCAGACCGTGACCTTCACCACCTGGTCGAAACGCGCACCACAGGCCGCCAGGCTTTCGGCGATGCGCTCGCAGGCAGCACGGGTCTGGGTCTGGATATCACCGCGCACCACTTCGCCGTCGGTGCTCATCGGCACCTGCCCGGAGAGGAACAGAAAGCCACCGGCCTTTACCGCGCGGGAAAACGGGAACGGCAGGCTACTGGGGAAACGCTGAATGTCATTGCTCATGGGATGCTCCTTTCAGGGTTGCTGGAAACGGGCCGGGGACAGGCGCTCGGGCGCCACTCCCTGGCTGACAAGGTCGGGACACAAGGGCTGGCCCAGCAGCAGGTCGGCGGCCAGGCGCGAGGCGCCCGCTGCCGACTGGATGCCATAGCCTCCCTGGGCCGCCAGCCAGAAAAACGCGGGGGCATGCGCATCGAAACCGATCACCAGGTCGCCATCGGCAACGAACGAACGCAGCCCGGCCCAGGTGTGGCTGGGGCGGCGGATCGCCAAAGTGGTCATGGTTTCAATGTTGTAAATACCCAAGGCCACGTCGAACTCCTCGGGCGCGGCATCCTGTGGCTCAACCGGGTCGGCATTGGCTGGCGACCCCAACAGTTGGCCGGCATCGGGCTTGAAGTAGAAGCTTTCATCGACGCCGATCACCGCTGGCCAGCGGGCAAAGTTTTGTTCTGCCGGGCCGGGGAAGGTGAAGGCGCTACGGCGGCACGGTTGCAAGCCGATACGCGCCACCCCGCACTGCTCGGCCACACGGTCCGCCCAGGCCCCTGCAGCATTGACCAGGCGGCGGGCCTGCAGCCGGCTGCCATCCGCCAACTCCACCTGCCACACGCCGTCCAGGTACCAGGCCTTGATCAGCTCGGCGTTACAGCGCAGTTCACCGCCAGCAGTGCGATAACCACGCAAGAAGCCTTGGTGCAAGGCATGTACATCAAGGTCCATCGCACCCGGCTCAAGCACCGCGCCGGCCAGGGCTTCGCCACGCAAGCTGGGTACCAGTGCCAAGGCCGCGTCCCGGTCAAGCAGGCTGACCTCTGTGCCATTGGCCAGGTTCTGCGCGTAAGTTTGCTCAAGCAGTTCACGCTGCTCCAGGCCGGCCACATACAGACAGCCTCGCGGCTCCAGCAGCGGGTGCTCGCAGAAGCCCTGCGGTGGCGCTTCGTAGAAGGCCCGGCTGGCGCGAGTCAGTGCCTGGATCTGCGGAGTGCCGTAAGCCTCCATGAACATGGCCGCCGAACGCCCGGTGGAATGGTAGCCAGGCTGCGATTCACGCTCGAGCAACAGCACACGCTGCCGGCCGGCCAGGCGATAGCCCAGCGAGGCGCCGGCAATGCCAGCACCGATGATCAGGGTGTCGTAGGTCGGGGTCATGCACGCTCCTGCCAGCCAATTATCATTTATGAGAATTCTAATATATGAGAATTTAGAAATGCGCAAGTGTCCAAGGTAAGATGCCCGACCACCGCCGCATGCCGAGATCCCTGAATGCCCGCAGCTCTACCCCAGCTTGACCGTGCCGTCGTCGGCCAGCGCCTGCGCCAGGTGCGCAAGGCGCGCCAGATGACCCTCAAGCAATTGTCCGAAGCCAGTGGCGTGCCGCTGTCCACGTTGTCGAAGATGGAACTGGCGCAGGTGTCGGTCAGCTATGAAAAACTCGCCGCTGCTGCGCGGGCGCTGAATGTCGATATTGCCCAGCTGTTTCGCGCCAGCGGTACGGTCAGTGCGCCGGTGCCGGTGACCGTGGTGGTCGATTCACTGCCCGCAGCGGCGGGCTATTCGACCGGCACCTACGACTATTATCCGATTGCCGGGGACTTCCCCGGACGATGCATGACACCGGCCTATGCCCGCATCATTGCCCGTGAGCGCGGCCAGTTCGACGACTTTATCCGCCACCCAGGGCAAGAATTCGCTCTGGTGCTGAGTGGGCGCGTGCGCATCGAGTTCGAGACCGGAGAAGCGGTGAGTATCGGGCCGCAGGAGACGGCGTATTTCGACAGCCAGGTGGGGCACATCTACCTGTCGGAAAGCGATGACGGTGGTGATGCCCATGTCATGGTAGTGATGACCGATCGTTGATCGGGCGCACCTGCCAAGGCAAGCGCGGTTATAACCTAATAACGAACAAGTCTATTTGGCTATAAAAAAATCTATATGCTGACTGGCATCCGATAACGGGCAAAGTTGGGCAGTCGAGTAGCGTATGGATGTAGGTTCTTTCGGTTTCACCATTGCTGGCCTGGTCGTGGGCTTCATCGTCGGTATGACCGGCGTCGGTGGCGGCTCGCTGATGACCCCGATCCTGTTGTGGTTTGGCATCCACCCGGCGACTGCTGTCGGCACCGACCTGCTGTATGCAGCGATCACCAAGGCCAGTGGCGTCTGGGTGCACGCGCGCAACAAGAACATCGACTGGAAGATCACCGGCCTGCTCAGCATGGGCAGCGTGCCCGCAGCGGCGCTGACCCTGTGGTTCCTCAGCACCCTGCACACCGACACCTCGGCGCTCAACGCCATCATCAAGCAAGGCCTGGCAGTGGTGCTGATCCTGACCGCGCTGGCCATCCTGTTCAAATCTCGCCTGCAGGCCTTCGCCAGCCGCCATGCCGGTGATCACTACCACCTCAGCAACCGCAGCCTGAACACCCTCACAGTGCTGACCGGCGTGGTGCTTGGAGTAATGGTCACCCTCACCTCCATCGGTGCTGGCGCCCTGGGTACGGTGGCGCTGTTCCTGCTGTACCCGTTCCTGGTCACCCGTCGCCTGGTCGGTACCGAAATTGCCCACGCCGTACCACTGACCTTGGTAGCAGGCCTGGGCCACGCGGGCATGGGCAACATGGATTGGTCGCTGCTGGGCTATCTGCTGCTGGGCTCGCTGCCGGGCATCTATCTGGGTAGCCACCTCACCGGGCGAATTTCCGACCGCGTGCTGCGCCCTTGCCTGGCAGCGATGCTGCTGCTGATCGGTTACAAGCTGGCGTTCTGAGCCTTAGCCCAGGCGCAACCGCCACTGCCCGGTAAAGCTCAGTTCCAGGCGTGACAACGGCAGCACGTCGATACGCTGCCCGGCACTCATCGGACACCCTAGCACCTGAACCAGCATGGCGCGGATGACCATCGGGTGGGTCACCGCCAGCCAGTCACCCGGCCTGTCGAAGGCCGCCAGCCAGGCGGCCAGGCGCTGGCATAGCGCAGCGAACGACTCGCCACCATGCACGGCACTGGCCGGATCCTGCAGCCATTCTGCCAACGCCTGCGGTTGCTCGGCTTGCAGCTGCTTCAGCGACAAACCCTGCCAACGCCCGAGGTCACAATCGGCCAACCCCGGCTCGATCTGTACCGCCCCCGTTAACCACGCCGCCGTCTCGCAGGCCCGCCGCTCTGGCGCACTCAGCAACTGCGCACCTGAACGGTCGGCGCCTGACTCTTGCTCTAGCGGCAGGATGCCATCGTCAGAATGGTGCAGGCGCCCGCTCTTCTGGGCCTGGGTCAGGGCATGGCAGATCAGGGTCAGGCGGATGGCTTTCACCAGGCATTTCTCGCAGCGGGCTGGGGCGCATGGTTTAGCACGATGCGAGGCTTTTGGCTGCAACAATGTCGTCGACCCGACTTGCCCGCGCATGGGCCGCACAGCAGCCGCTCGGATCAGAAGTTGATGTTCAGCGCAGCAAACAACGCCCTGCCCGGCTGGTTATACGTGTTTGCCCCCGAGCTGCTGGCATTGCCGCCACGCAGGATCTGCTTGTCGAACACGTTGTTCACACCTACACGCACATCGTAGTTGGCGTTGAACCTGTACCCGGCGCTCACGTCCACCAGGCCATAGGCCTCGACGTCCTGCTGGGCGGTCTTGTCGTAGTCCTGCTGGGTGCGGTAGTTGTAGGTCGGTGATTTCTGCTTGCCGAAGTAAGTACCTGCCAGCTGGAATGACAATTGTTCGGTGGCGCGCCAGTCGAGGCTGGTGTTGACGGTGTATTCCGGGATCACCGACAGCGGCTCGCCCGTTTCGCGATTATCGTTGTCGAGCATCCAGGTCAGGTTGGTGTTCCAGTCCAGGGTCGGAGTCACCTCGATGAAGAAGTTGCCTTCGACACCTTCCACCCGCGCTTTGCCGGCGTTGTCCCACTGCGTCACGCGGCTGCGATCGAAGCCGACAATGCCGTCACTGATGCTGGGGGCGGAGCTTTGCGGGCGCAACGAACCTTGGTCGTTGAGGGCTTCATACAGGTACTCGCCGCCCACGGTAAGCACATGTTCTGTGCTGCCCATGGCGAACGGCAGATTCACTTCACTGCTCAGACGTGTGCTGCGCAAACGTGACATGGCCCTACCTTCGTCGTTGGGGGCACCTTCGGTGCGGCCTGCCAGGCCCTCGTTCAGGCGCCAGTTGCGCACGTACTCGTAGGCCGGCGTGGTCTTGCTGGTACCCCAGGTGAAATCACCGAGGTGGGTCAGGTCGTAAGTACTGCGCTGCATCACGTTGGTTTCGTGGCCGTAGAGGCTGGAGACGGAGTCGACGTCGCCGCCGCCGTTGCTGTTCATGGTGTCACCGGCAAAAATGTTGCCCTGACGGCTGTAGCCGGCACTGGCTTCCAGGCGGTGCTCGTCGTTCAGTTTCCAGCTCAGCAGGCCGTTGATGTCCTTGATGCGCACCCCTTCCCGCCCCGCTGCCAGGGCGCTGGTGGCATGCCCGGCGTTGATGTCCAGATCGTCGGCATCAGTCTTGGCCAGGCAGCCGTACAGGCGGAAACCAAGGTTATCGGTCAGGCCGCCACTGAGGTTGAAGTTGGCTCGGCGGCTGGCGCCTTCTGCGCTGTCTTTGGGCAGCTGCGTGTACAGGCTGATGCTGCCTTTCAGCTCTTCGGAAGGGCGCTTGGTGATGATGTTGACCACCCCGCCCATGGCGCCGGAGCCATAGCGCACGGCGTTGCGCGCGCTGGATGGCTTGCCGTCGATGAGGATCAGCGTGTTTTCCGGGCCCATGCCGCGCAGGTCGATCTGGCGGTTGTTTCCGCGTGCGCCACTGGCACTGTTGCCGGTCAGGTTCACCCCGGGCTCGCGGCGGATAAGGCGTGCGCGGTCGCCTGCAGGCGCAGGTTTACCCGCGAATAGGGTGGCGGCGGCAACAGTGAACGGCTGGTGGAAATTGCCGGCAGGCCTGGCCCTTTCGCGGGTGAACCCGCTCCTACAACGGCCTGTGCCGAATCACCGAAGTGTCAGCCGTACCACTCTATGGCGAAGACGTCGCTCCTCTCGTTAAGCGAGGGATCTCACGCAGCCTTCCGCTGGAGCAGTGCCACTACCTGTTCGGCAGTTGCTTTGGCAGATTGTGGGTTCTGGCCTGTCACCAAGCGGCCATCGACGACCACATTGGAAGTGAATGGCAAGAGTGCTTTCTCGTAGCGCGCCCCACGACGCTTCATTTCTTGCTCGGCATTGTATGGGACCTTGCTCGCCACGCCCGCCAGCACTTCTTCGATCCAGGCATAGCCCGTCAGACGACGCCCCTCTACCAGGAGACGACCATCAGACAGCCGAGTATTGAGCAACCCGCAATAGCCATGGCAAACCGAAGAGACAACGCCACCACGCTCGTAGATCTCGCGGGTCAGTCGCTGCAAACCCTCGTCCTCAGGGAAGTCCCACATCACCGCATGGCCACCGGTAAAATAGATGGCGTCGAAGTTTGATGACACTAACGCTTGCGGACTTGAGGTGTTGGCAAGACGTGCCATTGCCGCCGGGTCGTTCAACCAGGCTTTGGCCGTGCCATCGAGCAATGGCCACTTGAGCGAACGCGGCTCGAGTGGGGATTTTCCACCCTGCGGGCTCACCAAGTGCTGTTCGTAACCTCTGCCAGCGAACACATGCCAGGCATGCGTCAGCTCACTCAACCACAACCCCGTGGGATGACTTGGGTCGCTGTAATGGGCAACGTTGGTAACGACGTGCAGGATGCGTTTGGTCATGCCTGAGTACCTGATCCTAGGTGGTTGGGCCAAGCATCGCCTTCATACGGGCGAGCAGTTCTCTGTAGAGTCGCAGGTCATCGAGCCGTCTGATCACTGACCAACCCGTCAAGCAAGGTCGTCAAGGCATCCTCAATGGCATGGTCGCCGACCTTCGCCGGCACCAACCGGCTATCGATCGAAAGCAGGGTCAACCCGTGAAGGTGCGCCCAGCTTGCGGTGGCCTGTCCCAAGGCAGAACGGGCGCGGATCGTACCCTCCTCCTGACCACGCTCCAGCACCTCGATCACCAGGTAGAACGGTGCCTGGGCTCGGGGGTCAACATGGATCTGCGCGGGGTCTCCCGCCTGTGTCGAAAACATCAACCGGTACAAATCCGGATTTTCCTCGCCAAACGCCAGGTAGGCGTAAGCCATCGCCCGCAAGCGCTCTGGTGCTGACATCGCTGGCCCCATCGAGTCTTGCATCGCCGCATTCAATCGCTCGAAGCCCAGTAGCGCCAACTCGTGGAGCAGCGCCCCCTTGTCCGGAAAATGCCGATATGGCGCCGAGTGGCTCACCTGGGCTCGCCGGGCTATTTCGCGCAAGGTGAATTGCCAGCCTTGCTGTTCTTTCAGGGTCGCCAAAGCAGTGTCGATGATGGTGCGGCGCAAATCGCCATGGTGGTAGGGCTTTGCTTCGCAAATTTCATCGGCTGACATACGGCTGCTCCCCTCATGTTGACAGTGAAAACATTGTCTTCCTATGATCGGCGGAAATCAAGTTTACAGTGTCTACATTGCAATAACCTTGAGAGGTGCAAGATGACTATCGCCGCAACGTCCATCCCGGTTATCGACGCCGCAACCACGCTGGAGCAGCAGCGTCGTGCGTTTCTCAATGACGGGCCACCCGGTTTTGAGCAACGCAAAACCAACCTGATCAAGTTGCGCGCGGCAGTGCTTGCCCATCGCCGCGACGTGGAAGAAGCGATCAGCGCCGATTTCAGCAACCGCTCAAGGCATGAGACAGACATCATGGAACTGCTTGGCGTGGTCCAGTCCATCGATTACTTGTTGCGGCACCTACGCCGCTTCATGAAACCCGAGCGTCGTCATGTCGCGGCGTTTCACCGCACTGGCCGCGCGCATGTGGAGTACCAGCCCAAAGGCGTGATCGGCGTCATGGCGCCATGGAACTACCCAATAGCGTTGACCTTCATCCCCCTGGCCACCGCACTGGCGGCTGGCAATCGGGTGATGATCAAACCCTCCGAACTGACGCCACGTACCAGTGAGTTGATTCAGCGCATTCTGGCGGGCAGTTTTACCGTCGAAGAGGTGGCGGTGATACTCGGCGGCCCTGAGATAGGCGCAAGCTTCAGCGCTTTACCCTTCGACCACCTGTTGTTCACCGGCAGTACCCAGGTTGGCCGGATGGTGATGCGGGCGGCGAGTGACAACCTTGTGCCGCTGACCCTTGAACTGGGCGGCAAAAGCCCTGTGGTCGTGGCCCCTGGGCATGCCGGACGCAACACCCTCGACAGCATCGTCTTCGGCAAACTGGCCAACGCCGGCCAGACCTGTGTGGCACCGGACTACGCGCTGGTCCATGAGGATGACCTGGATGAATTCATCTCCCAGTACTGTGCGGCTGTCGCCCGTGGTTATCCGCAAGGCCCGACCAGCCCGGACTACACCTCCATCGTCAGCGACAGGCACTACACGCGGTTGCAGTCGCTGGTCGAAGACGCCCGCACCAGGGGCGCCAAGGTGATCGAGACTGGCGTGACGCCAGAGCGCGCAGCAGAGCGACCGCGAACACTGGCTCCGGTGCTGATCGTGGGGGCTGGTGACGATGCACGGGTCATGCACGAAGAAATCTTCGGGCCTTTGCTACCCGTGCGTACCTACCGCTCCCTCGACGAAGCTATTGGCTATATCAATGCCAGGCCACGTCCGCTGGCGCTCTACTACTTCGGCAATGTGGGGGCCGACAGCGAAGCGCTGCTCAGGTGCACCACCTCCGGCAACGTCGGCATCAACAACACCCTGATGCACGTCGCGGTGGACGACCTGCCGTTCGGGGGCGTGGGTCCCAGTGGCATGGGGGCTTACCACGGTATCGAGGGTTTTCGCTCGATGAGCCATGTCAAGGGCGTGTTCGTCCAAGGTCGCTGGAACTTGCCAAAGCTGCTCCGGGCACCATTCGGAAAACTGGCTGATTTTGCCCTCGCCTTCACCCTGCGGCCCCGCCCCTGACAGCACGCCCAGTAGCTGGAAAAGCGGGTCTTTGGCGCCTTGACATTAAAGTTAAGTTTAAAGTTAAGGTGCGTGTGCAATGTCCACCTAGTTCGGCGCCAAGCGAGATGCCTGGTCGCATTCATCAATGCGTGATGCAATTCACCGGAGAGACTGAAAAGTGAAACTCGGAACCGTCGCCGCAGTGGCAGGTGCACTCCTGACCCCCATCGCCAACGCCACCCTGGCGGACACGACCGGCATCCCCAAACATGCCGAAACCGCGATGATAGAGATCGCAGGCCACCAGGTCCCCGTCGTCAAAGGCGGTTTGTACGACCGATACCGCTCCAACCCTCCCCTGTCGGTGATCCAGGCCGAAGCGCCAGGCATGGACCTCAGTTGGTTCAAAGGCCTGGAAAAGACCAAGGTCGATATGGGTTTCGAGTCGTACTCGCCCAACTTCTACTACAAGAACAGCCGGTTTACAGCCGTTTACACCGCAGACCTCGATCGCCTGCGCGAGCTGATGCCTGCCGAAGTACTCAAGCAGGTTCAACCCCTGCAGGTATGGCCAGGCCGCGGCCTGGTAGCGTTCACGGCTTACACCTACGATTATTGCGACAACGACAGCTACAACGAAATTGCCTTGTCGATCATCACCAACAAACCAGGAAAGTCCAATCTCGGGCCATTCAGCTTGATCGGACAATCCATGTCCAAGGACTTCTGGGGCTACGTGCTCAAATTGCCGGTGAATACCGAGCTTGCCCGTGTCCGTGGCGTAGTGGGCTACAACCTGCCGAAATGGCTGACAGAGATCAACCGCCGAGAGGACGCCGCGACCGTGTCCTATGACATCGTCGACGCGCAGACTGGCAACATTGACGTCGTCTTTAGGGCAAAAAAGCTCGAGGACGTATCCAGTGAAGCCGGCTTGGTGACTAACAGCTTCACCAACCTCGATCACGCTGGACAGCTGAGTTATGGCTATGCGACGTCTCGGCAGACCCGTCATGGATCGAGCATGAGCGCTGACTCGGCTCACCTGGTGCTCGGCGACGGTAGCCTGTCGACCTACATCCGTTCTTTGAAGTTGGGCAAGATGGTGAAATACGAATACGTGCCCGAATTCCAGAGCGCCCTCTATGCTCCAAAGGCGCTGGCAGCATTGAATAGCGGTAACTGAACGCTCTATCAGCGCCGGCCCCTGGGCCGGCGCCCTGCTCCGCATCAGACGCTGGCATGCTTCACTTGGCAGGTGAAGCGCCCACCTTGTTCAAAGCGATGTCTTCACGCAGACGGCCAAGCACCCGCTGGGTGTTGTCTACGCACGGCATGCCGTCTGGCTTGCTTTCAATGCCGTCGATCACCATCAGCAACTGCTCCTTGTTGCGAGCCAAGCGTTGCTGCAGCACCTCGATCTCCTCGACCTTGCGCTTCAACCCGGAAAGTAGCTCGTCATGACGCCAACCTTGCGAACTCATCGGCAACAGGTGCCGGATTTCTTCCAGGGTAAACCCTGCTGCCTGTGCGCTGGTGATCATCTCCAGTATCCAGACGGCATCATCTGAATAGTCGCGGTAGCCATTGGCCTTTCGCTCAACTGATTGAATCAGCCCACTTGCCTCGTAGAAACGAATGCGCGAAGCGGCAAGACCCGTGATTTTCGCAAGCGCTCCAATCCTCATACCACACCTTCACAGAAGTTCTGACCTTAAAGCTCACTTTAACCCCCCGGACACCCGAGAGCCAACTTCCATTACGGATCTCCAATCGTGGGCCTGATCAAATCGGCCCAACCCGCCATCCCGCGCCTACTCTTACGATAAGGACTTGACCTTAAAGTTTACTTTAAGCCTAAGGTAAGTACCTGGGCTACATGGACTTTGCTGTACCGCGCCCAAGGGCGGCAGCCACAGCGTCGCGCCCGGCATACGTAAACGGGCCATCATCATCGCAGTTAGTAGAGAGAAACCTTCTACCGAGGTTTCCAGGAGACCAAATGCAAACCGTTTTAGGCGCAACTGGCCAGATCGCCATAGAGCTGGCACGGGAACTGAACCGGACATTTACCGAAGATATCAGGCTGGTCAGCCGTAATCCGCGCAAAGTCAGCGACTCTGACACGCTGATTGCGGCGGACCTGCTAGACGCCAGCCAGGCGGCCAAGGCCGTAAAGGGTAGCAGCATCGTTTATTTCACGGCCGGACTCCCGCCAGATACACAGCTTTGGGAAACGCAGTTTCCAGTGATGCTGCGAAACGCGCTTGATGCGGCTCGCGCATCCGATGCCAGCTTCGTCTATTTCGACAACACGTATATGTACCCGCAGGATGATCGTCTGCTGACGGAGAACACGCCCTTCGAACCGGTCGGTCGTAAAGGGCAGGTTCGTGCGCGAATGGCATCGATGGTGTTGCAGGAGATGGCGCGAGGCGACATTCCAGTGGTCATAGGGCGAGCTCCAGAGTTCTATGGGCCCGGCAAAACGCAGAGCATCACCAATACCCTGGTCCTCGACAACATGAAGGCCGGCAAGACGCCACGCGTCCCTGTGCGAGACGATACTCAGCGAACACTCATCTGGACGCCGGATGCAAGCCGGGCACTGGCAGCGCTGGGGAACACGCCAGATGCGTTCGGGCAAACCTGGCACCTGCCCTGTGACGATGAGCGGCTGACCTACAAACAACTTGTCACGCTGGCTTCTCAGACCTCTGGTAAGGACGCTACTTATAAAATTCTAGGCAAATTGACCCTGACAGCTGTAGGCCTGATATCCAAGCAAGTTCGTGAGCTGCGGGAGCTGCTGCCACGGTACGAGCACGACAACCTGTTCGACTCTTCGAAGTACAAGCAGCGTTTTCCCGATTTCAAAGTCACGACTTACCATCAAGGGCTCGCTCAAGTCTTCAATGTGTCTGGTAGCTGCTGAGACGGCTCCATAGCGAGGGTTGAAGTCGATGACGCATTGGAGATGGCGGAGCAAACAGAGGGCTCAAAATGTATAGCGACGGTCGAGGTATGACCGTCGCTATACGACCCAAACTGGACATCGATTTGAACAAGCAGTCATGTTCAATGGCCCAAGCTTGCCGTATTGCCTTTCCTTCAAAGTGTACTTCGACAAATCGCAGTAACGACGTAGTCCCCCATAGCCTTCCTAGCCTGCAGAGTAGCGCTGCCTATGTGCGGCTGAAGCACTACGTTATCCAGGTCAAACAAGCTGGTGGGCACTTGCGGTTCATTTACGAACACGTCCAAGGCCGCCCCTGCAAGTCGCCCATCCTGCAAGCGAGCAACCAGTTCCACTTCGTCGATCACGCTTCCCCGCGCCACGTTTACAATCACCCCTTTCGCGCCAAGCGCTTCCAGCACTGGCGCATTGACCAGGCGTGACGTCGCACTTCCTCCTGCGGCAGCGAGGATAAGAATGTCGCTGTCCGCGGCCAGGCTGCTAGCGTCGGGGTAATAGGTGTAACTGCAGCCCTGCAGCTCATTGCGATTGTGATACGCCAGCTTGACTCCGAACGGCAGTAGGCGACTGGCAATCGCTTGGCCGATACGGCCGAGACCTATGATGCCGACGCGCAGCCCTCGCAACGTGGTGCCTAGCAATGGGAATGCGGCCTCGCGCCACAGGCCCGCCCGAACGAAGCGGTCAGCCACGCAAACCTGGCGCAGCAAGCTCAAGAGCAAAGCTACTGCTTGGTCCGCCACGGCATCCGTGAGGATATCGACCGTCGTCTCGACCCGAATGCCGCGGGCTTTCGCCTGGTCCAGATCAATGCAATCAACGCCCACACCGTTGACAGCGATCAATGACAGGTTGACCAGTGCGCGCATGACTGGGGTTGTCGCCCCTACTACTCCGTTGGTCACCACCGCACGGAAACGTTCCGGCCGGTCGGCTAGAACAGCCTCCAGGGCATGCGAATCAAAAGCACGTACCAAGTCGAACTGCCTGGCGAGCTGACTTTCGTGCTCGTCGAGCAACGGCGCCAGCATCAGCAGGGCCTGGCGCGGGCTTGCTCCGTGATTGATGTTCATGCTGCCTCCAGGTTCAACTGCTCGCGGGGCTGCGAGTCGGGTCGCTTCAACATCGCGGCAGGGATCGCCATGATCAATGCTCCACTGATGAACAGGCACAGGCCCAAGACATAAGTGCCGTTGTTGATGTCGCCGGTGAGGTTCTCCGCCACTGCTGTAATCATCGAACCGGTGAAACCAGACAGGTTGCCGAACGCGTTGATCATGCCTATGCCTGCCGCAGCTGCGACACCTGAGAGCACCGTGCCCGGCAACGTCCAGAAGATAGGCATCAGGCTGAGCACCCCGGATGCCGCCACGGTCAGGAACACGATTGAAAGGACAACGTTGTGTGCGAAAACAGCACTCAGGATCAACCCGCAGCCACCGATGAACGCCGGGATCGCGGCATGCAGCCGACGTTCACCAGTGCGGTTGGAGTGGCGCGCGTTGAGGAACATGGCGATCACCGCAACGCCATAGGGGATGGCGGTCAGCAAGCCGATTTCCAGGGTGCTGGTCACTCCCGCGCTCTTGATGATCGACGGCATCCAGAAGGCCAGGCCATAAAAACCTGTGTTGAACGTGAGCAAGATGAATACGAGCAGCCAAACACGTGGGCTGAAGAAGACATCTTTGAGGCGTGAAACCTTGCCGTGCTCCTCTTGCTTCAAGTTGGCTTTGAGCAGTTCCTTTTCCTGCTGGGACAACCAAGCCGCCCTGTCGATGTTGTCGCACAAGCAGCAATAAACGATCGCCGCCATGATCACCGACGGTACACCCTCGACCAGCAGCATCCACTGCCAACCGGCCATACCATGCCAGCCATCCATGCTGGTCATGAGCCAGCCAGACAAAATGCCGCCCAGCGTCAGGCTGACAGGCATTGCCATCAGGAAACCAGACATCACCCGGCTTTGCCGATGGGTCGGGAACCAGTAGTTGAGGTAAAGAATCACTCCCGGAAAGAAGCCTGCCTCACAGATACCGAGCAGGAAGCGCAGCACGTAAAACATGGTACTGGACTCGACATGGAAGAACGCGGCAAGTGGCTGGGTAAATGCGACAGCCATGGAGATGATGGCCCAGCTCAGCATGATGCGGGCGATCCAGAACCGCGCGCCGTATCGATGCAGCAACAAGTTGCTTGGGACTTCAAACAGAAAGTAGCCCCAGAAGAAAACGCTCGCGCCCAAGGCGTAGACCGTATTACTGAACTGCAGATCCTCCAGCATGCTCAGTTTTGCGAAGCCGATGTTCACCCGGTCGAGATAGGCCGCCATGTAACACAGCAACAGGACAGGCAGGATTCGTATGATTACCTTGCGATAGGTGCGATCTTCGAAAGCCTTATCGTGCATGGGGTCTACAACTTGATGAGCCATAACTAACCTCTTGGCATGTCGTGCACGCCTGATTGTTGTTATTTAGAGAGCATCGGGCACGAGTGCCCGATGGTAGTACCTGTCAGCGAATCGCTTCGCGGCTGGGCTGACCATCGACCAGCCGCAGCAGCCCTAGTGGATTGGCGTCGCGCAGGGCTTCGGGCAACAGCGCATCTGGGAAGTTCTGATAGCACACCGGGCGCAGGAAGCGGTCGATCGACAGTGTGCCGACTGAGGTGCCACGGCTGTCAGAAGTGGCTGGGTACGGGCCGCCGTGCACCATGGCGTCGCAGACCTCGACACCGGTCGGGTAGCCGTTGACGAGGATCCGACCGGCCTTCTGCTCCAGTACCGCTACCAGTGGCGCGGCAGCGGCCAGATCGCTCTGCTCGCCGATCAGCGTGGCGGTCAGTTGCCCACCCAGTGCATGCAGTGCAGCAAGCAACTGGGCCTGGTCGGCCAGTTCTACCACCACCGTGGCCGGGCCAAAGACTTCTTCTTGCAGTAACGGCTCACCCTCGAGCAGCAACCGCGCATCCGCCGCGAACAGTTGCGGCCAGGCCTGGTTGCCCTGCTGTTCGGCACCCGCCAGATGGCGAATGCCGGGCAGTGCCTTGAGGGTGGCCACACCGTGGGCATAGCTGGCCAAGGTGCCTTTGTTAAGCATGGTTTGCGGTGACTGGTCGGCTACCTGCGCACGCATGTGTTCGACAAAGGTGCTGAATTCGGGAGAGCGCACGCCCAGTACCAAACCGGGATTGGTGCAGAACTGCCCACAGCCAAGCACCACCGAGGCGACCAGCTCGCAGGCCACGGCCTCGGCGCGAACCGCCAGCGCGCCGGGCAATACCAGCACCGGGTTGATACTGCTCATTTCGGCGAAAACCGGGATCGGTTGTGGCCGCGCCGCGGCCATGTCGCAAAGGGCACGGCCGCCCTGGAGCGAGCCGGTGAAGCCAACCGCCTGAATGGCAGGGTGTTTGACCAAGGCCTCACCCACGCCACCGCCGAAAATCATGTTGAACACGCCGGCAGGCATGCCACAACGCTCGGCGGCCCCTACAATCGCCTCGGCCACCCATTGCGCAGTCCCCATGTGGCCGCTGTGGGCCTTGAACACCACTGGGCAGCCTGCAGCCAGGGCTGCGGCGGTATCGCCACCGGCGGTGGAAAACGCCAGAGGGAAGTTACTGGCGCCAAATACCGCCACCGGCCCCAGGCCCATGCGGCACTGGCGGATATCCAGCCGTGGCTGCGGGGTGCGCTGGGGCTGTGCGCGGTCGATACGCGCACCGGCGAAATCACCTCGGCGCAACACCGAGGCAAACAGCCGCAACTGACTGCTGGTCCGCGCCCGCTCGCCCAAGATTCTTGCTGCTGGCAAGGCGGTCTCGCTACATACGGTATCAATGAAGTCATCGCCCAGCGCATCCAGCGCATCGGCAATGGCATCGAGGAATTCGGACCGGCGCAGAGCGGGCAACGCCCGGTAGATCGGATAGGCAGCGGCAGCGGCTAGAGCAGCCGCATCCACTTCTTGCTCGGTAGCCTGGAAAAACGCACCAGCTAGCGCCTGCCCGGTGTGCGCATCCACGCTATGCAATGAAGCAGTCCCGGTAGCACGGCGGCTACCGCCGATGAATTGTTGGCCTGCAAATGAAGTCATGAAGGGTCCCTTCGCGTCGCGTAAGACAGTGGGCACTAATCTATGCGGCTCTGCGATTCTTGCCCAATGGCTTTTGGGGATCATTTGATAACCGCTTGTTATCAGTCCGACTGCACCCTTCGTGCGTTGGCCAGCAGTATCTCGGCAAACTCCAACGCCGCGCCGGTCAAGGGCTCGCCTTTGCGGGTCAAGATGCCGTAATCCTGGGGATCCAGGTGCAGCGGCGTATCGAGGTTGATGAGTACCCCGCTGGCAAGGTGTGGCTCGACCATCGCCTGGGGCAGCATGCCGATCATCGGGCCGCCCAACAGCACCTTGAGGAAGGTCTGCATTGAAATGGTGTCGATGGTGTTGCGCGGTACCGCGACCCCGGCCTCGGCGAACGCGCGTTCCATGCGACCACGAATTGGCGTGCCCTTCGGGTAGAGGATCCACGGCCACTCGAGCAACTGAGGCAGGGTCACCGGCCCGGCATCGCTCAAAGGATGCTGGTCGTTGACCACGAAGCAGAACGGCTCCGGCGCCAGCGGCTGGAAGTCGAAGCGCTGGTGCTGCGCCACATCGGTGAATCGTGCTACCGCCAGGTGCAGGTTCTTGTCCTCCAGCATCGCCATGAGATGGTCGCTGGTCTGCTCCACCACCTCAATCGATAGCAACGGCTTGCGCTGCTTGATCTCGACGATGGCTTCCGGCAGCGCCACGGCGGTGGCGGCAAAGATGCCGCCAATCTTCAGATGCCCGTGGCCGCCTTGGCGCAGGCTGTCGATCTGGTCGACGAAGGTGCGCGCATCATTGAGTGCGACCTGGGCATAGCGCACCACCTGCTCGCCCAGGGCGGTGGGCGGCATGCTGCGTGGCAGACGCTCGAACAGGGCGAAGCCGAGCAGGTTCTCGATCTCCTTGAGCATCTTGCTGATCGCCGGCTGGCTGAGGTTCATCTGCTGAGCTGCCAGATGCATGTTGTGTGTGCGACCGAGTGTGTCGATGAGCAGAAGGTGGCGGAATTTAAGCCAGTTGCAGACGTGAGAAAAAGATAGGTCCGACATGAATCCACCTTGGGGCAATAACCACATGTTATCGAATAGTGAAAAGATGCCATTGGAGTTTATCGCACGGTTTGCCCTAGCGTTCAGCTTTCAGATCCAGGAGACCTAGATGCCATGCCGATAACGCTCACTTCCGCTAATACTCTTCCCGAGGACAACCTGGCCGGCACCCTTGTCGGCCGCGCCTGGACGCCCGGTGAACCCGGCGGCCCCTCGCCGATAGTGTTGCGTAATGACGGTGTGTTCGACCTCTCCGAACGCTTCGCCACCCTCAGTCAGTTGCTTGAGCATGAAGATCCGCTACAGGTAGTACGCAGCACGCCGGGCCAATTTCTGGGTAGCGTCGAGGCGCTGCTGAGCAACAGCGGTGCCGCCTTCGATGCCAGCAAGCCCTATCTGCTCGCGCCAGTCGACCTGCAAGTCATCAAAGCCGCAGGCGTGACATTCGCCGCCAGCATGATCGAACGGGTGATCGAGGAGCAAGCCGGCGGCGACGCCTGCAAAGCCGAAGCGGTGCGTGCCACAGTACGCACGGTGATCGGTGACAACTTGCGTTCGGTGCGGCCAGGCTCTCAACAGGCAATGGCGTTGAAAGCACTGCTGCTGGAAAAGGGAATGTGGTCCCAATACCTGGAAGTCGGGATCGGTCCGGATGCGGAAATCTTTACCAAAGCTCCTGTGCTGGCAGCTGTCGGCAGCGGCAGCGCAATCGGCGTGCACCCGAAATCGGCATGGAACAACCCCGAACCGGAGGTGGTGCTGGCGGTCGACAGCCGCGGCCGGATTCATGGCGCGACCTTGGGCAACGACGTCAACCTGCGCGACTTCGAGGGCCGCAGCGCACTGCTGCTGAGCAAGGCCAAGGACAATAACGCCTCTTGCGCCGTCGGCCCGTTCATTCGCCTGTTCGATGAGACCTTCGACTTGGACACTGTGCGCCGCTGCGTGGTCGATCTGGAAGTCCAGGGTCGCGATGGCTACCGCCTGCTTGGCAGCAGTTCGATGGACCAGATCAGCCGCGACCCCGAAGATCTGGTGCGGCAGAGCCTCAACGAAAATCATCAGTACCCAGACGGCTTCATGCTGTTTCTCGGCACGCTTTTCGCCCCCACCGAGGACCGCGACCAGCCGGGTGCCGGCTTCACGCACAAACCCGGCGACCACGTGCGCATTGCCAGCCCGTTTCTGGGCCAACTGCATAACCAAGTCACGACAAGCGACCAAGCTCGCCCTTGGACCTTCGGTCTCGGCGCGATGATGCACAACCTAGCCGCTCGAGGACTCCTGAAGTAGCAACACTCAGGATTTCCGCCGGGCCCATAACAACAAAAAAGCGAGGCAAGACATGCAAACCCAAGCCAAGGACGCCGTGCCCGACCCGCGTCAGCTGCGCCGGGCGATCTATACCGGCGCAATCGGCAGTGCTCTGGAGTACTACGATTTCGCCATTTATGGGCTAGCCGCGGCGCTGGTCTTCGGCCATATATTCTTCCCCACCCTCGGCACCACAGGCGCCTTGCTCGCCAGTTTCGCCACCTATGGTGCAGGATTCTTGGCGCGACCGTTCGGCGGACTTTTCTTTGGCTCATTGGGTGACCGCAAAGGGCGCAAGCTGGTCTTGTTGCTGACCATTGCTCTGATGGGTACCGCTACTACCCTGATCGGCCTGCTACCGACTGGCGCCACGGGTGCTGTGCTACTGGTACTGCTGCGCCTGCTGCAAGGTTTTGGTGCGGGTGCCGAACAGACCGGCGCGGCGACACTCATGGCCGAACTGGCTCCGCGGGAGCGACGAGGGTTCTATGCCGCCCTGCCCTTCATTGGGGTATTCAGCGGCCTGGCCCTTGCCACTATCACTTTCCGCGTGATGCAGAGCTCGCTGACACAGGAAGAATTGCTCGACTGGGGCTGGCGGATCCCCTTCCTGGCCAGCGTAGTGCTGATATTCATGGCCATCTGGATCCGCCTCAAACTCAAGGAAAGCCCGGTGTTCCAGCAGCTCAGCCAGAACCAGCAAGTGATCGAATCGCCGATGCGCGCCGTGTTGCGCAATGCACGTCGGCCACTGGCAGCGACTACGTTGATGCGCATGGCCGAAACGGGCTGCTCGACCCTCTATGCCACTGTATCCATCGCCTTCCTTACCGGTTTCGCCAGCAGCCATCTCAGCGAGGAAGGTGCCAACCTGGCCACCATTGGTACCAATGCGGTGCTCGTCGCCAGTATCCTCAGCGTATTCACCACCCCATTGTTCGGCGCTCTGTCCGATCGTATCGGACGCCTGGCGGTGTACCGTGGCGGCGCCTTGTTCGGCGCGTTATGGGCATTCCCCTCGTGGTGGATGATCGACAGCGGCAATTCGACATTGGTGTACATCGCGGTGATAGGTGGCTTCGCCCTGGCTGCAAATAGCATGCTCGGGGCACAGTGTGCGCATTTCACCGAACTGTTCGGCAACCGCTACCGCTACTCCGGCGTGGCTCTGTCCCGAGAAATCGGCGCGATGCTGTCCGGCGGCGTGGCACCGCTCCTGGGCATATTCCTGGTCGGTCTGGCCGGTGGTGCCTACTGGGTGCTGGCGCTATACACCCTGGCGCTGACTGGGCTGACCTTGATCGGCACCTGGCTGTCCATCGAAACCCGTGGCCGCGACCTGACGGCACTGGACGACGCAGTGGGAAGTGCGGCTTCATCCCAACACAGCCATTTAGGCGTCGGTGTGCCGCAACGCTAACCAGTGGCCAAAAAATACAAGAGAGATCGATATGACCGATACCCCAAAACGCTCGCTACGCAGTCAGCAATGGTTCGACGACCCGAGCCACGCCGACATGACCGCGCTGTACGTGGAGCGTTACATGAACTACGGCCTGACCCGCGCTGAACTGCAATCGGGGCGGCCGATCATCGGCATCGCCCAGACCGGAAGCGACTTGACGCCATGCAACCGCCATCACCTGGAACTGGCTCAGCGGGTCAAGGCCGGTATCCGTGATGCGGGCGGCATTCCGATGGAGTTTCCGGTGCACCCGATCGCCGAACAGAGTCGTCGGCCAACCGCCGCGCTCGACCGCAACCTGGCGTACCTGGGGCTGGTGGAGATCCTCCACGGCTACCCGCTGGATGGTGTGGTGTTGACCACCGGCTGCGACAAGACCACTCCAGCCTGCCTGATGGCCGCCGCCACCACCGACCTGCCGGCCATTGTGCTGTCCGGCGGACCAATGCTAGACGGCCATCACAAGGGCCAACTGATCGGCTCGGGCACGGTGCTGTGGCATGCGCGCAATCTGATGGCTGCCGGTGAAATCGACTACGAAGGTTTCATGGAAATGACCACCGCCGCGTCACCGTCGGTAGGCCACTGCAACACCATGGGCACGGCGCTGTCGATGAACGCCCTGGCCGAAGCCCTGGGCATGTCGCTGCCCGGTTGCGCCAGCATCCCCGCGCCCTATCGGGAACGCGGGCAAATGGCCTACGTCACCGGCAGACGCATTTGCGAACTGGTAATGCAAGACGTACGCCCCTCATCGATCATGACCCGCGAAGCATTCGAGAACGCCATCGCAGTAGCCTCGGCCCTTGGCGCCTCAAGCAATTGCCCGCCCCACTTGATCGCCATTGCCCGGCACATGGGCATCGAGTTGTCACTCGACGACTGGCAGCGCATCGGTGAAGACGTGCCGCTGCTGGTCAACTGCATGCCGGCGGGCAAGTACCTGGGTGAAGGTTTCCACCGTGCCGGCGGCGTACCGGCGGTAATGCACGAGCTGCGCAAGGCCGGTCGCCTGCATGAAGCCTGCGCTACGGTAAGCGGCAAGACCATCGGCGAGGTGGTCAGCGACACCGTCACCAGCAACCGCGACGTGATCCTGCCGTTCGACGAGCCGCTCAAGCACAGCGCTGGTTTCATCGTCCTCAGCGGCAATTTTTTCGACAGCGCAATCATGAAGATGTCGGTAGTCGGCGAAGCCTTCCGCAAGACCTATCTGTCCGAGCCAGGCAAGGAAAACAGCTTTGAGGCGCGGGCCATCGTGTTCGAGGGCCCCGAGGACTACCACGCCCGCATCGACGACCCAGCACTGGACATCGACGAGCGTTGCATTCTGGTGATCCGTGGCGCCGGCACCGTGGGTTACCCGGGCAGTGCTGAGGTGGTCAACATGGCGCCACCGGCGGCGCTGATCAAAAAGGGCATCGACTCGTTGCCGTGCCTCGGCGACGGTCGCCAGAGCGGCACCTCGGCCAGCCCGTCGATTCTTAACATGTCGCCGGAAGCGGCGGTCGGGGGCGGCCTGGCACTGCTTCAGACCAATGACTTGCTGCGTGTCGACCTCAACCAGCGTCGCGTCGACCTGCTGGTAGACGATAACGAAGTGGCGCGCCGTCGCGCTGCCTGGAAGCCGAACATTCCAGCCTCTCAGACTCCGTGGCAAGAGCTCTACCGCCAATTGGTCGGGCAGTTGTCCACCGGTGGTTGCCTGGAACCGGCCACCCTGCACATGCGTGTGATCGCCCGTGAAGGTGGGATGCCGCGGCATTCCCATTGAGCGGCCTTTAGGACTTGGGTCTGCCACCGTATCGAGTAAAGGTGGCAGATCCACGATTGGGTTCGATGAGTTGCTCAGGATGGCAAGTAAAGTGCATTCCTGTAGTTTCGGGCTCCGCTAGAAGTGCCACTCCTCAGCCCGAACTAGCCGGCAGAACGGCCCGTCAAGCGTTGCATTGTGATGGGCAACGATGTCCTTAGCTTTCATCATTGGCGTGTCTGAACAGGTATGACCTTCGGCGACAAGTACCGCATCAAAGCCAAGGTCACGAGCAGCACGGCAGGTGCTGTCTACACAGTATTGAGTTTTCATGCCAGTGATGACCACACCGGTAGCCCCGCGAGACCGCAAATTGTCCGCCAGGCCAGTCATTTCGAAGGCGTTGGGTCGCCGCTTTTCGAATACCACCTCTCCACCCAGAAGCTTCAGTTCTTGCGCAACCATCGTCAACGGGCTGTCTGGTTCGATTGGAGATCCCGCAGGCCCGATGTGGCGCGCGAGAAAAATCGGAGCGCCAGCGCTGCGTGCCTTTTCCATCAGGGTATTCACTGTTTCCAACAACGCTTCGCAGCGCCATGGTTTTTCCGGGCCGTGAACAAGCCCGACTTGGATATCGAGTATCAACAGGGCGTACATGGATGCATCTCCTTGCGTTTGAACCAGCGACACAAGGGAGCCATAAAAAGGCCCCGTCCATCGCTGGCGGGCCTTTGAAGTTCGTTTGCTATTGGCTCACGACACCTCGCACGCTCCGCTTTCAGCGGTCGTGGTGGTGGTAGTCGAGGTGAGGCAATAGTCAGTCATAGATCGACACTAGCAATAGCGCAGCGAGCCGACAAGCCAGGATCCTGGAGTGAGCAATGCCCGGCTCGGTCAACTGAACGCGCACCACGATCTCTTATTTGACCAAGGTGATGGGTAAATCCGAGAGCTGAATCACCTTTGCCGCGACAGACCCCAGAAAAATCCCTGCCAAAAAACCATTGCCATGCGAACCCAGGATGATGCTGTCACATCCAAGGAAATGCGCACACGCCACAATTTGACTGGCTGCATCGCCTTGCAAGCTATGGAGTGTGAATGCAATCCCTTCTTGCTTCAGAAGCACCTCAGCCTTTCGTGAATCCTCGGCACTTCTATCCCCATAGTAGCGATCACGCTCATCCTCGCTCATGCCATTTGCGATTCGAGTGGGTAAAAGTGGCTGTACATTCAACAGATGTACCTCAACATTACCGCCCAGCAACCCACCCTCTTGGATAAGCCCAATAAGGTAACGCACGGCGCGTTCCGAATGCTCGGAACCATCGACCGCAACCAGTATTTTGTGCATGTTCCAAATCCTCTTTCAGGTCATGAAGGTGCTTGTCGTTCCGGGTGCCGCCAGCATTCAACCCGTTCTACTCGGACAAGCGGATTCGAATCTGTTTTTCTATCTCGATAACCGCAAATAGCGCAAGGCCAACCCCGATGATCAGCAGGCCATCAAGGAAGGGGATTGCCTGCGTTGCAAATACCTTTTGCAGCGGTGGCGCATACGTGATGGCGAACTGAGCGAAGGTAATCACCATGACGGTGATCCACACGACCTTGGTGCCGCGAATCCCTTTCCAGGTAAGCGATGTGCTGTAGAGGTTACGGATGAAGAACAGGTGGAATATTTCCATCACGACTAACGTGTTCACCGCGAGGGTTCGGGCCAACTCAACGGAGTAGCCTCGGTCGAGGGCATAAGAAAAAATGCCATAAACACCGCAGAGGAAAAGAATGGAAACAAGCACCATATGCCAGACCAAGGCTGCGCTTATGAGTGGTTCCTTACGTGAACGGGGCGGTCTGCACATGGTGTTTTCTTCGGTGGGCTCGAACGCGAGCGCGATGCCCAGGGTCACTGCGGTTATCAGGTTGATCCACAGAATCTGTATCGGCGTGACCGGCAGCGTAATGCCGAGGAGCAGCGCGACAATGATGGTCATGGTCTCGCCTGCGTTGGTAGGCAGCGTCCAGCTCAACACTTTCTTGATGTTGTCATAGACTGTTCGGCCTTCGCGTACTGCAGCGACGATGGAGGCGAAGTTGTCATCGGCCAACACCAGGTCTGCGGCCTCCTTGGCGGCCTCACTGCCTTTTCCACCCATGGCTATACCGGCATCGGCACGCTTTAGCGCCGGTGCGTCGTTAACGCCATCACCGGTCATGGCCACGGTCATGCCGTTCGATTGCAGCAGCATTACCAACCTGAGCTTATGTTCGGGGCTGGTGCGAGCAAAAATGTTGACGCCTTTTACCGCCTCCTTGAGGGCGGCATCGTTCATGGCGTCCAGGTCCACCCCAGTCAACACCTTGTCGGGATTCTGCAGGCCTATCTGGCGACCGATAGCGGCGGCGGTACCGTCATGATCGCCAGTGATCATTTTTACGGCAATGCCCGCTTTTTGGCATTGCTGAACCGCCTTTAACGTCTCGGGTCTAGGTGGATCAATCAGACCGACCATGCCTAGCAACGTCAACTTTCCTTGCACGTCCCCGAACGCCAACACGGTGTGCTCGGGCCGAACCGGCCTTACTGCAAACGCCAATACACGCTGCCCCTTGGCAGCAATGGCGTTCGCCTTTGCGTGCCAGTAGTCCACATTGAGCGGTTCAGTCTCGCGAGTGCTTGCAAGCTGATGCGTGCACATGGCCAGTAGCTGCTCTGGCGCGCCTTTCACGTAGATGGAGGCATGTCCATCATGATTGTGATGCAGTGTCGCCATGAAGCGGTGCTTAGCGTCAAACGGTATGGCATCGGTGCGGGGCCAAGCCCGATGACTTTCATTTCGATCAATTCCGGTTTTCCCGGAGAATGCCAGCAATGCCCCCTCCATCGGATCACCTTCCACCGTCCATACATCGTCATGCAGGCGCAGTACGGCATCGTTGCAAAGACCTGCTGCTCGTCCCAGTTCCGACAGCGTGGGGTGAGACGATAGGTCAATTAACTGATCGGCAAGACTGATGCTTCCCGCGGGCTGATAACCCGTGCCATCGACCGTGAAGACCAGATCGTTCGTGACGACCGTTGCCACCATCATTTCGTTGCGGGTCAGTGTGCCGGTCTTGTCAGTGCAGATGACGGATACCGAGCCTAGTGTTTCGATGGTAGGCAGACGGCGCACGATGGCGTTACGTCGAGCCATTGCCCGAACGCCGACGGCCAGCGTAATGGTAAGGACGGCAGGCAGACCTTCAGGTATCGCCGCTACCGACATCCCCACCACGACCATGAAGATCTCGGTGAAGGCGTAGTGCCCGACATAATGGCCGAACACGAGCAATAAGCCGCCCACTAACAAAATCAGGATCGTCAACCAGCGGGCAAACACGTTCATTTGCTGCACCAGCGGAGTGGTCAGCGTTTCTACACCTGCAAGCAGAGTGCTGATGCGTCCGATCTCGGCTGCTGCTGCGGTCGCCACTACAACGCCTGTTGCTTGTCCGCAAGTCACGAGCGTGCCGCTGAACGCCATGCAGTTTCGATCACCCAAGGCTGCGTCAAGGGGCACTGATTGGGTATGTTTTTCTACGGGTACGGATTCACCGGTAAGAATGGCTTCCTGAATGTGAAGCCTGTTCGCGTGCAGCAAGCGTAAATCAGCAGGGACTTTGTCTCCCGCCTCCAGCAATACGATATCGCCCGGTACCAGCTCCTCACCTGCAATACTCAAGCGTTCGCCTGCGCGAATCACTGCGGCGCGCGGTGCCAGCATCTGCCGGATAGCATCCATCGCCTTTTCTGCTTTGCCTTCCTGAACGTAGCCAATGATTGCGTTTGCAATTACCACCGCCAGGATCACTACCGTATCCCACAGATGTTGCAGCATCGCGGTAATCGCAGCGGATCCTAAAAGCACGTAAATCAGGATATTGTGAAACTGCAGCAAGAATCGAAACCAGGCCGGGCGCCGTGCTGTCTCTGGCAGGCGATTGAAACCAGCGCGGTCAAGACGGGCTTGAACCTCGGCAACCTCCAGTCCGACATGCGCATTGACCTCAAGCAGGTTTGTCACCTGCTCAGCTGGCAGGGTGTGCCAGGCCACAGAGTGTGCAGGGATTGGTGTTTGCTCAACGACTGCGTCGACCACCGGCGTTTTCAACGAGACTCCCCTGTGCGCACAGCACGATTGTAACGGGCTTAGGTGGACATGAGCGGTTGTCGCTGTATCAGCATGCTGATAAGTCGCTCGTCACGCTTAGGTTCTCTTTGCCATCTAGGTGATACGAACTAAAAGAAACATGCAACCGACAGCTTGATGACTATTGACCTGAATCAACCAGAAGCGCCGGCAAGGTGAACTGCACTTGGGCGCCAGGACTTTGCTTGGGGCTGGCCCAGAAGCGGCCTCCGTGGCTGTCGATGATCGAGCGGCAGATCGACAGCCCCATGCCCAGGCCGGTCGCCTTGGTGGTGTAAAAAGGCTCGAAAACCTGTTCTACGTTTTCCACTACGAATCCGGGCCCGCTATCCGCCACTGTTACCCGAACCCCTTCCTGGTCGAGTGCCGTGCTTATTTGCAGCTTACGAGCGCCTTCAACCTCCAGCATCGCTTCCAGCGCGTTGAGGATCAGGTTCAGCAGCACCTGCTGCAACTCAACACGGTCGACCAGCACCTGCGGCAAGCCCTCGGCGAGGGTGGTATGCACCTGTACCCTCCCCCTCACGGCCTCGCCACGGGTGAAGTCGACCATCTCCAGCACCACCGCGTTGACGCCCACCGCGTGCTTCTGCGGCGGGGTTTTGCGGATCAGCTCACGAATACGACCCAGCACCTGCGCCGCGCGGTTGGCATCCTTTATGACCCGTCCCAGCCCCAGGCCTACTTCATCCAGCGCCGGTGGCTTTGCGCTCAACCAGCGGATGGCGGCATTGGCATTGGTGACCGTGGCAGCGATCGGCTGGTTGACTTCATGGGCGATCGAAGCGGCCAACTGGCCCATGGTGGCGACACGGTTGGCATGCGCCAGTTCGGCCTGTATCTGGCGATTCTTGGCCTCCCGTTCCGCTACCTCGTGATACAGCCTGGCGTTTTCAAGCGAGATGGCGGCCTGTGACGCGACCAACCGCAACACCGCAATACGCGCGGGGTCGAACACTCCGGCACTGAGATTGTTCTCCAGGTACAGCGCCCCAACCAGCCGCGCCTGATTGCCAAGCGGCAGGCATAACAGCGACCGGGCCGAGCATCGGCGGATGTAGTCGTCAGCCATGAACGCAGCGTCACCCATGGCATCGTCCAGGCAGAGACTTTCCCCGGTGCGCAGTACCTGGTAAAGCACGGATTCGGCCAGCAACGTACTGCTCACCGGTTCGTTGCAAAGCACCACTTCACCCTGCCCCACACTTGCCTGCGCGATGATATGCGGCTCGCTCCCTCTGGCGCGGACCAACACGCCCCGCTCGGCACCGGCTTGCTCGATCGCCGTGCGCAGCACTTGGGTGATCAGTTTCTGCAGATCGACTTCGCCCGACACGGCGCGAGACACTTTGAGCACCGTTGCGAGGTCCAGGTGCTCGACCGGGGTGGCGATGGTAGCCGTGGGGCCTGGCTCCGGCTCGATGCTGCGCAGATAACGATGACGGCTGTCCAGCTGGCGTACCTTGCCATCGGCGCCCCAGCGCAGGTAGCCATAACGCGCATCTCGAAGGTAGACGCGGGCAATCCGGGCAAGCCCGCGGCTGCCGTAGAAGCGCGATGCCAACTCGTTTGCAAGCGCCTCGACATGCACAAAGCCGCTGTCACGCGCGAGCTGGATGGCCTGCTCATAGAGGTGCTCGGCGTCGACCACGCGCCCCTGCAAGCGCGCGATTTCGGCCTCCAGCAGCACCTGCCGGCTGGCGAAGGTTTCTGCGCACTGCCGGGCCCAGATCTGTATCTCGTGATGATGCTCGGCCAACGCCTGCAACGTGACATCATCAACGCTCTGCCCGGCCGCCAGCGTCAGTGCGGCAAAGAAGTGGTACTCCGCCTCCTCGAAAAACGAGGTGATCACCCATTTAAGCGCCTCGGCCCGCGCCGCACAGGCTTCGGCCGCCGCATAGTCGCCTGCCAGGTAGCGCGCCTGCAGCTTGCGCACCCAGTATTTGCCGGCCGCCAAGGCAAGGTCCGGGGCAGCGTCCAGGTGCTGCTCGAAGCGCGCTTCACTGAAGTGCTCGTCGTTCAGACATCCAAACACCGGCGTTTGTCCGCGCAGCGTGCGGATCAGCGCCAGCTGCGTGTTCATGAAGTCGATCACCAGCCCGAAATGCACTTTTTCTGCGTAGGCCAGTCCTTGCTCGGCCTCCGGTTGCATGCTGCCCAGCGGTTCGCCAGTGAATAGCTGATCGGAGATCAGCCCATTGCCTACATAAGCGGCGTACGGCAGGTCACCAACCCGGTTGGCCGCGACGAAGGCCCGGCGCAGCAACTCGCGACACTCGCTGACCGGCCGCGTCCAGCGCACCACGAACATTGAGAAACACAGGAAAGTACTGGCTTCAAAGCGTTGCAGGCCGCGCCGCTCGACCAGCTCGCAAGCAAGACGCCCGAATCGGTAACCGGTCTGGTAGTCGCCATAGCGCCGGGACACCCGCCCGATATTGGCGTAGAGCATGCACGATGCATCACAGTTGCCATGCTCAAGGCTCAAGCTTACAGCCTTGCATATGGTCAGGCAGGCCAGGTTGGCATTGGTTTGCACGGCCGGGGCGAACAGCTTGCACAAGACATCCAGGGTGGCCAGGGAGGTCGCGTCCTCCATCAGCGGCAGGTCAATCAACTGCTCGATGCTACGCGCGCCTACCCGCAACGCGATCTGGTCATATTCACCACGTACCTCGTCATCGCTCGGCCGCGCGACCCAGTGGATGCCCACCTGCCGCAGCCAGGCGAGGCAAACCGCCACCGCGCGATCGCTGCGGTCGAGCATCAGGCAAACATCCATATGCAAGCACGCTACCGCAACGCCTTCAGCTGTGGTCCTGGCGCGCCGAGCCAGGCCGATCAGCCGCGCGTCCGCGTGCCCGAGCTGGCCGGTAAGAAATTCGCATTCAGCCCGGTTCAGCGCCAGGGCAAAGCTCAATTCATGCGGATAAGCGGGACACGGCCCCTCCAGTAATTGCTCGCCCACGCTCAGGTAGGCCAAGGCCGATCCGTAGGCCGATGCGGCCTTGGCCCGGCGCCCGGCAAGCAGGTTGAGTTCCGCCAACTGCTCGCGTTCGCCTGGGGCATCGATCAGCGTCGCACCGCGGTTGAGCTGCCCGACGATCTCGAAAATGGCTTCCTCGCGGTGCTGGGCCGGCACTTGGTTGGCCAGCAGGCGACCGATACGCAGGTGCATGGCAGCGCGGTCTTGTTCGGCGATCAGCGAGTAGGCGGCTTCATGGATGCGGTCATGAACGAACGCGCAGGTGCCATCATGGTGGGCCACCAGTTCCAGCCGGATTGCCGCCCATAAAACCGCCTGTACATGCTCCATTGGCAGATCGAGCACCAGGGCAAGCGTCTGCGTATGCGCCACGTTCCCCAGGCAGGCCAGGTGCTGAAGTGCCTGACGGGTTGCCAACGGCAGTCGCGCCAGCTTGCCAACCATCAGGTCGACGACATTGTCGGTGTAACCCTTGGCATGGATACGCTGCGAATCCCAACGCCAGCGCCGGGCTGCGTGGTCATAGGCCAAGAGCGACTCCTCAGCCAGCGCCTGGAGAAACTGGATGACAAAAAACGGGTTGCCGGCTGTCTTGTCCTGCACCAGCTGGGCCAGGCCCATCACGCTCGGCGCCGGGCAGTGCAATGACTCGGCGATCAGTTGCTCGATATGCGGGCGTGCCAGGGGCGCAAGGCGAACCTCATGCACAGGGGCGCCTGCCCGGCGAATCGCCTGGAGCCTGGCGGTCAACGGGTGGTGGGCATCCACCTCGTTGTCGCGGTAGGCGCCCACCACCATCAGGTAGCGCAGTTCCGGGTGCGTAAGCAGGTCTTCGAGCAGGTCGAGGGTCGCCGCGTCCAGCCACTGCAGGTCGTCCAGAAAAAGCGCCAGCGGGTGCTCGGCGCGGGCAAACACCGAGATAAAGCGTCGCAATACCAGCAAAAACCGCCGTTGCGCCTGCTGCGGATCAAGCTCCGGCACTGGCGCAGGCTCGCCGATGATCAGCCGCAGCTCCGGAATCAGGTCGGTCATCAGCCGTGCGTGGGGCTCACACGCCGTCAACAATGCCGTACGCCATCCGGCCAGCACCTCGCTGCTTTTCCCAAGCAACGTGCGCACCAGCCCCTGAAACGCCTGCACCAGGGTGGAATACGGGATATCACGCTTGTATTGGTCGAACTTGCCACTTGCGAACAGTCCTCGCGGCGGTACCAGTACCTTGTGCAACTCATTGACCACCGAGGATTTGCCGATACCCGAATAACCGGAGACCAGCACCAGCTCCGGCACGCTGCTGCGCACCATGCGGGCGAAGGCATCTTCGAGGATCTGCACTTCGCGTTCGCGACCGTATAGCTTTTCCGGGATCAACAGGCGGTCGGGGGCACCTTGTTCATCCAGGCTGAAGGCCTTGATGCTCCGGCTTTGTCGCCACTCGGCAAGGCACCGGCGCAGGTCTTGCTCAAGGCCGGCAGCGCTCTGGTAGCGATCTTCAGCGGTCTTGGCCAGGAGTTTCATCACCAGTAGGGACAACAGCGGCGGCACGGTGGCGACGCGCTCGCTGGGTGGCAGTGGTTTGCGAGCAATGTGGCAGTGCACCCACTCCATAGGTTCTGCTGCTTTGAAGGGCAGCGAACCAGTGAGCATCTGGTACAGGCTCACCCCCAGCGCGTAGAGGTCACTGCGTGAGTCTACGGAGCGGTTCATCCGTCCTGTCTGCTCAGGCGCCATGTATGCCAAGGTGCCGGCGATGGTCTCCGGCGGTTCGGGCGCTTGCCGCTCGCGGGGCAAGCGTGACGCCAGGCCGAAACCGGTAAGGCGGACCTTGCCATCGTCGCAGTCGACCAGAATATGGTGGGGTTTGAGGTCCTTGTGCACCAACCCGGCCAAGTGCAGGCGGCCCAAGGCAACGCTAATTGCCACAGCCAGCTCAAGGCAGGTTTCGATGTCCAGCGGTGACACCAGCAAGGCCGACAACGGTTGGCCACCCGGGTCGCTCAGCACCAGTCGTGGCTTGCCATTGAAGCGCTCCAAGGCCTGGGGCTGCAGCGCCCAGCTATCCTCAAGCTCATCGCGTAGACCATACTCATGTGCCAAGCGGTCGACGGTGGCGGGCGTAGGCTGCTCATTGGCCGGCTGCATCAGCAGCACGCGGGTGCCGTCCGGGCGCCGTAGCCGGCAAAACAGGCGATCACCATCGTTCCACAGGACTTGCTGTTTACCTGGCATGGGTCCGGGCCCCTTCGTCAAGTTGGAACAATGCGGGCTGTGTCAGACCATGCGACGCAATGGCTCGACCCCCAGCGCCTCGGCCATGCGCACCAAGTCGGCGACCGAGCGAGCGCCGAGTTTCTTCATCATCTGCCCACGATGCACTTTCACGGTGACCTCGCTGAGGTTCAACTCAGCGGCGATCTGTTTGTTCATCAGGCCGGCGATAACGAAGGCCAGCACTTGACGCTCCCTCGGCGTTAGCGTCTCGAAAGCGCTGCGCAATGCCACACCTGCCTGTTCACCTGCCAGACGCTCGCGGTCGCGAGCCAGGGCATTGGCCACCGCGTCGAGCATGTCCTGGTCACGGAACGGTTTGGTCAGAAAGTCTACCGCGCCAGCCTTCATCGCTTTGACAGACATGGCGATATCACCATGCCCTGTCATGAATACCACCGGAATGTGCACCCCTCCCTGCTCCATCTGTGTCTGGAACGCCAGGCCGCTTTCGCCACGCAGACGCACATCGAGCACCAGGCAACCGGGCACAGCCTTGCGGGGGAAGGCAACAAAGTCCTGGGTGGAAGCAAAGCTTTGCACCTGCAAGCCGACCGAACGGAACAGCCCGTCGAGGGCCAGGCGCATGGACTCGTCGTCATCAACGATGTACACAACCGGCTCATTCGGGCCGTGCGTGCTCTGTAAGGCCATTTGCGCTCCTTCAGCCACGACGCCGCGTGCTGTTGGCAGGTTAAAAATCTAGCCTATTGTTGGGCAAGGTTCACAGGTTTGGCCACCGGAAACTGGCAATACCAGACGCAGGTATGGCCCAGCTATACCTAGGTATACTTCTGCCACTTGCGCGACCGGGTATCTTGAAACGATGGCACAGGCCGCCAAGAGCAGACCGCGCATGAAGCAGCCCACCGCAACTCTGATTGCCGTTGTTGACGACGACGAGTCCCTGCGCGATGCGCTCGACGGCCTGTTGCGCGCCACCGGCTACCGCGCCCGCACCTTTGCCAGCGGCATTGATTTCCTTACCTCTGATGGCCCCGGCCAGGCAGGCTGCCTGATCTCCGACATCCAAATGCCCGGCATGTGTGGCGTCGAGCTGTTGACGCAACTACAGCTACGTGGGTTCGACATTCCGGTGATCTTCATCAGCGCCCACCCGGGCCAACGCTCACGCATCACTCCGGGCATGGCAGGCGTGGTCAGCTGTCTGCCAAAACCATTCGAAGCCCAGCAGCTGCTGGACTGCATCGAGACCGCCCTGCACCACTGAACAGTCCCTTCGATACGATCGTATAGCTGCTTACGCCCCATGCGTAATCCACTGCACACCCATGGAGAAGTGTGCGCGTCCCTGCCCCTGCATAACATCGACCTACAGCGTCCCGCCAGGGCCGAAGTTAAGAACCCTTACCCGTTCAACACAGGAGCACGATCATGAAACAGCAACTTCTGGTTATTGGCGCAGGATTCGCCGGATTGTGGAGCGCCCTGAGCGCCGCGCGCCTGCTCGACATGCATGGTCGGCAAGACGTGCAAATCACCGTGCTGGCGCCACAGGCTGAACTGCGTATCCGCCCGCGTTTCTATGAGGCCGACGTGCATAGCATGTTCGCCCCGCTCCAGGCGCTCTTCGATGCTGTCGACGTACGCTTCATCAAGGGCTGCGCCGAAAGCATCGACGAGCTGGCCCGCCGCGTCAGCTATCGCGACGAAGCCGGCCAACAGGCGCAATTGGCCTACGACCGCCTGATTCTGGCAAGTGGCAGCCGGCTGGCCCGTCCCCCCGTGCCTGGCCTGAACCAATATAGCTTCGACGTGGATCAGATCGAATCAGCAGCGCGCCTGGAGCAGCACCTGATGGCGCTGGGCAAACGCCCCGCAAGCAGCGCCCGCAATACCGTGGTGGTGTCCGGCGGCGGCTTCACTGGTATCGAAACCGCTACCGAGATGCCTGCACGCCTGCGTGCGGCTCTGGGCGAAGACGCGGAGATCCGGGTGGTCCTTGTCGACCGTGGCGAGCGCATCGGCGCCGCCCTGGGTGAGGGTATCCGGCCTTCGATCATCGAAGCCTCGGATGAACTGGGTATCGAATGGATTGTCGGTGCCACCGTAACTGCAGTGGATGCCAATGGCGTAACGCTGGCTGATGGCCGACATATCGAAAGCCAGACCGTGGTCTGGACCGCCGGCATGCGCGCCAGCCCGCTCGCCGAACAACTGACCGGTACCCGTGACCATCTGGGGCGCTTGCATGTGGACGACAACCTCAAGGTGCGCGGCCTGGACCATGTCTTTGCCGCAGGCGATGTGGCTTATGCAGCCACTGACGAGATCGGCAATTTCGCGGTGATGTCCTGCCAGCATGCCATCAGCCTCGGTCGCCATGCCGGCAATAACGCCGCCGCCGATCTGCTGGGTGTGGCACCCACGACTTACCGACAGCCCAAGTACGTGACCTGTCTGGATCTGGGCGCTTGGGGCGCCGTATACAGCGAGGGCTGGGACCGCCAGTTGAAACTGGTGAAAGGCGAAGCCAAGGAGCTCAAGACCCAGATCAACACCGTGTGGATCTACCCGCCGGCAGCCGAGCGCGCCACCGCCCTGGCCTCTGCCGACCCGTCGATTCCAGTGGCTTGAGCCCCGCACGACCTTCCCATCCAGCAGGAGAACGACCATGACAATGCCAATGAACAATGTCGTCCCGACCGAGACCGAAGAACTGGTGCCCTCGCGCTATGCCGTGAAAGTCGGTGACATCGAGGTGCTGGTAGTGAGTGACGGTGTACTGCCATTGCCCACCGAAACCATGTCGACCAACGCTGACCCAGCCGCCCGCGCGGCTTGGTTCAAGGACATGTTCCTGGGGCCGGAAACCTTCGACTGGGCGCTGAATGTATTGCTGGTGCGCAGCGGCGAGCAGGTCATCCTGGTGGATGCCGGACTGGGTGGGCAGTTCCCTGGGTTCCCGCGGGCCGGGCTGTTCCCGAAACGGCTGGCGGCGACCGGCATCGCGCTGGAGTCGATCACCGATATCGTCATCACCCACATGCACATGGATCACATCGGCGGTCTGCTGGTGGAAGAGGTGAAGAACCGCTTGCGTGCGGACGTAAAGATCCATGTCACCGCGACAGAAGTAGACTTCTGGGCTGCACCGGACTTTTCGCAAACGGACATGCCTAAACCGGTACCAGATGTGCTGCGGTCCACGGCAAAAGCGTTCATGCAAGCCTACGGCGACAAGATCCGCACCTTTGAGCTGCACCATGAAGTGGCGCCCGGTGTCGTCGCCAGCCTTACCGGCGGTCATACCCCGGGGCACTGTGTGGTGTACATCAACTCGAACGGAGAGCAGCTGACCTTCGCCGGAGACGCACTGTTCCCGGTAGCCTTTGACCACCCGGATTGGCACAACGGCTTCGAACACGACCCCGAGGAGTCAGTGCGGGTAAGGATGGCGCTGCTACACGATGCCGCAACCACTGGCGAACTGTTCGTCGCGACACACTTGCCCTTCCCTTCTGTAGGGCGGGTAGCAGTGGACGGTGAAGGGTTCCGCTGGGTCGCGGGATTCTGGAATTATTGAAAAACATCGTGGTGCTCGACAGCCCCTCACACATAGCAGTGCGTTGCACGAGATGCACTGCTATGTGTGAGGGGCTCCCGGAACTCAAGCCGAACTAGGCCAGCGCAGCTTCCTGCTCCAGCAACGACCAACCGCCATGCCCATCCACCTCAAGCCGGTGGGTATGGAACGCCGCCAGCGTGCTACGGTGGCCGACACTGACCAGCAATGCACTCGGCATCTCCGAACGCAACAACGCATACAGGGCATGCTCGAGCCCTTCATCCATCGCCGAGGTGGACTCGTCGAGGAACACCACCTGTGGCCTGTTGAATAGTACCCGGGCAAACGCCAGGCGCTGCTGCTCGCCCACCGAGAGGATGTGTGACCAGTCGCAGCTGACGTCCAGACGCTCGGCGAGGTGGGCCAGGTTGACCTGGCGCAATGCCTGCTGCATCAGCAGTTCATCCTTGGGTTTGCTGGCTGCCGGGTAGGCAATGACGGTACGCAAGTCACCCAGCGGCAGGTACGGGCGTTGCGACAGGAACAGTGCCTGATGGCCCGTTGGCCGCCTGACCTTGCCTTCTGCATACGGCCAAAGGCCCGCCAGGGCACGCAGCAACGTGGTTTTACCACTGCCCGATGGCCCTTTGATCAACAACGCCTGACCGGCGTGCAGGCTCAGGTCCAGGTCGGTGATAAGGGCATGCCCGTCCGGGCGTAACACCTGCAATCCAGCGATCTGCAGCGCATGCGCCTGGTCTTCGGTAGTGACGCGCGGCAGCGCACTCGCCTGCTGGTTGGCATCCAGAAAGCCGGTGAGACGGTCAAGGGTTGCGCGGTACTGCGCGAACGCATCGTACGACTCACGGAAGAACGACAGAGAATCCTGCACCTGCCCAAAGGCCTGGGAAGTTTGCATGACATCGCCCAGCTTGATCGCCCCACTGAAGAAGCGCGGCGCCTGAAGAATGAACGGAAACACGACAGCGACCTGACTGACACCCAAGTTGAAGCCGCTGAGCTTCAGGTTCCTGTACACCAATGCCCATACATTCACGATCAAGGAAGCAAAGCGGCCCAGCAACGTGCCCCGCTCGACTTGCGAACCTTGGTAGAAGGCAATGTTCTCGGCGTTCTCACGCAGACGCATCAACGTGTAACGGAAGTTGGCGGTGAGTTTCTCGTTGAGGAAGTTAAGCCGGATCAGCGGGCGCCCGAGTCGGAAGGCCACCCAGGTGGCGGCGATGACATACAGGTACACGGCAAACACCATCGCCCGAGGGATCTCCACGCCGGCCACCGTCAATGGTGCTGACAGCCCCCAGAGGATGCCAGTAAACGCCACCAGCGAAACCAGCGCACTGACTGCGCCCAAGGCAAGGGTGACGGAGTTGGTGACGAAAGCGTTAACGTCCAGTTCGATACGCTGGTCGGGGTTGTCCACCGGCTCGGCAAGGAACTGGCCACGGTAATAGGCATCGCCCTGCATCCAGTCGTGGGTCAGGCGCTCGGTAAGCCAGACCCGCCACTTGATGCTGAATGCCTGACTGACATAGAAGGTGAACAACGAGCGCAGCACATGGATGGTGGCCAGCACCGCGAAAACGCCGAGCAGGTACCAGAACGCCGCTTGGTCAAGGCCTTGCAAAGCGCTGTAGAAGCCGTTGTACCAAAACGAGAACAGCACGTTAAGGCGAACCGAAAACAGCGTCAGGACCAGCAGCAGGGCGAACACCAGCAACGGCCGCCAACTGCGCCTGAAACTGAAATAGGGTCCCGCAAGCTGCCAGAACTGGCTGCCCCAGCGTGTACAACGCACAGCCAGAGTCGCGGCTGCAGTGAAGCTGACAAGGGTGATGAACGAGGCAATTGCCAGCCAGCTTAGGCTCTCTTGCAGGGCCTGATGCCAGTTCATTTCCATGGTAAGTATCCGTGCTGAGTATTTCCGCGAGCGTAGCACTACGCTGTCATGCTTCAGGTATAAATGACGCACATTTCATGATTTGTAGGAGCGGGTTTACCCGCGAACACCGGCAACGCCGGTGCCATCTACCAAACTGCCTGCTCCCGGGATTCGAGCAGGCCAGGCTTTTTTGCCCACAAAGACAAAACCCCTACCTGCATACGCAGATAGGGGTTTTGCGAAATGAATCTTGACGATGACCTACTCTCACATGGGGAAACCCCACACTACCATCGGCGATGCATCGTTTCACTACTGAGTTCGGGATGGGATCAGGTGGTTCCAATGC
>NZ_JADDRH010000016.1:0-126346 GCF_044904505.1 Pseudomonas sp. 3HC3
CAGCGAGCTGGCCTACTGGCAAGGGCAACTGGCCGGTGCGCCGCTGGACCTGCCCGAGGCCGAGCTGGGCGCCAGCCTGCAGAACCGTCACCGCCAGAGCGTGCAGGCACGCCTGGATGCCGAGCTGACCCGACGCTTGCTGCAACAGGCCCCGGCGGCCTACCGCACCCAGGTCAACGACCTGCTGCTGACCGCCTTGGCCCGGGTGGTGTGCCGCTGGAGCGGCGCCGATTCGGCGCTGGTGGAGCTGGAAGGCCATGGCCGCGAAGACCTGTTCGACGACATCGACCTGAGCCGTACGGTGGGCTGGTTCACCAGCGCCTACCCGGTGCGCCTGACCCCGGCCGCCGAGCTGGGCGCCTCGATCAAGCAGGTCAAGGAACAGCTGCGCGGCGTGCCGCACAAGGGCATCGGTTTCGGCGCTTTGCGCTACCTGGGCGACGAGGCTGCGCGCGCGAGCCTGGCCGGGCTGCCGGTGCCGCGCATCACCTTCAACTACCTGGGCCAGCTGGATGGCCAGTTCGATGAGCGGGCGCTGTTCGTGCCCGCTGCCGAAAGCGCAGGTGAGGAGCAGAGCCCGCTGGCGCCGCTGGGCAACTGGCTGGTGCTCAATGGCCAGGTGTATGGCGGTGAGCTGAGCCTGGCGTTCAGCTTCAGCGGGCAGATGTTCGCCCGCGCGACGATCGAGCGGCTGGCGCGGGCCTACGAGGCGGAGCTGGCGGCGCTGGTCGAGCACTGCCAGGCGCCGCAAGGGCTGACGCCGTCGGACTTCCCGCTGGCGGGCCTGAGCCAGGCGCAACTCGACGCACTGCCGGTGGCGGTGGCCGAGGTCGAAGACATCTACCCACTGTCGCCGATGCAGCAGGGCATGCTGTTCCACAGCCTGTCCGACGAAGGCGACGACCTGTACGTCAACCAGCTCAGCCTGCCGGTCGAGGGGCTCGAGCAAGAGCGCTTCCGCGCCGCCTGGCAGCATGTGATCGGCCGTCACGAGATCCTGCGTACCTCCTTCCACTGGGAAGGCGGCCAGAGCGCGCCGTTGCAGGTGGTGCACCGTCACGTCGACGTGGCTATGACCGTGCTCGAATGGCGGGCACGATCCTTTACCGCCGCCGACCTCGAGGCGGTCGCCCGCGCGCAGCGTGGCTTCGACCTCGGCCAGGTGCCGCTGCAACGCCTGTTGCTGGTGCGCACGGGCGACGCCGAGCACCAGCTGGTGTGGACCAGCCACCATATCCTCATGGACGGCTGGAGCAGTTCGCAGTTGTTCGGCGAGGTGCTGCAGCACTACGCCAGCGGTGAAGTGACCGGCGACAGCGGCCGCTACCGTGACTTCATCGCCTGGTTGCAGGAGCAGGATCAGGGGCGCCTGCAGGACTACTGGCAGGGCCGTCTGCGCCTGCTCGATGCGCCGACCCAACTGAGCCAGTCGATTCACCCGCGGCACACTGCCGACCTGCCGGGGCACGAGGCGCTGTACACCCGTTGGGACGCCCAACGCACCGCCGCCTTGCAGCAGCACTGCCGGGCCCAGGGCATTACCGCCAACACCCTGATCCAGGGTGCCTGGCTGTTGCTGTTGCAGCGTTACACCGGACAGCGCAGCGTGGCCTTCGGCGCTACAGTGGCCGGTCGTCCCGAGAGCCTGGCCAACGCGCAGCACATGCTTGGCCTGTTCATCAACACCTTGCCGGTGATCCAGACCCTCGAGCCGACACAGCGCCTGGATCGGTGGCTGCAGCAACTGCAGGCCGACAACCTGGACCTGCGCGAGCACGCCCATGCGCCGCTGGCCGACATCCAGCGTTGGTCGGGGCAGGGTGGCCAGGCCCTGTTCGACAGCATCATCGTGTTCGAGAACTACCCCATCGACCAGCGCCTGGAACAGGCCCAGGGCGGCCTGCGCTTCGGTGCCTCGAGCAGCCACGACGTCACCAACTTCCCCATGGACCTGGCGGTAACCCTCGGCGAAACCCTGGCCATCGAGTACCTGTTCCTGCGCAGCCACTTCACGCCCGAGGCCGTGCAGGGCATTCGCGCACTGATGGAGACCTTGCTGCAGTCGATGATCGACAGCCCTGTCGAATACATCGGCAACCTGCAACGGCTCAGCCCGGCGCAGTATCAGGCGCTCGACGCCTGGGGCGCGGTGCCGGCGCAGGCCGGCGAGCGGGTGATGCTGGCGCAGCTGATCGCTCGCCAGGCGGCCGCGCGGCCCGAGGCCATCGCCGCCGAGTGTGCCGGCCAGAGCCTCAGCTACGCGGCGCTGGAGGCCCGTTCCGACGTGCTGGCGCGGCAACTGCTCGCCCGTGGTGCCGGCCCGGAGGTACTGGTGGGCGTAGCCCTGGAACGCTCGGTGGATATGCTGGTGGCCCTGTTGGCGGTGTTCAAGAGCGGTGGGGCTTATGTGCCGCTGGACCTGGACTACCCGGCCGAGCGCCTGGCCTTCATGATCCAGGACTCCGGCATGCGCCAACTGATCGGTCGTGCCGACCTGGGGCAGCGCCTGGCCCTGCCCGAGGGCCTGGAACCGCTCGACCCGGCGACCCTGGCGTGCGAAGCCGGTACGCCGGCCAGCGTGTTCCCGGTGCCGGGCGAGCACAGCCTGGCCTACTTGATCTACACCTCTGGCTCGACCGGTGTGCCCAAGGGCGTGGCGGTCAGCCATGGACCTTTGAGCATGCATTGCCAGGCTATCGCCGAGCTCTACGAGATGGAGGTCGGCACCCGAGAGCTGCACTTCATGTCGTTCGCTTTCGACGGCGCCCACGAGCGCTGGCTAACCACGCTGGCGGTGGGCGGTACGCTGATCCTGCGCGACAACGAACTGTGGACGCCCCAGCAGACCTGCGAGGCGCTGAGTCGGGGCCGGGTCGACATCGCCTGCTTCCCGCCCGCCTACCTGAAGCAGGTGGCCGAATATGTGCAGCGCAGCGGTGTCGAGCCGCCCCCGGTGCGTATCTATTGCCTGGGCGGCGACGCGGTGCCGGAGCAGACCTTGGCCGAGGTGCGCGAGGTGCTGCGGCCACGCTACATCACCAATGGCTATGGTCCGACTGAAACGGTAGTCACGCCGATGCTCTGGAAGGCCTCGGCCGAAGAGCCCTGCGGCGCGGCCTACGCACCCATCGGCCGGGTCGTGGGGCAGCGCTCGCTACGGGTGCTGGACGATGACCTCAACCCATTGCCGGTCGGTTTCGCCGGGCAGCTGTTCATCGGTGGCCATGGCGTGGCTCGCGGCTATCACCAGCGACCATCGATCACTGCCGAGCGGTTCGTGCCGGACCCATTCGGTGAGCCTGGTGCGCGTTTCTACCGTTCCGGGGACCTGGTGCGCCTGCGTCAAAGCGGGATACTGGACTACGTCGGGCGTCTGGATCACCAGGTGAAGGTGCGGGGCTTCCGCATCGAGCTGGGCGAGATCGAAGCCAGCCTGCGCCAGCAACCGGGTGTCGGCGATGCCGTGGTGATCGCTCGCGACGGCGTCTCCGGCAAGCAGTTGATCGGCTACGTTGCGGCCACCGCCGAGGTTCGCGGCGATCAGCTCAAGGCCGCCCTGGCCGAGATGCTGCCGGCCTACATGGTGCCGTTGCAGGTGATCTGCCTGGAGCGCCTGCCGGTCTCGCCCAATGGCAAGCTCGACCGCAAGGCCCTGCCGGAGCCCACCTTCGACCTGGCCAGCCATGTGCCCCCGCGCTGCGAGGAGGAACAATGGATGGCGCAGATCTGGGCCGAGGTGCTGCAGGTCGAGCAGGTGGGGATCGCCGATAACTTCTTCGAGCTGGGTGGCGATTCGATCCTCAGCCTGCAGGTTATTTCGCGGGTGCGCAACCATGCGCAACTGAAACTGGAGCTCAAGCTGCGCGACCTGATGCGTTGCCAGACCATCGCCAACCTGTTCGACCAGCAGGGCGTGTCGCGGGTCAGCGGCGAGCAGCAGGCCGTGGTGGTGGAGGGCGCCTTCCCGCTGATCCCGATCCAGGAGTGGTTCTTCACCGCGCAGACCCATGCGCCGGAACACTTCAACCAGGCGTTGATCCTGCGTGCCAACCAGCCACTGGATGCGCGGGCGCTGGAGCGCACACTGACCTGCATGCTCGGCCAGCACGATGCCTTGCGCCTGCGTTTCACCCACGAGCAGGGGCGCTGGATCCAGCGTTACCAGCCGTTGCAGGAGTGCCTGCAGCGCCTGGGCGACGACCCGCTGCTGTGGGTGCGCGAGGTGGCCGACGAAGAGGCGCTGGAGGACCTGGCCAATGAGCTGCAACGCAGCCTGGACCTGGCCCAGGGGCCACTGATGCGCGGCTTGCTGGCGACCGTGGGCAATGGCCAGGTACGCCTGCTGCTGGTGATCCACCACCTGGTGATCGACGGTGTGTCCTGGCGTGTGCTGCTGCAGGACTTGCAGGAGGCCTACCAGGCTTTCCTCGCCGAACGGGAGCCGCAGCTGCCGCTGCGCACCAGCAGCTTCGGTGAATGGGCCGCTGGCCTGGCCGGCCATGCGGTGACCCTGCGCGAGCGTGAGCTCGAGTACTGGGTGGCGCAGCTCGACCGGCAGGACGGGCCGCTGCGCTGTGACAACCCACGTGGCGGCAATCTCATGTGCCACCGCGAAGAGGCCGCGTTCAGCCTGGATGCGCAACGGACCGCACAGTTGCTCAAGGAGGCGCCCGCGGCCTACCAGACGCAGATCAACGACCTGCTGCTGACTGCGCTGAGCCGGGCCCTGTGCCAATGGGACGACAGTGCGTCGGCGCTGGTGCTGCTGGAAGGCCATGGCCGCGAGGATCTGTTCGAGCAACTGGACCTGAGCCGTACCCTGGGCTGGTTCACCAGCATGTATCCGGTACGCCTGAGCCCGGTGTCCGAGCCCGGGGCGTCGATCGTGGCGATTCGCGAGCAGTTGGCCCAGGTGCCGGACAAGGGCATCGGCTACGGCGTGCTGCGCCACATGGACGAACCGTGGGTGCGCGCGCGCCTGGCCGACCTGCCGCAGGCGCAGGTCACCTTCAACTACCTGGGGCAGCTCGACCAGAGCTTCGATGCCGAGCAGGCGCTGTTCCTGCCCGCGCCGGAGAGCGTTGGCGACAGCTTCTCGCAGCAGGCGAGCCTGGCCAACTGGCTCGAAGTGGTAGGCCAGGTGTTCGACGGCAAGCTGTCGTTCCGCTGCATCTACAGCAACCGACGCTTCCGCCAGGGCACCATCACGGCCTTCATGGAACAGTTCCAGGCCGAGTTGGTGCTGTTGATCGAGCACTGCCTGCAGGTCCAGGCCAACTGAATTTTCCTTCTTCTGACAGGCCGGATGCGGGTGCGTCCGGCCCAGGAACCGAGCCATGCCACTGAATCCTGAAATTGCCGAATTCCTCGACCTGGTCGACGCCAGCCCAGGCGATGGCCAGTCCATGGCCTTTCACCGCTCGACCCCCGCTCAGGCGCGCGACGCCTTCGAGCAGGCCTCCGTGCGCATGCGTTGGGAAGCGCCACAGGTGCACAGCGAGGACCTGCATTGCCAGGCTCGCGATGGCGCCACCCTGACGCTGCGTCTTTACCGGCCCTGCGCGCCTGCCGAGCAACCACTGCCGGTGCTGCTGTACCTGCACGGCGGTGGATTCGTGGTGGGCAGCATCGCCTCGCACGATGGTGTCTGTCGCGAGTTCTGCGCGCGCACCCCCTGCGCGGTGCTGACCGTCGATTACCGGCGCGCCCCGGAGCAACGCTTTCCGGTGGCGCTGGACGACTGCGCCGATGCCTTGGCGTGGCTGGCACACAACGCGCGCGAGTGGGGGCTGGATGCCAGCCGGGTGGCCGTGGGCGGCGACAGTGTCGGCGCGACCCTGGCCAGCGTGCTGGCGATCGACGCCGCCCACCTGGGTGGGCCTGTCCAGCCGCGGCTGCAATTGCTTTGCTATCCAGTGGCCGATGCCTCGAAGAGCTGGGAGTCGCGTACGCTGTTCGCCGAGGGCTACCTGCTGGAAAGCGCCACCCTGGAGTGGTTCTACGATCACTATGCGCGCCAGGCCGAGGACCGCTCGAACTGGCGTTTCTCGCCGCTGCTGGCCACCGGCTTGCAGGGCGTGGCGCCGGCATACATCGGCCTGGCAGGCTTCGATCCACTGCTAGATGAAGGGCAGGTCTATGCGCGTCACCTGCGCGAGCAGGGGGTGACGGTCAGCAGCGAAGTGTTCGAGGGGTTGGTGCACGACTTCCTGCGCATGCGCCTGGTCACGGCCGAGATCGACACGGTGTATGCGAGGTTGGCACAGGTGCTGCGTGATGCCTTGAACTGATGTTTTGCACTGGATATCGAGGGCCGCTATGCGGCCCTTTTGCGTTGCCCCGCGGGCAAGCCCGCTCGTGCAGATGAGCACAGGGCTTGAGAGTGACGGGGGGCTGTGGGGGCGGGCTTGCCCGCGAATAGGGGGGCGTTGCTGCGTGGGGTGTGGCGCCAGGCCCACGACCCAGGGCCTGGCGCCCTGGGTCGTGGTTGCGGTCAGAACTTGTACTGCACGCTGGTCATGAAGTTGCGGGGCGCGCCGTACACGCCCCAGCTGTCGACGTAGGAGAAGTACTTGCGGTCGAAGACGTTGTTGAGGTTGAGCGATGCGCTCAGGTTCTGGGTGATGTCGTAGCGCGCCATGAGGTTGGTCACGGCATAGCTGCCCTGGGTGAAGGTGTGCAGGTCCTGGCCGGTCTTGCTCTGCCAGTTCACGCCACCGCCGATGGTCAGCTTGTTGTCCAGAATGCCGGGCAGGCGATAGGTGGTGAAGGTCTTGGCGCTGTGACGGGGGTTGTTGGTGACGATGCGGTTGTCGTCGGAGTCGGTGCTGACGCTGTAGGCGTAGCCGGCGAACGCCTGCCAGCCCTCGGCCAGCTCGCCGTTGAGCTCCAGCTCCACGCCCTCGGTGGTGGTGCCCTGCTCGGCGCGGTAGATGTCCGGCGCACGCACATAGACGGGCAGGTTGTCCTGTTCGATGCGGAACAGCGCCAGGCTGGCGTTGAGTTTTTCGTCGTTGAAGCTGCCTTTCACGCCCAGCTCGTAACCGGTGCCTTCCTGTGGGTCGAGGGCCTTGAACTTCTCATCGTGCACGCCATAGGGCTGCGGGTTGAAGATCTTGGTGTAGCTGCCGTAGACCGACCAGGTGTCGTTGAGGTCGTAGACCACGCCGGCATAGGGCAGGAATACGCCGTGGCGGTTTTCGTCGCTCTTGTTGTCGAGCGTCGGATCGTTCCAGTTCTGGTAGTCGCTGGTGCGTCGCCAGTCGGTGACGCGACCGCCGAGAATCACGGCCAGGTCGTCGGTCACGTGGAAGCGACCGGTCATGTAGGCGGCGTACTGGTTTTCCTGGATGTAGGTCTTGCCGACGGTGGTGGTGTCCGGGCGCGGGCCCTGGCCTTTCCAGTCCCAGATATTGTCGATGGTGCCGTCATAGCCGGTCCAGGGACCGAACCAGCCACCGTGATCCGGGGTGTTTTCGGTGTAGCGGGACAGGGTGACGCCGGTGATCAGCTCATGCTCGTGACCGAACAGGGTGAACGGGCCGGTCAGGTAGGCGTCGAGGTTGTTCTGGCGAGGCTTGCCCGACCAGCGGTTGGGGTACATGTAGGCGCCGGAGCCGTCCACCGAACTGATCTCGCCGTTCATGTAGTTGATCAGCTCGTCGAAGTCCATGACGCTGTGGCTGAGCTCGACCTTGCCGCTCCAGCCGTTGTCGAACTGATGCTCGAGGGAGGTGAAGACATTGGTCTGTTTGCGGTCGTTGTACGACCAGGTCGGCGAACTGTTCTTCGAGCGGCTGAAGTCGGTCTTGCTGCCGTCGGCGTAGCGGACCTGGAAGCCGGTGCGCAGCGGGTCGTTGACCTGGGTCTTGAGGTAACTGAAACCGACGGTCAGCATGGTTGCTTCGCTGAGGTCGAACTCGGAGATGCCGTAGATCAGCTGCGTATCCTGCTCGAGGCGGTCGACGAAAGAGTTCTGGGTCTTGTAGTCGACCACCAGACGCCCGCGGACGTTGCCGCTGTCGGTCAGTGGGCCGGAGACGTCGAATCCGGTGCCGTAACGGTCCCAGCTGCCAGCTTCGGCGGTCACGCTGCCCTGGAAGGTCGCGGTCGGGCGCTTGCGGATCATGTTGATGGTCGCCGACGGGGTGCCGGTGCCGCTGATCAGGCCGGTGGCGCCACGCACGATCTCGACACGGTCGTACATCGCCGTGCTCTGGGTGGTGTTGTCCAGGCGAGGGGAGGTGGGAACACCGTCGATCTCGAAGTTGTTGATCTGGAAGCCGCGCGACCAGTAGGTGTCGTTCTCGGCGCCGATGCCGGTGCGGAGCACGGTGATGCCTGGGGTGGCCTCGAGCACCTCGGTCAGGTTGGTCAGCTTCTGGTCGTCCAGGCGCTGGCGGGTGACCACGGTGACCGATTGCGGGGTTTCCTTCTGGCTCAGGTTCAGGCGCGTCGAACTACTGGACATGTAGGTGGTGTACAGGCCGGAGCCTTCGGTGATCGAGCCCGGCGCCATGCCCGAAATCGAGGTCGGGCTCAGCTCCAGTGCGGCCTCGCCGGCACTGGGTGGCGGCATCAGCAGGATGGTGTGGCCGTCCACGCGGTAGGACAGGCCGCTGCCCTGGAGCATGCGCTGCAGCACCTCGTCGGTCGACAGCGAGCCGGATACCGGGCTGGACTTCAAACCTTGCACCAACTCTGGGCTGTAGAGGATCTGCATCTGAGTCTGCTGGCCCAGTTGCTGCAAGGCGGTGGACAGCGGCTGGGCGGCGATGTTGACGGAGACCTGCTCGGCGTGCGCTGCGCTGCTCCCCAGCAGCATCAGGGCGAGCAGGGCGCCCGGCAGTACCGTACGGTTCGACTGCGATGGACGTACGGCGCGTGCCAGAGGGGTCGGGGACAGATTTGGGCGGTGCATGGGTGAAAGGGACTCCTGAAGGAAGTGGGCAGTTTTTCTTTTGGAATAATCAGTAACTGATAATTAGACGCATCACGGATTGAAAACCGGAAAAACAGAATCAACAATCTGTCCTTTGCGATTTATCTGATGAAAACCCCGAGCGGTAATGCTATGGCGTCGACTGTTCCAGCTTCCTTGCGGGCGGATCGCGGCGCCGTGCCCCGGACAGGCCGGGCCGTGCGCCGCGCTCGTGGAGTGGTCAGGCCGGGACGTGCTGGGTGACCACGCGACCGGCTTCCATGCGTACCAACTGGTCGGCGATATCGAAGTAGCGATCATCGTGGGAGATCACGATGATGGTCTTGCCCAGGCGCTTGAGGTCGGGCAGCAGCTCGGTGTAGAAGATCCGGCGGAAGGTCGGGTCCTGGTCGGCTGCCCACTCGTCGAACACCAGCACCGGGCGATGCTCCAGCCAGGCATTGATCAGCGCCAGGCGCTTGCGTTGCCCGGTGGACAGGTCGGTGGTGGTGAACTTGCCGTCCTGGATGCTCACCTTGTGTGAGATTTCCAGGCGTTCCAGGTACTGGTTGGCATCTTCGGGAATGCTCTGTTCACCCTGGATCACATCGTCGAACAGGTAGTAGTCGGCGAAGATCGTGGTGAACAGCTGGCGATACTGGTCCCTGTCGCTGGCATCGATGATCTTGTCATCCAGTGCGATATGCCCCTGTTGTGGTGCGTAGAGTCCCAGCAACAGCTTGATCAGCGTGGTCTTGCCACAGCCGTTCTCGCCGACGATGAAGACGATTTCGCCCTGTTCGATCCGCAGGTTGACCGGCCCCAGTTGGAAGGGCGCGGCATCGCCCACCGCTGGGAAGGCGTAGCTCACCTCGACCAGTTCCAGGCTGCGCACCGTGGCCTTGGCAGCCGGTGCGTCGGTCAGCAGCAGGTGCGGCTCGGGGGAGGAGAACTGCCGGGAAAGATCGGCGATGCGCTGGAAGGCGATGCCGGCACGGCCGACGATGGGCAGCGTGCCGATCAGGTGTTCCAGCGGGCCTTTCATGTACAGCAGCACCAGGACGAAGCCACTGATGACCGCTTTGTCCTGTCCAGGGCCGGCACCGTGCATCAGCAGTGCGACGCCGATGACCACGAAGAACAGCATGGAGCCGAAGGTCTTGGCGATCACGAAGGTGTTGATCGCGCGGATCTGGGTCTTGCAGATGAAATCCGCGGTGGCCTGGATGCCATGCACGAACATGCGGTGGCGACGTGGGCGGTGGATGCGCAGTTCCTTCGCGCCACCGGCGACGGCGTTGTACTGGCGTTGCAGGTCGTCCTCGGCGTCGCGGGCGGCCATGAAGCCACGCACGCCTACCGATTGCGCCAGGTACTGGGCGCTCGTGCCCACGGCGATGGCCGCCAGCATCAGCAGGAACATCGGCCATGACAGCATGGCCAGGTAGCCCAGGCAGCCCAAGGTCACCGTCAGCGAGATCGCCAGGGGCGCGAAGGCGAAGGCGAAGTCGCTGATGGTGTCGACATCATGGGTCAGTACCGGAATCAGACGGTGGCTGCGAAAGCGCTCGATCTGCTCGATCGGCGCGGCGAGCACCTTCTCCCCCAGTGTTTTACGCAGGCGGGCGATGATGTGCTGGCCGACATAGTTGGTACCGATATCCGACAGGATCGTGCTCACCAGTGCCAGCAGGCACAACCCGGCAAAGCCCAGGATCAGGCTGTGCCCCAGGTCGCCCTCGGCGTGCAGCGCGCCGTTGATGGTGGCCAACAGCGTGGTCACGCTCAGGCCCCCGATCATGCCGAGGAAGATGGACAGGGTGACGATCGGCCAGAATGGCCTGAGCAGGGCCAGCAATTCACGCAGGGCCCCGCGGTTGGAAGTGCTCATCGGCTGGTTCCCGTCCTCAGGCGCAGGTCTGGCGCAGGCTGGCCGGCGCGTTGCTGGCCTGCTTGCCCAGGTGCTGGTAGAGCGACTGGCCGATCTCCGCCGCGCGTGCCGGCAATACCGACAGCAGCGTGTCGCTCAGGCCGTGGGAGGCTTCGCAGAACCCTTGCAGGTAGACGTTGGCGCCGAACTCAGGGTTGGCCAGCGCGCGGTAGTCGCGGTCCACCTCGAAGTCCTTCAGGTGCTGCTGCAGTGGCGCCAGCAATTCGCGGTGCGAGCGGCGTTCGTAGCCGGTGGCGAGGATCACCGCGTCGTAGCGGTGGGTCTGGCGCACATCGGTGGCCAGGTCGCGCAAGGTCAGCTCGATGCCTGCGGCAGTTTCCACCACATCTTCGATGGTGCGGCGGCACAGTACGGCGTGGCGGTGCTGATGGGCGACCTTCTGGCGGTAAAGGATGCCGTAGATGCGCTCGAGCAGGTCGACGTCGACTACCGAGTAGTTGGTGTTGTGGTATTCGCTGACTAGCTTCTCGCGCTCGGCGTGGGGCTGGTTGAACACCAGGTCGGTGTACTCGGGGGCGAAGATCTCGTTGACGAACGGGCTGTCGTCGGCCGGTTTGAGGGCCGAGGCGCGCAGGATCATGTCGACCTTTACCGATGGATAGCTGTCATTGAGATCGATGAAGGCCTCGGCGGCGCTCTGCCCGGAGCCGACCACGGCGATGCGCATCGGCTTGCCTTCGTTGCAAGGCAGCTGCTGCAGTGCGCTCAGGTACTGGGAGTGGTGGAATACCCGCGGGTCGTTCTTGAAGGCGCGGAAGGCGTCGGGGATCTTCGGCGTGCCGCCGCTGCCGACCACCACCGAGCGGGCACGGCGCTGGGTTTCACGGCCCTGCGGGTCGCGGGAGACGATGCGCAGGTGGTCGACCTTGCCCTCGCGTAGCTCAGGTTCGATGCGCAGCACTTCCTCGCCGTACACCGCCTGGGTGGCGAAGTGCTCGGCGGCCCAGCGCAGGTAGTCGTTGTACTCCAGGCGGCAGGGGTAGAATGTGCCCAGGTTGATGAAGTCGGCCAGGCGCTGCTTCTGGTGCAGGTAGTTCACGAAGCTGTAGGGGCTGGTAGGGTTGCGCAGCGAAACCAGGTCCTTGAGGAAGGAGATCTGTAGCTCACTCTGGGTGGCCAGGGTGTTGCCGTGCCAGCGGTAGTCGGTCTGCTTGTCGATGAACAGGGCGTCGAGGGCGTGGCCGTTGGTCTCGGCGAGCTCTTCCAGGGCGATGGCCAGGGCCAGGTTGGAAGGGCCGAAGCCGACGCCGATGAGGTCGTGGATTTTTTCGGGGGAAGAGGTCTGGCTCATGGTTGCGGTTCCTTGGATGGTCGAGTGGGGCGCCGCTGAAGGGCGCCCCGTGTCCTGCGCAAGTACACCGATAGGAACGAGCCTGCTGGCGGAGAATTTACCGCCGCCGGGCGCTTTACAGCTCGCGGACCACGCGGAATCCGATCCAGTCGCCACGGTCGTCGCGCACTGTGGTGTTGCGGTTGCCCGAGCGCGAGAAGATCGGCGCCTCGCCCCAGTCGTTGCCGCGGATCGAGATCTGCCGGCAGTCGGCTTCCTTCCTGGCGCTGCCGTCGGCCGGCGCGCCGACATAGCTGTCGTGGTAACAGTCGGCGACCCACTCGTAGACGTTGCCGTGCATGTCGTACACGCCGAAGGCATTGGCCGGGAAACTGCCCACCGGTGAGCTGTAGCTGAAGCCGTCCTTGGGGCCGTAGACGTTGGCGTTCTTGCTGATCTCGAGATTGGCGTCCGGCTCGAACGGGAACATGCCGGTGCTGCCGCCGCGTGCGGCGTATTCGCGCTGGGCTTCGCTGACCATGGCGTAGTGCTTGCCGGTCTTCTTCGACAGCCAGGCCACATAGTGCTCGATGTCTTCGTAGCTCATGCACACCGCCGGCTGGCGAGGGCCTTGCTGGTAGCTGGGCTTGCTGTTGGTGCAGCGCCGTCCGGGACGATCGTCGCCGTCGGCGATGACGATGCCGGTGGCCTTCTGGTAGTCGGCCCATTCACCGGCGGTGATCTGGAAACGGCTGATGGCGAACGGTTTGGCGAAGGTCACCGGATGCTGCGGACCTTCGTCGTCCTGGCGGCCCATCTCGTCGGGCGGAGTGCCCATGGTGAAGGTGCCGGCGGGCAGCACGACCATTTCCGGGCAGGTCTTGTCGCAGTCGCGGAACACCGTGCCGGGCTTGTCCGACGGCTGCGCGGCCAGGGCCGGTAGGCTGCAGGCGGCCAGCACGGCGGCCAGGGTGAGGCGGTGCAGAGGTGCGCTCATGGAAGATGCCTTGTTCAAAGTTGCTGGGTAATGAGGGACATGGCCCGGTCTATCTGCTGCTCGTCGTTGAGCAGGCTTGGCGCCAGGCGGATCACCGGGCCGACGTCGCGATATACGGCGTCGCACATCACCTTGTTGGTGGTGAGGTGCGCGGCGACGGCGTCGGCGTCACGATCCTTGATGCGGAAGAAGGTGAAACCGGCGGAGAACTGTTCGCTGCGCGGGGTCACCAGCTGGATCTGGCGGTGCTCGAGCAGGCGCTGTTTGAGCAGGCTGTTGAGCTGGTGGATGCGCTGCTGCACCTCGGCCTTGCCCAACTGCAGGTGCAGCTTGAACGCTTCGCCGGCGGCCCAGCGGTGCTCGAAGGCGTGGTAGCCGCCCGGGGTCATGATGGTGGCGAAGTCCTCATCGCGGGAGAAGGTGGCGACGCTGGGCACCAGGTGCTGCATGCCGGTGGAGGCGGCGCAGATGATCCCGGTGCCGCGCGGGCCGAACATCCACTTGTGGGTACCGGCGATGAAGTAGTCGCAGTTGAAGTCGGCGAAGCGGGCGTTCTCCACGCCGAAGCCATGCACGCCGTCGACCACATACAGGATGCGCTCGGCTTCGCTGCGCTCGCGGTTGTGTCGGCGCACCAGTTCACCGATCTCGCCCACCGGCAGCTTGACGCCGCTGCCAGAGTGCACCCAGGTCATGCCCAGCACCCGGGTGTTGGGCTTGATGGCCTTGTCGAGGATGCTCAGCACCTGGTCGGTGGAGACCGTCCATGGGTCGTCGAACAGGCGGATCTGGCGCACCGCGGTGCCCTGGCGCTGGTTGCGGAACTCCAGCGCCTTCTGTGCGGAATAGTGTTCGTGCTCGGTAATCAGGATCTCCTGCCCGGCGCCGACTTTGAGGCCGCCATAGATCATCGCCAGGCCTTCGGTGGTGCTGCCGGTCAGGGCGATCTGGCGCGGGCCGACCTCCAGGTAGCGTGCGGCCCACTCGCGTACTTCATCCTCGCGCTGCCATTCGTACTGGCTTTCCCAGTCCATCAGCGCGGCGGGGTTGCGGTCGAGGTCGGCGCGGTGGCGGTCGATGGCGGCCTGCACCGGGCGTGGGTGGGCGGTGACCAGGAAGTTGGCGAAGTGCGCCACGTTGGGGGCGAGGGGGAACAGCTCACGCAGGTTGCGCCATTTGTCGGCGCCGCTCAGCGGCTTGTCGGGGCTATCGGCCAGGGCCTGGGGCAGCAGCGGCAGGCTGGCGGCCAGCAGGCCAGCCTGCTTGAGAAAGGTGCGACGGTTGCTCATGGAAGACAGGCTCGACTCAACGGTTGGCGACGGGGTGGGCGGCTTTCTGCACTTGCTCCCAGACGCGCAGGAAGTTGCCTGCCCAGAGTTTCGCGATGTCCGTTTCGCTGTAGCCTCGGGTCAGCAGCTCGGCGGTGACGTTGCGGATTTCGCCGACGTTGTTCCAACCGTCCAGGCCGCCGCCGTCGTTGAAATCCGAGCTGATGCCGACATGGTCGATGCCGACTTTCTTCACCGTATAGTCGATGGCGTCGACGTACTGCGCGAGAGTAGCCTTGGGTTCTTCTTCCAGAGTGCTGTACAGCGCGCTTGCGTATTCGCCGAAACGCGCTTCGGGCCAGATGGCGATCACCGCATCGCCCGGCATCAGGGCGTTGGCCAGGCCCTGCAGTGGTTGCAGGTCGAAGCGCGCGCGCAGGGCGTCGAGTTTTTCCATCACCGGCTTGCTCAGGGGCTTGACGTACTGGCCGAAGCCGACCACCTGGATGACACCGCCGCTGTCCTTGATCAACTGCATCTCCTTGTCGGAGAGGTTGCGAGGGATGTCTACCAGCGCCCGGGGCGCGGAGTGCGAGGCGACCATTGGTGCGCGGGTAAGGCGTGCGACATCTTCAAGCGCCAGGGTGGACATCTGCGATACGTCGATGATCACGCCCAGATCGTTGAGGCGCTTGACCGCCTGCTCACCCAGCGGCGACAGGCCACCGAGGGCATCGGCGGTGTCGTTGAAGAACGGCAGTGGGCGCGAGGAATCGGCCCAGTCGTTGTTGCCTGTGTAGCTGAAGCCGAACATGCGCATGCCGCGCGCAGCCCACAAGTCCAGCTGCGACAGGTCGTGGCCCAGTGGGTAGGCGTTGAGCATGCTGATGAAGATGGCGAACTTGCCTTCGCCATTGAGCCGGCGGAAGTCATCGGGGGTGTAGGCGATGCCGGCCTGGTTGGGAAAGTCCCGGACCATCCCGCTGATGATCTTGTAGCGAGCTTCCTGTTCCTGCCGGGCGGCATCGACGAAGCCGGGGGTAGGGCGGTGCGGGGCGTTTGGGCCGTTCCAGATTTCCGGCCAGCCGAAGATGGTCAGCGCCGCACCGGACAGGCGACCACGGTTGGCCTTGACCAGGTCGAACTGGCCCGGGCCGTCCTTGTCGATTTCGTGGCCGGCGCTGCCCAGTTCGAGGGGCACGGTGACATGGCTGTCGAACGACAGCATGTGCTCGTGCAGGTCGTTGGCCTGTTGCACGATTTTCAGCGGGTAGCCGGCGTGCTGCTGTTGCCAGAAGAAATAGCCGGCGGCACCCCCCAGGGCGGCCACCAGGGCCAGGGGTAGGCCGATGTACAGGGCCTTGCGGGAACGGGTCTTGGTCATTGCCATCTCGTTGCACGATTGATCGGGGCGGCCTGCCGACATGAAGCGTGCTGCTTGGGCAGGGCTTGGGTATCAGGTGAACGAGCGACGGCCGGGCAAATTTATCGCCAGCTTCGGACCAGGCGGAGTCACGCCTGCGCTAAATTTCGCCGATGGCGCAACGTTTTAGCCTTGGACGGGCCGTGCTCCACGGCCGCAATGAATGCTCAGGTAGTTGCAATGACGATTTCTCGACGCGGGTTCATCGCCGGTGTGGCATTGGCAGGCGTGGCGGTGCCCGGCGCGATGTATGCGCAGCACGTGCAACGCCAGCGGTTTGACGAGCAGTTTCCGGAAACCCCCGGCGAGGCGGTGGTGGAACTGGCCGACGCGGCGCTGCAGCAATTGGGCGACACCTTGCGCGGTATCTGGCGTTTTACCCTGCAAGGGGAAGATGCCGGGCTGCCCGGCCTGCCTGAGGGTGAGTTGGAAATGTTTCTCGATGTTGCCCCAAGTGGCCGCGGCCTGCGTGGTTACCTGGACACGCCTGAGCGCCTGCGTGGCTCCGAGGAGCCACGTTACCGAGTGCTTGGTGACCTGCTGGTGGATACGAACAGGGCCTTGCGGTGGCGGCTGTTTCCTACCTGGCCGGGGGAAGACCAGGCGGGCTACCAGTGCACGGTGGTGCTCGACGAAGTCTGGGGTGGGTTCGGTAATGCCGGGCAGGCCACCCTGAATGGGCGCATCGCGGCGCTGGGGCGTTCGTTGACCCTACCCGTGCAGGACAACAAATTTCTTGCGCTCAAGCGCAGTTTCCCCGAGGCACGCGAGCGCACGCCTTTGTCCTCGGCCTTGCTGGCCTGGCTGATTGCGCCGGAGCACCGTCTGTTCCACCAGTTGTGGCATGCCTCGCGTGACAAGTGGCACAACCTCGACAAGGACAAGCAGGCGGCCCTACGCGGCTTGGGTTGGCAGCCTGGGCCGCGCGACCAGGAGCGTGACGCCCGTGGCCGGCACAAGGATCGCAATGGCTCGGGCGAGGACTTTTTCTTCATGCACCGACACATGCTGCGTGCCGCTCGGGCCATCCAGGACCTGCCGTCATGGGCGCGTTTCCCACTCCCGCAGCCAGAGCTCGAACGCGACCGCGTCGGCTTCGCCAGCTATTTCGACAACCATGACGGTACGGCCTTGCCACCCACCTGGCTGGCTTCGGACGATGCCGCCTATACCCAGTGGGTGCGCGATATCAAGACGCCGGATACCTTCCACGGTAACTTCCAGGTCTGGGAGTCGAGGTACACCGACCCGCATTACCTGAGCACCCTCACCCTAGGGCAGTTCGGTTCGCAGATGGAGTTGGGCCTTCACGATTGGTTGCACATGCGCTGGGCCTCGGTGCCGCGCGACCCGTCCAGCGGCTTGCCGGTGCCGTTCGCGCGCCAGCCGGAGGACTTTGCCGCACGCTGGTTCGAAGCGGAAAACGACTTTCTCGGCGACCCGTTCTCGTCCCATGTAAACCCGGTGTTCTGGCACTTCCATGGTTGGATCGATGACCGTATCGAAGATTGGTTCCGCGCCCATGAGCGCGCGCATCCCGGCCAGGTGCGGCGCACCGAGGTCAACGGTGTACCGTGGTTCGCGCCGGGGCGTTGGGTAGAGGTAGCCGACCCATGGCTGGGGCCGGATACCCATGGCTGTTCGACTGTGCCGGGGCTGCGGCCGGGCCGCAGTGTGGAGATGGACCCAGAGACCATGAAGCTGGCGCTGCGTATCATCTTCGCTGATGACGACCTGTTTGCCAGCTTGCGGCCGAAGGTGCCGCAGCGGCCCTGGTATGCCCGCAACCTGAAACTGGCGCGGCGCTGACACCGTGCGGGTTCAGCCTAATGCCAGTGTTAGGTAATCTTGGGCCGCTTTGCGGCCCATCGCCGGCAAGCCAGCTCCCACAGGAATCCCGTAATTACCTGTGGGAGATCACCCAGCCCCTTGACGCTATCTGACAGGCATCAGCGCTCGACCTGCCAGCCACCTCCCAATGCCTTGTACAACGCTACGCTGCCCTGCAGTCGAGCCAGGTGCAGTTGCGCCTGTTGGTCCTGGGCGACATACAGCGTGCGCTGGGTTTCCAGCACGGTCAGCAACGTCTCGGCGCCGGCGCTGTAGCGCTGCTGCGCAAGGTCGAAGGCGGTGCGGGCTTCCTGTACCTCCTGGTCCTGCCACTGCTGCTGGCGGTCTACGCCATGGATCGCATTGAGCGCTTTTTCCACGTCGGCGAAGCCTGCCAGGATTGCGGTGCGATAGTCGTGCAGCAGCTCTTCCTGTTCGGCACTGGCCAGTTCGCGTTCGGCGCGCAGGCGGCCGTTGTTGAAGATGGGTGCGACAATGCCGGCAGTCAGGGTATAGAAGGGGCTGTCGAGAATATCGCCGAAGGTCCGTGCACCGCTGCCCAGGTCCGCTCCCAGGGTCAGCTTGGGCAACATGGCGGCCCTCGCCACTTGTACGTTGGCGCTGGCGGCGGCCAGTCGGGCCTCGGCGGCGGCAATGTCGGGGCGCCGGCCGAGCAGGTCGCTGGGCACGCCGCTGCCGATCGCCGGCCAGCGCAGGGCGCCGATCGATTCGTTGGTGTCCGGCAATGCCTGCACCGGATCACCGAGCAAGGTGGCGAGGGTGACCCGGTTGTCCTGCCATTGCTGCTCCAGCAGGGGCACCTGGCGCTCTTGTGCCGCCACCAGGCTGCGTTGCTGCGCCAGCTCCAGTCGCGTGGCCGAGCCAGAACGCTGGCGTGCCTCGACCAGGCCCAGCACGTCCCGGGCGTTTTTGAGGTTGAGGCGAGCGATACGCAGCTGTTCCTCCAGGGCCAGGCCCTGTAGGTAGCTATCGGCGACGGCGCTGGTCAGGGTCAGCTCCACCGTCTGGCGATCGAAGCGGCTGGCGTCCAGGCCATGCAGGGCGCTGTCGCGGGCGGCGCGGATGCCGCCCCAGAAATCGACCTCGTAGCTGGCGCTCAAGCGTGTGCCGAATGAGGTACTGGTGCGCTCGCTGCTGCTGGCGTCGAGTTGGTCGTTGCCGTCGCCGCGCAACAGGCGCTGGCGGCTGCCGTCCAGGCCGAACGTCAGTTCCGGCAGCAGCGGAGCGCCGGCGATCACGGCTTGGGCTTGGGCCTGGCGCACCCGTGCCGCGGCGGCGGCCAGGTCGTGGCTGTTGTGCCGGGCGCGTTCGATCAGACGGTCCAGCTCGCGGCTGGCGAAGGCTTGCCACCAATGGGCATCCGGCAGGGGCTGGCTGGGAGCGTCGGCACGGGATTGCCAGGTTGGCGGCGCAGCAATACCGGCCTCGGGGGCGGGCGGTGTGCTGCAGGCGGCCAGGGCCAGGCTGAGGGTCAACAGGCTGATGCGGCTTGGCAATGTCATGGGCTATACGCTGGTAAGGGCTTTGACCGGATCGAGGCGAGCAGCCTTGCGGGCCGGCATGAAACCGAACACCACGCCGGTGATGACGGCGCAGGTGAAGGCGCCGAGAATGGCGGGTAGGGCGAATGCCACGGCGATGCCGGCGAGCATCAGGCCGCCACCGATGCACAGTGCCAGCACGATACCCGTCACCCCGCCGACCATTGACAGCATCACCGCCTCGCTGAGGAACTGACGCAGGATATCGCGCTGACGGGCGCCGGTGGCCATGCGGATGCCAATCTCGCGGGTACGTTCGCGCACGGTCATGAGCATGATGTTCATCACGCCGATACCGCCGACCAGCAGGGAAATCGCGGCGATGGCACCGAGCATCAGCGACAGGCTGTTCTGGGTGCGCGCTTCGGCCTGGATCAGTGCGGCGTCGTTGGTCAGTTCGAAGTCCTGCTTGCCTTGGTGGCGCTGGCGCATCAGGTGGGCGATTGCCCGCTCGGTCTCACTAACCCGGCTCGAATCGGCAGCGGCGATGATCACGTATTCCGGGTCTTGCTTGCCGAACAGGCGCACGGACGCGGCGGAGTAGGGCACCACGATGCGCTCGTCGCTGTCCTGGTCGCCGGAGCTGGCACCTTTGCCGGCGAGCAGGCCGACCACTTGGAAGGGCACGTTGCCGATCAGCAAGTACTGGCCCAGCGGATCGCTGCCAGGCTCCATGAGCTTGTCCCGGACCTTCTGGCCGATCACCGCGACGGCGGCGGCAGCTTGTTCGTCAGCTTCGGTGAAGAAGTTGCCTTCGACGACTGGCCAGTTGAGGATCTCGGAGAACTGGGTGTTATTGCCGCCGACGTAGAACTGCTGGTTGTTGTTGCCGTGGCGCACGGTCAACTGGTCGCCGATCACCGGCATGATGCGCTGGACCTGGGGTAACTGGGCGATGGCGGCGACATCGTCCAGCGTGACGATGCCGGCCGGTTCGCGCAGCGTGGCGTGGCGGCCACTGAGGTAGAGGATGTTCGAGCCGAACGCCGCCATCTGCGCCATGACCTGGCGCTTGCTGCCTTCGCCGACAGCCAGCATCACTACCACCGAGGCCACGCCGATGACGATGCCGAGCAGGGTCAGGGCGGTGCGGAAGCGGTTGATCCACATGACCCGCCAGGCCGCTTGCAGGGCTTCGAGCAATTCGCCCTTCCAGGCTCCGCGCAAGGTGGCGCCGCGGTCCAGTCGCTGACGCAGGTCGTCGGCCTGCAGGCCTGGATGCGTTTCGTCGGGGGGCTGGTCGGTCGCCGAGTCGCTGATCATCAGGCCGTCGCGGATCTCGATCACCCGTCGCGCCCGGGCCGCTACTTCACGGTCGTGGGTGATGAGGATGATCACATGGCCCTGGCTGGCCAGCTCGTCGAGCAGGGCCATGACTTCGGCGCCGCTGTGGCTGTCCAGGGCGCCGGTGGGTTCGTCGGCGAGGATGATGTGGCCGCCGTTCATCAGGGCTCGGGCGATCGACACCCGCTGTTGCTGGCCGCCAGACAACTGGTGCGGCCGGTTGCCCGTGCGGCTGGCCAGGCCGAGGCGTTCGAGCAGGGCTGCGGCGCGGGCATGGCGCTCGGCGGCCGGGGTGCCGGCATAGATGGCTGGCATTTCGACATTTTCCTGGGCCGAGCCGGAGGGGATCAGGTGGTAGCCCTGGAATACGAAACCAAAGGCTTCGCGCCGCAGCCAAGCCAGTTCGTCGCTGTCCAGTTCGGCAACGTCCTTGCCAGCGAAGCGAAAACTACCGCTGGTGGGGTGATCGAGGCAGCCAAGGATGTTCATCAGGGTCGACTTGCCCGAGCCGGAGGCGCCGACGATGGCGACGAACTCGCCAGGGTGGATGCTCAGGCTGATGCCGCGCAGCACTTCCACCTTCGGCGAATCGATGCCGCCGTAGTGCTTGCGGATGTCAGTGAGTTCAATCAGGGGCGCTGTCATTCAACCTCCGCTGGCGGCTGGGGCGCCGATGACCAGTTGCTCGCCTTCGGCGAGGCCATCGAGTATCTGCACACGCAGGCGGTCGCTCAGGCCGGTGCGCACCTTGCGCTGTTCGATCTTGCCGTCACGGGTGAACACCTGGGCCAGGCGCAGGCCTTCGTCTTCGGCATCATCCAGGGCTGCCAGCGGCGCCGTGAGCACTTGGCTGGCCTGGCCGGCGACGAAGAATACCTGGGTGGTCATTTCGGCCATCAGGGCCCCATCCGGGTTTTCCACATCGAGCAGCACGGTGTATTGCACCACTTGGGCGCCAGTTGTGCCGGCGGTGACGCTGGCGGGGCTGCCACCGCCCTGACTGGTCTGATCCAGCGGCCTGGGCGGGATCGGCAGGATTTGGCGCACGGTGCTGGTCCAGCGGCGCTTGCCGCCGGCCAGGGTGGTGAAGTAGGCGGTCATGCCGGGTCTGACCTTGCCGATGTCGGCTTCGGACACCTGTGCCCAGACGGTCATCGGCGAGAGTTTGGCGATGCGCAAGATCAGCGGTGTTTGCTGCTGGGCGTTGAGCGTTTGGCCTTCGCGGGCATCCACCGCCACCACAGTGCCGTCCATGGGCGCATAGATGCGGGTGTAGCCCAGCTCTGCCTGGTCGCTGCGCAGGCTGGCCTGGGCCTGGAGGATCTGCGCTTGGTACATGTCGATGCGGGCCTGGGTCACCTTGAGCTGGGCATCGGCGATTTGCAGGTCTTCCTCGCGGGTGGCACCGGCAGCGGCCAGGTCGCGCTGGCGCTTGAGTTGTTGCTGGGCCAGGCGGTACTGGGCACGCTGCTCGGCCAACTGGGCCTTGAGGTTTTCGATCGAGTATCGGCCGGCATCAAGCCTGGCCTGCTGGGTGGAAGGGTCGATTTCCACCAGCAACTGGCCTTGGCGGACCTGGTCGCCCGCTTCTACATGCAGGCGACGGATCTGCCCGGAGGCCTGGGCGCCGACGTCCACATAGCGGCGTGGTTGCAGCGTGCCGAGGGCGGTGACGCTGCTTTCTATATCGGCGCGGGTCACGGCCACGGTGTTGACCGGATGATTGTCCAAGGGCAGGGTCTTCCAGGCCAGCAGGCTGCCCAGGCCAAGCAGGCCCAGGCCACCGAAGAGGATGCGGCGGCGAGTATTGGGTAAGCGTCTCATGCGGACTTCCAGCCATGGATGTTGGCCATACGCAGCCAATCGAGGCGCGCAGGGAGGTCCCAGTTAGACGAAGACGAGTGGGCGGGATTTACCCGCACTGGAGGGGGAGGCTGTGTGTTGCTGAGAATAATTATAATTTGTAAGATTGCAAGCTGATATCACACACTCCCGCGCCTCTGCCGCCGTCCAGGCTGGGGGGCGCCAGGTACCGTCGTGGAACATTATTATCGTGAACTGGTGAGCTTCCTTTCCGCACGCCTTGGCAGTCGCCAAGCGGCGGAAGACGTTGCCCACGATGCATACCTGCGGGTACTGGAGCGCACCGGCACCGAGCGCATCGAGCACCCGCGCGCCTTCCTCTACCGCACCGCGCTAAATCTGGTGGTCGACCGCCACCGCCGCCACCTGGTGCGCCAGGCCGAGCCGCTGGAGGTGCTGGATAGCGACGAGCGCTGGCATACTCCGGCGCCGGCCCACGACATGCAGCAGGACCAGCGCCTGGCGCTGATGCAGCGTGCCCTGGATGAGCTGAGCAAGGTCTGCCGCGAGTGCTTCTTGCTGCGCAAGCTCGACGGCCTGTCGCACCAGCAGATCGCCGAGCACCTGGGCATTTCCCGCAGCCTGGTGGAAAAGCACATCGTCAATGCCATGAAGCACTGCCGGGTGCGCATGCGGCAATGGGAATCCTGATTGCCAGGTTAAAGGCAAATGCAAATTCCGTCAGTCAATCACTTGATTTATGCGGCTTTCCCGACTTCTATCAGATAAGACCGTTGCCGTACATGGCCTTGGCAGTAGCCGTTACTGGCGCAGTATGGTCATGGAGCGTGCCCATTACCTAATGGCCCAGGTCCGACCATGGCAAACAAGACCCTGCGCATTCTCATCGCCGATGCACACCCGTGCCAGCGCCTGCAGCTGGAGCGGTTGCTCAATGGTTTGGGCTATTACCGGATAGCCCCCGTGGATAGCTTCGAGGAGCTGCAGCGCCTGGTGCAGTGCGCCTTGCAGCCCTTTCACCTGTTGCTGGGTAATATCGAGTTGGCCAGCCATTGTGGCGTAGACCTGGAGCGTTTCTGTCGTGTCAGCACTCAAATCCAGCACGCCTTGCTTTACCATTCCAGCCAGTTGAAAGTGCCAGCAGTGCCGCAGACCGAGCGCCAGGCGGTCAGCCTGAGCCTGCCACAGGCGCCCGATAACGAGGCGCTGGAGACGTTCATGGCAATCATCGACGCACCGATGCTGGTCGGCAAGCTACCGCTGCCGGGCACACTGCCGGCCAGTACAGCGCGGCCACGGCCGCGAGCCAACTTCGCGCATACGGTGTTCAACCGCTAGCGGTGCTGCCGGCGGGGCAATCGGGCAGCTATTTGTTATGCTTTTGCCCTTTGCCGATCTGCGGACCCTGCCATGACTGCCATCGATACCGCTCGCCCGCCCCGGTTCAGCCGCGGCGACCATCGGACCCTGGGCCTGGCGGCGCTGGGCGGCGCGCTGGAAATCTACGACTTCATCATTTTCGTGTTCTTCGCGCTGACCCTCAGCCAACTGTTCTTCCCGCCCGAGATGCCCGAATGGCTGCGCCTGCTGCAAAGCTTCGGCATTTTCGTCACCGGCTATCTGGCGCGGCCGCTGGGCGGCATCCTGATGGCGCACTTCGCCGACCACCTGGGGCGCAAGCGGGTCTTCAGCCTGAGCATCCTGATGATGGCCCTGCCGTGCCTGCTGATCGGGGTGATGCCGACCTATGCCGATATCGGCTATGCCGCTCCGCTGATCCTGTTGGCCCTGCGCATCCTCCAGGGTGCTGCCGTAGGCGGTGAAGTGCCCAGCGCCTGGACGTTCGTCGCCGAGCACGCACCAAACGGGCGGCGCGGCTATGCTCTGGGCTTTCTTCAGGCGGGGCTGACCTTCGGCTACCTGCTGGGCGCGCTGACCGCAACCTTGCTGGCGCAACTGTTCACCCCGCAGGAAATCCTTGATTACGCCTGGCGCTACCCGTTCCTGTTGGGTGGGGTGTTCGGTGTGATTGGTGTGTGGCTGCGCCGCTGGCTCAGTGAAACACCGGTGTTCCTCGCCCTGCGCGCGCGCCAGGAGCAACCTGTGACGTTTCCGCTGCGGCGAGTGCTGGGCGAGCACCGCCGGGCGTTGATCCCTGCCGCATTGCTGACCTGTGTGCTGACCTCGGCGGTGGTGGTGCTGGTGGTGATCACCCCGACGGTGATGCAGCAGCGTTTCGGCATGAGTGCCGGGCACACCTTCGCCCTGAGCAGCGTGGGCATCGTCTTCCTCAACATTGGCTGCGTGCTGGCCGGGCTGCTGGTCGACCGTGTGGGTGCCTGGCGCGCGCTGATGTTGTATAGCCTGTTGCTGCCGCTGGGTATCGGCGCGTTGTACGCCAGCCTGGTGGGGCAGTGGGGCATGACCTGGCTGGCCTATGCGCTGGCGGGGTTGAGCTGCGGCGTGGTGGGGGTGGTGCCCTCGGTGATGGTGGGGCTGTTCCCGGCGCAGATCCGCGTATCGGGCATTTCCTTCACCTACAACGTGGCCTACGCAGTGTGGGCCAGTACCACGCCGCTGGCACTGATTGCGCTGATGCCGTGGAGCCCATGGGTGTGTGTCGGGTTTTGTCTGATCATGGGCGCGGTGGGGCTGCTGACGGCCTTGTATTTCGGGCGTCGTGAGCCATTGGTGTTTGCTGCGGAGCCGATGCCGGTCATGTGTGGCGACAAATGAGCAGGTGCATGTCTTGGGTTGTGTAGCAAGGCTTGCACCGAGCGCCGCCCGCGCGGCGCATCGCGAGCAAGCTCGCTCCTACATTTGTTCCGGGCCAATTATGCCTGTGGGATTTGCGCGCGAACGCCCTGGCGCATGGCTCGATATCGCGTCGTACAAACAAGGCGGTCGCGCGCGCCTGGCACAGGATGGACTGGCTCGAAACAGATGTAGGAGCGAGCTTGCTCGCGATGCGCCGCGCGGGCGGCGCTCGATCTGATAGGCGCTGAACCTCTCACGGCGAACACCTCGTAGGTCCAGACGCATACTCACAACAAAAAGCCCCCGGCCCATGAGGACCGGGGGCTTTTTGTTGCCGCTAGGGCAGGGGCCTTACATGTTCGGGTAGTTCGGCCCGCCAGCGCCTTCAGGGGTGACCCACGTGATGTTCTGGGCCGGGTCCTTGATGTCGCAGGTCTTGCAGTGCACACAGTTCTGCGCGTTGATCTGGAAACGCTTGTTGCCGTCTTCCTGGGTGACCACTTCGTACACGCCGGCCGGGCAGTAGCGCTGGGCAGGCTCGTCGTACAGCGGCAGGTTGCTGGCGATCGGAACGCTTGGATCGGTCAGCTTCAGGTGGCAGGGTTGTTCCTCTTCGTGGTTGGTGCTGGAGAGGAATACCGAGCTGAGTTTGTCGAAGCTGAGCTTGCCGTCCGGTTTCGGGTAGTCGATCTTTTTCGAGTCGGCGGCCAGCTTGAGGCAGGCATAGTCCGGCTTGGTGTCGTGCAGGGTGAACGGCAGTTTGCCACCGAACCAGTTCTGGTCGACATAGTTGAACGCCGCGCCCAGCAGCGGGCCGAACTTGTGCATGGCCGGGCCGAAGTTGCGGCTGGCGAACAGTTCTTCGTACAGCCAGCTGGCCTTGAAGGCGCTGACATAGCTGTTCAACTGATCACCGCCTTCGCTACCGGCGATCAATGCGTCGGCCACTGCTTCGGCGGCAAGCATGCCGGACTTCATCGCGGTATGGCTGCCCTTGATCTTGGCCACGTTCATGGTGCCCAAGTCGCAACCGATCAGCGCGCCGCCATTGAAGACCATTTTCGGCAGTGAGTTGATGCCGCCCTTGGCCAAGGCGCGGGCGCCATAGCTGATGCGCTTGCCGCCTTCGAGGTACTGGCTGATCACCGGGTGGTGCTTGAGGCGCTGGAATTCGTCGAACGGCGACAGGTACGGGTTGGCGTAGGACAGGTCGACGATCAGGCCGACCACCACCTGGTTGTTTTCCAGGTGATAAAGGAACGAGCCACCGGTGTTTTCCTTGGCCACCACGTCCAGCGGCCAGCCGGCGGTGTGCACCACCAGGCCCTGTTCGTGCTTGGCTGGGTCGATTTCCCAGATTTCCTTCAGGCCGATGCCGTAGTGCTGGACGTCGGACTCGCTGTCGAGGTTGAAGCGCTTGATCAGCTGTTTGCCGATATGGCCACGGCAGCCTTCGGCGAACAGGGTGTACTTGGCGCGCAGTTCCATGCCTGGGGTGTACAGGCCGTCCTTGGGGTTGCCCTCCCGGTCGACACCAAGGTCGCCGGTGACGATGCCGCGGACCACGCCGTTGTCGTCGAACAGCGCTTCCTGAGCGGCGAAGCCCGGGTAGATCTCCACACCGAGGTTCTCGGCCTGCTGGGCCAGCCAGCGGCACAGGTTGCCCAGCGAGATGATGTAGTTACCATGGTTGTGCATGGTCTTGGGCACGAACAGGTCAGGCACCTTGGTCGCGCTGCCGGCATCCTTGAGCACGTAGATGTCATCGCGCTTCACTTCGGTATTGAGCGGTGCGCCGAGTTCTTTCCAGTCGGGGAACAGCTCGTTCAGGGCGCGAGGTTCGAACACCGCGCCAGAGAGGATGTGGGCGCCGACTTCAGAGCCTTTCTCCACCACGCAGACGCTGATTTCGCTACCGGCTTCGGCGGCCTTCTGCTTCAGGCGGCAGGCGGCGGACAGGCCCGCCGGGCCGGCGCCGACGATGACCACGTCGAATTCCATGTATTCGCGTTCCACTGGTTCTCTCCTACTCATCAAGGCTCGTGCTGTTGCTTTGTCTTATGGGTGCGGGGCATTCGCAGCGGTTCTACGCAACGGCGGAACTGTAGCTGGGCAAATGACGGACTACACCGTTTTGTCTTGGCCGCGCATTATATCTACACCACTTGGCGGGTCCAATACAAACGTTTGTTTGAATTTGCCGCAGGCCAGTAAAATCACAGGAACGCGGCTGGAGGGTGACCGATTTGCCGTATTGACCGGAATGGGTGTTACGGTCAAGATACGAGCGGTTTTACGTTCGCCGTAGGCTTGCAGCCGGGCGCAGGTACACCTCTAAAGACCAGGTGTGGAGCAGGGTTTTGCGGGCTTAGGCCGGTTTGTAGTGGAGTTTACACGCCACGACAGGAAATGACCCGTGAGGATTTGTCGCAAGAGTCCGAACAAGACTGTTTGGTCACTGTGAAGTTACTGCCTCCCGATACGTTTTTAGAGGTGCCCTTGTACCCACGCGCATCGCTGGGCTCTGCCCCAGGCGACTATCTATTCACCGGAGAGTAACGAGGAATCCATGAAGGTTCTTGTAGCTGTCAAACGAGTGGTCGACTACAACGTCAAGGTTCGCGTCAAAGCGGACAACTCCGGCGTCGACCTTGCTAACGTCAAGATGTCCATGAACCCCTTCTGCGAAATCGCCGTGGAAGAAGCCGTACGCCTGAAGGAAAAAGGCGTTGCGACCGAGATCGTCGTCGTTTCCGTCGGCCCGACCACTGCCCAGGAGCAACTGCGTACTGCCCTGGCCCTGGGTGCCGACCGTGCCATCCTGGTAGAAGCCGCTGACGAACTGAACTCCCTGGCCGTGGCCAAGGCGCTGAAGGCCGTTGTCGACAAGGAGCAGCCGCAGCTGGTCATCCTCGGCAAGCAGGCCATCGACAGTGACAACAACCAGACCGGCCAGATGCTGGCCGCGCTGACTGGCTTCGCTCAGGGTACCTTCGCGTCCAAGGTCGAAGTCGCTGGCGACAAGTTGAATGTCACCCGTGAAATCGATGGCGGCCTGCAGACCGTTGCACTGAACCTGCCAGCCATCGTCACCACCGACCTGCGCCTGAACGAGCCACGCTACGCGTCGCTGCCGAACATCATGAAGGCCAAGAAGAAGCCGTTGGAGACTGTTACTCCAGACGCGCTGGGCGTTTCCCTCGCCTCCACCAACAAGACCGTGAAGGTTGAAGCCCCGGCTGCCCGCAGCGCTGGCATCAAGGTCAAATCGGTGGCCGAACTGGTCGAGAAGCTGAAGAACGAAGCGAAGGTAATCTAAATGACTATCCTGGTTGTCGCTGAATACGAGAATGGTGCCGTAGCCCCGGCCACCCTGAACACTGTCGCCGCAGCCGCCAAGATCGGTGGTGATGTGCACGTGCTGGTCGCAGGCCAGAACGTCGGTGGCGTTGCTGAAGCCGCTGCCAAAATCTCTGGTGTTGCCAAGGTGCTGGTGGCTGATAACGCCGCCTACGCCCACGTCCTGCCGGAAAACGTCGCGCCGCTGATCGTCGAGCTGGCCAAGGGTTACAGCCACGTGCTGGCCCCGGCTACCACCAACGGCAAGAACATCCTGCCGCGCGTTGCCGCGCTGCTGGACGTGGACCAGATCTCCGAAATCATCTCGGTCGAGTCCGCCGACACCTTCAAGCGCCCGATCTACGCGGGTAACGCCATCGCCACCGTGCAATCGAGCGCGGCCATCAAGGTGATCACCGTCCGTACCACCGGCTTCGATGCCGTGGCTGCCGAAGGTGGTTCGGCTGCTGTCGAAGCTGTTGGCGCTGCACACGACGCCGGCATTTCGGCTTTCGTTGGCGAAGAGCTGGCCAAGTCCGACCGCCCAGAGCTGACCGCTGCCAAGATCGTCGTTTCCGGCGGCCGTGGCATGGGCAACGGTGACAACTTCAAACACCTGTACAGCCTGGCCGACAAGCTCGGCGCTGCTGTCGGTGCCTCGCGCGCCGCAGTCGACGCAGGCTTCGTGCCGAACGACATGCAGGTCGGCCAGACCGGCAAGATCGTTGCGCCACAGCTGTACATCGCCGTCGGTATCTCCGGCGCGATCCAGCACCTGGCCGGTATGAAAGACTCCAAAGTGATCGTGGCGATCAACAAGGACGAAGAAGCGCCGATCTTCCAGGTGGCCGACTACGGCCTGGTTGCTGACCTGTTCGAAGCGGTTCCAGAGCTGGAAAAGCTGGTCTGATCCGGCTGCTTCACTTATAAAGAACCCGGCCCTCGCTTTGAGGGTCGGGTTTTTTTATGGGTTGAGGAGTGAGGCATGACGTTGCGCGGAACGGGCAGGGTGCTGGCATGCGTGGCGCTGTTGCTGCCGCCACTGGCGATGGCAGCAGGCAAGTGCGAACGTCTGGTGGCGACTGGCAGCCCTGATGCGCCGCCCTATTCCTGGCAAGACCCGAAAGACCCCAGGCACCTGATCGGCGCTAACGTCGACCTTTTGCGCCAGGTGGCCGGCGAGCTGGGTCTGAAGGTCGAGGTGCTGAGCGCCGGTCGCCGTGACCAGGCGCTGGAAGAGGTGCGCAGTGGGCGCATGGACCTGCTGCTCGACACTCCTATGCAGGTGGAGCAACTGACCGCGCTGGACTACATCCATCCGCCGTTGCAGCTCAATGAGTACCTGGTGTGGACCCGCCATGATGCAGCGGTGATCTTTGATGGCCCGGCCGATCTGGCCAGATACCAGGGCAGTTTGTCCGACCGTGCGCGCCTGACCCCGGCCTTTACGGCGTTCGCCAAGGCCCAGCTCAAGCTGGTGCCGGCGCAGAACCTGACCCAGGCGTTCCAGAAACTGGTACTCGGCCAGGTGGATTATGTGCTGGCTGGACGGTACTCCGGTATGGCCATGGCCCAGAGCCTGGGCATGAGCAACGACCTGATAGCCCGCGGCTTGCCGGTGGACAGGCCGGGCCTGTACCTGGCGCTGTCGCACAACTCGGCGTGCAATGACAGCTGGTTGCGTGGGCAATTGGCAAAAAAACTGACAGAATTGCCGATCTCTGGTGCATCCGAAGCTGTGCTGCAACGTAATCTCGAGCGCTGGAAAGCGCAGTTGCAGGTGCCGGCGGACGCCCCCAAACACTAGGAAGATTGCGTGAGAATCCAACCACTAATCCTTGCCCTGGCCGTGCTCGGCCTGGCTGGCTGCGCCAATGATCCGGCCCCTGACGAGCAGATGCGCATTTCCGAACAAGCACTGGACCAGGCCAAGGCCGTCGGCGCCACCGGGCAGGTCGAAGCGCTGAAACTGGCTGAAGACAAGCTGGCCCGCGCCCAGGCCAACATGCTTACCCAGGACTACCGCGATGCGCGCATGCGCGCCGAGCAAGCCGAGCTGGATGCGCGCCTGGCCGAGGCCCAGGTGCTGAACCAGAAGAGTGAAGAGCAGCTGCAGGTGCTGCAGTCGCGGGTCAAGCGCTTGCGCAAGCAACTGGAGGTGCAGCCATGATTCGTCGTACGCCTTTGGCTGCACTGGCATTGTTGGCGCTGACGGCAGGTTTGCAAGGTTGCGCCAGCCACCGCAGCAGTGCCGCGCTGGATGAGGCCGCTGTCGCCTTCCAGGGGGTCAAAGATGATTCCGATGTGCTGCGCAGCGCGCCGCGCGACGTGATTCGCGCGGGCGAATCGCTTGCTCGCGCCGAGCGCTTGTCCAGCTACATCGGCACTGGTTCTGATGTGCGGCATTATGCTTACCTCAGTCAGCGCTACAGCGAGATTGCCCGCGAGCATGCCAAGCTGGCGCTGAACCAGGAACGCCAGGCCAAGCTCGACCTGGAGCGCCAGCGTCTGCAGCTGGCTTTGCGTGAGGCCAAGCTGGCCAGCGTGCAGCAGCAGGGCCAGTGGGTCGAATCGCAGATTGCCGCGTTGGCTTCGGAGCAGGCCGACCGTGGCTTGGTGATGACCTTGGGCGATGTACTGTTCGATACCGGCAGTGCCGACCTGAAGAACTCGGCCAGCCGGACTGTGCTCAAGCTGGTGCAGTTCCTGCAGCTCAACCCGCGCCGGGTAGTGCGTATCGAGGGCTATACCGACAGCACTGGCGCGGGTGAGGACAACCTTAAGCTGTCGCGCGACCGGGCGCAGTCCGTGGCCGACATGCTTGTGGACCTGGGCATCGACGAAAAGCGCTTGCAGGTTGAAGGCTATGGCGACCAGTACCCGATCGAGGCCAATGCTTCGGAGCGGGGCAGGGCGCAGAACCGTCGGGTGGAGATCGTATTCTCCGATGACAAGGGTCGGCTCGCACCAGCGCGCTGAGTCGTGTGAAAAGGGGCCGCTATGCGGCCCGTTTTATGTCGGTTTAAGCGTTTCGATAGCTGTCACGCTGTTGTATTGTCGACTATGTTGCAATCTGTCCCAGTACACTTTGCAACTGTTACGGTATCCTCTACCGTCAGTGACCTGTACAAGAACAACGAGCATGTCGACATGACCAACCTGCTGCTGTACCAGCGTATCGCCCAGCAACTGGCCGATGATATCCGTCGCGGTGTCTACCAGCCAGGCGAGCGGGTACCCTCCGTGCGCAAGATGAGCGCCCAGCTCAATGTCAGCCATGCCACGGTGTTGCAGGCCTATGCCAATCTTGAGGACCAAGGGCTTATCCGGGCGCGGCCGCAGTCTGGCTATTACGTGCACCAGACGCCTGCCTTGACCGCGCAAACCCCGGACATCGCCCGGGTGGAGCGCCCCGGCCTGGTCACGCGCGCCAGCATCATCCAGCAGGTGCTGACTGAGGCGCGTCGCGATGGTGTGTTCCCGTTTGGTGCTGCAGTGCCGCATGTCGACTACCTGCCAGTGCGCGCCTTGCATCAGCAAATCGCCAAGGTGACACGCTTCCATAGCCCGCGCGCCTTCAGCTACATGTTCAGCCCCGGTTTCGAGCCGCTACGCAGGCAGATCGCCATACGCATGCGCGATGCCGGCGTGTTGGTCGACCCGCGTGAAGTGATTGTGACCCATGGGTGCGTAGACGCCCTTCAGATGTCGCTGCGTGTGCTGACCCGTCCAGGTGACCTGATCGCCGCCGAGTCGCCGACCTATTACGGCTTGCTGCAACTGGCTGACCTGCTGGGTTTGAAAGTGATCGAAATCCCCAGTGACCCGTCCACCGGTATCAGCCTCGAAGCCTTGCAACTGGCGGCAAACCAGTGGTCGATCAAGGCGCTGGTGCTGACTGCGCGCTTGAGCAACCCGCTGGGAGGCACCGTTCCAGAGGAGCGGCAAAAACAATTGCTGCGCCTGGCCTCGGATTTCGATATCCAGATCATCGAGGATGATATCTACGGTGAGCTGATGTTCGAGCAGGGCAAGACCAAGGCGCTGAAGGCGTTCGACCGGCTGGACCGGGTCATCTACTGTTCGAGCTTCTCCAAGACTTTGTCCCCCGGCGTGCGTGTGGGCTGGATGATCGCCGGGCGTTACCAGGACGAGATTCAGCGCCTGCAGACTTTTACCACCCACTCGGCCTGCAGCGTGACGCAGATGGGGGTGGCAGCCTATCTGGAAAATGGCGGCTACGACCGGCATCTGCGCTACATGCGCCAGGAGTATCGCAAGAACCTCAGTGCCTATCAGTTGGCGGTACAGCAGCACTTCCCCGAGGGCACCCAGATGACCCGGCCGACAGGTGGCTTCATCCTTTGGGTAAGCCTGCCGGGTCGGGTCAATACCCAGGAGCTGCATGTGCGTGCGCTGGAGCAGGGCATCAGCATTGCACCGGGACTAATATTCAGTAACACAGAGCAGTTCAACCACTGTGTCCGACTCAATTGCGGCATTCCATGGAATAAAGAGGCCGAGCGGGCTGTGATTACGCTGGGTTTGCTGGCGCAACAGTTGTGCAGGGAGACTGCGGTCACGCTGCTGTGAGGCTTGCAAGCCGCCTGTGGAACAGGGAGCATAAGCATTTTTCCTGCCAGTCTGTCCATTTGCCATGAACGCTTTGCGCTGCTTTGTTCTGATCGTGTGCCTTCTGCCGTTCTGCTACCCGGTCGTCCCCGCCTTGGCTGCGCAACCGGCAAACCAGGCTCAGGCAACTCCGGGTAAGCAGGTGCCAAAAAAGGCGACAGCCAGGCCCGCGCACAAGCCGCTCAGCAAAGCGGTTGCCAAGCCATTACCCAAGACAAAGCTGGACCTGAGCCTGCCAGTCGATATGGTCAACAACCTTGAGCCGAATGTGGGCACACCTTCGCCAATCCAGCGGCGCAAGCCTTTGTTGCCACCCATGTTCACAGAAAAGCCAGAGACCAATGACAGTCCGTTCCAGCTCAATGGCCGGCTGATCAATAACGAGATGCAGCTGCAACTGCGCAATGACAGCCGTCATGACGTGGAGGGAGCAGCCATCGATTTCGAGTATCGCCAATAGGCGGGAACTGACTGCAGGGTCACGGCAGATTTCATCGTGCCAGCAATTTCAAACGGCTGTTTGAGCGGTTACTATCCAGGGACGTTCGTCCCGTTTTGTTCCAAGGGAGTCCTGATTTTGGTGAATAGCCATGAAATGCCGTGAGGGCTGTGGTGCCTGCTGCATCGCCCCGTCCATCACTTCTGCGATGCCGCGAATGCCCAATGGCAAGCCGGCTGGTGAGCGCTGCCTGCACCTGACGGCCGCCAACCTGTGCGACCTGTTCGGCAAGCCTGAGCGACCGGCGGTATGTGGTGGTTTCAAGGCGGATGCCGAGGTGTGCGGCAGTGATCGTGACGAGGCAATCAGGATCCTTGGCTGGTGGGAGCAGATGACGGCGGCGTGACAGGCTGGATCTTCGACAACAAGGATAAACATGATGAGATCGTTCAAGCGTATTGCACTGCTGTGTGGCGTGGGTGTTCTGCTGTCGCCTGTGGCCTGGGCTGAAAACTGGCAAGTGGCCAAGAACGAGGACGGGATCAAGGTATCCCTCAGCGAAGTGGCCGGTTCCAAGTACAAGGCCTATCAGGGTGTTACCGTGATCAAGGCGCCGTTGGCCAAGGTGCAGGCGTTGCAGGAAGATGTGGTGGGTGCCTGCGCGTGGATTCATGAGTGCAAGTTGCAGAAATTGCTCAAGCAAGAAGGTGACCAGGTCTGGACCTACACGCAGTTCAATACACCCTGGCCGGTGACGCCGCGTGATTCGGTTTTGCATGTGACCACGGTCAAGGAGGCGGACGGCAGCCTGGTGCGTAACCTGAAGGAAGAGCCGACCTATCTGCCGGAAGAGAAGGGCTTTGTGCGGGTGGCCAAGGTTGAGGGCTTCTGGAAGCTGGTGCCCAAGGGCGACAGCACGGAGGTGACCTACCAGGTGCACACCGAGCCGGGCGGTAGCGTGCCGGCAATGGTGGCCAACAAGTTCGTGGTGGATGCGCCGTTCAATACCCTGAAAGAGCTGCGTGAGCGGGCTGAGAAAAACTGAGGTTTTGTGCTGCCTGTAGCGGCCTCTTCGCTCTGCGGTCCCTGAAATTTGTGGGGCCTTTGTAGGGGTTGGTTTACCCGCGAAAGGCTCGGGCCTGCTGGCCAATCTCCACCCGCCGTTCACGGTTGTCGCAGCCACCGTATTCGCGGGTAAACCCGCTCCTACGCACTGATCGGTGGTGGGCGCAGGCCATTGTAGGGTTTGCTCGCGAAGAGGCCGGTACAGGAAAAGGCCATAAAAAAGGCTGCCCGAGGGCAGCCTTTTTGCGTTCGGCTATCAAAGCTTACTTGCGGTCCTTCAGGGCAACGAGGTCGCGCTTTTGCTCGCCGGTGTACAGCTGGCGCGGACGGCCGATCTTGTACGGGCTGGAGAGCATTTCTTTCCAGTGCGAGATCCAGCCCACGGTACGTGCCAGGGCGAAGATCACGGTGAACATGCTGGTCGGAATGCCGATTGCCTTGAGGATGATCCCCGAGTAGAAGTCGACGTTCGGGTACAGCGAGCGCTCGATGAAATACGGATCGGTGAGGGCGATCTCTTCCAGGCGCATGGCCAGTTCCAGCTGCGGATCGTTCTTGATGCCCAGCTCGCGCAGGACTTCGTCGCAGGTCTGCTTCATCACGGTGGCGCGCGGGTCGCGGTTCTTGTACACGCGGTGACCGAAGCCCATCAGCTTGAACGGGTCGTTCTTGTCCTTGGCCTTGGCGATGAATTTGTCGATGTTCGAAACATCACCGATTTCATCGAGCATGGTCAGTACGGCTTCGTTCGCACCGCCGTGGGCCGGGCCCCACAGTGCGGCGATACCGGCGGCGATACAGGCGAACGGGTTGGCACCCGACGAGCCGGCCAGACGCACGGTGGAGGTGGAGGCGTTCTGCTCGTGGTCGGCGTGGAGGATAAAGATCCGGTCCATTGCCTTGGCCAGCACCGGGCTGATCGGTTTGATCTCGCACGGGGTGTTGAACATCATGTGCAGGAAGTTTTCCGCGTACGACAGGTCGTTGCGCGGGTACATCATCGGCTGGCCCATGGAGTACTTGTAAACCATCGCAGCCAGGGTCGGCATCTTGGCGACCAGGCGCACCGCGGAGATTTCGCGGTGTTGCGGGTTATTGATGTCCAGGGAGTCGTGATAGAACGCCGACAGGGCGCCGACTACGCCGCACATCACCGCCATGGGGTGAGCGTCGCGGCGGAAGCCGTTGAAGAAGGTCTTCAACTGCTCGTGAACCATGGTGTGGTTCTTGACGGTGCTGACGAACTGGGCCTTTTGCTCGGCATTCGGCAGTTCGCCATTGAGCAGCAGGTAGCAGGTTTCGAGGTAGTCGGACTGTTCGGCGAGTTGCTCGATCGGGTAGCCGCGGTGCAGCAGGATACCTTTGTCGCCGTCAATATAGGTGATCTTCGACTCGCACGAGGCAGTCGCCATGAAACCTGGGTCGAAGGTGAAGTGACCAGTGGCCCCTAACCCGCGGACGTCGATTACATCAGGACCAACGGTGCCGGTTAAAATGGGCAGCTCGACGGGGGCAGCGCCCTCGATGACCAACTGCGCTTTTTTGTCAGCCATGTGGCCTCCTATTAATGCTTGAAATCATCAGACAGACCCCCCACGCAGGGCCCGCACCACTATAGAGGGATAAATTCAGATGTCAATTTGCCTAAAGGCTTGTTGAATCAAGCATTCAAGCCTGATTTTTCCCGAAATTCTCGCCCATTTACGCCTTTTGTTCATTAAAGGCAATGCGCTATTTGGGCTACCCCGTCACGTTGTCATAAGCAGCCTAACTGTCTATACTCGGCACCCGACCGCCAGGGGCTTCCAAGCCCGAACTGCTGGGGGTCGCCGTTCCCTGGGTGGTGGGTACCTGACCAGTACACTTACCAACAACTTTGCCCTGATTCGCTAGGGGCTCTTCAGTGTGAAAAAAGCCGTGAAAAGCCAACGACCTGTAAACCTAGACCTAAGGACCATCAAGCTCCCCGTCACTGCATACACGTCCATCCTGCACCGTATCTCCGGCGTCATCCTGTTCATCGGCCTTGCCATCATGCTTTATGCACTGGGCAAGTCGCTGGGTTCCGAGGAAGGCTTCGGTGAGGTGAAGGCGTGTCTGACCAGCCCGCTGGCCAAGTTCGTGACCTGGGGTCTGCTGTCCGCCCTGCTTTATCACCTCGTGGCAGGTGTTCGACACCTGATCATGGACATGGGTATCGGTGAGACGCTGGAAGGCGGCAAGCTGGGCTCGAAAATCGTGATCGTCATCTCCGTGGTGCTGATCGTTCTGGTGGGAGTTTGGGTATGGTAACCAATGTCACGAACCTGTCGCGTTCGGGCCTCTATGACTGGATGGCGCAGCGCGTTTCTGCGGTCGTTCTCGCGGCTTACTTCCTCTTCCTGATCGGCTACGTGGTCGCCCACCCAGGCATCGACTACACCCAGTGGCATGGTCTGTTCTCCAACAACGCGATGCGGATCTTCAGTCTGCTGGCCCTCGTTGCCCTGGGCGCTCACGCCTGGGTCGGCATGTGGACCATTGCAACCGACTACCTGACGCCTATGTCGTTCGGCAAGTCGGCAACTGCGATTCGTTTCCTGTTCCAGGCGGTATGCGGCGTTGCGATGTTCGCTTACTTCGTCTGGGGTGTGCAGATTCTCTGGGGTATCTGATCCATGGCTAGCATTCCAACCATTTCCTTCGACGCCATCATCATCGGTGGCGGCGGCGCCGGCATGCGCGCAGCGCTGCAACTGGCTCAAGGCGGCCACAAGACTGCCGTAGTCACCAAGGTCTTCCCGACCCGTTCGCACACCGTATCCGCCCAGGGCGGCATCACCTGCGCCATCGCTTCGGCCGACCCGAACGACGACTGGCGCTGGCACATGTACGATACCGTCAAGGGTTCCGACTACATCGGCGACCAGGACGCTATCGAATACATGTGTCAGGAAGGCCCGGCTGCGGTCTTCGAGCTGGACCACATGGGTCTGCCGTTCTCGCGCACCGAAACCGGCCGCATCTACCAGCGCCCGTTCGGCGGTCAGTCCAAGGACTTCGGTAAAGGTGGCCAGGCCGCCCGTACCTGTGCCGCTTCGGACCGTACCGGTCACGCGCTGCTGCACACCCTGTACCAGGGCAACCTGAAAGCTGGCACCACGTTCCTCAACGAGTACTACGCCGTTGACCTGGTGAAAAACCAGGACGGCGCATTCGTTGGTGTGATCGCCATCTGCATCGAAACCGGCGAAACCCTGTACATCAAGTCCAAGGCCACCGTGCTGGCCACTGGCGGTGCGGGCCGTATCTACGCTTCCACCACCAACGCCCTGATCAACACCGGTGACGGTATCGGCATGGCCCTGCGTGCAGGCGTGCCGGTGCAGGATATCGAGATGTGGCAGTTCCACCCGACCGGTATCGCCGGCGCCGGTGTACTGGTCACTGAGGGTTGCCGCGGTGAGGGTGGCTACCTGATCAACGCCCACGGCGAGCGCTTCATGGAGCGTTACGCGCCGAACGCCAAAGACCTGGCCGGCCGCGACGTGGTTGCCCGTTCCATGGTCAAGGAAATCATCGCCGGCAACGGCGTGGGCCCGAACAAGGACCACGTACTGCTGAAGCTGGACCACCTGGGCGAGGAAGTGCTGCACAGCCGCCTGCCAGGTATCTGCGAGTTGTCCAAGACCTTCGCCCACGTCGACCCTGTGGTCGCGCCGGTGCCGGTCGTGCCGACCTGCCACTACATGATGGGCGGCGTTGCCACCAACATTCATGGCCAGGCCATCACCATGGACGCCGACGGCCAGGATCACATCATCCCGGGCCTGTTCGCCGTAGGTGAAGTGGCGTGCGTATCGGTTCACGGTGCCAACCGCCTGGGCGGCAACTCGCTGCTCGACCTGGTGGTGTTCGGCCGTGCTGCCGGCCTGCACCTGGAGAAGGCGCTGAGCGAAGGCGTGGAATACCGCGACGCCAGCGACACCGACGTCGATGTTGCCCTGAACCGCCTGAACAAGCTCAACGAGCGTACCAGCGGTGAAGACGTTGCCAGCCTGAAGCGCGAGCTGCAGAGCTGTATGCAGAACTACTTCGGTGTATTCCGTACTGGCGAATACATGCAGAAGGGTATCGAGCAATTGGCCGGTCTGCGTGACCGTATCGCCAACGTCAAGATCAACGACAAGTCCCAGGCCTTCAACACCGCGCGTATCGAAGCGCTGGAGCTGCAGAACCTGCTGGAAGTTGCCGAAGCTACCGCCATCGCGGCGGAAGCCCGTAAAGAGTCCCGCGGCGCTCACGCCCGTGAAGACTTCGAAGACCGTGACGACGAAAACTGGCTGTGCCACACCCTGTACTACCCGGGTGAGAAGCGCGTTGCCAAGCGCGGCGTCAACTTTGCGCCGAAGACTGTTCCAGCCTTCGAACCAAAAGTCCGGACTTACTAAGGGTGGCTGCTATGTTGAAAGTCGAAGTTTATCGTTACAACCCGGACACCGACTCGGCGCCGAAAATGGAGTCGTTCGACGTCGATACCGGCGGCAAGGACCTGATGGTGCTGGATGTATTGGCACTGATCAAGGAAAAGGACGAGGGTTTCTCGTACCGTCGCTCCTGCCGTGAAGGTGTCTGCGGTTCCGATGGCATGAACATGAACGGCAAGAACGGCCTGGCCTGCATCACCCCGCTGTCGGCGGTGGTGAAGGGCGGCAAGCTGGTTCTGCGTCCGCTGCCAGGCCTGCCGGTCATTCGTGACCTGGTGGTCGATATGAGCATCTTCTACAAGCAGTACGAGAAGGTGAAGCCGTTCCTGCAGAACGACACCCCGGCACCGGCCATCGAGCGCCTGCAGTCGCCGGAAGACCGTGACAAGCTGGACGGCCTGTACGAGTGCATCCTGTGCGCTTGCTGCTCGACTTCCTGCCCGTCGTTCTGGTGGAACCCGGACAAGTTCCTGGGCCCGGCAGCACTGCTGCAAGCTTATCGCTTCCTTGCCGACAGCCGCGATACCAAGACTCAGGAGCGCCTGGCGTCCCTGGATGACCCGTTCAGCGTATTCCGCTGCCGCGGGATCATGAACTGCGTAAACGTTTGCCCGAAAGGTCTCAACCCGACCAAGGCAATCGGTCACGTACGTAACATGCTGCTGCAAAGCGGCACCTGATACAAAGTGTTGTACCTGCAATAAGCCGAGGTGCGGGTGGTGAGCCCGCACTGAGGTAAAACCCGAACAAGGGCCCACAAAGCCCGCGTTCATTACCTATGAAGATATGAGACCAGCAGGGGCTTTCCGGGCTGGTACCCGGAAAATCAGCAGGATCCAGGTGGCGTGGTTCAGTCGCTGTTTTCGGACTTTTCCAGGTTTGCTGTGGCTCTCGCCGATCAGTCCCCTAATCGAGGGTGACCAAGCATGCAAGAAAGCGTGATGCAGCGCATGTGGGATAGCGCCCACCTTTCAGGTGGTAACGCTGCATATGTGGAAGAGCTCTACGAGCTCTACCTGCACGACCCTAACGCTGTGCCAGAAGAGTGGCGCACTTACTTCCAGAAGTTGCCAGCCGACGGCAGCACCGCTACTGATGTATCGCACTCGACAATCCGCGACCATTTCGTACTGCTGGCAAAGAACCAGCGCCGCGCCCAACCGGTTTCCGCCGGGAGCGTGAGCAGTGAACACGAGAAGAAGCAGGTTGAAGTTCTGCGACTGATCCAGGCCTATCGTATGCGCGGCCATCAGGCTGCCAAGCTCGACCCGTTGGGGTTGTGGCAGCGCCCTGCGCCAGTAGACCTGTCGATCAATCACTACGGCTTGACCAATGCCGATCTTGATACGACCTTCCGTGCCGGCGACCTGTTCATCGGCAAAGAGGAGGCGAGCCTACGCGACATCTTCGATGCACTCCAGAAGACATATTGTCGCACCATTGGCGCCGAATTCACCCACATCGTCGATTCCGAGCAGCGCAGCTGGTTCCAGCAGCGCCTTGAAAGCGTGCGCGGCCGTCCGGAGTTTTCCGCTGACGTGCAGGCCCACCTGCTTGAGCGCGTGACCGCCGGTGAGGGCCTGGAAAAGTACCTGGGCACCAAATACCCGGGCACCAAGCGTTTCGGCCTTGAAGGCGGCGAGAGCCTGATTCCGATGCTGGATGAAATGATCCAGCGTTCCGGCTCTTACGGCGCCAAGGAGGTCGTGATCGGCATGGCCCACCGTGGCCGCCTGAACGTGCTGGTGAACACCTTCGGCAAGAACCCGCGCGAGCTGTTCGACGAGTTCGAAGGCAAGAAGATGAACGAGCTGGGCTCCGGTGACGTGAAGTATCACCAGGGCTTCTCCTCGAACGTGATGACCCCGGGTGGCGAAGTGCACCTGGCCATGGCGTTCAACCCGTCCCACCTGGAAATCGTTTCGCCGGTGGTCGAAGGTTCGGTGCGCGCCCGTCAGGACCGCCGCAACGACACCGTTGGCGACAAGGTGCTGCCGATCTCGATCCACGGCGACGCTGCGTTCGCTGGCCAGGGCGTGGTCATGGAAACCTTCCAGATGTCGCAGACCCGCGGTTTCAAGACCGGCGGAACCGTGCACATCGTGATCAACAACCAGGTTGGTTTCACCATCAGCAACCCGCTGGATGCGCGCTCCACCGAGTACGCGACCGACGTTGCCAAGATGATCCAGGCACCGATCCTGCACGTGAACGGCGATGACCCGGAAGCCGTGCTGTTCGTCACCCAACTGGCCATCGACTATCGCATGCAGTTCAAGCGTGACGTGGTCATCGACCTGGTCTGCTACCGTCGCCGTGGCCACAACGAGGCTGACGAGCCGAACGGCACCCAGCCGCTGATGTACCAGCAAATCAGCAAGCAGCGCACTACCCGTGAGCTGTATGCCGAGCAGCTGATCCAGGCTGGTCGCATCGACGCCGAGCGCGCTCAGGCCAAGATCGACGAGTACCGCAACGCGCTGGACAATGGCCTGCATGTGGTGAAGAGCCTGGTCAAGGAGCCGAACCGCGAGCTGTTCGTCGACTGGCGTCCGTACCTGGGCCATGCCTGGACCGCGCGTCACGACACCCGTTTCGACCTCAAGACCCTGCAGGACCTATCGGCCAAGCTGCTCGAGCTGCCGGAAGGTTTCGTGGTGCAGCGTCAGGTGTCGAAGATCTACGAAGACCGTCAGAAGATGCAGGCCGGTGGCTTGCCGATCAACTGGGGTTATGCAGAGACCATGGCTTACGCCACCCTGCAGTTCGAAGGTCACCCGATCCGCATGACCGGCCAGGACATCGGCCGTGGCACCTTCTCGCACCGTCACGCGGTGCTGCACAACCAGAAGGACGCCAGCACCTACATCCCGTTGCAGAACCTGTTCCCGGGCCAGCCTCGTTTCGACCTGTACGATTCGTTCCTGTCCGAGGAGGCGGTACTGGCCTTCGAATACGGCTATTCCACCACCATGCCGAACGCGCTGGTGATCTGGGAAGCCCAGTTCGGCGACTTCGCCAACGGTGCGCAAGTGGTGATCGACCAGTTCATCACCAGTGGTGAGCACAAGTGGGGTCGCCTGTGCGGTCTGACCATGCTGCTGCCACACGGCTATGAAGGGCAGGGGCCGGAGCACTCGTCCGCGCGTCTGGAGCGCTACCTGCAGCTGTGCGCCGAGCACAACATCCAGGTCTGCGTACCGACGACGCCGGCACAGATTTACCACCTGCTGCGTCGCCAGGTCATCCGCCCGCTGCGCAAGCCGCTGGTAGTCCTGACGCCGAAGTCGCTGCTGCGCCACAAGCTGGCCATCTCGACCCTGGAAGACCTGGCAGAAGGCTCGTTCCAGACCGTGATCCCGGAAATCGACGCAATCGATCCGGCCAAGGTCGAGCGTCTGGTGCTGTGCAGCGGCAAGGTTTACTACGACCTGCTGGAAAAGCGCCGTGCCGAAGGCCGCGAAGACATCGCCATCCTGCGTATCGAGCAGCTGTATCCGTTCCCTGAGGACGATCTGGTCGAAATCCTCGCGCCTTACACCAACCTCAAGCATGCGGTCTGGTGTCAGGAAGAGCCGATGAACCAGGGCGCCTGGTACAGCAGCCAGCACCACATGCGTCGTATCCTGGGCCGCCACAACAAGGCACTGACCCTGGAATACGCCGGCCGCGACGCTTCTGCCGCGCCAGCCTGTGGTTACGCTTCGAAGCACGTCGAACAGCAGGAAAAACTGCTGCAAGACGCCTTCACTGTCTAACGCCTTCGCGCACCTGAAACCGAATTTAAGGAAACACAGATAATGGCTATCGAGATCAAAGCCCCAACCTTCCCGGAATCGGTTGCCGACGGCACCGTTGCCACCTGGCACAAGAAGCCGGGCGAAGCCGTCAAGCGTGACGAGCTGATCGTCGACATCGAGACTGACAAGGTTGTCCTGGAAGTACTGGCTACTGCCGATGGCGTGCTGGGTGACATCGTCAAGGGCGAGGGCGACACCGTCCTGTCCGACGAACTGCTGGGTTCGATCGTTGAAGGCGGTGCTGCCGCAGCGCCAGCCGCGGCCGCCGCTCCTGCTGCTGCTCCGGCCGCTGCTGCCGCTGACGCCGGCGAAGATGACCCGATCGCTGCCCCGGCCGCGCGCAAGCTGGCTGAAGAAAACGGCATCGACCTGGCTACCGTGGCAGGTACCGGTAAAGGCGGTCGCGTCACCAAGGAAGACGTGGTTGCTGCTGTTGCCAACAAGAAGTCGGCACCTGCTGCTGCACCGGCTGCCAAGCCTGCCGCTGCTGCCGCTGCCCCGGTTGTCGTCGCTGCTGGCGACCGTACCGAGAAGCGCGTGCCGATGACCCGCCTGCGTGCCAAGATCGCCGAGCGTCTGGTCGAAGCCCAGTCCAACATGGCGATGCTGACCACCTTCAACGAAGTGGACATGACCGAAGTCATGGCCCTGCGTTCGAAGTACAAGGACCTGTTCGAGAAGACCCACAATGGCGTGCGCCTGGGCTTCATGTCGTTCTTCGTCAAGGCCGCTACCGAAGCGCTGAAACGCTTCCCGGCCGTCAACGCCTCGATCGACGGCAACGACATCGTCTACCACGGCTTCGCCGACGTCGGTGTTGCCGTGTCCAGCGACCGTGGCCTGGTGGTACCGGTGCTGCGTAACGCCGAGTCGATGAGCCTGGCTGAAATCGAGAACGGTATCGCTACCTTCGGCAAGAAGGCCCGTGACGGCAAACTGGCCATCGAAGAGATGACCGGTGGCACCTTCACCATCACCAACGGTGGCACCTTCGGTTCGATGATGTCGACCCCGATCGTCAACCCGCCGCAGGCCGCCATTCTTGGCATGCACAACATCATCCAGCGCCCGATGGCCATTAATGGCCAAGTCGTGATTCGCCCGATGATGTACCTGGCGCTGTCGTACGATCACCGCCTGATCGACGGCAAGGAAGCGGTAACCTTCCTGGTCACTATCAAGAACCTGCTGGAAGATCCGTCCCGCCTGCTGCTGGACATCTAATCGCGCAGCTGTAAGCTGCAAGCCGCAAGCTTCAAGCTGAAGCCTGCTGGTCTTGCGGCTTGCAGCTTGCCGCTTGAAGCTAAAAAGGAATCTTTTATGACCCAGAAATTCGACGTAGTGGTGATTGGTGCAGGTCCTGGCGGCTATGTAGCTGCCATCAAGGCTGCCCAACTTGGTCTGAAGACTGCCTGTATCGAGAAATACACCGACGCCGAGGGCAAACTGGCCCTGGGCGGCACCTGCCTGAACGTAGGTTGCATCCCTTCCAAGGCGCTGCTGGACAGCTCCTGGAAGTACAAGGAAGCCAAAGAGAGCTTCAACGTCCACGGTATCTCCACTGGCGAAGTGAAGATGGACGTCGCCGCGATGGTTGGCCGCAAGGCTGGCATCGTCAAGAACCTGACCGGTGGCGTTGCCACCCTGTTCAAGGCCAATGGCGTTACTTCGATCCAGGGCCACGGCAAGCTGCTGGCCGGCAAGAAGGTCGAAGTCACCAAGGCTGACGGCACCACCGAAATCATCGAAGCCGAGAACGTGATCCTGGCTTCCGGCTCGCGCCCGATCGACATTCCACCGGCTCCGGTCGACCAGAACGTCATCGTCGACTCCACCGGCGCCCTGGAATTCCAGACCGTACCGAAGCGCCTGGGCGTTATCGGTGCAGGCGTGATCGGCCTGGAGCTGGGCTCGGTATGGGCTCGCCTGGGTGCTGAAGTCACCGTGCTGGAAGCCCTGGACACCTTCCTGATGGCTGCCGACACCGCCGTGTCGAAAGAAGCCCAGAAGACCCTGACCAAGCAAGGCCTGGACATCAAGCTGGGCGCTCGCGTCACCGGCTCGAAAGTCAACGGCAATGAAGTCGAAGTGACCTACACCAACGCCGAAGGCGAGCAGAAGATCACCTTCGACAAGCTGATTGTCGCAGTCGGCCGTCGCCCGGTGACCACCGATCTGCTGGCTTCTGACAGCGGCGTGACCATCGACGAGCGTGGTTACATCTTCGTCGACGATTACTGCGCTACCAGCGTTCCGGGCGTGTACGCCATTGGTGACGTGGTACGCGGCATGATGCTGGCCCACAAGGCTTCGGAAGAGGGCATCATGGTCGTCGAGCGCATCAAGGGCCACAAGGCCCAGATGAACTACGACCTGATCCCGTCGGTCATCTACACCCACCCGGAAATCGCGTGGGTCGGCAAGACCGAACAGGCCTTGAAGGCCGAGGGCGTTGAGGTTAACGTGGGCACCTTCCCGTTCGCGGCCAGCGGCCGTGCGATGGCAGCCAACGACACCGGCGGTTTCGTCAAGGTCATCGCCGATGCCAAGACCGACCGCGTTCTGGGTGTTCACGTGATTGGCCCATCGGCTGCCGAACTGGTGCAGCAGGGCGCAATCGCAATGGAATTCGGCACCAGTGCCGAGGATCTGGGCATGATGGTCTTCAGCCATCCAACCCTGTCCGAAGCGTTGCATGAAGCAGCGCTGGCGGTGAATGGCGGCGCCATTCACGTGGCCAACCGTAAGAAGCGTTAATTATAAGAAACCACGGCGGGCTGCCCGTCGTGAGTCTTGCGTGCATGACTCACCGCGGAAAGTCCGCCGGACCGGATCACATGGGATAACCCGGGGTCAACGGTCACAGGTGGTGCGGCGCCACTGATGGCGCAGCGCCGAAGCGCAGTACCTAACGAAGACGGTAAAAAGCATGAATCTTCACGAGTATCAGGGTAAGCAGCTGTTCGCTGAATACGGCCTGCCAGTTTCCAAGGGTTTCGCAGTCGACACCCCTGAGCAAGCTGCAGAAGCCTGCGACAAGATCGGCGGGAACGAGTGGGTTGTAAAAGCCCAGGTTCACGCGGGTGGTCGCGGTAAAGCGGGCGGCGTAAAGCTGGTTCGCAGCAAGGAAGACGCCAAGGCGTTTGCTGCACAGTGGTTGGGCAAGAATCTGGTTACCTACCAGACCGATGCCAACGGTCAACCCGTCTCCAAGATTCTGGTCGAATCCTGCACTGACATCGCCAAAGAGCTGTACCTGGGCGCTGTAGTCGATCGTTCGAGCCGCCGTATCGTGTTCATGGCTTCCACCGAAGGTGGCGTGGACATCGAGAAAGTCGCTCACGAAACGCCTGAGAAAATCCTCAAGGCCACCATCGACCCACTGGTCGGCGCTCAGCCGTTCCAGGGTCGCGAGCTGGCATTCCAGCTGGGCCTGGAAGGCAAGCAAGTTCAACAGTTCGCCAAGATCTTCGTTGGCCTGGCCAAGCTGTTCAAGGATCACGACCTGGCGCTGCTGGAAGTGAACCCGCTGGTGATCAAGGCCGATGGCGACCTGCACTGCCTCGATGCCAAGATCAACATCGACGCCAACGCCATGTACCGTCAGCCGAAGCTGAAAACCTTCCACGACCCGTCGCAGGACGATGCCCGTGAAGCCCACGCTGCCAAGTTCGAACTGAACTACGTTGCCCTTGAAGGCAACATCGGCTGCATGGTCAACGGTGCCGGCCTGGCCATGGGTACCATGGACATCGTCAACCTGCACGGCGGCAAGCCGGCCAACTTCCTTGACGTTGGCGGTGGTGCTACCAAAGAGCGCGTAACCGAAGCGTTCAAGATCATTCTGTCCGACAGCAATGTCGCGGCCGTTCTGGTCAACATCTTCGGCGGCATCGTTCGCTGCGACATGATTGCCGAAGGCATCATTGGTGCAGTGAAAGAAGTCGGCGTCAAAGTTCCGGTCGTCGTTCGCCTCGAAGGCAACAACGCCGAACTGGGCGCTAAAGTACTGGCAGAAAGCGGTTTGAACATCATTGCGGCAACCAGCCTGACCGACGCTGCTCAACAAGTTGTCAAAGCTGCGGAGGGCAAGTAATGAGCGTCCTGATCAATAAAGACACCAAAGTCATCTGCCAGGGCTTCACCGGCTCGCAGGGTACTTTCCACTCCGAACAGGCCATTGCCTACGGCACCAAGATGGTCGGCGGTGTAACCCCAGGCAAGGGTGGCACCACCCACCTGGGCCTGCCGGTGTTCAACACCGTCAAGGAAGCCGTGGAAGCTACCGGCGCTGACGCTTCGGTCATCTACGTACCGGCTCCGTTCTGCAAAGACTCGATCCTGGAAGCGGCCTTCGGCGGCATCAAGCTGATCGTCTGCATCACCGAAGGCATTCCTACCCTGGACATGCTGGATGCCAAGGTCAAGTGCGACGAGCTGGGCGTTACCCTGATCGGCCCTAACTGCCCAGGTGTCATCACCCCGGGCGAGTGCAAGATCGGCATCATGCCAGGCCACATCCACCTGCCAGGCAAGGTCGGTATCGTTTCGCGTTCCGGCACCCTGACCTATGAAGCTGTGAAGCAGACCACCGACGCCGGCTTCGGCCAGTCGACCTGTGTCGGCATCGGCGGTGACCCGATCCCGGGCTCCAACTTCATCGATATCCTGAAGCTGTTCCAGGAAGACCCGAAGACCGAAGCGATCGTCATGATCGGTGAGATCGGCGGTTCGGCTGAAGAAGAAGCTGCGGCCTACATCAAGGCCCACGTCACCAAGCCTGTCGTTTCCTACATCGCCGGTGTTACTGCACCTGCGGGCAAACGCATGGGCCACGCTGGCGCCATCATCTCCGGCGGCAAGGGCACTGCGGACGAGAAATTCGCCGCCCTGCAGGACGCGGGTGTGAAGACCGTGCGTTCCCTGGCTGACATCGGCAAGGCCCTGGCCGAGCTGACTGGCTGGGAAGCCAAGAAGTAATACTGCTACACCCCCCACGCGCACAGAGGCCACCTTCGGGTGGCCTTTGTCGTATGTGGGGTTCGTAGGAGCAGGTTTACCCGCGAAGAGGCCGGTGCTGGCAATAGAGATTCTTCGATAGGTTTAATAGGAATTTTCACGCAGACGAATGTTTCAATCCGAGGATAATTCCAGCCGTCCTCGGTCACACAGACGACAAACATGTACGCACATCGGACAAGCAGCACTGTGCCAGTGCGTTTGACTGACAAACCAGTTACATTACGCGTTCACTCTGTGCCCGTACCCCAAAAGGGAACGACACGCTAAACGGGTCTGGCCTATCAAGCCGGGCAGCATTTCCCCTTACCCAAAGGGAAATCCCCTCTCGAATCCCGATTTCAGCAGTGTGGTACTACCTTAAATGAAAGTTCTCAAAGGCCAGGATATCCTGGCGCTTGGCTTTATGACGTTTGCGCTTTTCGTGGGTGCAGGCAATATCATCTTCCCGCCTATCGTCGGTCTGCAGTCTGGCCCGCACGTCTGGATGGCGGCCTTGGGCTTCCTGGTCACTGCCGTGGGCCTGCCGGTCATCACTGTTGTCGCCTTGGCCAAGGTCGGTGGTGGCATGGATGCACTGAGCAGCCCGATCGGCAAGTTCTTCGGCGGCCTGCTGGCGGCTGTGTGCTACCTGTCGGTCGGCCCGCTGTTCGCCACCCCGCGTACGGCGACCGTGTCGTTCGAAGTAGGCGTTGCACCGCTGACCGGTGAAAGCCCGCTGGCGCTGTTCATCTACAGCCTGGTGTACTTCATCGTCGTGCTGGCCGTGTCCATGTACCCTGGCAAGTTGCTCGACACCGTGGGCCGCTTCCTGGCGCCGTTGAAGATCATTGCCCTGGCGGTGCTGGGTATCGCTGCCTTCGCGTTGCCCGCCGGTACCATTGGTGAAGCACAGCCTGCCTATGCCGCCGCTGCGTTCTCCAAGGGCTTCTCCGATGGCTACCTGACCATGGATACCCTGGGTGCCCTGGTGTTCGGTATCGTCATCGTCAATGCCATTCGTTCGCGCGGTGTCGAGTCGCCGAGGCTGATCACCCGCTACGCCATCATCGCCGGCCTGATCGCCGGTGTCGGGCTGGCCCTGGTCTACATCAGCCTGTTCCGCCTGGGTGCCACCAGCCACGACATCGCGGCTGACGCCACCAACGGTGCGGCGGTGCTGCATGCCTACGTACAGCACACCTTCGGTTCGCTGGGCAGCGGCTTCCTGGCCGTGCTGATCGCGCTGGCCTGCCTGGTGACTGCGGTTGGCCTGACCTGTGCCTGCGCCGAGTACTTCAGCCAGATCCTGCCGCTTTCGTACCGCGCGCTGGTGGTGATCCTCGCCGGCTTCTCGCTGCTGATCTCCAACCTTGGCCTGACCAAGCTGATCATGTTCTCGATCCCGGTGCTCACCGCCATCTATCCGCCGTGCATCGTGGTGGTCGGCCTGAGCTTCGTGAAAGACCTGTGGAACTCGCCAACGCGCATCCTGGCGCCCGTGATGCTGGTATCGCTGCTGTTCGGCATGGTCGATGCGATCAAGGGCAGCAGCCTTGCCCACGTGTTGCCAGACTTCATGGCGCACCTGCCATTGAGTGATGCCGGCATGGCCTGGCTGGTACCTTCGGTGGTGACCCTGGCGGGTGCCGTGGCCTGCGACCGCATGCTCGGCAAGCCGCGTGAGGCGTTGGCCTGACCGTACAAGTCGAAGCCTGAGGGCGGCACCGGCCACAAGCCGAAGGGTGCGCGCCAAGGGTGAAAACAACAGAGCCCCGTATCCGTAAGGATGCGGGGCTTTTCGTTGGTTGTCTGTTACGGTCTCTTCGCAGCAGGTCAGGCATTTTTCACTGTGCAGGTGTGCCTTTTGCGGCTTGCCAGCGTCGAAATCCGGTCCCTATCCTTTAGGCACATGGCCCTTTCGGGAACCCTGCATGAACTTCATCCAAAGCAACCTCAACAACCTGCTGGCCATCGCCTGGTTCGCCCTGTGCTGGGGTGGCTATACCCGCTATGCGATCTGGAAGGGGCGCGACACCGCGTGCCTGGCCAGTGTGCTGCACCTGTACCGTGAAGACTGGATGCGCCGCATGTTGCTGCGCGACAACCGCATCGCCGATGCCAGCGTGATCGGTAACCTGGAGCGCAACGCCTCGTTCTTTGCCTCCAGCACCCTGATCATTCTGGCTGGCATCCTCACCGTGCTCGGTGCCTCCGACCGGGCCCTGTCGTTGCTGGCCGACCTGCCGCTGGTTCAGCAGACATCCCAGGGCATGTCGGAGATCAAGCTGCTGTGCCTGGCCATGGTTTTTGTCTATGCCTTCTTCACGTTCAGCTGGTGCATGCGCCAATACAACTTTGCCGCCGTGCTGGTGGGGTCGGCGCCGATGATCGGCGAACGGCTGGTCAACGAGCTGGAGCGCAAAGCGTTCGCTTCACGGGCGGCGCGGGTATTGTCGTTGGCGGCTAACCAGTTCAACCTGGGGCTGCGTTCTTATTACTTCGGAATGGCCATGTTGAGCTGGTTCATCAGCCCATGGTTGTTTATGGCGATGAGTGTGGGAGTAGTGCTGATTCTGTACCGTCGAGAGTTCCATTCGGATGTACTCGATGTGATGGTGTTCACACCGACCGAAAGTGTATTGTCGGAGCCTGCCAAGGAAAGCTCCGTAGCCTCTAACTGAAACGATTAATCGAAACTTTGCAGGCACAAAAAAACCCGACATCGTCGGGTTTTTTTGTTTCAGCCAATTATTGCTTGGCGGGTTCTGCCGGAGTAGCTGGAGCCGCTTCTGGCGCCGGAGTAGCCGGAGCGGCTTCTTCGGCAGCCTTCTGCTCGGCTTCGGCCTGATCTTTGGCAGCTTCAGCGTTTTCCTCGGCTGCTTCGTTCATCTTATCCTGAGCTTCACCCATTTTTTCCTGGGCTTGCTCGGCATGTTGCTGTGCGTCCTGGGCTTTGTCTTCGCTCGCTTTATCGCAAGCAGCCAGGCCCATGGCAGCGGCCAGCATCAGAGCAAAAGCAAAAGGTTTACGCATGGGGGTGTATCTCCTTGGTGGAATAAGTGACTTGTTCCTTCGAGTGCCACTACGCGGAATAAGTTCAACGAAGATTACAGATATATAACGCCTCGTTCTATATAGACTTTTCAACGAATTCATGCCGCTGCCCGCGGCTGGTGGGAACAGCCAATGAGCGATTCAACCTTGATGGCAATGGCCGAGCGCTTTCTCTCGGCATTAAAACATTGTCAGTTGTTGCAGATGCGCGTGGCGCAGGCTGATGGCGATGGCATGACCCTGGTCCTGCCGTGGTCGCCGGCCATTGTCGGCAACCCGCAAACCGGTGCCGTGCACGGCGGTGCACTGACCACGCTGATGGACACCACCTGTGGCATGGCCACGTTGTGTGTGCTGCCGCGCTTCGAAGTGTGTCCGACGTTGGACCTGCGCATCGACTACATGCACCCGGCTGAGGCCGGTAAGGACATTTACGGCCACGCCCAGTGCTACCGTGTAACCCGCGACGTGATCTTCACCCGTGGTACCGCCTACCAGGACGACCCCGACCAGCCCATCTGCCAAGTGGTGGGCACGTTCATGCGCCTGGGCCAGGACATCAAGGGCGGCATCCGTTTCGGTGACAGTCTGAAGGAGGGCGACGCATGATTCCGTACGCGGTGCGTCAGCAACTCAACGCCGCCCATGGGGTGGGCGACTATCGACCATTACTGGCGCTTATTCCCTATGCCGGGCTGATCGGCATCGAATGCGAGCGTCAGGGCGATGACTTGTTGTTTCGCCTGCCGGCCAGCCCGGACAATATCGGCAATCCGCTGCTACCGGCCATTCATGGCGGCGTGATCGCTGGCTTCATGGAGCTGTCGGCAGCGCTGTACCTGCTGATCTACAGTGAGAGCGCAAGCATTCCGAAAATCATCGACTTTTCTGTCGACTACCTGCGCGCCGGACATTTTCGCGATACCTACGCCCAGTGTCAGCTGTGGCGCCAGGGGCGACGGGTGACCAACGTGGCCATCACCGCCTGGCAGGGCGACAGACAGTCGCCGATTGCCACGGCCCGTGCGCATTTCAAGATCGAACCGGAAAAGCCCTTGAAATCATCCGGGCAGCCCCCATCTGCATGACATCCGCCGTTAACGCTGGCCGAACCGGCCGCCAGGCGCCACCGCCATCAGATCGGAGTTTCGAAGACCATGACTGTGGAAACACAAAAGGAAACGTTGGGCTTCCAGACCGAGGTGAAGCAACTGCTGCACCTCATGATTCACTCGCTGTACTCGAACAAGGAAATCTTCCTGCGGGAGCTGATTTCCAATGCTTCCGACGCCGCCGACAAGCTGCGTTTCGAAGCGTTGGCCAAGCCAGAGCTGTTCGAGGGCGATACTGACCTGAAGATTCGCCTGAGCTTCGACAAGGACGCCGGTACCGTGACCCTCGAGGACAACGGCATCGGCATGAGCCGCGAAGACGTCATTACCCACTTGGGCACCATCGCCAAGTCCGGCACTGCCGACTTCATGAAGAACCTCACCGGTGACCAGAAGAAGGACTCGCACCTGATCGGTCAGTTCGGCGTGGGCTTCTACTCCGCGTTCATCGTTGCCGACAAGGTCGATGTGTACAGCCGCCGTGCTGGTCAGCCAGCGGCGGAAGGTGTGCACTGGTCGTCGAAAGGCGAGGGCGAATTCGAAGTCGCCACCATCGACAAACCACAGCGTGGTACCCGTATCGTCCTGCACCTGAAGAAGGACGAGCAGGAGTTCGCCGATGGCTGGCGCCTGCGCAACGTGGTCAAGAAGTACTCCGATCACATTGCCCTGCCGATTCAACTGCCAAAAGAGCAGGCCGCCGCCGAAGGTGAAGAACAGCCGGCCGAAGAGTGGGAAACCGTCAACCGCGCCAGCGCCCTGTGGACCCGTTCGCGCACCGAGGTGAAGGACGAGGAATACCAGGAGTTCTACAAGCACATTGGCCATGACTTCGAAAACCCGCTGGCCTGGAGCCACAACAAGGTCGAAGGCAAGCTCGAATACAACTCGCTGCTGTACGTGCCGGCCCGTGCGCCGTTCGACCTGTATCAGCGCGAAGCGCCGCGCGGCCTGAAGCTGTACGTGCAGCGTGTGTTCATCATGGACCAGGCCGAGTCGTTCCTGCCGCTGTACCTGCGCTTCATCAAGGGTGTGGTCGATTCCAACGACCTGTCGCTGAACGTGTCGCGTGAAATCCTGCAGAAAGACCCGATCATCGATTCGATGAAAACCGCGCTGACCAAGCGTGTGCTGGACATGCTGGAGAAGCTGGCGAAGAACGAACCCGAGCAGTACAAGGGCTTCTGGAAAAACTTCGGTCAGGTACTGAAAGAGGGCCCGGCCGAAGACTTCGCCAACAAGGAGAAAATCGCCGGCCTGCTGCGCTTTGCATCCACCCAGGACGACAGCGGCGAGCAGAGCGTCGCACTGGCCGACTACCTGGCCCGTGCCAAGGAAGGTCAGGACAAGATCTATTACCTCACCGGCGAGTCGTACGCGCAGGTCAAGAACAGCCCGCACCTGGAAGTCTTCCGCAAGAAAGGCATCGAAGTGCTGCTGCTGACTGACCGCATCGACGAGTGGCTGATGAGCTACCTCAACGAATTCGACGGCAAGGCCTTTGTCGATATCGCCCGTGGCGACCTGGACCTGGGCAAGCTGGATTCGGAAGAAGACAAGAAAGCCCAGGAAGAAGTCGCCAAGGACAAGGAAGGTCTGGTCGAACGACTGAAAGGTGCGCTGGGTGACAGCGTGGCCGAAGTGCGCGTATCGCACCGCCTGACCGACTCCCCGGCGATCTTGGCCATCGGCGAGCAGGACCTGGGCCTGCAGATGCGCCAGATTCTGGAAGCCAGCGGGCAGAAAGTGCCGGAGTCCAAGCCGATCTTCGAGTTCAACCCGACTCACCCGTTGATCGAGAAGCTGGACCACGAGCAGAGCGAAGACCGTTTCGCCGAGCTTTCGCATATCCTGTTCGATCAGGCGGCGCTGGCGGCCGGTGACAGCTTGAAGGACCCGGCAGCGTACGTTCGTCGCCTGAACAAGCTACTGGTCGAGCTGTCTGCTTGAGTTGATGCATAGGAAAGCCCGCTTCGGCGGGCTTTTTTCATGGCTGCTTTTTTGTGAAGAGTGCCAAAGGAGTGCTAGATGAGCAAAGTTATCGTCGAATCGCTGGTTTATCACCTGTCCGGCAAGGCCTATGAAAGCCGTTTGGTCTATGAGCCGGGGGCGCTGGGCCGTCCGGGCCTGGTGATGGCGCCGAACTGGATGGGCATTGGCGAAGGTGCCGAGCGTATCGCCAAGGAAGTCGCCGAGAAGGGCTATGTGGTGTTGATTGCCGACCTCTACGGGCAATCGGTGCGCCCGTCCAATGCCGATGAGGCAGGCGTGGCGATGATGCCGCTGAAGAATGACCGTGACGAACTGCGCAAACGCATGCAGGAAGCCTTGGCGCAATTGTTGGGGCAGTCGAAGGCGCTGCTGGAGCCTGGCAAGGTGGCTACCTTCGGCTTCTGCTTCGGTGGCTGCTGCGCCCTGGAGCTGGCCCGTGGCGGCGCCGACCTGCGCGCGGCAGTGTCGTTCCACGGCACCCTGGACACGCCGAATCCTGAAGATGCCAAGCGCATCAAGGGCTCGGTGCTGGTGTTGCATGGTGCCTCCGACCCATTGGTGCCTAAAGAGCAGCTGCCGGCATTCGAGGACGAGATGAACGCGGCCAAGGTGGACTGGCAGTTGCTCAGTTATGGCGGCGCGGTGCACTCGTTTACCGACCCGAATGCCAATGTGCCGGGCAAAATGCAGTATGACCGGCGCACTTCCGAGCGAGCGTTCCGTTCGATGCATAATCTGCTGAGTGAAGTGTTCCAGCGCTGAGATTGTAGGGGGCTGCTTTGCAGCCCTTCGCGGGTAAACCCGCTCCTACGCGACGGCCTGCGCCCAATCACCAATGTGCGTTCACCCCCGATCAGGTGTAGGAGTGGGTTTACCCGCGAATACGGTGGCGACGGCAACGGTGAACAGCGGGTGGAGATTGGCCAGCAGGGCCGGCCCTTTCGCGGGTGAACCCGCTCCTACACGACGGCCTGTGTCCAATCACCAATGTGTCCACCCCTTCGGCGTAGGAGCGGGTTTACCCGCGAATACGGTAGCGGCATCAACGGTGAACGGCGGGTGGAAATTGGCCGGCAGGTCCGGCCTCTTCGCGGGTAAACCCGCTCCTACACGACGGGCTGCGCCCAGCCGTCGACCTGTGTCCACCCCCGATCACCGAGGTAACTCGATCCTCGAATGTTCCCCCGGCACCACCGGCCAATCTCCCGCAGCCCACCTGGCCCGGGCCCGCTCGATCAGCTCGGGGTCGCTGGCCACGAAATTCCAGTTCATCCGCCGCGGCCCATCCAGCGGTGCGCCGCCAATCAGTACCAATTGGCATTCACCCTCCGCATACAACGTCACCTCTTCACCCTCCGGCAGTACCACCAGGCTGCACGGTTCCACGTCTTCATCGTTCATCATCAACTCGCCATCAAGCAGGTACAGCGCCCGCTGCGCATGCTCGGTCGGTACCAGCAAGGTGGTTGCCGGTTGCATCTGAACGTGCGCATAAAGGGTAGGGGAGAGCACCGGCACTGGGGACTTCAAGCAGAACCCGCTGCCAGCAATCATGCAGATGCGCACACCCAGGCTGTCACTGACGGGCAAGCTCGCGGCTGGGTGATGGCTGTAGCTTGCCGGGCCTTGCTCAAACTCCCGCGGCGATGCCAGCCATACCTGCAGTCCGTGCAGGCGCGAGCCATGGGCCAGGGCGTCCGCCGGCGTGCGCTCGACGTGGGCCACGCCACTGCCAGCCGTCATCCAGCTGACATCGCCGGGCAGCACGTGTTGGTCCGAACCCAGGCTGTCCTTGTGCTGGATTGCCCCTTCGAACAGGTAGGTCAGGGTAGACAGGCCGATATGCGGGTGCTGGCGGATGTCCATGCCATGCCCCGGGGCATAGTCTGTTTCGAGCATGTGGTCGAAAAACACGAACGGGCCGACGCTGCGGCACTGGGCTGATGGCAGCGGGCGCAGGATCGGCTGGCCCTCGACCGATTCGGCACGGGGGTGAATGACCAGGGGGCTGCTCATGGGACGGCTCCAGGCGAGGTGACAGTGCTTCAAGCATAACGGTTTGCCTGCTGTGGCTGAACCGTCGCGTTGGCCGGCCGGTCTACTGTTTTCATACTCGGAGAAGGAACCTGCCCATGATTGCCAGAGCGCTGGCCTGCGTGATGTTGTCTGCCTGTCTAAGCCAGGCGGCCCAGGCACGCGACTACCGCTACAGCGATGCCCACTTGCATTACGTGGACTTTTTCCAGGAAAGCGAAGGCATGCCGGCCCTGCTTGAGGCCATGGATGCTGCGGGTATCGAGCAGTCGATGATTTCCGGAATACCAGTGGCCAAGAAATGGCACGAAGACGAACCCAAACGCCCGCGCTACTACGCCGGTGATGACGCTGATGCCTACTGGTACAGCGCCACCGACACCTACGTGGCTGCGGCTCTGCAGCAACTGCCGATCGAGCAGCGCAAGCGCTTTCACCCGTTTTTGAGCGGTTTCAACCCGGTGGACAAGAACGCGGTCAGTCATATCGAGCGCATGCTCGAAATGAACCCGGGTTTATGGCAGGGCATCGGCGAGGTGTTCACCCGTCATGATGACCTGACGGCGCTGACCAGCGGCGACACACCACGTGCCAACAATGAAGCCATGACGCGTATCTACCACCTGGCGGCCGAGCGCGATCTGCCGGTGCTGCTGCATTCCAACATTACTTCCAAGCGCGAGCGCAACCCGCTGTACCTGGCGGAGATCGAAGAGCCGCTGCGCAATCACCCGCATACGCGATTCATCTGGGCGCACGCGGGCAGCAGCATGGAGATACACCGTCACCAGACGCAGATGGACTTTCTACTGCCGGTGCTGACGCGATTGCTGGAGGACTACCCGAACCTGTATGTCGATTTGTCGTGGAGTGTGTTGCAGCCGTATTTGCTGGATGAGCACGGCGTGCCGCGCAAGGAGTGGCTGGCGTTGGTCGAGAAGTACCCGGAGCGCTTCATGCTGGGGTCGGATGTGGTGGGGCGGTTTGGCAGCCTGGGGGAACAGATGCACGGGTTCAAGCCGTTTCTGGATGCCTTGCCGGAGGCGGTGGCGCACAAGGTGGCCCTGGAGAACTTTCTGGCGGTGTTACCCAAGGCGCGCCATTAGCCTGCAGTGGCCATAAGCACTGTAAATGACCTGTGTAGGAGCGGGTTTACCCGCGAAGAGGCCAGCACAGGCAACCCAAACAAAAACGCCCCGAACCAGTCGGGGCGTTTTCATTTACATACAGCAGCAGCGTCTTACTTGCCTTCCCAGCGCTTGAGCACCAGGGTGGCGTTGGTGCCGCCGAAGCCGAAGCTGTTGCTCATGACCGTGTCGATCTTGGCGTTTTCTTCGGTTTTACGCAGGACTGGCAAGTCGGCGACTTCCGGGTCCAGCTCGTCGATGTTGGCAGAGCCGGCGATGAAGTTGTTTTCCATCATCAGCAGGCAGTAGATCGCCTCGTGCACGCCGGCGGCGCCCAGCGAGTGACCCGACAGGCTCTTGGTAGAGCTGATCTTCGGTGCCTTGTCGCCGAACACGGCACGCACGCCCTTGATCTCGGCCACGTCACCGACCGGGGTCGAGGTACCGTGGGTGTTCAGGTAGTCGATCGGGGTGTCGACGGTGGACAGCGCCTGCTGCATGCAGCGGATGGCGCCTTCGCCGCTCGGAGCAACCATGTCGTAGCCGTCGGAAGTAGCACCGTAGCCAACGATTTCGGCGTAGATCTTGGCGCCACGGGCCAGGGCGTGCTCCAGCTCCTCGACCACGACCATGCCGCCACCGCCAGCGATGACGAAGCCATCACGGTCAGCGTCGTAGGCGCGCGAGGCCAGTTCCGGGGTTTCGTTGCGCTTGGTCGACAGGGCGCCCATGGCATCGAACAGGAACGACTGGCTCCAGTGCTCTTCTTCACCACCACCGGCGAAGACGATGTCCTGCTTGCCCCACTGGATCTGCTCCAGTGCGGTACCGATGCAGTGAGCCGAGGTGGCGCAGGCCGACGAGATCGAGTAGTTGATGCCCTTGATCTTGAACGGGGTGGCCAGGCATGCCGACACGGTGCTGCCCATGGTACGGGTTACACGGTATGGGCCGACGCGCTTGACGCCCTTCTCACGCAGGGTGTCCAGCGCTTCCATCTGGTTCAGGGTCGAGGCGCCGCCGGAGCCAGCCACCAGGCCGGTGCGCGGGTTGGAAACCTGCTCTTCGGTCAGGCCGGAGTCCTTGATCGCGTCCTGCATGGCCAGGTAGGCGTAGGCAGCCGCGTGGCCGACGAAGCGGTAAACCTTGCGGTCGATCAGTTCTTCGAGGTTGAGGTCGATGGACCCGGAAACCTGGCTACGCAGCCCCATTTCCTTGTATTCCGGGTTGAAACGGATACCCGGACGGCTGTTGCGCAGGTTTTCGGTGACGGTAGCTTTGTCATTGCCCAGGCACGATACGATGCCCAGACCAGTGATAACGACGCGGCGCATGCGAATAACCCTTAGAAATTGTCAGTGGAGGTGAACACGCCGACCCGCAGGCCTTCGGCAGTGTAGATCTCGCGGCCGTCGACGCTGACCGAGCCATCGGCGATGGCCATGTTCAGCTTGCCCTTCAGGACGCGCTTGATGTGAATGTTGTACGTGACTTTCTTGGCTTCAGGCAGTACCTGGCCAAAGAATTTCACCTCGCCCGAACCCAGGGCGCGGCCACGGCCCGGCAGGCCCTGCCAGCCGAGGAAGAAGCCAACCAGCTGCCACATGGCGTCGAGGCCCAGGCAGCCCGGCATTACCGGATCGCCTTCGAAATGGCAGGCGAAGAACCACAGGTCCGGGTTGATATCCAGCTCGGCGACCAACTCACCTTTGCCGTACTTGCCGCCTTCTTCGCTGATATGGGTGATGCGATCGACCATCAGCATGTTCGGCGCGGGCAGTTGCGCATTACCTGGGCCGAACAGCTCACCGCGACTGCAGCGCAGCAGGTCTTCCCGAGTAAAGGCGTGTTGTTTGGTCATGCGAGCTCCTCAATAACCCCCTGCGGCAGGGGATGAATCTTCCCGGCCGGCCCGAAAACCAAGCGCTTCGAGGCGGCAGCCTACAGGTAGACTATTGCGTTGTGGTGAAAGTCACAGCGCACCTGGTGAAAGAAGTACAGGTGTGCACTGAAACGTCTATTTTCAGGTCCGATGAAGGTCCTGTCCAGTGTTTAAGACTGCCGCACTTTAGCATTTATCGCCAGTCGCGGTTGTCTGACCGGGTAACCAGCGCTGCAGCACCTGCTGCAACTCGGTGCGGCGCAAGGGTTTGCTGAGGTAATCGTCCATACCGGCGGCCATGCAACGTTCACGGTCCCCCTGCAAGGCGTTGGCAGTCAGGGCGATGATCGGTAGCCCAGCGCCGTTGGGCAACTGGCGGATGCGTCGGGTGGCTTCATAGCCGTCCAGGTGCGGCAGGCGGCAATCCATCAGCACGGCAGCAAAGCGCTGGCGGCCGACCAGTTCGACGGCTTCGAGGCCATCTTCTGCCGTGCATACTGCCAGCCCCAGGCTGCGCAGCATGGCTTCTACGACACTTCGGTTGACCGGATTGTCCTCCACCAGCAGTACCTGATCATTGTCCGGCACCGTCGTTTGTGCAGTCGTTGGCGGCGTCAGCGGGATGGGGGCAGGGTTGGCGAGGGCCAGCGGCATCTCCAGGGTAAATGTCGAACCCTGGCCCTCACGGCTTTCGCCACGTAGCTTGCCGCCCATGCGCTCGGCCAAGGTACGAGCGATCGAAAGCCCCAGCCCGGTGCCGCCGTAACGACGGGAAATCGAGCTGTCGGCCTGCTGGAAGGCGACGAACATCATTTCCAGGCGGTCGCTGTCGATGCCGATGCCGGTGTCACGCACGCTGCAGGTCAGCCAGATCAGCTGTCGGTCGAGCACCTGCCAGCGTGCGTCGACTTGTACTTGGCCACGTTCGGTGAACTTCAGGGCGTTGCCCACCAGGTTCAGCAGGATCTGGCGGATGCGTGTGGGATCGCCGTTCACCTGCAACTGCTCGATACCGGCCGGCAGTTGCAGGTGCAGGCCCAGGCCGCGTTGCTGGGCGCTGTGCTGGAACGACTGGACACTGCTGGTAATCAGCTCGCCGAGGTTGAAGTCGATGTGCTCCAGTTGCAACGCGGCGCGTTCGATGCGCGAAAAATCGAGGATGTCGTTGATGACCTTAAGCAAATGCCCGGTGGACTCGCTGGCCACTGCCGTGTAATCGGCCTGTTCACTGCTCAGCGGTGTAGTTTCCAGCAGTTGCAGCATGCCCAGCACGCCATTCATCGGGGTGCGCAACTCATGGCTCATCATTGCCAGGAAATCCGATTTGGCGCGGTTGGCTTGTTCGGCCTCCTCGCGGGCCTGGATGAGTTCGGCAATGGCCTGCTTCTGTTCATCACTGGCCTGCTCCAGGGCGCTGGCCAGGTTGTTGATGTGACGGGCCAAGTGGCCCAGCTCGCTGTCGTCGACTACCGGCAGGGGGGTGTTGTACTCGCCTTGCTGAATGGCTTTGACCGCGTGGCCCATGTCGCTGATCGGCTTGGCCAGGCTCAGGGCCAGGCGGCGAGCCAGCAAAAAGGTGAACAGCAGGGCGAACAGCGCCAGGATCCCGGCCTTGATCACGATTTCCTGCTGGCGCTGGCTGAAGGCGTCGTCGGACATGCCAACGATCACCCGGCCCAGGTAGTCGTCACCGATGGCCGGGGTGGTGGCTTTGCCCTGTTGCAGGAAGTCGTTGTCCAGGCGGATTTGTTGCAGGCGAATCGGCGCCTGGAACACTTCGACCTGTTGCGCGCGGTTGGCGCTTTCGTCGGACTGCTCGACGTACACCAGGATGTGGTTGCGGCTGTCCTGCACTTCCAGAAAGCGCACGTGCGGGATGCTGAGGGTGGCGCGCATCAGCCCTTCGAGCACTTCGTTGTTGCCCGATATCACCCCGTACTCCGACGCCGGTGCCAACTGGTTGGCGATCAGTTGCCCGGTGTGGTTGAGTTCCTGGCGCAGGTCCTGGATGCGCACGAAGGTAAAGAAGCTGATCAAGATCAAGGTCAGTAGCAGGGCGGGGCCGAGGCTGATGATCTGCGTGCGGGTATGAATGTCCCAGCTCAAGCGTTTGCTCATGGGGTGGGTTCTCCCTCGGCCAGGGCCGTGGCGGCGGCGTTCTGATCGATCGGTTCCAGACCCAGGGCACGGGCCACCTGCTGGTTGCCACTGACGCCGTAGCGCGTGGGGTACAGGCTGCGCGGCCAGCGCGTCGGCGGCTGGTCGAGCAACTGGTCGAGCACCCACAGCCAGTCGTCCTGGTCGCTGTAGGTACTGGCCAGGGCGCCAGCGCGAACGAAGCCGGCGTTCGGGCCGATCAGCGCCATCTGCCGGCCATAACTGCTCAACAGCAGGTTCTTCGCAGTCTTGGAGTTGTACAAGTCAGGGTCGTCCAGGCCCAGTAGCACATCGCTGTTGCCCAGTAGGTGCTGCAGGGGGCGGTTGTCACGCGGGTCGGACCAGTCCTGGGCAACGATTTCCAGGCCTAGCGGCCGTGCGGCATGGCGCAGTTCGTTCAGCAGGAAACTGCTGTGCTCGCCGTACAGCACGCCAATGCGCCTGGCCTGCGGCAACAAGTAGCGTACCAGGCGCAGTTGCCTTCCCAACGGTGCGTCGCTCCACAAGAGTGTGAGGAACGCGGGGCGCGACTTTCCCAGGCGCTGTTCAGCCTGTACCCGGCTGACCCGCATGACCAGTGCCGGCGGGCCGGCGGTTTCCCCCAGGCGCCATTCCAGTGCTGCGCTGTCGAGCAGAATCAGGCGTTGGTCGGCTTTGAGCTTGCCCGGGCGTGGCAGGTTGGCGGTGATCCGAAACTGCACATGATCGTGAGGGCGGCGGCTTTCCAGTGCGGCGATGAAGCTGCGGATGCCGGGCTGGTCCTCAGCCCCCACCAGCAGGATTTCGCTGGCAGACAAAGGCCCCAACGGCCACAGGCACAGCAGCAACAAGCGCAGCAGCAGGGCCATCAGAACTCCAGCTCCGCGCTCACGCTCAGGCGGTGACGGCTGTCGTAGCGGTTCTGCACGGCCGTGGTCGGTTCATCGTCCAGGCGCTGTTGCCACAGTGCTGCCAGCTCCAGGTTGCTGCCATACACCCGAAAACGTTTTGCCAGGCGCAGGTCCAGACGCTCGTAGCGATACTGGTTGAGGGCATCGTCGCCGTAGTAGAACAGCGCGCTCGACCAGCCGGCACCCCATTCGCGCATCCATCCCGCCGAGCCGCTGTTGCGGGCGCTGAGACGGCGGTCGTCGGGGTTACTGGCCCAGGCATCGACGTAGGCATAGGACAGGCGCAGGCGGTCGCGCAGGGTGGGGCGCCAGTCCATTTGCGCCTCGCTGCCGGTGAAACGAGCCTTGTTGGCGTTGCTGGCGATGTACTGGTTGTTCTTCAGAGGCTCGCTGATCATGCCGGTGATCTCATCGTAGAACAGCTTCACATCCAGGCTCAGGTCGATGTCGCTGAAGTAGCCGTTGTAGCCTAGCTCGCGCGAGCGCATGCGCTCCTGTTCAAGGTCGCCAGGGCCACGGGTCTTGACGAAGTACTCACCGTTTTGCAGCCCGAATGCATTAGGGGTCAGGTTCTTGACCGTGTAACTCCAGTTGACGTTGTTCTCGAACATGTCGGGCGAACGCACCGCTTCGGAGTACACCGCACGCAGGCCGTGGCGCGGGGTGATCAGGTAGTTGACCGCGACGCGCGGGGTCAGCGAACTGCCAGACAGGCGTGAGTCTTCGAACATGGCCCCACCTTGCAGTATCCAGTGCTCGTCGGCCCGCCATTCCAGCTGGCCGAACAGGCGCCAGGTCTGGTCGTCGAGGCTGCCGTTGAAGTAGGTCTGCGAGTCGGCGAGGTCATAGCGGTAGTTCATGCCACTGAGCAGACGCAGGCTGTCGGTCAGGCTCAGGGTGTCCTGGATTTCCAGGTCATAGCGGGTTTCACGGGTGCTCTGGTCGACATCGCCGCAGACCTGCTGCTTTCCACCCTCATCCCATTGTTGCTGCACTTTCTGCAGAAGCCCTTTCAGGGCCGGGTCGTCAGTGGAAAGGGGGGCGCCAGTCGCAATACCGCGCGCCACTTTTTCGGCAAAGTCGGGGTTCATCTGCCAAAGCTGGGTCAGTTCGGGGCTGAACGACTGCAAGGCATCACAGGCGCGCCACACTTGCTGGCGATCAAAATGCTGGGCTGAGCCCTGGATATAAAGGCTGTGCTCAGCGCTGAAGTCTTTGGTCCAGCGCAACGAGCCCGCATAGTCCTTGGCGTTGACGTCGGCATTGTTCCCGGACTCGTACTTCTGGAACACCGGCTGGTAGGTGTAGGGCCGCTGATTGCTGCCTTCCTTGGCCGCCAGTTGCCACTCCAGGGTCTGGTCGACCGCCAGGTTGTGGTTGGCGCTGAGGTTGAAGCGGGTCAGGCGGCGGCTGTCGCGGTAGTCCTGGCCGAACTGGTTCTCATCGAAGCCGTCGTCCTGTTGGCCCGACAGCGACAGGCGCATGTCGCCGCCGTCCCAGCCGAAGCCGTGGCTGGCATAAAAGTCGTTGATGCCGTCCTGGCCGCGCGTCACTTTCAGCCGCGTACCATGGCTGTCGGCGGGGTGGCGGGTGAGGATGTTGACCACCGCCATCAGCGCGTTGGCGCCATAGCTTACGGTGTTCGGGCCGCGGAATACCTCGATGCGCTCGATATCCTCCATGGCCAAGGGGATGTCGCTCCAGTCCACCGTGGCCAGGCCTGCGCGGTACACCGAGCGGCCATCGATCAGTACCTGCATGCGCCGCGCGTCGTCGACGTTGCTGCCGTGGTAGTTGACCGTGGGTTGATTACCGGCACCGTAGCCGATCATCATGCCCGGTACCAGGCGCAGCAGTTCGGGGATGTCACGGGCACCGCTCGCGCGAATCAGTTCGCTGTCGAGTACGGTCATACTACCCGGGACAGCAGCGGGGGATTGTTTCAGGCGTGTGGCGGTCAGAACCTGTGGCAGGTCGGCGTTGTCGATGAACAGGTCGCCGGCCGCGGCTTGACCGCCGAGCAGGGCGGTCAATAACAGCAGGCGCGGGTACGGGGGCGTGCCAGGGAACACGGGGCTGCCTTTGTTTCAGGATTGAAACAGGCATGGTAACTGACCTTGGCGTATTTTCCAGTGATCTGCAGCGGTTTTGCAGCGTGCCTGTCTTGACGCTTTCATCGGGGCGTAAATCCAGCGCCGCCCGCGCGGCGCATCGCGAGCGAGCCCGCTCCTGCATTCGTTGCAACGTGGCCATGACAGTGTCATCTGCGTTGCTAGCCTTGGCGCATGGCAAGCGAGCCGTATAATGGCGGGGTCGCCACTTAACTTTTGGCTTTAATGGATTGGATATGACTGAACAGCAACCTGTTGCGGTGCTGGGCGGCGGCAGCTTCGGCACCGCCGTGGCGAACCTGCTGGCGGAAAACGGTGTGCCGGTGCGCCAATGGATGCGCGACCCGGCGCAGGCCGAGGCCATGCGCGTGAATCGCGAGAATCCGCGTTACCTCAAGGGTATCCGCTTGCACGATGGGGTTGAGCCGGTCAACGACCTGCTGGCCACCCTGCAGGCCAGCGAGCTGATCTTCGTTGCCCTGCCATCGAGTGCCTTGCGCAGCGTGCTGGCCCCCCATGCCGAACTGCTGCGCGGCAAAGGCCTGGTCAGCCTGACCAAGGGCATCGAGGCGCAAAGCTTCAAGCTGATGAGCCAGATCATCGAAGAAATCGCCCCCGAGGCGCGCATCGGCGTTTTGTCAGGGCCTAACCTGGCGCGCGAAATCGCCGAACATGCACTGACTGCCACAGTGGTGGCCAGTGAGCACGAAAAACTGTGCCAGCAGGTACAGGCCGTGCTGCATGGGCGCACCTTCCGCGTCTACGCCAGTGCCGACCGTTTCGGCGTCGAACTGGGCGGGGCACTGAAGAACGTCTACGCGATCATCGCCGGCATGGCTGTGGCCTTGGGGATGGGCGAGAACACCAAGAGCATGTTGATTACCCGGGCCTTGGCCGAGATGACCCGCTTCGCCGTCAGCCAGGGCGCCAACCCCATGACCTTCCTCGGCCTGGCTGGTGTCGGTGACCTGATCGTCACCTGCTCCTCGCCCAAGAGCCGCAACTATCAGGTTGGCTACGCACTGGGTCAGGGCCAAAGCCTGGAAGAGGCGGTCAACCGCCTGGGCGAAGTGGCCGAGGGTGTCAACACGCTCAAGGTGCTCAAGACCAAAGCCCAGCAAGTGCAGGTGTACATGCCGCTGGTCGCTGGCCTGCATGCCATCCTGTTCGAAGGCCGCACGTTGAACCAGGTGATCGAGCACCTGATGCGCGCTGAGCCCAAGACCGATGTCGATTTCATTTCCATCAGCGGTTTCAACTGAGCCCTTGCGGCTCTGACACGAGCAAGGAGCAACACATGAACGATACGCCCGAACGCGCCCAGCGCGAGTCGATCATCCTGCGGGTGCTGTGGATGCTGGTGTTCCTGGTGGTCTGGCAATTGGCCGAGGTGCTGCTGGGGGGCTTGGTGCTTGTACAGTTGATCTACCGACTGGTGTATGGGGCGCCCAGCGCCAGTCTCATGAACTTCGGCGACAGCCTGAGCCAGTACCTGGCACAGATCGGCCGCTTCGGCAGTTTCCACAGCGACCAGAAGCCATGGCCGTTCGCTGACTGGCCGGCCCCGCGTGCGCCGGAAGGTGAAGCGGCGCACGCCGTGGCGCCGGCCCCCCACCCGGTGCGTGACGAGGAACCCAAGCTGTGAAGCTGTGGGTACTGCGCCACGGTGAAGCTGAGCCGCGGGCCAATACAGACGCCGAGCGCCGGCTGACGGCCCATGGTCGCGAGCAGGTGCTGCACAGTGCTGCTCGCCTGATCGGGCTGCCATTGCAGGCGATTTTCGCCAGCCCTTACGTACGCGCCCAGCAGACCGCCGCGCTGGTGCATGACACCCTGGGCTTCGCCGAACCGGTGCGCACCGTGCCCTGGCTGACGCCCGAGGGTGATGTGCAGCAGGTCATCGGCGAAATCGAGCGCCTGGGGCTTGAGCATGTGCTGCTGGTCAGCCATCAGCCGCTGGTAGGTAACCTGGTCGGTGCGCTGGAGCACGGTCACAGGCAACAGCCGGCAGCCATGAGTACTGCCAGCCTGGCGGAGCTGGAAGGTGAGTGGCCGCTGGCCGGCTTGATGACGCTTCGGGCCATCCACTCACCCGCTTGAACTTGCGATGGCTTGTGCAGGCCGCTGTCTCGCCCGGGTCTGAATGCTGGCGTGGGTAATGATCGATAAGGCAACTGGCATTTTTGTCAGTTGTCGTGTTTCACCACCGCTTGCTAGCGTTGCCTCACGGCAAATATCAGGGAATGGCAAATGAGGGGTGAAATGCTGGAACTGTTGCGCTGTCTGGACCTGCAACCCACCCTGGAACAGGTTGACCAAGGTACTTCGCTGAATTTCGCCCAATACAGCCTGCTGCGCGAATCAGCCGATGCCAGGTTTTACCACCTGATGCGCAAAGTGAACGACAACTCCAGGCTGGAGCCCGCGGCGAGGCAACAATGCGAGCAGGACCTGCGTACATTGCAGGACGCCTGCCTGCGGGTCTCGCACCTGCTGCAAACCAGTTGTCTGGCCTTGCGCCGCCTGCAACTGGACTACCAGGACCAGCGTCTGGCCCGCGAGGCGCTGGAGAGCCAAGTGGCCTACATGCAGGCTTGCCTGCGGCGGTCGTTGAGCAGTTTCGACCGTTCGGCATGACCTGATCCCCCTCGCCGATGACCTTTATGGACATTGCCGAACCGCCCCGCGATGCCGACAATGGGCCATCATTACGCTCCGGACCAGGCGCCATGTCGCAGCAGATCTTCTTCGCTCATGCCAACGGTTTCCCATCGGCCACCTACGGCAAGCTGTTTGCAGCGCTGGCGCCGGACTATCAGGTGCAGCACCTGGCCCAGCATGCGCATGACCCGCGCTTTCCCGTGGACGAAAACTGGCAAAGCCTGGTCGATGAATTGTTGCATCACCTGGCGCAGCAGGACCAGCCAGTCTGGGGCGTTGGTCATTCGCTGGGTGGCGTGTTGCACCTGCACGCAGCATTGCGCTGCCCCGAGTACTACCGGGGGCTGGTAATGCTCGACTCTCCGGTGCTCACCCGCGCTGATCAATGGCTGCTGCGCACAGCCAAGCGCTTTGGTTTCATCGACCGCATCACACCGGCCGGGCGCACCCTGGGGCGTCGCGAAACTTTCAACGACCGCGACAGCGCCCGGGACTATTTCGCGGGCAAATCACTGTTCCGCCATTTCGATCCCGATTGCCTCGACGCTTATGTAGAACACGGCCTGCAGGCGGTGGAGCAGGGGCTACAGTTGCGCTTCGACCCTGCTACTGAAATCAGCATCTACCGCAGCATCCCGCATACCAGCCCCGCCCCCGCGCGCCAGTTGCAGGTACCGCTGGCCATGGTGCGCGGCAACCGCAGCAACGTCATTCGTCGCCACCACACCTTGGCTGTGCGCGGCATGCCCCAAGGTGAATACCACAGCGTACCGGGTGGGCACATGTTCCCGCTGGAGCGTCCGGCCGACACTGCCAGCCTGATCAAGGGCCTGTTCGACCGCTGGAGCCAGGCATGAGCGCGCACGTTGAGGAAATTCGCCTGAGCCTGGGCCATATCGAACTGGCTGCACACCTGTTCGGCCCCGAAGACGGGCTGCCGGTGATTGCCCTGCATGGCTGGCTGGACAACGCCAACAGCTTTGCCCGCCTGGCTCCGCAACTGAAAGGGCTGCGCATCGTCGCCCTGGACCTGGCCGGCCATGGCTATTCGGAGCACCGCCCGCTCGGTGCCGGTTATGCCCTGGCCGACTATGCCCATGACGTGCTGCGCGTGGCCGAGCAACTGGGTTGGCAGCGTTTCGCCCTGCTGGGGCATTCGCTGGGCGCGATCATTTCGGTGCAACTGGCCGGGGCATTGCCCGATCGGGTCAGTCACCTGGCGTTGATCGATGGCGTCATCCCGCCGACCGGCGCCGAGCAGGACGCAGGCGAGCGCTTAGGGATGGCACTGCAAGCCCAGTTGCGGCTGGATGGCAAACGCAAGTCGGTGTATGCGACATTGGAAGACGGTGTGCAAGCCCGGATGAAGGGCATGGTCGCGGTCAGCCGTGAGGCCGCCGAGCTGCTGGCTCAGCGTGGCCTTATGCCGGTGCCCGGTGGCTACAGCTGGCGCAGCGACAGCCGCTTGACCCTGCCCTCGCCGGTGCGCCTGAGCGAGGCACAGGCCATGGCCTATGTGCGGCGGGTGAGTTGCCCTGCGCTGTTGGTGGTGGCTGCCGACGGCATGCTGGCACGCCACACGGGGTTGCTGGAGCAGCTACCCTTTGAACAGGTGACGCTGCCCGGCGGCCATCACCTGCACCTGAACGATGCGCAGGGCGCGGTCCTTGTTGCAGACTGTATCAATCGCTTCTTTGGCTTTGCTTGACTTGCACCGGACAAGTGTCGAGGCTTGGCGGGTTGAACAGGGAGACAACCATGCAACTGCCAGACATCCTGGAGCTTCAATTCGGCGCTGAGCGCCGCCTGGTTCGCCAATGAGCGCGCCTGTTTCCATTCGCACTGCCCTGGCGGCCTGCCTGGTGCTCGCCAGCCCCGTGTTGTGGGCTGGTAGCCTGCCGGTACCGCAGGACGCCAAGGTGGTCGATCAACGCCCGGCCGTCGAGCAGGAGCGGGTCTACCCGATGGGCCCGTTGCGCAAGATCAGTGGCCGCCTGCGGGTCGATGACAAGGTCGAGAGCCGCGGTCAGGTCAGCTCGGTGACCTACGAATTGCCCGTCGAACGTACTGCCCGTGAGGCCTTTACCAATGCCCGCGAAGCACTTGTACGCGACGGTGGCTACCCGTTGTTCTGGTGCCAGGGGCGTGATTGCGGTGAGGCCAGCCTGTGGGCCAATGATGTATTCGCCAATGCCCGCCTCAACGGTGGCGATGAGCAGCAGGCGTTCATTCTGCTACGCCGCTCGGCAGAAGAGGCCGACACCCTGGTCGCGCTGTACAGCGTTACACGGGGCAACCGCCGCGCCTACCTGCATGTGGAAGAGTTCATCGCAGGCAGCCCGCTGGGCGAGCTGCTGCCAACCGCTGCCACGGTGCTGCGCGAAATGCTCGACACCGGCAAGCTCGACTACCCTGACCTTGCCGCGCCGCAAGACACCTGGGTAAACCTGCTGGCCCGCAGCCTGAACCTCGACAGCAGCTTGCGCGTCAGCCTCAGTGGGGCCCAGGCTGAGGCCTGGCGCGAGGCGCTGGTCAAGGCCGGGGTGCGCAGCCGCCGCCTTGAAGTCGGCAGTGCGCCTGCAGACGGCCTGCACCTTGAACTGATCCGTTGAACGAGCACCATCATGATTAACAATGATCGCCTGCTGGTCCAGATTCTGCTGGTGGCGTTGCTCGGTGCCGGCCTGTGGGTGATGGCTCCGTTCATATCGGCATTGCTGTGGGGGGCCATCCTGGCCTTTGCCAGCTGGCCGCTGATGCGCTTCCTCACGCGCCTGCTGGGTGGGCGCGAGACGCTGGCAGCCGGCCTGCTGACCACGGCCTGGATCCTGATCGTGGCACTGCCGCTGGTGTGGCTGGGGTTCAACCTGGCCGATCACATTCGTGATGCCACGGCGTTTGTGCGTGACGTACAGGTCGACGGCCTGCCCGATGCGCCGGCCTGGCTGGGCGGCATACCCTTCGTTGGCGAGCGCCTGGTCAACGGTTGGCAATCGCTGGACCAGCAAGGCGCAGCCTTGCTTGCTTCGATCAAGCCTTACTTTGGGCAGGTGGGCAACTGGTTGCTGGCGCGCAGCGCGCAGATCGGCAGTGGCGTGCTGGAACTGACCCTGAGCCTGGTGTTCGTGTTCTTTTTCTACCGCGACGGGCCACGCTTGGCGGCATTTGTGCTGCGCTTGCTGCACCGGCTGATGGGCGAGCGCGCCGAGTATTACCTCGAGCTGGTGGCCGCTACCGTGCAGCGTGTGGTCAACGGGGTGATCGGCACGGCGGCCGCGCAGGCCATCCTGGCGCTGATCGGCTTCCTGATCGCGGGGGTGCCCGGGGCGATCGTGCTGGGGTTGGTGACCTTCATGCTCAGCCTGATCCCCATGGGGCCGCCGCTGGCCTGGATACCGGCCACCGCTTGGCTGGTGTGGAAGGGCGAATACGGCATGGCAGTGTTCCTGGGCGTCTGGGGCACCTTCGTCATCAGTGGCGTGGACAACGTGCTCAAGCCGTACCTGATCAGCCGTGGCGGCAACCTGCCGCTGGTGATCGTGCTGCTGGGCGTGTTCGGTGGCTTGCTTGCCTTTGGCTTCATTGGCCTGTTCATCGGGCCGACCTTGCTGGCGGTCGGCTACAGCCTGTTGCTGGACTGGAGCCGTAACGCGGCTCAGCAGCCGCCACAACAGTAAGCCTGTAACGGCCCTTTCGCGGGCTTGCCCGCTCCCACAGGTACCACACAGGCCTTGAAGGCTGTGCAGTGCCTGTGGGAGAGCGGGCGTGCCCGCGAAGAGGCCGTTACAGGCAGACCACAACGCTGATTTTACGCATTCTTTATACCCACCCCCACACCCCGCTCTCGCCCCTTTACGCCCCTCCCTCGGACAATTTCCCTAAAGCGGCCCAAGCCGTAACACGGGGAGAACCACACATGAACATGCTCGACGGGCTGTCACTGCTGCTGGCAGTGGCATTGGCGTTTTACCTGCTGGTGGCGCTGCTGCGCGCCGATCGCAGCTAGGGAGCGGCCATGCACAGTTACGATTTCGCCTTGCTCCTGGCATTCTTCGCCATTGTGCTGCTACCGGCACCCTGGCTCGGGCGGTTCTTCTTCAAGGTCATGGAAGGCCAGCGTACCTGGCTGACGCCTGTGCTGGGCCCGGTCGAGCAGGGCTGTTACCGGCTGGCAGGTGTGAACGCCAACCAGGAGCAGAACTGGCGGCAATACGCCTTGGCCCTGCTGGCGTTCAACCTGGTCGGCTTCCTGCTGCTGTTCAGCGTGCTGCTGTTGCAGGGCCACCTGCCTCTCAACCCACAGCACCTGCCTGGCCAGGAATGGTCACTGGCGTTCAACACCACCGTCAGTTTCGTTACCAATACCAACTGGCAGGCCTATAGCGGTGAGGCGTCGGTCAGCTACCTGAGCCAGATGCTTGGCCTGACCGTGCAGAACTTTGTCAGCCCTGCCACCGGCCTGGCCGTGCTGGTTGCCCTGTGCCGCGGTATCGCCCGGCGCAGTGCGACGACGCTGGGCAACTTTTGGGTCGACATGACCCGTGCCACCCTCTATGGCCTGTTGCCGCTGTGCGTGCTACTGGCGCTGCTGCTGGTCTGGCAGGGCGTACCGCAGACCTTTGCCGACTACGCCCACGCGCTGACCTTGCAGGGTGGCGACCAGACAATTCCGTTGGGGCCGGCCGCCAGCCAGATCGCCATCAAGCAACTGGGTACCAATGGCGGCGGCTTCTTCGGCGTCAACTCGTCACACCCGTTCGAAAACCCTACGGCCTGGAGCAACCTGTTCGAGGTGGCGTCGATCATCCTCATTCCGGTGGCTTTGGTGTTCACCTTCGGTCACTACGTGAAGGACCTGCGCCAGAGCCGCGCCATCCTCGCCTGCATGCTTGCCCTGTTCCTGATCGGAGGCAGCACGGCATTGTGGTCCGAGCACCAGCCGAACCCAGCGCTGGAAAGCGCCCAGGTGCAGCAGGCTGCGCCCATGGAGGGCAAGGAAAGCCGCTTCGGCACCACCGGTTCGGTGTTGTGGACGGTTACCACCACCGCTGCCTCCAACGGTTCGGTCAACGCCATGCACGACAGCCTGAACCCGCTGACCGGCATGGTGGCGATGGTCAACATGATGGTCGGCGAGGTGATCTTCGGCGGTGTTGGCGCCGGGCTGTACGGCATGTTGCTGTTCGTGCTGATCGCGGTATTTCTGGCCGGGCTGATGATTGGGCGCACGCCGGAATACCTGGGCAAGAAACTGCAGGCGCGAGAGGTGCAACTGTTGGTTGCAACCCTGCTGGTGATGCCGGTCGGTGTGCTGGTACTTGGCGCCATCGCCGCCAGCTTGCCCGGCCCGGCCGCGGCGGTCACCAACCCGGGGGCGCATGGTTTCAGCCAGTTGCTGTACGCCTATACCTCGGGCTCGGCCAACAACGGCTCGGCCTTTGCCGGCTTTGGTGCCAACACCGTGTATCACAACCTGATGATCGGCCTGGCCATGCTTATCGGCCGCTTCGGCTACATCCTGCCGATACTGGCGTTGGCCGGCAGCCTGGCGGCGAAAAAAAGCGCGCCGCTGGGGCAGAACAGCTTCCCCACCCACGGCCCGCTGTTCACTGGCTTGCTGCTGGTGACCATCCTGCTGGTCGGTGGCCTGACCTTCCTGCCGTCCCTGGCCCTTGGGCCAATCGCCGAACACCTTAGCCTGGGGTTTTGAGGACCGATCATGAACATGCCCATTCCTGAAGTGAATAGCCGGCACAGCGCCAAGGACCAGACCCGCTTCGCCGCGCTGTGGCGCCCGGCGCTGGTGCAGGCGTTCGTCAAGCTCGACCCGCGTCAGCTCAAACGTTCACCGGTAATGCTGGTGGTGGCCCTGACCGCTTTACTGACCACCGTGCTGTGCTTTGCGCCCGGCGGCGGCGTGAGTACCGGCGTTGCGGTGCAGATCGCCCTATGGCTGTGGTTCACCGTGTTGTTCGCCAACTTCGCCGAGGCGTTGGCCGAAGGCCGTGGCAAGGCCCGCGCCGACAGCCTCAAGGCCGGCAGCCAGGGCCTGACCGCTCAGCGTCGTCAGCGTGATGGCAGCTACGAGACGGTGGCTGCCAGCGCGCTGCGCAAGGACGACGTGGTACGCGTGGTCGCCGGCGAAATGATCCCCGGCGACGGCGAGGTGCTTGAAGGCATTGCGGCTGTCAACGAGGCCGCCATTACCGGTGAGTCCGCGCCGGTAATACGCGAATCAGGCGGCGACCGCTCGGCGGTGACCGGCAATACGCGGCTGGTCTCCGACTGGCTGCTTATCCGCATCACCAGCAACCCGGGCGAGTCGACCCTGGACCGCATGATCGCCCTGGTCGAAGGTGCCAAACGGCAGAAGACCCCGAACGAAATCGCCCTCGACATCCTGCTGATCGGCCTGACCCTGATTTTCCTGATCGTGGTGGTGACCTTGCAGCCGTTCGCCCACTTCGTGGGTGGCAGCCTGCCGCTGATCTTTCTGGCAGCGCTGCTGGTGACGCTGATCCCCACCACCATCGGCGGCCTGTTGTCGGCCATCGGCATCGCCGGCATGGACAGGCTGGTACGGCTGAATGTCATTGCCCGCTCGGGCCGCGCGGTCGAGGCGGCCGGGGATGTGCATACGCTGATGCTCGACAAGACCGGCACCATCACCTTCGGCAACCGGCGCTGCAGCGCACTGCATGCGGCACCGGGCATTACCGCCAAGGAACTGGGGGAGGGCGCCTTGCTGGCCTCGCTGGCCGACGACACCGCCGAAGGCAAGTCGATTGTCGAATACCTGCGCCAGTTGCACGACTTCGTCGACCCGCCTGCCGGGCAGTTCGAAGCGGTGGCCTTTAGTGCCGAGACACGCCTGTCGGGCATCGACTTCCAGCAGCACCGCTACCGCAAGGGCGCCGTCGATGCGGTGCTGGCATTCGTCGGTATGCAACGCCTGGAAATGCCGGCCGCGCTGGCCCGCGAAGTCGAACGCATTGCGCAGAGTGGCGGCACACCGTTGCTGGTGTGCGTCGACAAGCGCTTGCTTGGCGTGATTCACCTCAAGGACGTGGTCAAGCCCGGCATCCGCGAGCGCTTCGCCGAGCTGCGCAAGCTGGGCATCCGCACGGTGATGGTGACCGGCGACAACCCGCTGACTGCAGCTGCCATCGCCGCCGAAGCGGGGGTAGATGACGTGCTGGCCGAAGCCACGCCCGAGAAGAAGCTGGCGCGTATACGCCAGGAGCAGAATGACGGCCGCCTGGTTGCCATGTGTGGCGACGGTGCCAACGACGCCCCGGCACTGGCCCAGGCTGACGTAGGCATGGCCATGAACGATGGCACTCAGGCTGCGCGGGAGGCAGCCAACATGGTCGACCTGGACAGCGACCCTACCAAGCTGCTGGACGTAGTACAGGTCGGCAAGGAGCTGCTGGTCACCCGCGGTGCGCTGACAACATTCTCCATTGCCAACGACGTGGCCAAATACTTCGCCATCCTGCCGGCGTTGTTCGCTGCCATCTACCCGCAACTGGGCGTGCTCAACCTGATGCAACTGGCCAGCCCGCAGAGCGCGATCCTGTCGGCCATTGTGTTCAACGCGCTGATCATCATCGTGCTGATCCCGCTGGCGCTGCGTGGCGTGCGCGTGCAGGCGGTGAGTGCGGCGCACCTGTTGCGGCGCAATCTGTTGATCTACGGGTTGGGTGGCATTGTGGTGCCGTTTGCCGGGATCAAGCTGATCGATCTGCTGCTCAATGCCCTGAACCTGGTCTGAGGAGGCCGCCATGACTGCTTATCTACGCCCGGCATTGAGCCTGGCTTTGTTGATGACCCTGGTGACTGGCGCCCTGTATCCGCTGGCGGTGACCGGTATTGCCCAGGTTGCTTTCCCGAACCAGGCCAACGGTAGCCTGGTACGCGATGCGCAAGGGCAGGTGCGGGGTTCGGCATTGATCGCCCAGGACTTCCAGGGTGATGGCTGGTTCCACTCGCGGCCCTCGGCAGGTGCGTACGCGACCGTGGCCAGCGGCGCCAGCAACCTGTCGCCGAGCAACCCGGCGCTGGCTGAGCGGGTAAGGGGCGATGCGGCTGCGTTGTATCAGGTGCAGCAAGGGCCGGTGCCGCAGGCGCTGCTGACCACCTCGGGCAGCGGCCTGGACCCGCACTTGCCACCGGAGGCCCTGGCCTATCAGATCCCGCGGGTGGCGGCGGCACGGCAGTTGCCGGTCGAGCGCTTGCAAGCCTTGCTGGAAAAGGCCACCCTCCACCCTTTGATCGGCCCGCCGGTGGTCAACGTGCTGGCGTTGAACCAGGCCTTGGAAAAGCTCGCCATTGTCAGGTAATCGAAGCGCTGGCAGGAAGCCTGTAGGAGCGGGTTCACCCGCGAGTGCGGTGGTGGTGCCACTGACGTATTCACGGGTAAACCCGCTCCTACAGTCAAGGGGCTTTCCCTGAATTGGCCGACTGCTGGAAAAAGCAAAGGATGAAACATGAGTGACTCCACCCGCGCCGATGCGCTGTTGGCCAACCTCCCGCGAACTGGCCGGGGCCGGCTAAAGGTGTTCCTCGGCGCCGCCCCTGGCGTCGGCAAGACCTTCGCCATGCTCCAGGCCGCCCACGCCCAGCAACGCCAGGGCGTGCAGGTGCTGGCCGGCGTTGTCGAAACCCACGGCCGCGCTGAAACCGAGGTGTTGCTCGCAGGCCTTCAACAGCAACCTCTGCTGCGCAGCCAGTACCGCGGCGTCACCCTCGAGGAAATGGACCTCGACGGCCTGCTGCGGGCCGCGCCGGCCTTGGCCCTGGTGGACGAACTGGCCCATACGAACGCCCCCGGCAGCCGCCACGCCAAGCGTTGGCAGGACGTACAGGAACTGTTGGCCGCTGGTATTGATGTATTCACAACGGTCAACGTCCAGCACCTGGAAAGCCTCAACGACAAGGTCCGCGACATTACCGGCGTGCAAGTGCGCGAGACCCTGCCGGACTGGGTGCTGCAGGAAGCGTTCGAGCTGGTGCTGATCGACCTGCCACCGCGAGAGCTGCTCGAACGCCTGCGCGAAGGCAAGGTGTACGTGCCCGAGCAGGCTCGGGCGGCCATCGATGCGTTCTTTTCCCAAACCAACCTCACCGCCCTGCGCGAGCTGGCCATGCAGACCGCCGCTGCTCAGGTCGATGCCGACCTGGCCCACGGCTATCGTCAGCGCGGCCAGGAGGCGCCGGCCTTGCGCGGCCGGTTGCTGGTGGGCGTAGAGGGTGACGACCAGGCCGAACGCCTGGTGCGCCATGCCAGCCGCGTGGCCCAGCGCCGCCACCTGCCCTGGAGCCTGGTGCATGTGGACAACGGCCGCCTGCGTGACGAAACCGCACGGCATCGTTTGCAAGCCGCGCAGCAACTGGCCGAGCGACTGGGCGGGGAGGTGGTGCTGCTGCGTGCTGGTGAAGTGGCCCGCACGCTGATCCAGCATGCTGCCGAGCGGCGGGCCAGCCTGGTGCTGGTCGGGCAGTCCCGTAACCGTCTGCGCAGGCGTTTGTTCGGCACCGGTGTGGCGGCGCGGCTGCTGCGCGAGAGTCATGGCCTGGAAATCAACGTGCTGGACCGCGATGTGCAGCCGCCAGCGCCGCGTTCGGCGGTGCGGCGGGTGTGGGTGTGGCGTCATTACCTGCTGGCGCTGCTGGCCACCGTGATGGCTGCGGGGCTGGCCTGGGGGGTGTCCAGTGTGCTCGCGTTGCCCAATATCTCGCTGGTGTTCCTGGCGGCGGTGTTGCTGGTGGCGGTGCGCAGTAGCCTGGGACCTGCGCTGGCTTGCGCCGCGCTGTCATTCCTGGTCTATGACTTCCTGTTCATACCGCCCAACTTCTCGTTCACTATCCAGCGCGAAGAAGATGTGCTGACCCTGGTGTTCTTTCTGTTGATGGCTGCGCTCACCGGCAACCTGGCCGCGCGTCAGCGTCGCCAGTTGCAGGCGCTGCGCGAGACCCAGGCGCAGACCAGCCAGTTGCTCGACCTGTCTCGCCGGTTGACGGTAGCCACCGACCGCCAAGCCATATTCAAGGCTGCCGGCCAGCACCTGGACGGCTGGCAGGACACCCAGGTGTGCTTGCTGGAGCGCAACGCCGAAGGCCAGTTGCAAGTGGCCAGCGGGGAAGCCCACACCTTCAGCGACAACGAACGGGCTGCTGCCGATTGGGCCTGGCAGCACGGGCAGGCTGCCGGCCACGGCAGCGATACCCTGCCAAATGGCCGCTGGTGGTGGTGGCCGTTGGCGGTGGACGATCAGCCTCTGGCGCTGCTGGGTGTGCGCCCGCGCACCGGACAGCCGCTCAGCGACCCGCGCCGGCGCCTGCTCACCGCCCTAGGCCAGCCACTGGCCCAGGCCTTGGCCCGCGCACGCCTGGCCGAACAGCTGGAAGCCGCACGCCTGCACGGCGAAACCGAGCAACTGCGCAGCGCACTGCTGGCTTCCGTATCCCATGACTTGCGCACGCCGTTGACCGCCATGCGTGGCAGCATCGACAGCCTGCTGGCGTTGGGCGACGCGATCCCGGTTGAAGACCGCCGCGAGCTGCTGGAGGGCACCCGCAACGAGGCCGAACGCCTCGATCGCTACATCCAGAACCTGCTGGACATGACCCGCTTGGGCCATGGCGGCCTCAAGCTGGCCCGCGACTGGGTGGCCCCGGCGGACATCGTCGGAAGTGCGCTCAACCGCCTGCGGGTGGTGCTGGCGCCGCTGCGTGTGCACACGGACGTGCCGGCCGAGCTGCCATTGCTGTTCGTGCATGCGGCGTTGATCGAGCAAGCACTGGTCAACGTGCTGGAAAACGCCGCACGCTTTTCGCCGGCCAATGGTCGGCTTGAGCTGCAGGTGGCCGTGCATGACGACCAGTTGCACTTGACCGTCAGCGACCAGGGCCCCGGCATTCCCGTGGCCGACCGCGAGAAGATCTTCGACATGTTTTATACCGCCGCCCGTGGCGACCGAGGTGGCCAGGGTACCGGGCTGGGCCTGGCTATCTGCCAAGGCATGATCGGTGCCCATGGCGGGCAGATTCTGGTGAGCGAAGGCATCGATGGCCAAGGCACCAGCATCACTCTATGCTTGCCGCTGCCTCCTCAACCTGAAGCCGAAAGCGAAACCCCATGAGCCAGTCCGCCACCCTGTTGGTCATCGATGATGAACCGCAGATCCGCAAGTTCCTGCGTATCAGCCTGGCCTCGCAAGGCTACAAGGTGCTGGAGGCTGCTACCGGTGCGGAGGGGTTGGCCCAGGCGGCACTGGGCAAGCCGGACCTGGTGGTGCTCGACCTGGGGCTGCCGGACATGGACGGCCAGCAGGTACTGCGTGAATTGCGCGAATGGAGTGCAGTGCCGGTGATGGTGTTGTCGGTGCGTGCCAGTGAAGTGCAGAAGGTCGATGCGCTGGATGGTGGCGCCAATGACTATGTGACCAAGCCGTTCGGTATCCAGGAGTTTCTCGCGCGCGTGCGGGCTTTGCTGCGCCAGGTGCCACAAGCCGGTGGCTCGGAAGTGGCGGCCAGCTTTGGGCCGCTGACTGTGGATTTTGCCTTCCGCCGGGTGACGCTCGACGGTGTCGAGGTGGCATTGACACGCAAGGAGTATGCTTTGCTGGCGCTGTTGGCCGGGCACCCCGGGCGGGTGATTACCCAGCAGCAACTGCTCAAGGATATCTGGGGGCCTACCCATGCGGAGGATACCCACTACCTGCGGATCGTGGTCGGGCATCTGCGACAGAAGCTGGGCGATGACCCCACGGCGCCGCGGTTCATCATTACCGAGGCGGGGGTTGGGTACAGGTTGGTAGCGCCGACAGCATAACCCGCTCCCTCAGCCCAAAGGGCTCGGCGGGCGCCTGCAGGGCAGGGACTCGCGCAAGGGGTATCAGGCCCTGGGAGGCTCCTTCTCGAATACCTGGCGCATGACTTCCAGGTAGCGTCGCGCGCCCAGGCCCAACGGGCGCGACTTGATCCAGATGATGTCTACCCACAAGCGCAGGCGGCTGGCCATGTTGTCGAAGCGCACCTCGGCCAGTGCACCTGAGGCTATCAGCGGCTCAACCAATGGCTGCGGCAGGTAGGCCCAGCCCAGCCCGGACTGCACCAGGTCCAGCGTGGCCAGGTAGCTGTCGGTCAGCCAGATGCGCCGGGACAGCACCATGCGCGGGTCCGATCCGGTGGCCTTGCCCGAGGCCACGATAATCTGCCGTTGTTCGGCAAAGGCCTCCTCCGGCATTGGCGTACCGCTGTTCTGCCCGGCCGGATGGCGCGGTGACGCTACGGCCACCAGCAGTTGGCTGCCGGCTTCGAGGAATGACTCGCGCTCGTCGATGCCGGGCCGTTCGAACACCAGTGCCAATTGCACACTGCCGTCATGCAGCAGGCGAATGGCCTCGGTCTGGGTGGCCGAACGTACCTCGACTTCCAGGCTGGGAAATGCCTGGGCGAGGATTCCCAGTGGCTGGCTCCAGCGGCCGGTTTGCAACTCGGGCGCCATGGCGATGGTCAGGCGTTTTTCCAGGCCTTGGTGCAGTTGCAGGGCCTGTGCGTCGAGCAGGTTGAGCTGGCAGATCACCTGCCTGGCCTGGGGCTCAAGGGCCAAGGCCGCGCTGGTGGGCAGGGCCTTGCGCGTGGCCCGGTCGAACAGCGGCAGGTCCAGTTCGGCCTCGAGCTGGGCGATCGCCATGCTTACGGCTGAAGGCACACGGCCCAGCTTGCGGGCGGCGGCGGAGAACGAGCCGGCATCCAGCACCGCGAGGAAAATTGCCAGGGAGTCGCTGCTAAAGGCCATTGTCAGTAAACCTGATGATGATCATCTTTTGTTGCTAAAAATTATGAACATTAATGCACCTGCAGGACAGTCCCCTCAATGGAGAAAAGCGTGCACAGACCAACCGCGTGGCATGTCACCCACTGGAGCTCCGACCCGTTCAGCCTCGGTGCCTACAGTTCCTTGCTGCCTGGAGGGTCGCCGTTGCATCGAAGCGCCCTGGGCCAAGTGCTGCATGGTCGCTTGGTCGTCGCTGGAGAAGCCTGTAATGCCAGCGCTCCGGCAATGACTCATGGTGCGTGGAATGATGGGCTGCGTGCCGCCGAGGCGGCCATGAGTGCCGGTGCGAGCAAGGTGATCGTGATCGGTGCGGGGTGTGCAGGCCTGGCTGCCGCTCAACGCTTGCGGGAAAGGGGTGTCGATTGCACTGTGCTGGAGGCGCGAGGGCGAATAGGTGGGCGCACCCACACTGTCGAGTTGGGCGGCGTGAAAGCAGATGAAGGTGCGGCATGGCTTCAGCATTTTGCCGAGAATCCATTGGCCGCTGTTGCACTTCAACATGGCTTGGCTTGCGTCGAGACCGATTTCAGTTGCCCGCTTGCGGCAGCACGCGGTGGGGCGTTGCCGGATATTGACGCCGCTTGGGATGCCTTGACCAGGCGTCTCGATCGGCAACAGCCTTTGTCTGACGCGATCAATGGCTATATGGCCACACTCGATCCCGCGCTCGCGCGTGCCACGCAGTTTGCCATCGACGCCAACCTTGTACTGGAAGCGTGTTTGCCCGTCGAGCAACTGTCGGTCTGTGCCTTGGATGAAGAGGGGGTCGGGCATGGTGATCGTATGCTGCCAGGCGGCTACAGCGAGCTTGTCGACTTGCTGTCGAAGAACCTGGATATCCGCCTGAACAGTCCTGTCACCTACATCGACTGGTCGAGCGCGCGCGTCAAGGTGAATGACGAGGTGTGCGACTTCTGTATTTGCACAGTTCCGGTGGGGGTGCTGAAAGCGTTGCACTTTGCCCCTGCGTTACCTGAAACACAGCAGGAAGCGCTGGCGCATCTGGGGATGGGCAAGCTGGAGAAAGTGATTCTGCAGTTCGATCAGCGATGGTGGCCGTGCTCACCCTCAGGCTACCTGCGCTGGTACGACGTACCCGCCAGCTGGGGGGAATGGCTGGACCTGACCGATGCTGTCGGCAAGCCCACCATTGCGGGGCTGATTGCCGCCGATGCGATCGAGCGGCAGTTCACCGGGCGCACCGATGAACAGGTAGCCATGGCCGCGTGTGAGGCATTACAGGCGTGGGCCGCAGCTGTCGGGCCCACGCCTTGACATTTAGAGGCCTTCGCCCAGCACCCGGTCAATGCTGTCGACAAAGTAGTCCACGCTCGCACGGCTGGTGCACATCGGTGGCTTGATTTTGAGGATGTTCAGGTAGTCGCCGGTCGGCTGCATGAAGATGCCCAGGTCACGCAGGCGATTGCACAGCATCATGGTTTCTTCGGTGGCCGGCTCCAGGGTGTCGCGGTCGCGCACCAGCTCCAGACCCAGGTAGAAGCCCGAGCCATGTGCCGCTCCAGCCAGCGGGTGCTTGTCGACCAGCGCCTGCAGGCGTGCCTTGAAGTAGCGCCCGGTGTCGCGGGCGTTGTCCCACAGGCCTTCCTCCTGCATGACATCCAGCACCGCCATGCCGATGCGGCAGCTGACCGGGCTGCCACCGGCCGAGGAGAAGAAGTAGCCCTCGGCCTCCAGCGCCTCGGCGATTTCGCGACGGGTGATGACCACGCCCAGTGGTTGGCCGTTACCCATGCCCTTGGCCATGGTAATGATGTCCGGCACCACACCCTGTTCCTCGAAGCCCCAGAAGTACTCGCCCAAGCGGCCATAACCCACCTGCACTTCGTCGGCGATGCACACCCCGCCGCGGGCGCGGACCTTGGCATAGGCGTCGCGCAGATAGCCTGCAGGCAGCGAGATGCCGCCGGCATTGCCGTATACCGGTTCACAGATGATGCCCGCCAGCTGACGGCCACGGGCGTCGAGGTCGGCCAGCTTGGCGTTGACGTCCTGCAGGTAGTCGGCGGCGCTGTCGGCCCCGCGGAAACGACCGCGGAAGGTGTTCGGTGCTTCGACCGGGTGTACCCAGTCCGGTCGGGTTTCCAGGGCTTGCGGGTTGTCGGCGATCGACGTGGAGATGGCATCGGTGGCCACCGACCAGCCGTGGTAGGCCTCCAGTACGCTGAGCAGGTCGCGCCCGCCGCTGTAGGCCCATGCCAGCCGAATCGCCAGGTCGTTGGCCTCGGTGCCGCTGTTGACCATGAACACCCGGTCGAAACCTTCGGGGGCCAGGTCCAGCAGGCGTTCGGAGAACTCGGTGATCGCCGCATAATGGAAACGCGAGTTGGTGTTCAGCAGTGACCACTGCCGCGCCGATTCGGCGACCATGCGTGGATGGCCATGGCCCAGCACCGCGACGTTGTTGAGCATGTCCAGGTAGGAACGACCCTGCATGTCGATCAGGTAGTTGCGCCAGCCGCGTTCAATGTGCGGCGGTTGTGCGTAGTAATGCTTCTGCGAGCGGGCGAAGCTGGCGTCGCGGCGGGCCAGCAGGGCTTGCGGATCGGGTAGCGGCTCGGCATCGCAATCGAAACCCAATAATGCGGCTGGCGACGGGCACAGGGCCAGCCATGCAGCGGCCTGTGACGGCATGGCGAAGAAGGGGGGCTGGATGCTGTTGTCCAGGCACAGTTGTACGCTGAGGATACTGCCGCTGCTGCCCAGGGACTGGCCTTTTTCCACGGCCTGGCCATCTGTCGGTGCATCTTCCAGGCCCTGTAGCCACAAAGCCCAGTGTGCGGTGCGCAGGCAGCCCCGGCCATCGCCGTGACGCTGCCAGGTGCCGGCTGCCGGCGCTTGCACCTGGCTGCCGTTGGGCACATGCAGCTCGATGCCAAGGGCACAGGTGGCGGGCTCTTCGGGGCGGTCGATATGGGTTTGCGACAGGCGATATTGCCCGTGCAGGCTGCAGACCGGGGCGGCCTGAGAGGTCAGCAGTTGCTGGTCGTAACCGGGTTGTTCCCAGTTGCCGGCCTCGAAGTGTTCGCTGAGTACCCCCAGGTCCACCCGTGTGACTGCCTGCCCGGCCAGCTCGGGGAGCAGGGGGGCGCAGCCGTTCAAGTCCGGCACCGTGGATTGCAGGCCCGCAGCCTGCAGAATGGCCGCCTCCATCAGGGCGAAAGGCACAGCGGTGGCTGTGTCGAAAATTTCCCATTCGTGCGCAATGTTGTCGCGGGTGTACTGGTTGCCCGGGTCGACGGCTAGCTGTTGTTCGCTGCTCAGCACCAGTACGGCAGCGCGGTTCAGCACCAGCGGCCACAGGGCGCACAGTTCGGCCTCGGTCAGCGGGTTGAGCGCCTGGTAGGCCTGCACGGCTGGCAGGATGCGCAGCGGGTCGCCCTCGGCGTGGTGCAACAGCGCAGCGCAGGTCACCGACAGGTCGGCGATACGCCAGGTGCGCAGCAGGTCGCCGAAATCGATTACGCCTTGCAGTTGCCATTGACGCTGGGCATCACGGGCCCACACGGTGTTGTCGTCGGTGATGTCCAAATGCACGGCCTGACTGGGCAGTTGATCGACCAGCGGCATCAGGCGCTCGTTGGCCTGTCGCGTGGCGTGTTCGATGCGGGCGCGCTGCCCGTTATCCTGCAGCACCGGCAGCAGGTGATCGATCAGTGCCCCGGCATGCTGTGGGTCCCATTGCAAGGTACGCGCAAGGCCTGGGTGATCGAAATGGGCAAGCGCCTTGTCCAGCTTCGCACAGAGCCCGCCCAGCTCGGCCATCAGGCGTGGCTCCATGTGCTTGAGACGGGTCAGCGGTTGGCCTTCGATGTAATCGAGCAGGCGCAGGCGCAGTGGTTGCGCGTCGATGTCCAGTTCCAGCAATCCCATACCGTTGTGGGCTGAGCGCACGGCGGGTACCGGCAAGCCTTGATCGCGCAGGAAGGCCAGGGCGGCGTGCTGGGCTTCAAGTTCCAGCTGGGCGTAGCTGCCGTGACAGGCCTTCAGCACATAGCCACCTTGCGGCGTGACCACGCGAAAGTTCAGGTCTTGCTGGCTGCCCAGTAACGACAGGTTGCCGGCAAGGCCGTAGTGGGCCCGCAGCACAGCGTGTGCCTGGGCTTCGCTCAGCGTTGGGCTGGGCAGGCCGGAGCGCTGGATCAGGGTGGCCAGGGCGAGGGAGGCGGGCTGGTGTTGTGGGCTGGACATGGGCTCTACCGTGGGTGCTGGGGGTGACGGCGGAGAATTTATGCCCGATTCGGCTGATGATGGAAGACGATTGTTATCAGAAAAATTGATCACTGCTGCATTGCGTCAGGGCGGCAAGGCGCCTGCCTTGGTTTTTGTGGTGTTGCGTAGATCGAGCGCCGCCCGCGCGGCGCTCGATCTACGCAACGGCGCAAGAATCAAGGCGAACACCCACCCATTCCCTACGAACCCTCAACCTCCAAAAACGCCGCCTCCAGCAACTGCCGGGTATACGGATGCTGCGGCGCATGGAAGATCGCCTGCGCATCCCCTTGCTCCACCACCTGCCCATGCTTGATCACCATCAACTGGTGGCTCAGTGCCTTGACCACCGCCAGGTCATGGCTGATGAACAGGTAGGTCAGGTTGTACTTTTGCTGCAGGTTACGCAGCAATTCCACTACCTGCCGCTGCACGGTGCGGTCCAGTGCGGACGTGGGCTCATCCAGCAGAATCAGTGCTGGCTTCAACACCAGCGCCCGGGCAATGGCAATGCGCTGGCGCTGCCCACCAGAGAACTCATGGGGGTAGCGATGCCGCGTGCGCGGGTCCAGGCCTACTTCTTCCAGGGCCGCGATAATCGCCGCTTCCTGTTCCTGCGCGGTGCCAATGCCGTGAATGCGCAACCCTTCACCCACAATGTCCGCCACGCACATGCGCGGGCTCAGGCTGCCAAACGGGTCCTGGAACACCACCTGCATTTCCCGCCGCAGGGGGCGCACGGCGTTCTGGTTCAGCCCTTCGAGGTTCTGCCCATGAAAGCGAATGCCGCCTTGGCTGGAAATCAGCCGCAAGATCGCCAGGCCCAAAGTGGACTTGCCCGACCCGGATTCGCCAACAATGCCCAGCGTCTGGCCCTGGGGCAAGCTGAAGTTGACCCCGTCCACCGCCTTCACATGGTCGACCGTGCGCTGCAGAAAGCCCTTCTTGATCGGGAACCAGACCTTGAGGTCATCCACCTCCAGCAACGGCGCGCCCACCGGGTTGTGTGCCGGCAGCCCGCTGGGCTCGGCATTGATGAGCATCTGCGTGTAGTGGTGCTGCGGGGCGCAGAACAGCGTGGCGCATTCGGCCTGCTCCACGATCTGCCCGTGCTGCATCACACACACACGATGGGCGATGCGCCGCACCAGGTTCAGGTCATGGCTGATCAGCAACAGGGACATGCCCAGACGCGCCTGTAGTTCCTTGAGCAGTTCGAGGATCTTCAACTGCACGGTTACATCCAGCGCCGTGGTCGGCTCGTCGGCAATCAGCAGCTCGGGCTCGTTGGCCAGCGCCATGGCGATCATTACCCGTTGGCGCTGCCCGCCCGACAATTCGTGGGGCAGGGCCTTGAGGCGCTTGTGCGGCTCGGGAATGCCGACCATATCCAGCAGCTCCAGCGTGCGCGCAGTCGCTTCCTTGCCGGTCAGGCCCTTGTGCAGCAGGAGGATTTCGTTGATCTGTTTCTCGATGCAATGCAGCGGGTTGAGCGAGGTCATCGGCTCCTGAAAGATCATCGCAATGCGATTGCCGCGAATGCGTTGGAGGGTCTTCTCGTTCTGCTGCAGCAAGTCCTTGCCTTCGTAGTGGATGCTGCCGCTGGGGTGGCGGGCCAGGGGATAGGGCAGCAGGCGCAAAATCGAGTGTGCGGTGACCGATTTACCCGAGCCACTTTCGCCCACCAGAGCCAGTGTCTCGCCTTTGCGAATATCGAAGCTGACGCCGCCCACCACCCGGTTGACCTGGTCCCCGGTCACGAACTCCACGGCCAGGTCCCGCACTTCGATCAGGTTCTGTTCACTCATGTCACTTCCTCGGGTCGAAGGCATCGCGGGCGGATTCGCCGATGAACACCAGCAGGCTCAGCATCAGCGCCAGCACGGCAAAGGCACTGATACCCAGCCACGGAGCCTGCAGGTTGGACTTGCCCTGCGCCACCAGCTCGCCCAATGAAGGCGAACCGGCAGGCAGGCCGAAGCCGAGGAAGTCCAGGGCGGTGAGGGTGCCGATGGCGCCGGTGAGAATGAACGGCATGAAGGTCATGGTCGAGATCATGGCATTAGGCAGGATGTGCCGGTACATGATCGCCCCGTTGCGCATGCCCAGCGCGCGGGCGGCGCGCACGTATTCCAGGTTGCGTCCGCGCAGGAACTCGGCGCGTACCACGTCCACCAGGCTCATCCACGAGAACAGCAACATGATGCCCAGCAGCCACCAGAAGTTGGGCTGCACGAAGCTGGCCAGGATGATCAGCAGGTACAGCACAGGCAGGCCAGACCAGATTTCCAGAAAGCGTTGCCCGGTCAGGTCGACCCAGCCACCGTAGAACCCCTGCAGGGCGCCGGCGATGACGCCGATAATGGAGCTGGCCACGGTCAAGGTGAGGGCAAACAGAACCGAAATGCGGAAGCCGTAGATCACCCGTGCCAGCACGTCGCGGCCCTGGTCGTCGGTGCCCAGCCAGTTGTCCGCCGAAGGTGGGGCAGGGGCGGGGACACGCAGGTCATAGTTGATGCTCTGGTAGCTGAACGGGATGGGCGCCCACAGCACGAAACTGTCTTTCTTCGCCAGCAGTTCGCGGATGTAGGGGCTCTTGTAGTTGGCTTCCAGCGGGAATTCGCCGCCGAAGGTGGTTTCCGGGTAGCGCTTGAACGCCGGGAAGTACCATTCGCCGTCGTAACGTACGGCGATCGGTTTGTCGTTGGCGATCAGCTCGGCGCCCAGGCTCAGCCCGAACAGAATCAGGAACAGCCACAGCGACCACCAGCCACGGCGGTTGGCCTTGAAACGCTCGAAGCGCCGGCGGTTGAGGGGGGACAAGGCCATGTCAGTGCTCCCGGCTGGCAAAGTCGATGCGTGGATCGACCAGGGTGTAGGTCAGGTCGCCGATCAGTTTCACCACCAGCCCTAGCAGGGTGAAGATGAACAGGGTACCGAAGACCACCGGGTAGTCGCGGTTGATGGCCGCTTCGAAACTCATCAGGCCCAGGCCGTCGAGGCTGAAGATCACCTCGATCAGCAAGGAGCCGGTGAAGAAGATGCCGATGAACGCCGAAGGGAAGCCGGCGATCACCAGCAGCATGGCGTTGCGGAACACGTGGCCGTACAGCACCCGTGATCGGCTCAGGCCCTTGGCCTTGGCGGTGACCACGTACTGTTTGTTGATCTCGTCGAGGAAGCTGTTCTTGGTCAGCAGGGTCATGGTGGCGAAGTTACCGATGACCAGTGCGGTGATCGGCAGTACCAGGTGCCAGAAGTAGTCCAGCACCTTGCCGGTAGTGCTCAGTTCGTCGAAGTTGTTGGAGGTGAGGCCACGCAGCGGGAACCAGTCGAAGTAGCTGCCACCGGCGAACAGCACGATCAGCAGGATGGCGAACAGGAACGCGGGGATGGCGTAGCCGACGATGATCGCCGAGCTGGTCCACACGTCGAAGTGGCTGCCGTGGCGCACGGCCTTGGCGATCCCCAGCGGGATCGACACCAGGTACATGATCAGCGTGCTCCACAGCCCCAGCGAGATCGAAACCGGCATCTTCTCGGCGATCAGGTCGATCACCTTGGCATCGCGGAAGAAACTGTCGCCGAAGTCCAGCCGGGCGTAGTTCTTGATCATGATCCACAAGCGTTCGGGTGGCGACTTGTCGAAGCCGTACATGCGCTCGATTTCAGCGATCAGCGCCGGGTCCAGGCCCTGGGCGCCGCGGTAGTTGGAGCCGGCCACGGAAACCTCGGCGCCGCCACCTGCAATGCGGCTGGTGGCGCCTTCGAAGCCTTCGAGCTTGGCGATCATCTGCTCGACCGGGCCACCGGGGGCGGCCTGGACGATGATGAAGTTGATGATGAGGATGCCGAACAGGGTCGGAATGATCAGCAGCAGGCGGCGCAGGATGTAGGCCAGCATCTCAGTTGGCCTCGTCCGCAGGCGCTTCGCTGACCGCCGGGGTTACCTCGGGCTTGATCCACCAGGTGTCGATGCCGATGTCGTACTTGGGCGACACGTTCGGGTGGCCGATGTGGTTCCAGTAGGCCACACGCCAGGTCTTGATGTGCCAGTTGGGGATCACGTAGTAGCCCCACAGCAACACGCGGTCGAGGGCGCGGCAGTGGTCGACCAGGCTCTGGCGCGAGTCGGCGTTGATCAGTTGTTCCACCAACTGGTCGATGGCCGGGTCGCGCAGGCCGATGAAGTTGCGGCTGCCGGGGTTGTCGGCGGCGGCACTGGACCAGAACTCGCGCTGTTCGTTGCCCGGCGAGTTGGACTGCGGATAACCGCCGACGATCATGTCGTAGTCCCGAGAACGCAGGCGGGTGATGTATTGCGAAACGTCGACCCGGCGGATGTTCAGCTCGATACCGAGGTCGGCGAGGTTGCGTTTGAACGGCAGCAGGATGCGTTCGAACTCGGTCTGCGCCAGCAGGAATTCGATGCTTACCGGCTTGCCTTGGGCGTCGACCATTTTGTCGTCGACGATTTTCCAGCCCGCGTCCTGCAACAACTTGTAGGCCTGGCGCTGTTGCTCGCGGATCATGCCGCTGCCGTCACTGACCGGGTTGTGGAAGACTTCGGTAAACACTTGCTCGGGCACTTTGCCGCGCAGTGGATCGAGGATTTTGAGCTCGTTGGGGCTGGGCAGTCCGTGGGCGGCCATTTCCGAGTTGTCGAAGTAGCTGCTGGTGCGGGTATAGGCGCCGTTGAACAGCTGTTTGTTGGTCCACTCGTAGTCCAGCAGCAGGCTCAGTGCCTGGCGCACGCGAACATCCTGGAACACCGGGCGGCGGATGTTGAAGATGAAACCCTGCATGCCGGTGGGGTTGCCGTTGGGCAGCTCCTCCTTGATCAGGCGACCCTCGCGCACGGCGGGCACGTCGTAGGCGGTGGCCCAGTTCTTTGCGCTGACTTCCAGGGCATAGTCGAACGCCCCGGCCTTGAGTGCTTGGAGGGCGACGGTGGTGTCGCGGTAGGAGTCGAAGGTCATGACATCGAAGTTGTAGAAGCCGCGGTTGATCGGCAGGTCCTTGGCCCAGTAGTCCTTGACCCGCTCGTAGCGCACCGAGCGCCCGGCCTTGACCTTTGCGACCTTGTACGGGCCACTGCCCAACGGGATCTCCAGGTTGCCGCGGTTGAATTCGCGGTTTTCGTACCAGTGCTTGGGCAGTACCGGCAACTGGCCGAGAATCAGCGGCAGCTCGCGGTTGTTGGTGTGCTTGAACTTGAACAGCACCTTCAGCGGGTCTTCGGCGACCACGTCGGCGACGTCGGCGTAGTACTGGCGGTACAGCGGGGCGCCGTCCTTGATCAGGGCGTTGAACGTGAACACCACATCGTCGGCGCGCATGGGGTGACCGTCATGAAAACGCGCTTCGGGGCGCAGGTAGAAACGCACCCAGCTGTTGTCCGGGGCCTTTTCGATCTTGCCGGCAACCAGGCCGTATTCGGTGAACGGTTCATCCTGGCTCTGGCGCATCAGGGTGTCATAGATAATGCCGATGTTCTCGGCCGCCACGCCTTTGTTGATGAACGGGTTGAGGCTGTCGAAGCCGCCGAAGCTGGACTGGCGGAAGGTGCCCCCCTTGGGCGCGTCCGGGTTGACGTAGTCGAAGTGCTTGAAGTCGGCGGGGTACTTGGGTGGCTCATCGTAAAGGGTGAGCGCGTGCTGCGGTGCGGCCAGCGCGGGAAGGCTCAGGCAGGCCAGCAACAGGCTGACTGCCAGCCGGCGCAGACGGTGCGTTGGCGTCATTGGGCTTTCTCCGAAGTCTTGATCCACCAGCTGTTCAGCCCAAGGGTGTAGGGCGGCGTGGTGACGAAGGCGAACCGGTTGCGGTAGGCCAGGCGATGGTTGTCGAGGTACCAGTTGGGGATCATGTAGTAGTGCCATGAGAGCACGCGGTCCAGGGCGCGGGCAGCGGCGACCTGGTCATCGCGGGTACGGGCGGCGAGCAGGGTGTCGAGCAGGTGGTCGACCACCGGGTCCTTGACCCCAGCATAGTTCTTGCTGCCCTTTGTCGCGGCCTGGCTGGAATGGAAGTACAGCCACTGTTCGAGGCCGGGGCTCAGGGTCTGGTTCAGGGTCATCAGAATCATGTCGAAATCGAACTGGTCCAGGCGTTGTTTGTACTGGGCGCGGTCCACGGTACGCAAGCGCGCATCGATGCCGATGCTGGACAGGTTTTCGACATAAGGTTGCAGGATGCGTTCAAGGTTGGGGTTTACCAGCAGCAGTTCCATGCGTAATTGCTGGCCCTTGCTGTTGACCAGGCGCTGGCCGTGCAGCTTCCAGCCGGCCTCGGCGAGCAGGCCCAGGGCCTGGCGCAAGGTCTGGCGGCTGATGCCCCGGCCATCGGTATGGCTGACCTTGTAGGGTTCGCTGAACAGCTTGGCTGGCAACTGGTCACGGAACGGCGCCAGCAGCAGCCACTCCTTGCCGGTGGGCAGGCCGCTGGCGGCGAACTCGCTGTTGGGGTAGTAGCTGGTCGAGCGGCGGTAGGCGCTGCTGAACAGCGCGCGGTTGGTCCACTCGAAGTCCAGCATCAGCCCCAGTGCCTGGCGTACCCGCGGGTCGCTGAACGCGGCCCGGCGGCTGTTCATGAACAGGCCTTGTGTTTGTGTGGGGATGCTGTGCGGGATTTGTGCCTTGATCACTTCACCCCGGCGCACGGCAGGGAAGTTGTAACCGTTGGCCCAGTTTTTTGCCTGGTGCTCGATATAGATGTCGAACTCGCCGGCCTTGAAGGCTTCGAAGGCCACCGTCGCATCGCGATAGAACTCGTATTCCACCCGATTGAAATTGTACTTGCCACGGTTGACCGCCAGGTCTTTGCCCCAGTAGTTCTTCACCCGTTCGAACACCAGGCGTCGCCCGGGTTGTACCTGGGTGATGCGGTAGGGGCCGCTGCCCAGCGGGGGCTCGAAGGTGGTGGCCTTGAAGTCGCGCTTCTGCCAGTAGTGTTTGGGCAGCACAGGCATTTCGCCCAGACGCAGAATCAGCAGCGGGTTGCCGGCGCGTTTGAACACGAAACGGATGCGTAGCGGGCCGAGGATATCTACCCGCTGCACTTCCTGCAGGTTGGTGCGGTAGATCGGGTGGCCATCCTTGAGCAGCGTGCGGTAGGAGAAGGCCACGTCAGCCGAGGTGATCGGCTGGCCGTCATGCCAGCGGGCCTCCGGGCGCAGGTTGAACACCACCCAGCTGCGATCCTCGCTGTACTCCACCGAGCGGGCGATCAGGCCGTAGCTGGAGGTCGGCTCGTCACCAGACGGGTCGTACTGGCCGGTGCCGACCATCAGTGGCTCGTTCAGCTCGCTGATGCCGTACTGCTGGAAGTTGGGCGTGGTAATCGGGCTCGACCCCTTGAAGGTGTAGGGGTTGAGTGTGTCGAAGGTGCCAAAAGCCATGGCCCGCAATGTGCCGCCCTTGGGCGCTTGCGGGTTGACCCAGTCGAAGTGGGTGAAGGTGGCTGGGTACTTGAGCGTGCCGAACTGCGCGTATCCGTGGCTTTCGCTCACCATCGCGGCTGCGGGAAAGCTCAAGGCCAGGCTGAGTGACAGCAGGAGGGGACGTATCAAGTCGGCATCCGATCCAGAGGCGTTGGGCTTTGATCGAGTACAGTAACAGCTTGGTGGGGTTGGAAAAAGAGAGGGGCTGGGGTTTTCCAGTGGCTGGGTTTTCAGGCCCATTCGCGGGCACGCCCGCTCCCACAGGTACGGCACCGGCTTTGAGGGCTGTGAAAAACCTGTGGGAGCGGGCGTGCCCGCGAATGGGCTGCAAAGCAGCCCCTGTAACGACTCAATGCCCGACGTAGACGGTCAGGGTCTGGCCTGGCTTGAGGGCGTGGCCGCTGCGTGGGTTCCAGCGCTTGAGGTGCGTCATTTTCACATTGAAGCGCTTGGCCACCAGGTACAGGGAGTCGCCCTTGCGCACCTTATATTTGGTGGAGCGCTTTCCGGATGCTGCGACCCGGTTGCCGGCGGCGCTCGGTGCACTGCCACCGCGCAGGGCCAGAACCTGGCCAGCGCGCAGATTGTTGCCGGACAAGCGGTTCCAGCGCTTGATGTCCTTGACCGATACACGGTTGGCCCTGGCGATGACGCTCAGGTTATCGCCACGCTTGACCCGGTAGCTGCGTGCCGCCACCGGTGCCTTGGCTTCGGCCACAGCCCTGGCAAACGCTGCTTTCGGTGGTTGCAGGCTGACCAGCTGCTCAGGGTTGAGGTTGGACAGGCTGGCACTGAGCAGCTGCGCCTTGGCGGTGGGCACCAGCAGCTGTTTCGGGCCATCGACGGTCATGCGCTTCTTGAATGCCGGGTTGAGCTGGATCAGCTCGTCCTCGTCGATGTTGGCGAAGGCCGCGACCCGGGTAAGGTCCAGGCGATCTTTGATCGCCACCGCTTCGAAGTACGGTTCGTTGGCGATCGGGGTGAGATTGATGCCATAGGCTTCTGGCGTGGACACCACCTGCGACAGCGCCAGCAACTTGGGCACGTAGTCGCGGGTTTCCTGTGGCAGCGGCAGGTTCCAGTAGTCGGTCGGCAGGCCGAGCTTTTCGTTGCGCTCGATGGCTCGGCTGACGGTGCCTTCGCCGGCATTGTAGGCCGCCAGGGCCAACAGCCAGTCGCCGTTGAACATGTCGTGCAGCCGGGTCAGGTAATCCAGCGCGGCGTTGGTCGACGCGGTGACATCGCGGCGGCCGTCATAGAAATTGGTCTGGCGCAGGTTGAAGTGACGACCGGTAGCCGGCATGAACTGCCACATGCCGGCAGCGCTGGCGCGTGAGTAGGCCATGGGGTTGTAGGCGCTTTCGATGGCGGGCAGCAGGGCCAGCTCCAGCGGCATGTCACGTTCTTCAAGGCGCTCGACGATGTAGTGCAGGTAGAGGCTGCCACGTTCCCCGGCGCTCTCTATGAAGGACGGGTTGCTGGCGAACCACAAACGCTGCTGCTCGATGCGCGGGTTGACATCGATGCTGTCCTGCAGGGCGAAGCCCTGGCGCATGCGCTCCCAGACATCCTGCGGTGCCTGCTCGGCCGGCTTGACCAGCAGCGGGGAAGGTTTGTGCTTGATCCGCGCCTGGTAGTTGTGCGCGCGAACGCTATCGGATTCGTCGAGCTGACGGGTGCTCTGGCAGCCCACCAGCGTGGCTGCCAAGGCCAGCGCACTGATTTGGGCCAGGCGCGTCAGGGCGACGGAATGAGAGGTTCTGCGGCTACGGGAAGACATCGGCTGACACAGGTATCCGGGCGAAAAATTTCGGCGATTCTAGAAACCGCCCCGGCCCCGGTCAACCTTTGACCCTCACTTGCGATATATCTTGCGGTTATCAGAAGCTGTCCTTCCAAGACCTCAAGGCAGCAAAAACAGCGACATGCGAGGTGTTTGAATGTCCCTTCCATTCGTCTGCTTTTTGTTTAACTAATGTTTCAGAGGTACGCAGAAAGGGGTTGGTCAGGCGCTCCAGGCCGATCGTTGAGGGCAAGCTGATGCGATTTTCGGCGCGTAAACGGGTAACGTCCTCAAACCGTTGCTGAACGTGCGGGTTGCTCGGCTCTACAGCTTTGGCGAAGCGCAGGTTGCTGAGGGTGTATTCATGGGCGCAGTACACTTCTGTCTGCGCTGGCAGGGCCGCCAGGCGGGCGAGGGCGGGCTGCATCTGTTCGGCTGTACCCTCGAACATGCGTCCGCAACCGGCGGCGAACAGGGTGTCGCCACTGAACAGGACGGGCGTTGCTGGCTGGTCGCTGAAGAAGGCGATATGCCCCAGGGTGTGGCCGGGTACTGCCAGTACCTGGAATGTCACACCCAATACGTCCACCCTGTCGCCTTCGTCCAGGGCCAGGTCGCGGCCGGGAATGCGCTCGTTGGCCGGGCCACAGACCCGTGCACCGGTCAATTGCCTGAGCCGTTCCACCCCGCCGACGTGGTCATTGTGGTGGTGGGTGACGAGGATGTCGCTCAGCACCCACTCGGGGTTGGCCGCCAGCCAGCGCTCCACCGGGCCGGCATCGCCCGGGTCGACCACCGCACAACGGCGTTTGGCAGTATCCTGTAACAACCAGATGTAGTTGTCGGAGAAAGCGGGGAGAGCATCGATCTGTATCATGGTGCGGATCCGATTCGCCTAGCGTGGCACATGAGGGCATCTTAGCCGCGATGGCGCGGTGGGAGAACCTTCGAGGGAGAGCGCAATGACCGACCAAGCCTTTGCTCAGGCCGACCCGGACTGGGTCGAGCTGATCAGCCTGGCCCGTGAGTGGTTCAACGGCCCACTCGGCCAACTGATGCTCATGGAGGAGGACAAACTGCTGGAAGAAGAGCTCGGGCGCTTCTTTGGCGGTTATCTCGTACATTACGGGCCTTGCGCCGAGCCACCGCCCAGAGCCCCCCAAGTGCAGCGTAACGTGCGCCTTGGTGCGCCGTTGCCGGGGGTGGAGATTGTCTGCGAAGAGCAGGCCTGGCCGTTGAGCGAGCACGCTGCCGATGTGGTGGTGCTGCAGCATGGCCTGGACTTCTGCCTGTCGCCCCATGGCCTGCTGCGCGAGGCCGCCAGTGCCGTGCGCCCGGGCGGGCACCTGCTGATCGTGGGGATCAACCCGTGGAGCAGCTGGGGTATGCGCCATTTCTTCAGTCACGGTGCTCTGCGCAAGGCGCGCTGCATCTCGCCGTCACGGGTGGGCGACTGGCTCAACCTGCTGGGCTTCGCGCTGGAGAAACGCCGCTTCGGGTGCTATCGTCCGCCGCTTGCCTCACCGGCCTGGCAGCAACGCCTTGAAGGCTGGGAACGACTGGCCTGCGGCTGGCAGGGCTTCGGTGGCGGGGTGTACCTGCTGGTGGCGCGCAAGATGGTGGTGGGCCTGCGGCCATTGCGCCCGGAGCGCCGTGAGCCGATGGGCAAGCTGCTGCCGCTGCCGCTGGCCAAGGTCAACCGCACGGCGGCCAACCCTGATACCGAAAAGCACTGAACATGAGTGGTACATGAGCGAAAGCATCGAAATGTTTACCGATGGCGCCTGCAAGGGCAACCCCGGCCCGGGTGGCTGGGGCGTCCTGATGATCTACAAGGGCGTCGAGAAGGAACTGTGGGGTGGTGAACGCGAAACCACCAACAACCGGATGGAGCTGATGGCTGCTATCCAGGGGCTGATGGCGCTGAAACGCGAATGCGAAGTGGTGCTGACCACCGACTCGCAATACGTGATGAAGGGCATCAACGAATGGATGGTCAACTGGAAGAAGCGCGGCTGGAAGACGGCGGCCAAGGAGCCGGTGAAGAATGCCGACCTGTGGCAGCAGCTCGATGAGCAGGTCAACCGCCACAAGGTGACCTGGAAGTGGGTGCGCGGCCATATCGGCCACCCCGGCAACGAACGCGCCGACCAACTGGCCAACCGCGGGGTCGATGAGGTGCGCGCCCAGCGTTGAGCTGGGGTACAATCGCAGTCTTTGTAACTGATGCAAGTTGGAGCGCCTGCGTGGAGCAGCAGCAAGATAAGCGGTTCGTCATTCTCGATACCGAAACCACGGGTATGCCGGTTGGCGAAGGCCACCGGATCATCGAGATCGGCTGTGTCGAGGTCATCGGCCGGCGTCTGACCGGGCGGCACTTCCACGTCTACCTGCAGCCAGACCGCGAGAGTGACGAGGGCGCGATCAACGTTCACGGCATCACTGATGCCTTCCTGGTCGGCAAACCACGCTTTGGCGATGTCGCCGAAGAGTTCTTCGACTTCATCCAGGGTGCCACGCTGGTCATCCATAACGCGGCGTTCGACGTTGGCTTCATCAACAACGAATTCGCCTTGCTGGGCCAGCAGGATCGCGCTGACATTTCGCGGCACTGCACCATTCTGGACACCCTGCTGCTGGCACGTTCGCGCCACCCGGGGCAACGCAACAGCCTGGATGCGCTGTGCAAACGCTACGACATCGACAACTCAGGCCGTGAGTTGCACGGCGCACTGCTCGACTCGGAACTGCTGGCTGACGTTTACCTGGCCATGACCGGTGGCCAGACCAGCCTGTCGCTGGCTGGCCATGGCGCAGATGCCGACGATGACGGGCAGGGGGCTGGCGGCAGCGAGATCCGCCGGATTGTCGGGCGTACCCCGGGGCGGGTGATCATGGCCAGCGCCGAGGAACTGGAGGCGCATGCCGAGCGTCTGGCGGCCGTTGCCAAGTCGGCGGGTGGGCCTTCGCTGTGGCAGACCCTGACTGAGACACCAGCCGGCTGATCTTTCGCCCTGCAACAGAAGTGGAGATCGTTGTAGGAGCGGGTTTACCCGCGAATACGGTGGTGGCTGCGGCGGTGAATGGCGGGGGCAGATTGGCCAGCAGGCCCGGTCCTTTCGCGGGTAAACCCGCTCCTACGACGCCTGTGTCCAATCACCGACCGGTGTCCACCACCAATCAGGTGTAGGGGCGGGTTCACCCGCGAAAGGCCAGTACAGGCAATACAAGGCTCAACTACCCTGAAAGGGACGCCATGTCCTTTTGAGGTAGCCGCCTGATGTACAAGGACCTCAAGTTCCCGATTCTCATCGTCCACCGCGCCATCAAGGCCGACAGCGTCGCCGGCGATCGGGTGCGGGGCATTGCAGAGGAACTGCGCCAGGATGGCTTTGCCATTCTCGCCGCAGCCGACCACGCCGAAGCGCGCCTGGTCGCCGCCACCCACCATGGCCTGGCCTGCATGCTCATCGCGGCCGAAGGCGCTGGCGAGAACACCCATTTGCTGCAGAACATGGCCGAGCTGATCCGCCTGGCCCGTCTGCGTGCACCCAGCCTGCCGATCTTCGCCCTGGGCGAGCAGGTGACCTTGGAAAATGCCCCCGCCGAAGCCATGAGCGAGCTCAACCAGTTGCGTGGCATCCTTTACCTGTTCGAAGACACCGTGCCGTTTCTCGCCCGCCAGGTGGCGCGTGCTGCACACACCTACCTCGATGGCTTGCTGCCGCCGTTCTTCAAGGCGCTGGTGCAGCACACTGCGCAGTCCAACTATTCCTGGCACACCCCGGGCCATGGTGGCGGTGTGGCCTATCATAAAAGCCCGGTAGGCCAAGCCTTTCATCAGTTCTTCGGGGAAAACACCCTGCGTTCGGACCTGTCCGTTTCCGTACCGGAGCTGGGTTCGCTGCTCGACCACACAGGCCCACTGGCCGAAGCCGAGGCCAGGGCGGCGCGCAACTTCGGCGCCGACCATACCTTCTTCGTCATCAATGGCACCTCCACGGCCAACAAGATCGTCTGGCACGCCATGGTCGGCCGTGACGACCTGGTACTGGTGGACCGCAACTGCCACAAATCGGTGGTGCACGCGATCATCATGACGGGGGCCATCCCGCTGTACCTGTGCCCGGAGCGCAACGAGCTGGGCATCATCGGCCCAATCCCGCTCAGCGAGTTCAGCCCCGAGGCGATCGCTGCGAAGATCCAGGCCAACCCCCTTGCCCGTGATCGTGGGCCGCGCATCAAGCTGGCGGTCGTGACCAACTCCACCTACGACGGGCTGTGTTACCACGCTGGGCTGATCAAGCAGACCCTGGGTACCAGTGTCGAGGTGCTGCACTTCGACGAGGCCTGGTTTGCCTATGCCGCGTTCCACGACTTCTTCACCGGGCGCTACGCCATGGGCACCGCCTGCGCGGCAGACAGCCCGCTGGTGTTCAGCACCCACTCCACCCACAAGCTGCTGGCGGCGTTCAGCCAGGCCTCGATGATTCATGTGCAGGACGGCGCCAGGCGGCAGCTGGACCGGGACCGTTTCAACGAAGCGTTCATGATGCACATCTCGACCTCGCCGCAATACAGCATTCTCGCCTCGCTGGATGTGGCTTCGACCATGATGGAAGGGCCGGCCGGGCGCTCGCTGCTGCAGGAGATGTTCGACGAAGCGTTGAGTTTTCGTCGTGCTCTGGCCAACCTGCGTGAGCACATTGCCGCAGAGGACTGGTGGTTCAGCATCTGGCAGCCGCCAAGTGCCGAGGGCATCCCCCGTCTGGCCGCGCAAGACTGGTTGCTGCAACCAGGGGCGCAATGGCATGGGTTTGCTGAAGTGGCGGCCGATTATGTGCTGCTCGACCCGCTGAAAGTGACCTTGGTAATGCCGGGGCTGAGCGCAGACGGTGTGCTGGGCGCGCGCGGCATCCCGGCGGCGGTAGTCAGCAAGTTTCTCTGGGAACGCGGGCTGGTGGTGGAAAAAACGGGTCTGTACAGCTTTCTGGTGCTGTTTTCCATGGGCATCACCAAGGGCAAGTGGAGCACCCTGCTCACCGAGTTGCTGGAGTTCAAGCGCCACTATGACGGCAACACCCCGCTCAGCAGTTGCCTGCCGAGCGTGGGGGCGGCCGACGCCTTACGCTACCAGGGCATGGGCCTGCGCGACCTGTGCGACCAGTTACATGACTGCTACCGCGCCAATGCCACGGCCAAGCAGTTGAAGCGGCTGTTCACCCATTTGCCGGAGGTGGCGGTAAGCCCGGCCCAGGCCTATGACAAGATGGTGCGTGGCGAGGTGGAGGCGGTGCCGATCGAGGCACTGCTGGGGCGCGTGGCAGCGGTGATGCTGGTGCCGTACCCGCCTGGCATCCCGTTGATCATGCCGGGTGAGCGGTTCACTGAGGCGACCCGCTCGATCCTTGACTACCTGGCATTCGCCCGAGCATTCAACCAAGGCTTTCCCGGGTTCGTCGCCGATGTGCACGGCCTGCAGCACGAAGGGGGGCGCTACACCGTGGATTGCATCACGGAATGCGCGTGATCTCGACGCCGGAGCGTGCCAGTTCGAAACGGTTATCACCCAGGTGGTTGACCTTGTCGCCGATGGCCAGGCGGTAGGTGGTGATGGGGGCGCCCAGCGTGCTGCCGTCGAGTTGCAGGGTGGACTCCTGGAACTCGTGCACGGGGTAGATGCGGCCTTCGGCGTCACGGGCGTGGAATTGGCCGACCATTACTGCTGCCATTTGGGTGGAAACCTCTGAATTACGTAGGAAATGTATGAAGGCATAGACCGTGAAACAGACTCGGAAGTTTTCGCCCTGCGGAAAAAAACTTAGGCGCCGGAGAACGGTCATCTATAACTACAACGTCTCTTTACCCCGCAAAGGTTGGAATTGCCATGAGCCAGGTGTATTCGGTAGCAGTCGTCGTCGGTAGCTTGCGCAAGGAGTCCTACAACCGCAAGGTCGCCCGCGCACTTTCGGAGCTGGCGCCGTCCAGCCTTGCCCTGAGGATCGTCGAGATTGGCGACCTGCCGTTATACAACGAAGATATTGAAGCCGAGGCACCGCCGGAAACCTGGAAGCGTTTTCGCGATGAGATCCGCCGCAGTGATGCGGTGCTGTTCGTCACCCCGGAATACAACCGCTCGGTGCCGGGCTGCCTGAAAAATGCCATCGATGTGGGCTCGCGTCCTTACGGGCAAAGTGCCTGGAGCGGCAAGCCGACGGCGGTGGTGAGTGTGTCGCCGGGGGCTATTGGGGGCTTTGGCGCCAACCATGCGGTGCGCCAGTCGCTGGTGTTTCTCGACATGCCCTGCATGCAGATGCCCGAGGCTTACCTTGGCGGGGCGGCGAGCCTGTTCGAGGATTCCGGCAAGCTCAACGACAAGACGCGACCGTTCTTGCAGGCGTTTGTCGACAGGTTTGCTTCATGGGTGAAGTTGAACAGGGCGGTCTGACCCCGAATCATGCTGTGCAGTAACCCCCCCGTAGGAGCGGGTTTACCCGCGAATGCGTCGGTAAATTCAACGACGCATTCGCGGGTAAACCCGCTCCTACCCGTCAGCGGAAGCTGTACGAAACCCCCGCATATACGCCAAACCCTTCGCCCGGTGTCGAACGGGCATTGTCCTTGCCAGCGTCGTTGTAGGCCGGCGTCACGGTCGCTGCATAGCGCTGGTTGGTCAGGTTGCGCAGGTCCAGCCAGGTCTGCCAGTCCTGCTTCGGTGAGTCCCAGCCAACGCGCGCACCGAGCAAGGCATATTCATCTGCGTGGTAGCTGTTGGCGTAGTCCACTTGCACCTTCGAGGCCATTTGCGTGTTGACCCCGGCATAGAAGCCGCTCGGCCAGTCATAGCGCAGCTCGGCCTGGTAGTAGTGCATGGGGATGCCGGGCAGACGGTTGTCGCCAAATGTGTCGTCATCACGGTAGTGGAAGTCGCTGAAGGTGTAGGCCTGGCGCAAGCTCAGCTTGCCAGTGCCCGCGCGTTCCCACAGGGTGCTGTCGAGGCCGGCTTCAACGCCTTGGTGCACGGTAGCGCTGGCGTTGAACTCCGAGGTGAAGTTCGGCACTACCTCAACGGCCAGCAGTTCGTGGCGTACTTGCGAGTAGTACCAGGCCAGGTCCCAGCGGCCGAACACCGAGTCGCCACGGGCGCCCAGTTCCAGGGTGGTGGCTGTCTGGTTCTGCATCTCGATCGGCTGGATCTGCTTGCCGCCTGTGCTGGGCGCGCTCCAGATCAACGACCATGGGTGTGGCGGCTCTACCGAGCGGCTCAGGTTGCCGTACACCTGCAAGTCCGGGCGGATGTCGTAGCGCAGCCCCAGGCGGGGCGCATAGTCCCAGTCATGCATGCTCACCTTGCCGCCTTCGGCGGGGTAGGTCACGTCACTTTCGCGGCGCGTGTAGATCATGGCCAGGCCGGTGCTCAGCCACAGGTTGGGGACCAGTTCCAGGTCGTTGCCAACATGCAGCACGGTGTCCGAGCCCTGGTAGGTGAAGTCACGGGTGCGCTCGCCGAACACATCGCCATTGCGGGTAAATTGCGAAGCGCCGCTGTTGGGCAGGTGCTTGGTAGTACGCCAGCCGACGGTGGTCTTGCTCTCGCGGCCGAACAGGGTGTCGCGGCGCAAATAGTTCAATGTGCCGCTAACATCGGTGTAGGCGACCTTCAGGCGCATGGGGCCCTCGCGCAGGTCCATCGGGTAGTCGTGATAGACCAGTCCGGCTTCCAGGCGCGCCTCGTCGTCGAGGTAGAAGGTGGTCTTGTTGCCCACCCAGGTGCTGCCTGGCTGCGGGCGGCTGTCGTCGCGGGCCAGATAAGAGGGGTTGGCCGCGCGCGGGTGGTGCTTGATCTGGTCTTTGGTCAGGCGCCCGGGCAGTTCGTTTTCAGTTTCCCGGTAGCGCAGGTAGAAGCGGGTTTCCAGGTTAGGGTTGAAGCGGTAACCGACATTGGCGGCAATGCCCTTGGCGCTGCCACTGCTGTGCGCCTGGTAGCCGTCGTATTCCGAATCGGTCAGGGCCACGTAATAGTCGAGATTGCCCAGCACCTGGCCCGAACTGATGTGCCGATGCTGGTAGCCGCGGCTGCCGACCTCGTAGCGCACTTGCAGTGCAGGCGCGTCGTAGCCGGTGTGGGTGACATAGTTGATGGCACCGCCCAAGGCCAGGGCGCCTTGGTCGAAGCCATTGGCGCCACGCAGCACTTCGGCACGGCTCAGCCACAGCGGTTCGAACAATTCGTAAGGTGTGCCGCCCGGGCCGGTCAGCGGCAGGCCATCGAACATCGTGTAGACACCGGAACCATGCGCCCCCGGCGCACGGTTGAGGCCCGAGCCGCGTATCGACAGCTTGATGCCATCGTTGCCTGCCGATTGGGCGAACACCCCTGGCTGGTAGGCCAGCACGTCCTGGTTGCTGGCCACTCGGCCTTGCCCCACGCGCTGCATGTCTACCAGGTTGCTGGCTCCCGGTATTTCACGCAGGCGCTCGCCGGCTGCCGTCAGCTCGTTCTGCTCCTCATCGGTGATCAGCACCCGGCCCAGTTCGACCGCGGATGCCCCCAAGGCGGGCTGAGTGGCAGCCAGTGCCGCCAGCAGACCGAGGCAGGATGAGAGGGGTAAATCGGAACGCATTGTACGACTCCAGGCGAAAGGCGAATGGACAACGGCGTTGAGACGAGCGAAATGCGGCTTGGAGCACGCAGAAAGTCAGCAAATCGTGCGCATCCTTCGTCATACGGTCTTGTACGAAAGTTCTTTACAAACCACGGCGGTGGAGGCGGGTGGCCTGTGCTTCGTAAGGTGACTGCAGGTAGGCAGCAATGCCCCGCTCAATCACCCGTGGAGTTCAAACATGACTGACAACGCTCGACACTCGCAGCAACCCCTGGCGGACGCCCCGGTTCGCCTGACGCCACGTGAACAGCAAGTGCTGTTGTGGTGTGCTTATGGCAAGAGCTCTTGGGAGATCGGCCAGATCCTTGAATGCAAGGAGTCGACGGTGAATTTTCACGTGTCCAACATCCTGCGCAAATTTGAAGTGCCTACCCGGGTGGCCGCTGTGATCAAGGCCATTCGCTACGGCATGCTGGCCGAGCAGTAAGGGGGTAGCGCATGAGCAACGATCCTCGGCTACCGCGCTTTGCCGATTGCCATGACCCGTTCTGGCCGCGGGTGGATTTGTGCCGGTTGCGGGAGCACCTGCAACTGCCGCGGTCTGTCAGTGAAGCTGCTTTGGAAGTGGCCGCGCGCTGCGCTGCTATCGAGGCAGCACGCGAATTCGCCCGCTGGCGGTCAGTACTGCGAGAGCGGGGTTACAAGCGCCTCGATGATGTAGCCGGGCATGATCATGGGCGTGCCTTGCGGGTGTGCTACATCCGTTTTGTCGAAGCGACGGTCATGTATAGCCTGGGTTCAACCACCTGCCTGCCTGTTCCGCGCGGAGGGCAGGCCCATGCCTGAGGTATCTGTTTTCGACAGCCTGGCCCCAGCATTGGTGGCGTTCCTGGGTGTGGATGGCGATGTGCTGTTCGCCGCGCTACTGGGAGCATTGTTGGTGAGCGCGGCACGCGATCGATTGATCACGAGTGAGGCCAGGCGCCTGACACTGGCCAAGAAACTGCTGCTGCTATTCGTGACCGTGGGCGTGGGCCATTTGTTCGAGCCACTGGTTTCGTCATTGGTGCCTTTGCTGACCCGGGGCATGGCGGCATTCGTGGCCGCTGTGGTGGTGATCCCCATCAGCCTCAAGGTCATGGTCTGGCTGGATTCACTCGACCCACGCGAGCTCATCCAGCGCTGGCGCCGTCGGGGTTAGCCATTGGCTGCGCCGCCGAGCTCACTCAGTTGCTGTTCCAACTGCTGGATGCGCTGCTTGTCCTTGATGAACAGCAGTATGGCCTGGCGATCGCTGGGCGAGAGCGTGCGCAGCCGTTCGAGCATTTCGCACTCCCAGCCCGTATCACTTGGGGCGGCGGCGTTGTGTTCGGCTTGGCCCAGCAATAGCCAGTCCAGTGAGCATGCATGCTTTTTGGCAATGTCTATGCAAAGTGAGTAAGGAATGCTTTCGCGAACCTTCCAGCTGCTCAGCGTTTGCGGGCTGACCGACAGTGCACGTGACAACTCGGCATCAGTTTGTGCATCAGTGAGAAGCTTAAGGCGCGTGAGCACCGCAGCAAGTCCGTGAGTACTCATAACAAATATCCATGACTGGTTTAATGATATTCCATGGGCTTAAACTACTCGTTATGAATACAGCCCTGCGTTTTAAGGAGCACTTCTGCAGTGAGAACCACCAAATTGAAGAATACACCCACAGTTGCAGCCAATACTGACACACAGGCTAGCCTGGGCAATGCTAGCAGGTACTTGCCGTGAGTACTTACAAGCTGGTTTGCCCGCATTGCCACAGCCGGATGCGTATACGTACTAGCGAAGGGCGCCATATTTTCCTGCGAATCGCTTATTTGCAATGCACCACCGAGGCGTGTGGATGGTCAGTACGCGCTGAATTCGAAATGACCCATGAACTCTCTCCCAGCGGCATGCCCAACCCGGAAGTGTACCTGCCTTCGGCCAATGGTGATTTGCGCAAGGCCGCTTTGCCGGGTGCAGGCCAAGGCAGCCCGAGTGAGTGAGGCACCATTGGGAGCAGGTAATAAAAGGTGCAGATAAAAAAACACCCCGCCTAGGCGGGGTGTTTTCTGTTACTAGGGCTGCCGGGGTGATCAACCGATCAGTTGCAGGCCCGCTTGCTGAACCAGGTCCAGCAGGGGCTGCGGGTACACGCCAAGTACGAAAGCGAGAATGGCGATAGCCAGCAGCATGACGCCGCCGGTGCGCTGTTCCCACTTCAGCGGGGCGTCGTGACGGCGCAGGTTCGGCTCGACCAGGTACAGGGTAACCATGACGCGCAGGTAGTAGTACACGCCGATGGCGCTACCGATCACCAGCGCACCGACCAACCACCACAGGTGCGATTCGACGCCGGTAGCGATGATGTAGAACTTGCCGATGAAGCCGGCGGTCAGGGGGATACCCGCCAGCGACAGCATCATCACGGTCAGTACCGCAGTCAGGTACGGGCGGCGCCAGAACAGGCCACGGTACTCGTACAGTGCATCGGCGTCACGGCCACCGTATGGCGAGGACATCAGGGTGATGACGCCGAAGGCGCCCAGGCTGGTGATCACGTAGGTGACCAGGTACACGCCCATGGCTTCCAGTGCCAGGCCCTTGCTGGCGACCAACGCGATGACCAGGTAACCGAAGTGGGCGATGGACGAGTAACCCAGCAGGCGCTTGAGGTTGCTCTGGGTCAGCGCCAGCAGGTTACCAATCAGGATCGAGGCTACGGCAATCACTGCCAGTACGGTGCTGAGCACGCCGCTGCTGGCAGCAGGGGAGAGCATGAACAGGCGTACGACAACGGCGAATACTGCCACCTTGCTGGCGGTTGCCAGGAACGCGGCGACCGGCGCCGGAGCGCCTTCGTACACGTCCGGGGTCCACAGATGGAACGGTACCAGCGACAGCTTGAAGGCCAGGCCGACCAGCATCATGCCCAGGCCCAACTGGGCCACCAGGCTTGGCATGCTGGTGGTAGCCAGGGCCTTGCCGATCTGGTCGAAGCTCAGGCTGCCGGCGTCGGCATACAGCAGGGCCATGCCAAACAGCAGGAAAGCCGAGCCTGCGGCCGACAGCACCATGTACTTGATACCGGCTTCCAGCGATCGCTTGTTGAAGAAGGCATATGCCACCAGGCCGTAAACCGGTACCGACAGCAGCTCCAGGCCGATGAACAGGCCCGCCAGGTGGTTGGCGCTGACCAGCACCAGGCCACCGAGGGCCGACATCAGCAGCAACAGGTACAGTTCTTCACGGTTGCCCGGGAAACCCTTGGAGCCCTCGCCGAGGTAGGCGTGGGCGAGGGTGACGCAGGCCAGCGTCGCTATAAGGATGATCGCCATGTACAGGCAGGCGAACTTGTCGATGGTGATCAGCGAGGTGACCGCCAGCGGCGCGACCTTCAGCGCCGGCAGGAGTGACAGCAGGGCCAGGTTCAGCCCCACGGTGGACAGCAGGAAGGTCTGCGAGTGGTTGCGCTTCCAGGCGATCGCCAGCATCACCACCACCGTGGTGATGGTGGTGATCAGCATCGGCGCCAATGCGATGAAGTGTTGAGTGGTGAATTCCATAGCGCTCTTACCGGGCCGAAGCGAGTTGAGTGAAAGCGGATCCGAGCCACTGCTGCACACCACTCATGGTGGCGGCAGAGGTGTCGAGGAACGGCTGCGGATACACGCCCAGCAGGATCAGCAATACCGCCAGACCCAGAACCATGATCAGTTCGCGACCGTCCATGCCGGCCAGCACGGTGTCGGCCTTGGCCGGGCCGAAGTAGGCACGGTGGATCATGATCAGCGAGTAAACAGAACCGAACACCAGGCCGGTGGTGGCAATCACGGTGATCCACGGTACATGCACGAAGCTGCCGATCAGGATCAGGAACTCGCCGACGAAGTTGCCGGTGCCTGGCAGGCCCAGCGATGCCGCCGCGAAGAACAGGCTGATGGCCGGCAGGTAGGCGATGCGGTGCCACAGGCCACCCATCTGACGCATGTCACGGGTGTGCAGGCGCTCGTACAGCTGGCCGGACAGGATGAACAGCGCCGCAGCCGACAGGCCGTGGGCCAGCATCTGGATCACCGCACCTTGCAGGGCCTGCTGGCTGCCGGAGTAGATACCGATCAGCACGAAGCCCATGTGCGAGACGCTGGAGAAGGCGATCAGGCGCTTGATGTCGGTTTGTGCGAAGGCCAGGAAGGCACCGTAGAAGATACCGATCAGGCCCAGGGTCATGGCGATCGGCGCGAACTCGGCCGAGGCGTTCGGGAACAGCGGCAGGGCGAAGCGCAGCAGGCCGTAGGCTGCAGTCTTCAGCAAGATACCCGCCAGGTCCACCGAGCCTGCGGTCGGTGCCTGGGCGTGAGCGTCAGGCAGCCAGGAGTGGAACGGCACCACCGGCAGCTTCACCGCGAAGGCGATGAAGAAGCCCAGCATCAGCACGTACTCGACACCGGGTGGCAGCTCGGCCTTGAGCAGGTCGCTGTAGTTGAAGGTGAGCACGCCAGTGGTGTTGTAGTTGACCAGCACCAGGCCCAGGATCGCCACCAGCATGATCAGGCCGCTGGCCTGGGTGAAGATGAAGAACTTGGTCGCCGCGTAGATCCGGGTCTTCTTGCCGTCTGCCGAGCTGTGACCCCAGAGCGCGATGAGGAAGTACATCGGCACCAGCATCATTTCCCAGAAGAAGAAGAACAGGAACAGGTCCAGGGCCAGGAACACACCGACCACGCCGCCGAGGATCCACATCAGGTTGAGGTGGAAGAACCCGACGTGGCGCTGGATCTCTTTCCAGGAACACAGTACCGACAGCACACCGAGCAGGCCGGTGAGCAGGATCATCAGCAGCGACAGGCCGTCAAGGGCCAGGTGGATGCTGATGCCGAAGCGCTGGATCCACTGGAGCTTGTATTCCAGGGCCCAGGCCGGTTCGGCGCCCGGGGCTGGAGCGAGGGTGTAGTCACCGGTACCCCACAGCCACAGGCCGATGCCAAGCAGCAGGGACATGGTCAGCAGCGCGATCCAGCGCGGCAGGGTGGCGCCGAAGCGCTCACCCAGCCAGCACAGGAAGCCGCCGATGAAGGGGATCAGGATCAGCCAAGGCAAAATCATGACGGGTTGGTTTCCTTTGGCAAAGTCGCAAGATTCATAGTCATACCGCAGCCACTACCACGGCACCGAGCACCAGCACGGCACCCACGGCGATAGAGGCGGTGTACCAGCGCAGTTGGCCAGTCTCGGTCTTGCTCATGGCCACGTGGCCGCCACGCGCCATCCGAGGAATCAGGCCGATGGTGCGGTCAACCGGGTCCTTGCGCAGGATGTGGCTGATCAGCAGGTACGGTTTGACGAAAAGCTTGTCGTAGATCCAGTCGAAGCCCCAGGCAGCGAACCACCAGGCCGACAGGACGCGACCGATGCCACTGTTGGCTACGGCGCTGACGAAGTGGCGCTTGCCCAGGAACAGCAGGGCGGCCAGCAGGATACCGGCGATGGCGATGGCACCCGAGGTGATCTCCAGTGCGTGCTTGGCTTCGCCACCGGCATGGCCGGCGCTTTCCGGCAGCACACCCGCCAGCGGCGGGGTGATCCAGGCGCCGACGAAGGTCGACAGCACGATCAGCACGCCCAGCGGCAGCCAGTGGCTGATGCCGTGGCCAGCGTGGGCTTCGGTCTTGGCTTCGCCGTGGAAGGCGATGAAGATCAGGCGGAAGGTGTACAGCGAGGTCATGAACGCGCCAACCAGGCCGGCATACAGCAGGCCGGTGTTACCGCTGGCAAAGGCTTCCCAGAGGATCTCGTCCTTGGAGTAGAAGCCCACGGTCACGATCGGCAGGGCCGCCAAGGCAGCGCCACCGACCACGAAGCTGGCATAGGCCAGCGGCAGTTTCTTCCACAGGCCGCCCATCTTGAAGATGTTCTGCTCGTGGTGGCAGGCAACGATCACCGCGCCGGAGGCAAGGAACAGCAGGGCCTTGAAGAAGGCGTGGGTCATCAGGTGGAAGATTGCCGCGTCCCAGGCACCCACGCCCAGGGCCAGGAACATGTAGCCGATCTGGCTCATGGTCGAGTAGGCGAGGATACGCTTGATGTCAGTCTGTACCAGCGCGGCGAAGCCGGCCAGTACCAGGGTCACGCCACCGACCACACCTACCAGGTGCAGGATGTCTGGCGCCAGCAGGAACAGGCCGTTGGTACGGGCGATCAGGTACACGCCCGCGGTTACCATGGTAGCGGCGTGGATCAGTGCCGAAACCGGGGTTGGGCCCGCCATCGCGTCGGCCAGCCAGGTCTGCAGTGGCAGCTGGGCCGATTTACCCACCGCGCCACCCAGCAGCATCAGCGTGGCCAGCACCATCCAGGTGTCGCCAGCCTGGAACTTCTGCGGTGCCAGCACCAGCAGTTCCTGCACGTTCAGGGTGCCCAGCTGGGCGAACAGGATGAACAGGCCGATGGCCATGAACACGTCGCCGATTCGGGTGACGATGAATGCCTTGAGTGCCGCGTTACCGTTGTTGCGGTTGCTGTAGTAGAAACCGATCAACAGGTACGAGCACAGGCCCACGCCTTCCCAGCCGAAGTAGATGAACAGCAGGTTATCGCCGAGGATCAGGAACAGCATGCTGGCGATGAACAGGTTGGTGTACGAGAAGAAGCGCGAGTAGCCGGCTTCGCCACGCATGTACCAGGACGCGAACAGGTGGATCAGGAAACCGACACCGGTCACTACGCCGAGCATGGTGACCGACAGGCCGTCCAGGTACAGGGTGAAGTTCGGCGCGAAGCCATCCACCGACATCCACTGCCACAGCAGCTGGCTGTACGCGCCGCCTTCAGGCGGGGCGACGTTGAACTGCCAGATGACGTAAGCGGCCGTGGCGGCCGACAGGCCTACCGAGCCGACGCCGATCAGGGCGGACAGGTTCTCCGAGAACCGTCCGCGCGAGAACGACAGCAGCAGGAAGCCGATGAGGGGAAAGACGAAAGTCAGGAAGAGAAGGTTCATCCGCGCATCTCACTGGCAGCATCGATGTCGAGAGTGTGGAAGCGGCGATACAGCTGCAGCAGGATGGCCAGGCCAATGCTGGCCTCGGCGGCTGCCAGGCTGATCACCAGAATGAACATCACCTGGCCGTCGGGCTGGACCCAACGGGCACCGGCGACGACGAACGCCAGGGCAGAGGCGTTCATCATGACTTCCAGGCTCATGAGCACGAAGAGGATGTTGCGGCGGACCATCAGGCCAACCAGACCTAAGCAGAACAGGATGCCGGCGACCGCCAGACCATGCTCGAGAGGGATAGCACCCATGATTTACTCCTTCGCCTCGTTGCGGCCCAGGTGGAAGGCGGTGACGGCTGCAGCCAGCAGCAGCATCGACGCCAGTTCGACCACCAGCAGGTAAGGGCCGAACAGGCTGATGCCGACTGCTTTCGGGCCCACGGTGGTACCGCTGATGCCGGCGCCACTCGGGGTGACGAACAGGACGTACAGCAGCTCCGCCAGCAGCAGGGTGCCGAGGATTACCGGCCCTGCCCAGATACCGGGCTTGAGCCAGCCCCGTTCCTGGGCGACCGAAGCCGGCCCGAGGTTGAGCATCATCACCACGAACACGAACAGCACCATGATGGCGCCGGCGTAGGCGATCACTTCCAGGGCGCCGGCAAACGGCGCACCCAGGGCGAAGAAGATCATGGCCACGGAAATCAGCGAAATGATCAGGTAAAGCAAGGCGTGCACGGGGTTGGTGCCAGTAACCACCCGAAGGGTGGAGACCACGGCGATCCCGGATGCGAAGTAGAAAGCGAATTCCATCTTTCTGTCCTTATGGGAGCAAGCTCTTCACGTTGATCGGCTCGGCTTCGTTCTGCGCAGAGCCCTTCGGCTTGCCAGCGATTGCCATACCCGCAACACGGTAGAAGTTGTAGTCAGGGTTCTTGCCGGGGCCGGAGATCAGCAGATCTTCTTTCTCGTACACCAGGTCCTGACGCTTGAACTCGGCCATTTCGAAATCCGGAGTCAGCTGGATCGCGGTGGTCGGGCACGCTTCTTCACACAGGCCGCAGAAAATGCAACGCGAGAAGTTGATGCGGAAGAACTCCGGGTACCAGCGGCCGTCCTCTGTCTCGGCCTTCTGCAGCGAAATGCAGCCAACCGGGCAGGCCACAGCGCAGAGGTTGCACGCTACACAGCGCTCCTCGCCATCGGGGTCGCGGGTGAGGACGATGCGGCCGCGGTAGCGCGGCGGCAGGTACACGGGTTCTTCGGGGTACTGCAGGGTGTCGCGCTTGCGAAACCCGTGGGAGAACACCATTGCCAGGCTGCGCAGCTGGGTGCCGGTGCCCTTAACGATGTCGCCGATATACTTGAACATGGGTCAAATCCTCACTGGGCCGCGACGGCTGGCGTGTTGTAGAGCACGATCGCAGCGGTCACCAGCAAATTGATCAGGGTCAGCGGCAGGCAGAACTTCCAGCTGAAGTCCATCACCTGGTCATAGCGTGGGCGCGGGATCGAGGCGCGCAGCAGGATGAACAGCATGATGAAGAACGCGGTCTTCAGGGCGAACCACAGGAACGACAGTTGCGGCAGGATGCCGAACGGGCCGTGCCAGCCACCGAAGAACAGGGTTACCAGCAGCGCCGAGATGAGGATGATGCCGATGTACTCACCGACAAAGAACATGCCCCACTTCATGCCGGCATACTCGATGTGGTAGCCGTCGGCCAGTTCCTGTTCTGCTTCCGGCTGGTCGAACGGGTGACGGTGAGTCACGGCGACGCCAGCGATGAAGAAGGTGCAGAAGCCGAAGAACTGCGGAATGATGAACCACAGGTTCTGCGCCTGGTACTCAACGATGTCGCGCATGTTGAACGAGCCCACCTGCACCACCACGCCCATCAGCGCCAGGCCCAGGAACACTTCGTACGACACGGTCTGTGCCGAAGCACGCAAGCTGCCCAGCAAGGCGTACTTGTTGTTCGACGACCAGCCGGCGAACAGCACTGCGTAGACCGACAGGCCGGCCATGGCGAAGAAGAACAGCAGGCCGATGTTCAGGTCGGCAACGCCCCAGGTCGGGGTGATCGGGATGACCACGAAGGCGATCAGCAGGGCGCTCATGGCCACTACCGGTGCCAGGGTGAAGATCACGCGGTCGACGAAGGGCGGGTTCCAGTCTTCCTTGAAGAACATCTTCAGCATGTCGGCAGCGATCTGGAACATGCCGAACGGGCCGACGCGGTTCGGACCGTAACGGTCCTGCCACCAGCCCAGCAGGCGCCGCTCGACGAAGCTGAGCAGCGCGCCGCAGACCACCACCGCCAGCAGGACCACGATGGCCCGCAGTACGGTGAGGATCACATCGATCACTTCGGGGGTGAACCAGCTCATTGTGCTGCCTCCTGCAGACCTTCGACGGATGCACCGAAGATGGCAGGCGGAATGCCAGCCAGGCCTTTCGGCAACGCGACCAGGCCTGCGCCCAGCTCTTCATTGATACGCAGCGGCAGGCGCAGGGCGACACCGGCGACGTTCAGGCTCAGCAGGGCACCCTCGTTGACGCCCAGGCGGTCGGCTTCGGACTTGGCCAGGGCCACGTAGGCAGCCGGGATGCGTTCTTGAACCGGAGCGGCGCGCGAGGAGCTTTCTTCGCTGCCGAACAGGTGGAAGAACGGCACGGCAGTCCAGGTGCCACGGGCCGGGTTGAAGGCACCCGGAATGGCGTTGAACCAGTTCAGGCGGTCGCCTTGCGATTCGATCAGGCGCACGCCCGGGTCACCGGCACGCAGGTGGCCACCGACCTCGTCCTGGAACTTGTTCCAGGCTTGCGGCGAGTTCCAGCCCGGCGACCAGGCGAACGGCACCTGCTGGCGCGGTTCGGCCGAACCCGAGTAGCCTTCCATGGAGAAGGCGAACGCGGTGTCCTTGTCTTGCGGGGTGCGTGGCTCGTGCACGCTGATGTTGGCGCGCATGGCAGTGCGGCCGGAGTATCGCAGCGGCTCACGGGCCAGTTTCATGCCCTTGATGCGGAACGCGGCGCTTGGCGCGGCGTTGACGATGCCGGCCAGTTGCGGAGCGGCTTCGGCGCAGGCGCTGGTGACGTGGTCCAGCTGGGTCCAGTCGACCGGCTTGTTCAGCAGGGTGGCACGCAGGGCATGCATCCAGCGCCAGCCTTCGTGGATCTGGATGCTGCTGTCCAGGTACTGCGGGTCGAACACCTGGAAGAAGCGCTGGGCACGGCCTTCCTGGCTGACCAGGGTACCGTCACCCTCGGCGAACGAGGCGGCCGGCAGCACCAGGTGGGCGCGGTCGACGGTGGCAGTTTTGGAGTGGTCGGCAACGATCACCACCTTGGCCGCAGCCAGGGCTGCATCGACCTTGGCGGCCGGTACGCGGGCGTACAGGTCGTTTTCCAGCACCACGATGGCATCGGCCTTGCCGCTGATGACCGCGTCCAGCGCGGCATCGACCGACTCGCCACCGAGCATGGCCAGGCCAAGGCTGTTGGCCTCAGGTACCACCAGGCTCAGCGAGCCGTTTTTCTCGCGCAGCTTCAGGGCCTTGGCGATGTTAGCGGCGGCTTCGATCAGCGCTGGATCGGCCAGCGACGTACCGGCAACGACCAGTGGGCGCTTGGCGGCGACCAGGGCGTCGGCGATGCGCTGGGCCAGGGCCTTGGCTTCGGCGTCCAGGCCGGCGACGGCAGGGGCGCTCGGGTCGATGGCGTGGGCCACGGCGAAACCGATGCGGGCCAGGTCGGCTGGGGCGGCGTGTACGCATTCTTCGGCGACGTCGTCCAGCTTGGTTTCAGCCAGGGACGCGATGAACAGTGGGTACAGCGCGTGCTGGCCAATGTTCTTCACAGCAGCGTCGAGCCAAGGCTGCACTTTCATCGCTTCGGCCATGGCCTCGGCCTTGCCTTTGGTGGCCTGGCGTACGGCCAGGGCAACGCGGGCAGCGGTCTGGGTCAGGTCTTCACCGAGCACGAACACGGCGTCGTGGTCTTCGATGTCGCGCAGGGTCGGTACTGGCAGCGGGCTGTTGTTCAGCACGTTCAGTGCCAGGCGTACGCGGGCCAGTTCGCCAGCTTCCATGCCCGAGTAGAAATACTCGGCGCCGACCAGCTCACGCAGGCCGTAGTTGCTTTCGAGGCTGGCGCGTGGCGAGCCGATACCGACGATGGTACGGCCGCGTAGCAGGTCGGCGGCCTTGTCCAGGGCGGCGTCCAGGCCCAGCTTGGTGCCGTCGGCCAGTTGTGGCTGGCGCGGGCGGTCCTTGCGGTTGACGTAGCCGTAGCCGAAGCGGCCGCGGTCGCACAGGAAGTACTGGTTGACCGAACCGTTGAAGCGGTTTTCGATACGGCGCAGTTCGCCGTAGCGCTCACCCGGGCTGATGTTGCAGCCACTGGAGCAGCCATGGCAGATGCTTGGGGCGAACTGCATGTCCCACTTGCGGTTGTAGCGCTCGGAGTGGGTCTTGTCGGTGAATACGCCGGTCGGGCAGACCTCGGTCAGGTTGCCGGAGAACTCGCTTTCCAGCACACCGTCTTCGACGCGGCCGAAGTACACGTTGTCGTGGGCGCCGTAGACGCCCAGGTCGGTACCACCGGCGTAGTCCTTGTAGTAGCGCACGCAGCGGTAGCAGGCGATGCAGCGGTTCATCTCATGGGCGATGAACGGGCCGAGGTCCTGGTTCTGGTGGGTACGCTTGGTGAAACGGTAGCGGCGCTCGTTGTGGCCGGTCATTACCGTCATGTCCTGCAGGTGGCAGTGACCGCCTTCCTCGCACACCGGGCAGTCGTGCGGGTGGTTGGTCATCAGCCATTCGACGACGCTGGCGCGGAACGCCTTCGACTCTTCATCGTCGATGGAGATCCAGGTGCCGTCGGAAGCAGGGGTCATGCAGGACATGACGATACGACCACGGGTGTCGTTCTCGTCGGTGTACTGCTTGACTGCGCACTGCCGGCAGGCACCAACGCTACCAAGCGCCGGGTGCCAGCAGAAATAAGGGATGTCGAGGCCGAGTGACAGACATGCCTGTAACAGGTTGTCTGCACCGTTGACTTCGAGCGCTTTGCCGTCTACGTGGATAGTGGCCATTGTTCAAAGTTCTTCGTTGGCCCGCGTGAGCGGGCGTGGCTAATGGAAATCGGTGAGCTTGCGACACGCCTCGATTGCTCGGGCCTGCCGGCAAGCTGGCGAGTGGCACGGACCACCCGCCTAATCATCTTGTTATGCGCCGACCACGATCGGCTTCGCCAGGTCGGGGCGCAGGGTTGCAGCGCTTTCTGGCGCCACACCGGCCTCGAACTCCGAGCGGAAGTATTTGATGGCACTGCCCAGCGGCTCGACGGCACCTGGTGCGTGAGCACAGAAGGTGCGGCCTGGGCCAAGGAAGTTGACCAGCCCCAGCAGGGTCTCGATGTCTTCGGCGCGGCCCTGGCCTCTTTCCAGTGCACGCAGCATCTTCACGCTCCACGGCAGGCCGTCACGGCATGGGGTACACCAGCCGCACGATTCGCGGGCGAAGAACTCTTCCATGTTGCGCAGCAGCGACACCATGTTGATGCTGTCGTCGACCGCCATGGCCAGGCCAGTACCCATACGGGTGCCGACCTTGGCGATGCCACCGGCGTACATTTGTGCATCGAGGTGCTCGGGCAGCAGGAAGCCGGTACCGGCGCCGCCTGGCTGCCAGCACTTGAGCTTGAAGCCATCGCGCATGCCACCGGCGTAGTCTTCGAACAGTTCGCGCGCGGTAACGCCGAATGGCAGTTCCCACAGGCCTGGGTTCTTCACCTTGCCGGAGAAGCCCATCAGCTTGGTGCCATGGTCTTCGCTGCCTTCGCGGGCCAGCGACTTGTACCAGTCGTTGCCGTTGGCGACGATGGCCGGGACGTTGCACAGGGTTTCGACGTTGTTCACGCAGGTCGGCTTGCCCCACACGCCAACGGCGGCAGGGAAGGGCGGCTTGGAGCGCGGGTTGGCGCGGCGGCCTTCCAGCGAGTTGATCAGCGCGGTTTCTTCACCGCAGATGTAGCGGCCGGCACCGGTGTGCACGAACAGCTCGAAATCAAAACCGCTGCCCAGGATATTCTTGCCCAGCAGGCCGGCGGCCTTGGCTTCATCGATGGCGCGGTTGAGGTTTTTTGCTGCGGTGGTGTATTCGCCTCGCAGGAAGATGTAGCCGCGGTAGGCCTTCAGGGCGCGGGCGCTGATCAGCATGCCCTCGACCAGCAGATGGGGCTGTTGCTCCATCAGCATGCGGTCCTTCCAGGTGTTCGGCTCCATTTCGTCCGCGTTGCACAGCAGGTAGCGGATGTTCATGGATTCGTCTTTGGGCATCAGGCCCCACTTCACGCCAGTGGGGAAGCCTGCACCGCCACGGCCCTTGAGGCCGGAGTCCTTGACGCTTTGCACGATATCGTCGGTGGACATTTGCGCCAGCGCCTTGCGGGCTGCGGCGTAGCCGTTCTTCGATTCGTACTCGGCCAGCCAGACCGGCTCGCCGTCGTCACGCAGGCGCCAGGTCAGCGGGTGGGTTTCGGCCGAGCGCGCGATGCGGTTGGCCGGGCCGAAGGAAGTAATGGTCATACGTAACCCTCCAGCAGTTTGGAAACGCCAGCCGGCTGCACGTCGCCAAAGGTGTCATCGTCGATCATCAGGGCCGGTGCCTTGTCGCAGTTGCCCAGGCAGCACACGGGCAGCAGGGTGAACCGACCGTCGGCGGTGGTCTGGCCGAGGCCGATGCCCAGTTCGCTCTGGATCTGGCTGACGACCGACTCATGGCCGCCGATGTAGCAGACCATGCTGTCGCACACGCGGATGATGTGGCGGCCGACCGGCTGGCGGAAGATCTGGCTGTAGAAGGTTGCGACACCCTCGACGTCGCTGGCCGGAATGCCCAGCACTTCGCCGATGGCGTGGATGGCGCCGTCCGGCACCCAGCCACGCTCCTTCTGGACGATCTTCAGGGCTTCGATGGACGCCGCGCGCGGGTCCTCGTAGTGATGCATTTCGTGCTCGATGGCCGAGCGCTCGGTTTCGCTCAGGGCGAAACGGTCTGTCTGGATAAGCGTGCTGTTCATGCTTAGCGGTCCACGTCAGCCATAACGAAGTCGATACTGCCCAGGTACGCAATGAGGTCGGCGACCATGCTGCCTTTGATCACCGAAGGGATCTGCTGCAGGTGCGGGTAGCTCGGGGTACGGATCCGGGTGCGGTAGCTCATGGTGCCGCCATCGCTCGTCAGGTAGTAACTGTTGATGCCCTTGGTCGCCTCGATCATCTGGAACGACTCGTTGGCCGGCATGACCGGGCCCCACGAGACTTGCAGGAAGTGCGTGATCAGGGTTTCGATGTGCTGCAGGGTGCGCTCTTTCGGCGGCGGCGTGGTCAGCGGGTGATCCGCCTTGTACGGGCCTTCCGGCATGTTGCGCAGGCACTGATCGATGATGCGGATACTCTGACGCATCTCCTCGACACGGACCATGCAGCGATCGTAGGCATCGCCGTTGTGGGCCAGCGGTACTTCGAATTCGAAGTTTTCGTAGCCGGAGTAAGGGCGGGCTTTACGCAGGTCGAAGTTGCAACCGGTGGCACGCAGGCCTGCACCGGTGGTGCCCCATTCCAGCGCTTCCTTGGTGTTGTACGCGGCGACGCCGATGGTACGGCCCTTGAGGATGCTGTTTTGCAGGGCGGCCTTGGTGTATTCGTCGAGGCGCTTTGGCAGCCACTCGACAAAGTCCTTGACCAGCTTGTCCCAGCCGCGTGGCAGGTCGTGGGCGACGCCACCGATGCGGTACCAGGCCGGGTGCAGGCGGAAACCGGTGATTGCTTCGATCACGGTGTAGGCGCGCTGGCGGTCGGTGAAGGTGAAGAACACCGGGGTCATGGCGCCGACGTCCTGGATGTAGGTGCCCAGGAACAGCAGGTGGCTGGTGATGCGGAAGAACTCGGCCAGCATGATGCGAATCACGTCGACCTTCTGCGGCACCTGGATGCCGGCCAGCTTCTCGACCGCAAGCACGTACGGCAGGTTGTTCATCACCCCGCCGAGGTAATCGATACGGTCGGTATAGGGGATGAAACTGTGCCAGGACTGGCGCTCGGCCATTTTTTCGGCACCACGGTGGTGGTAGCCGATGTCCGGTACGCAGTCGACGATTTCTTCGCCGTCCAGCTGCAGGACGATACGGAACGCACCGTGCGCCGAAGGGTGGTTAGGGCCGAGGTTGAGGAACATGTAGTCCTCGTTGGCGCCCTGACGCTTCATGCCCCAGGCTTCCGGGTTGAAGCGTGCCGATTCCTCTTCAAGCTGCTGCTTGGCCAGGGTCAGGCTGTAGGGGTCGAACTCGGTCGCACGGGCAGGGTAGTCCTTGCGCAGCGGGTGACCTTCCCAGGTCGGCGGCATCATGATACGGCTGAGGTGCGGGTGGCCGGCAAAGTCGATGCCGAACATGTCCCAGACTTCGCGCTCGTACCAGTTGGCGTTTGGCCAGATGCCCGTCACGGTCGGCAGGTTCAGGTCGCCTTCGCTGAGCGACACCTTGATCATCACGTCGCTGTTACGCTCGATCGACAACAGGTGGTAGAACACGCTGAAATCGGCGGCTGGCAGGCCACGGCGCTGGGTGCGCAGGCGCTCGTCGACGCCATGCAGGTCGTACAGCATGCTGTAAGGCTTGGCGACGCCGCGCAGGAAGCTGAGCACCTCTTTGAGCTGGGCGCGTTTTACCCACAACACGGGCATGCCGGTGCGGGTTTCCTGGGCGACGAATGCTTCGGCGCCAAAACGGTTGTTCAGTTCGACGACCACATCCTGGTCGTCAGCCTTGTAGGGCGGAATAAAAATAGCGTTGTCCGCTGTCATGGTCTCGGTCGCTTTGGGTCAACGTTAAGAATGAAGCCAGGCCGCCGGCTCCTTCCGGAGCGGGCGGCAGGTCGCTGGATCAGACTTCGTCGGGGCTGCGCAGGTTGGTTACTGCAATGCGCTGCTCACGACGCAGGTCTTTCTGGGCTGGCATCTCGGCACGGTAAATACCTTGATCACCAACAACCCAGGAAAGCGGGCGTCGTTCTTGGCCAATCGACTCCTGCAGCAGCATCAAGCCTTGCAGGAAAGCCTCAGGGCGTGGCGGGCAGCCAGGCACATAGACGTCCACGGGGAGGAACTTGTCGACCCCCTGAACGACCGAGTAGATGTCGTACATACCGCCGGAGTTGGCGCACGAACCCATGGAAATGACCCATTTCGGTTCGAGCATCTGCTCGTACAGGCGCTGGATGATCGGCGCCATTTTCACGAAACAGGTACCGGCAATGACCATGAAGTCGGCCTGCCGCGGCGAGGCCCGGATGACTTCGGCGCCGAAGCGGGCGATGTCGTGGGGTGCCGTGAAGGCTGTGGTCATTTCCACGTAGCAACAGGACAGGCCGAAGTTGTACGGCCAGAGGGAGTTCTTGCGACCCCAATTGACCGCACCACGCAGCACATCTTCAAGTTTACCCATGAAGATGTTCTTGTGGACCTGGTCCTCTAGCAGTTGATCGGTGACGGTTTCCCGTTCACCGACCGGGTACTGCTCGTTGGGCGCATCCGGATCGATTCTGGTGAGATTGTATTGCATGCCAAAGCCTCATTGTTTCAGCTTCGCTTGCCGCTTGCGGCGACCTTCGGGAGCCCAATCAAGTGCCCCGACGCGCCATAGGTAGACAAGACCTGCCAACAGAATTGCTATGAAAACGAGTGCTTCGACGAATCCGGTCCAGCCGCTTTCGCGGACGGACACAGACCATGCAAAGAGAAAGAGGGCTTCGATATCGAAGATCACGAACAACATCGCGACCAGATAGAATTTGGCGGACAGGCGCAGGCGAGCGCTGCCGACGGGCAGCATGCCGGATTCGAAGGGTTCGTTCTTGGCGCGGCCCCAAGCCTTGCTACCGAGCAGGCTGGACAGGCCGAGCATGAAGGCGCACAGGCCGACGACACCCAGGAGGAAGATGGCAAAGCCCCAGTTGTGGGCGATGAGTCCTGCCGAATCGGACATGCTAGAGATCCTTATACAGAGACCCAGCTCTGCAGTCTGAAATAAGTGTAGAGCGGCGACTTGGCGTCGCACATGCAGTGACCAAATGTCGCAGCCGAATCAATCGCGCTGATTTTATGGGTAAACCTGGTGCAAGTAAAATTTCTGTCGCAAATTTATTCGTAGGATTAAGTACAAAAACCGTTCGTAACTGGCTGAGAGCCTTGAGATTCGGGCATTACGTGCGGTTTTGTTAATTATGTTTCTTGCGGCGGGTAACGAATTGTAAGGCCAGTAATGATAATTAATATCATTTGAGCTGCTGCCTTCGAATTTGGCTGTTCTGCGCCTTGTAAAGTTCATCTGGCGATTCCCCCTACTTGCAATTGCAAAAAACGCTTGTTCTAGCAGCTTTCGCTACTGCGCGCACCGCTCTGGGTCAATACTTTATCGGTTTAGCGATGACCGACTGATGAAGCGATGGCCCATTGGCCGAGCCAGTAGGCGAGGATGATCAGGTACGGTGCGGCGGCGAACGGGCTGACGAAGCGGTCGATGCCGATCAGGCTGTCCGAGAATACGAACAGGCCGGCACCCAGCGCGGCCGGGCCGCTGCAGGCCAGGGCGCGCCAGAGCATCGCACTGATGGCCAAGGTGTACAGCGTGACCGGGATCAGCAGCGGGCCGAGGCCATGGCTGGTCAGCACGCCTAGCAGTGTGATGCCAGCGATGGCGCTGAATGCCAGCGCAGGCAAGGCTGGGCACAGGGTAATGCCGCAATAGGCGCGCAGGTAGGCCAGGTGGGCGCATAGGAAGGCGACCAGGCCAAACACGAACAGGTCCGCAGGGATGGCCAGCAGGAAGTCGCCGAGTACCGAGAAGCCCAGGCCGATCGAGATCCATGTGCGATAAGGCGAGACCGGGGTGTTGCGCAGCCAGGCAATCAAGGCCAGCACCGGGATGGGTTTGGCCATGAGGGCGAGCAGGGTGTTGTCGCTGGCCAGTGCGTATATATAGAGGGCAGCGGCGGTCAGGGCGAGAATCATCAGGTGGCTTGGACGAGGCATGGGCGGTCCTTGCTGCTGGGCTGCCACAAGCATAGCCCTGATCCGGGGTTTTGTTGTGGCCTGTACCGGCCCTTTCGCGGGTAAACCCGCTCCTGCAGCGGCCTGCGCCCAATCACCGATGTGTGTCCCCTCCCGATCAGTGTAGGAGTGGGTTTACCCGCGAATACGGTAGCGGCGGCAACGATGAACGGCTGGTGAAAATTGGCCAGCAGGCCCGGCCCTTTCTCGGGTAAAAACAAAGGCCCGGAGCTTTCACAAGCCCCGGGCCTTTGTTCAACGGCAACCCACTATCAGTGGAACTGCTCTTCCTCGGTCGAACCGGTCAGCGCGGTCACCGACGATGCGCCACCCTGGATCACGGTGGTCATGTCGTCGAAGTAGCCAGTGCCCACTTCCTGCTGGTGCGCCACGAAGGTGTAGCCCTTGCTGGCGTCAGCGAATTCCTGCTCCTGCAGCTTCACGTAGGCGGTCATGTCGTTGCGGGCGTAGTCGTGCGCCAGGTTGAACATGCCGTGCCACATGTTGTGGATGCCGGCCAGGGTGATGAACTGATGCTTGTAACCCATGGCCGACAGTTCGCGCTGGAACTTGGCGATGGTGGCGTCGTCCAGGTTTTTCTTCCAGTTGAAGGAAGGCGAGCAGTTGTAGGACAGGATCTGGTCCGGGTACTCCTTCTTGATCGCCTCGGCGAAGCGGCGGGCTTCGTCCAGGTCCGGCTTGGCGGTTTCACACCAGATCAGGTCGGCGTACGGGGCGTAGGCAAGGCCGCGGGCAATGGCCTGGTCGAGGCCGGCGCGGACCTTGTAGAAGCCTTCGCGAGTACGCTCGCCAATCACGAACGGCTGGTCGTACGGGTCGCAGTCGCTGGTCAGCAGGTCGGCGGCGTTGGCGTCGGTACGGGCCAGGATGATGGTCGGTACACCCGACACGTCAGCGGCCAGGCGCGCTGCCACCAGCTTCTGTACGGCTTCCTGGGTGGGTACCAGTACCTTGCCACCCATGTGGCCGCATTTTTTTACCGAGGCCAGCTGGTCTTCGAAGTGCACGCCGGCGGCGCCTGCTTCGATCATGTTCTTCATCAGCTCGTAGGCGTTCAGCACGCCACCGAAACCGGCTTCGGCGTCAGCCACGATTGGCGCGAAGTAGTCGATGTAGCCTTCGTCGCCCGGGTTCTTGCCGGCTTTCCACTGGATCTGGTCGGCGCGGCGGAACGAGTTGTTGATGCGTTTGACCACGGTCGGTACCGAATCGACCGGGTACAGCGACTGGTCAGGGTACATCGACTCGGCCGAGTTGTTGTCGGCGGCAACCTGCCAGCCGGACAGGTAGATGGCCTGGATGCCGGCCTTGACCTGTTGTACCGCCTGGCCGCCAGTCAGGGCGCCCATGCAGTTGACGAAATCTTTTTCTGGGCGGAAGGACGGGTGGGCACCTTCGGTGACCAGCTTCCACAGTTTTTCTGCACCCTGGCGGGCAAAGGTGTGCTCAGGTTGCACGGAGCCACGCAGGCGAACGACATCAGCGGCGGTGTAGGTACGGGTCACGCCTTTCCAGCGCGGGTTCTCGGCCCAGTCTTTCTCGAGGGCTGCAATTTGCTGTTCGCGTGTCAGTGCCATGGAAATAAACCTCGTCGCATCGATCTTGGGTTAATTGTGCTGATGCTCTGGGCAGATCAGGTGCCTGGCGGCTGTCCTGTTCGCAGGTTGCGGCGGCGAACGCGAAGGCTCGAAGGGGAAGGTTGGGCAGGCCAGGCGAAGGTGTGCTCCGGCAGGTCGGCTCGTGGCTGCCTTGCTGCGGTGCTACGCGATTGCCAGTACTGCGGTGATGCGCTTCCGTCCCTCGGGACAACTTCTTCGTTGCAGTCGCAATCCCGTCGAACGCGCCTTGTGGGCCGAATAGACACGAGGCGCCTCCAAGGGTGGAAGGAGCGCGCCCCGAAGGCCCTTGCCAGGGCCCCTGATTAGCGGGAGCGAGGTCATCATGCCCTTGGGAAAAAGACCCTGTCAAATGTTTTGTAGTGCTTTTTTATGGTTACTACATCTTTGGTCTAATGCGACTTGGCAGTCAGTTTGAAGGCCTTTGGTCGAAGCCTTGAATTGCCTGGGATCAGTCAACAAGGTCGACTTTGACACGCAATGTCATGTTTTCACCCCGTTGGGTGCTGTATGTATGGCTTGACGCGCTACGGTCGGCTTGGCTCTGCTGGTTGAACCCCGCCAGGGTGATCCACTCGCCGAGCTTGCCAGTGACGGTCGTGTCGGTACTTTGTACTTTCACTACATCTGCACGTTCCTCGCTGATGCGGTCATTATTGCTGCTTATTTGCAGACGAACCGTTTCACCGCTCAGGCTGGGGGTCACGTAGAAGCCTTGGGTCACGTTGCGGTATTCGGTGTTGCTTTGAATTCGCCCATAGCCGTCTGTGCTGGTGCTGGTAATGGGGATGCTCTGGCCAACCTGGATCAGTGCCGGTTGCCCTTCGCTGGCTTGTACCTGCTGCATGCCGCCGTCGCGGTTGCGGGTGCCGTAGTGAATGACGCGTGCGTTGCCGCGGTTGTCCTGGAAGTTGCTGTCATTGTTGTCGACGCTGATCAGCAGGCGTTTGGGCGCGGTATCCAGCTGTTGCAGCAGGGCGCGCAGGTCGTCAATGCGCTCGGGGCTGGCGTTGACGATCAGTTTGTTCTCGAAGGCGCTGACCGTGCCGTCCTTGCCGATGAATGCCTGCAGGGCGGGTAGCAATTCGGCACTGCTGCGATGCTGAAGTGGCAACACCTCGGTGGCGGCATGGGCAGTGAGGCTGGCGGCCAGCAACAGGGAGGCGAAAAGGGGGCGTAGCGGCATGTCCATGATCTCCGCAGGTGAAACCAACATGATGGCAAACTTGCTGACTTTTTGCCGGATCTGGATCACGCCGGCACTGTTGCAGAGGGTCGTTTTATCCTGATTTATCTTGTAGGCTATAAATTATAGTAGGCAAGATAATTGAGGTTAATTGCATGTCTCCCGTCCGCCCGCTCCTGCGCCGTAATCACTTGGCCAACGCACTGGCCCAAGACTTGGCCGGCGAGTCATTGGTCGATTACAGCTCGGGCATGTTCCTGGCCGCGCCGCGGCGTACGGGCAAGAGCACCTTCCTCAACAACGACTTCATACCGGAATGCATACAGCGCGGCTGGCTACCGGTTTACGTCGACCTGTGGTCGGATCGCGACGCCGCCCCTGCGCAGCTCATCAGTGGCGCCATCGGTACTGCACTGGCCAGATTCGAAGGTGCGCTGGCCAGGACTGCGAAAAAGGCCGGTATCGACAAGATCAACCTGCTGCGCACCCTGAGCTGGGATTTCACCCGCCCGCAACTGCCTGCGGGTACTACCCTGGCCCAGGCGCTTGCCGTGTTGCATCAAGTGTCAGGGCAGCTGGTAGTGCTGATCATCGACGAGGCTCAGCACGCCCTTAACAGCGAAGATGGCCTCAATGCGATGTTCGCGCTGAAAGCCGCGCGTGACCACCTTAACCGTGGCGACCGTCCGGACGGCTTGCGCCTGGTGTTCACGGGCTCTAGTCGCGACAAGCTGGCCAACCTGGTACTCAAGAGCAAGCAGCCATTCTTTGGTGCCAGCATCACGCCCTTTCCGTTGCTGGGGCGTGAATATGTCGAATTCATCACCGCCTTGTGGAACCGTCGGCTGGCCGACAGTAACCAGTTCAAGGTAGAGGACCTGGCATACGCGTTCGAGTTGGTCGGCCGGCGCCCGGAAATGCTCAACAAACTGTTGGCCGAAGTTAGCGTCGGCCTGGGTGAGGCGGGCAACCTGGGTGAACTGCTGCGCAATGGGGCGCTGAATCATCAAGCCGGGGTGTGGAGTGACTACGAAAGCGCTTGGAACGAACTTACGCCGTTGCAGCAGGCAGTGCTGGAGGTCATGGCCGAGCGCACGCTGGGCCGGCAGCCGTTTTCCCCGTTTACCGAGCAAACCCTGGTTGAGGTCAGCCGCAAGCTGGAGCAGGCCCAGGCGGTAGCCAACGTCAACACGGCAAACGTACAGAAGGCCCTTGATGCCCTGCGCGACAAGGAGCTGGTATGGAAGGCCAATCGTGGCGAGTACGCGTTGGAGGATACTTCCATGGCCGAATGGCTCGCCCGCGACCAGGCAGTTGCCAGTCACAGGTGAACCTTTGAGGTGCTCCGTAAGTCGCATTCACAGGGAGCACGTGGGGTGCTGCATGAAGGGTGTCCTGATCTTGCTGTTATGGCTTTGCAGTCTTGGTGCGCAGGCTGCAGCGGATACGCTGCGCATCAAGCAGCTGCAGCGTTGCGGTGAGCGGGTGTTGAACTGGAGCTGGGGCATTCACCGGGTCGGGGCACGCAATGTGAAGGGTGATGAGGTCGATTCGCTGGTGCGCTCCGGGCTGGCGATGAGCGGCTACGCAAGCGCCACAGTTCCAACATCGACATGCGCGTGGATGTCAGTGCTGCTGCCTGCATACGCCCAGTGTCAGCCGAGGCTGCGCATTGCGGCACGTCGTACGCAACACCCTTGGTGACTGCCACTGTGGCGACGATGCTGTCGATCAACCCGGCACTTACCCCGGAACAGGTGCGCATGCTGTTGCGGCGCAGTGCCTTGCCCCTGGGCGTCGAACAGGATTTCGAAGCGATGAATGCCGAAGACCTGACGGCGCCGATCCGGCCGCCTGAGCGACCCGGATCTGGGCCGTTCGGCGCGCCTGGACATGCAGCGTGTGCGTTGAGCGGTGGCCGCTGTCCGACAATTTCCGTAACATCCCGCCCCTCGTTTTTAAATCGTCCTCCGGACTTAACCACAGGAAGCCCATGAAGCCCGCCCGACTACGCGCCGACCTGCTCGCCGGCCTCACCACCTCGTTCGCCTTGGTCCCCGAGTGCATCGCCTTTGCCCTGGTGGCCCACCTCAACCCGCTGATGGGCCTGTATGGCGCGTTCATCATTTGTACCCTGACGGCGCTGTTCGGCGGGCGGCCGGGGATGATCTCCGGCGCTGCTGGCTCGATGGCGGTGGTGATCGTCGCGCTGGTGGTGCAGCACGGCGCGCAGTATCTGCTGGCGACGGTGCTGCTGGGTGGCGTGGTAATGATCCTGTTTGGCGTGCTGCGCTTGGGCAAGCTGGTGCGCTTGGTGCCATACCCGGTCATGCTCGGCTTCGTAAACGGCCTGGCCATCGTCATCGCCATGGCCCAGCTGGAGCATTTCAAGGACGGCGAACACTGGCTCAGTGGCACGCCGCTGTACCTGATGATCGGCCTGGTGGCGCTGACCATGGCGGTGGTTTATGTGCTGCCGAAACTGACCCGCGCGGTGCCGCCGGCTCTGGTGGCGATCCTCGGTGTCGGCCTGTTGGTGTACGTGCTCGGGCTGCCTACCCGCACCCTGGGTGACATGGCGCATATCGCCGGTGGCCTGCCTGGGCTGGCCCTGCCGGATGTGCCCTGGAATCTGGAAACCCTGAAAATCATCGCTCCTTACGCGGTGCTGATGGCCATGGTCGGCCTGCTGGAAACCCTGCTCACCCTCAACCTGACCGATGAAATCACCGAGAGCCGTGGCTTCCCGGACCGCGAGTGTGTGGCACTGGGCGCTGCGAACATGGTCTCGGGCCTGTGCGGCGGCATGGGCGGCTGCGCGATGATCGGGCAGACGGTGATCAACCTCAGCTCCAATGGCCGGGGCCGGTTGTCGGGTGTAGTAGCCGGTGTGATGATTCTGCTGTTCGTGCTGTTCCTGTCGCCGCTGATCGAGCGTATTCCACTGGCGGCGCTGGTTGGTGTGATGTTCGTGGTGGCCCAGCAGACCTTTGCCTGGGCGTCGTTGCGGGTGTTGCACAAGGTGCCGGTGAATGATGTGCTGGCGATCATTGCGGTGACCGTGGTCACGGTGTTCACTGACCTGGCCATGGCGGTGCTGTTCGGTATCATCATCGCGGCGCTCAACTTTGCCTGGCAGCATGCGCGCGAGCTGTATGCCGACACCCATGAGGACGCGGGGGGCGGCAAGCGTTATCAGTTACATGGCACGCTGTTCTTCGCCTCGACCACCTCGTTCCTCAACCAGTTCGACACGGCCGGGGACCCGGACCAGGTCACGCTGGATTGCCAGCATTTGAGCTTTGTCGATTATTCGGCGGTTGCGGCGCTGAAAACCCTGCGCGAGCGCTATGCCAAGGCGGGCAAGCATTTGCGCGTGGTGCATTTGTCGGATCGATGCAAGAAGCTGCTGAAGCGGGCTGGCGAGCAGCACTGAGCTTGATTGTGGCCTGTACCGGCCTCTTCGCGGGCACGCCCGCTCCCACAGGGGGGCACAATGTTTGGGCCTGCGGCCATCCTGTAATCGATGGACTCGCCCCCGCCGAGGCATCACAGTGCCACGGTGGTGTTCGAAGAAGCCAACGGCAGCGAGGGCGAGACCATGAAAAAGCATAGTTCGAAACACGATTCCCTGTCTTCCACTGA
>NZ_JADDRH010000017.1:0-124980 GCF_044904505.1 Pseudomonas sp. 3HC3
ATGTTGGCCAGAAGCAAAAAGCTTCCTCGAACAGGCCTGATACATAGATGCAACCGGGTTCCTATGTTCAAAAAAGCAGCTAGACAGTGTGGGCGAGTCCATACATAGGAGCGGGTTTACCCGCGAAAGGGCCGGGCCTGCTGGCCAATATCCCTGGCCGGTCACCGTTGCTGCCGCCACCGTATTCGCGGGTGAACCCGCTCCTACACGGAGGGTGAAAACGCATCGGTGGTCGGACATACGCCGTCGTAGGAGCGGGTTTACCCGCGAAAGGGCCTGGCCTGCGGGCCAATATCCCTGGCCAATCACCGTCCCCCCTGGTCGGTGGGCACATTCTGCAATGGTTGAATCGCTGCTGGCATCATGAGGGCGTCTACGCTGGCTCGAACTATCGAAGCCTTCAAGGATGACCACATGCACTACGCCCATGCCCACCATCTGCGCCGCCATCGGGTTTCACACCCCGGCAGGCTATACATGCTGACAACCGTCACCCACCAGCGTCGCCCACTGTTTCACAACTTCAACCTGGCCAGGCTGGTGGTCAATCACTTGCGCCAGGCAGACCGGGAAAACAGCTGCGCCACGCTGGCGTGGGTGGTCATGCCCGACCATGTGCATTGGCTGATAGAACTGAAACAGGTGACGCTGGCCACGTTGATGCGCCGCTTCAAATCAAGGTCCAGCCTTGCCTTGCACAAGGCCGGTGTAACAGACAACCCCATCTGGCAGGCGGGCTACTGCGATCGCGCCATGCGCAAGGATGATGACCTGCTCAACGCCGCTCGCTACATCATTGCCAACCCGGTCAGGGCAGGCCTGGCACCCAATGTCGGCGAATACCCACACTGGGATGCCATCTGGCTGTAGGCGTGGCCATCACCCCAGCCGCGCCATCTCCTCCGCCACCACCGCAACGGTATGCCTGATCTGCTCTTCGGTATGCTCGCACGACACAAAAAACCGCACCCGCGCCGAATGCTCTGGCACCGCCGGGTACAAAATCGGCTGGGCATTGATGCCACGCTCGAACAGGGCGCTGGACAAGCGGCCGGCCTTGAATGAACTGCCGGTAATCACCGGGATCACCGCCAACCCGGTACTGGTCGCCGTGTCCAGCCCAGCTTCACGCGCCAGGCGCAGGAACAGCTCCCCTCGCGCCTGCACTTGCGCTACCCGCTCGCTGTCTGCAGCCAGCAGCTTCAACGCTGCCAACGCAGAGGCCGTGACCGCCGGCGGCATGCCAACACTGTACAAGAAGCCCGGCGCCAGAAACTTCAGGTGCTCGATCAGTGCCGTGCGGCCCGCAATGTACCCGCCGCAACTGGCCAGGGTCTTGCTCAAGGTCCCCATCCAGATGTCGACGTCATCGCCAGCCAACCCATAATGCTCGCGAATACCTTTGCCCGTCGCACCCATCACCCCCAGCGAATGAGCTTCATCCACCATCAGGAAAACCTTGTGCTTATGCTTGAGCTCGACGAACCGGGGTAGCTCGGGGTAGTCGCCGTCCATGCTGTAGATGCCTTCCACCACCACCAGCACCCGCTCGAAGTGCTGGCGCTGCTCGCCCAGCAGGCGGTCCAGCGCCTGCCAGTCGTTGTGGGCAAAACTCAGACGGCGGGCACCCGACAGCTGAATACCCTGCAACACGCTGTTGTGAATCAGCTCGTCATGCACCACCAGGTCGCGTGGCCCGAACAGGTAGCCGATGGTGGTGACGTTGGTGGCATGGCCGCTGACCATCACCACCGCATCGTCCACCTCGTACAGGCGCGCCAGCTCGCGCTCGAGCTCGCGGTGCAGCGGGCGGTCGCCAGAAACCGGGCGGCTGGCCGACACCGAGGTGCCGTAGCGGTCGATCGCCGCCTTGGCCGCTTCGGCCACGGTCGGGTGGCCGGAGTAGCCCAGGTAGTTGTAACTGGCAAAGTTGAGAAACTCGCGCTCGCCAATCTGCGTCTGGGCACCGGCGGTCCCCTGGTGCATACGGAAGAACGGGTTGCTCACGCCCAGTTGCATGGCGCTTTGCTGGATTACCCGCAGTTGCTGGTACCCCGGGTGCTGATCAAAGCGATAGTGCGCCTCGGGCACCTTCAGGGCAGCCTGCTGCACCTGCTCCAGGGTAGCGCCCTGCTCGCCCTCGGCCGCATTGCGGCGCCGGGCGAGGGCTTGCTGGATCAGGCGTTGCTTGGCATCGCCACCAAGGCCGGTCGGGGTTCTGGCTGTCATCTGGCACTCTTAATCAATCAATCGGTTGGGTGCCGCGTTGCTGTCGGCCAAGGCTGCGTTCAACTGCGCCAACTCTTCGGCACTGTGCTCGCTGCCATGGCGGGCAAGCACATTCTGCGCCAGTTGCTCTTCGCCGCTGCCCGCTTCACCGCGCAGCAGCTCCAGCAAGCGTGCGGCAAGCTTGTCGATGCTGGAGCTGTCACTCAGCTCCATCACCGGCAGGCGAATACCGAAACGCTCTTCCAGCGCCACCACCAACTCGACGCTCATCAACGAGTCGAGCCCCATTTCCTGCAGCGGGCGCTGGGCATCCAGGCGTGCCGGCGGCAAGCGCAAAATCTCGCACACCTCGTGCTTGAGCATGTCTACGAAGCGTTCGAGCAGTTCGCCATCGTCAAGCTCCTCCAGCATGCGCTGGATGTCTTCACCACCACCTTCATCCTCATGGTCGCCGCCATAGGCGCGGGCCAGTTCGCTGAAGCGCGGTGTAGTGGCGCTCGGCAGGAAGCGCGCCAGCGCCTTGAAGTCCAGCTCCAGCACGCCATGGCCGTTATCACCCTGCAACAGCATGGCCTCAAGCTGTGCCAAGGCAGCCTCGGCCCGCAGCGCCGAGCCCCCCATGCGGCTCTGCAGGGCGTCCTTGATCTGGCTGTTGCGCGCCAGGAAGCCGACATCGTCGATGGCGCCCCACAGCACGGCGGTGGCTGCCTGGCCCTGAGCACGACGGTGCCGCGCAAGGGCTTCAAGCCAGTGGTTGGCCGCCACGTAGTTGGCCTGCCCGGGGTTGCCGAACAAGGTGGTGGCCGAGGAGAACATCACGAAGAAGTCCAGCGCCAGGCCCTGGGCCAGCTCATGCAGGTACTGCGCGCCCTTGGCCTTTGGCTCCAGCACGCGACGCAACTGCTCGCCGTCAAGGTTGCGGATCAGGCTATCGTCAATCACCGTCGCGGCATGCACCAGGCCACGCAGTGGCCATGGGCTGGCGGCGATGCGATCGAACACCCCGCGCAGTTGCTCACGGTCGGTGATGTCGCACGCCACGGCCTGCACATCGATACCTTGGGCGTGCCACAACGCCAGTTGCGGCTGGGCCTCTTCACTGGCCGGGCCACGACGGCCCAGCAACACCAGGTGACGGGCACCTTTGTCGATCAGCCACTGCGCAGTACGCAAGCCAAAGCCACCCAGGCCGCCAGTGACCAGGTAGCTGGCATCGTTGGCAAGCTGCAGTGCCCGCACCGGCTGCACACGGGTGTCGACGGTTTGCTGGATGGGGTTGGCGTAAGTCACCACGACCTTGCCAATCTGCCGCGCCTGCTGCATGTAACGGTAGGCCTCGACCACCTGGTTGGCGTCGAACTCGCGGAACGGCAACGGATGCAGAATGCCCTGCTCGAACAGCTCCATCATTTCGGCGAACAGGCGGCGGGTGAGCGCTGGGCGCTCGCTCATCAATTGGTCAGCGTCGATACCGAAATAGCTGATGTTGTTGCGGAACGGGCGCAAGCCGATACGGGTGTTCTGGTAGAAGTCGCGCTTGCCCAACTCCAGGAAGCGACCAAACGGCTTCAACACTTGCAGGTTGCGGTTGATGGCCTCACCGGCCAGCGAATTGAGCACCACGTCCACGCCACGCCCACCGGTGGCTGCCAGTACCTGATCGGCATAAGCCAGCGAACGGGAGTCGTAGATGTGGCTGACGCCCAGCAGGCGCAGGAAGTCGCGCTTCTCGTCGCTGCCTGCGGTGGCGTGAATTTCTGCGCCCAGCCATTTGGCGATCTGGATGGCAGCGATGCCCACGCCACCGGCAGCACCGTGGATCAGCACCTTCTCGCCCGGCTCCAGGCGCGCCAGGTGATGCAGCGCGTAGTACACGGTGAAGAAGGTACTCGGAATGGTCGCCGCCGCTTCGAACGACATCCCTTCAGGGATGCGTGCAACGGCGTTGGCGTTGGTGACCAGGCGGTTGGCGAAGCTGCAGGGGCCAAAGCCCACCACACGGTCACCCGGGGCGAAGTCGCCCACTGCCTCGGCGCCTTTGCCTTGCACCACACCGGCAAATTCGAAGCCCAGGGTAGGGCCGGAGAAGCCGTTTTCGATGGCTTCATCCGACAGCAGGCCGAGGGCGAACATCACGTCACGGAAGTTAAGGCCCGTCGCGCGCACCTGAATGTCCAGCTCATCCGCCGCCGGTTGACGCGGCTCGCGCACTTCCCAGCGCAGGTTGCGCAGCTGGCCCGGCAGGTCAAAGCCCAGGCACACCCACTGCGCATCGTCCACTGCGCGGCGCGGCTGGTCGGCCAGCACGCGCAGGCGCGGCACGTAGCGACGGCCTTCGGCATCCAGGGCCAGCTCGGTTTCGCTGTCGGCGTGCAACAACGCGGGTACCGCCAGCTCGACCGCTGCCGCGTGGGCCAGATCGAGCAGGCGAATACGACAGTGCGGAGATTCGTTGGCCAGGGTACGGCCAAAGCCCCACAAGGCGGCGTCGCCGATGGCCGCAACCTCAGCGGCGGTGTCGGCGCTGTGCAGGTGCTCGGCAGCGCCACGGCTGAACAGCCAGCACTGCGGCGCGATCGTCAGCGACTCACAGGCCTGCACCAGCGCGGCCGCTTGCATGCAGCGCTCGGCCTGGCCATCGAGGCCTGTGCCGCTGTCGAAACCGGCCAGGTGCAGCACATGCTCAGGGGGCTGGGCAAAGGCGCCAAGCTGGGCCGCCAGCGCCTGGGCGTCACCCGGCTGCAACAGGTCAACCTGCTGGCCCTGGGCGCGCAGCTGCTCTGCCAGGCGCAGGGCAGCGCCCTGGCCTGCTTCGGCGAGTACGGCCCAGCGCTGCACGGCCACAGGTGCAGCAGTGTCAGCACCGGCGGGCTTGTCCGCCAGCAACAGGTAGCTACCACAGGCGTTACCCGGCAACGCCTCGAGCGTGCGCAGCGTAGTCAGGCCATGCCGCTGCAGCTCATGGCTCCAGAACGCCGGGCCTTGCTGGCGCGACAGCGCCTGCTGCGGGCCGGCCAGCCACCAGTCTGGCTGGGCACCGAAGACGAAATCGGCCCAGCGCGCCGGGTACTGCCCAAGCAGCGCCAACTGGCCGTGCGGGTTGAGCCGGCCACTGGCCAGGCGCAGGGCGTCACCCAGCGTACCAAGGGGGCCAAAGTCGGTCGGCACCAGTACCCAGTCGAACGTACCGGCGTCGGCCAGTTGCTCCAGGCCAAGCACCTCCAGCGCCGGGCAATCGTCACGCAGGCGCTGCTCAAGCTCGGGCTCGGCGACGCAGTAGGCATAATCGAGGCGATCGAAATCCAGACCGGCGTACAACAGCTCGGCAAACGAAGCGCCACCAAAGCCGAATTCCAGCACGCGCAGGCGCTGGCCGGGCGGCAGTTGCGCCAGGCGCGCGGCCAAGGTCTGGCCAATGCCGCTGAGCAGGTGCTGCTGCCCTGCCGCACCCAGCACCAGGCGCGCCAGGCTGGCGCCGCTGGTTTCGCGCGGTTGCAGGGTGTCGAAGGCCTGGCTGCCATCCAGCAACGCCGACAGATGACGGCCGATACGGCCAACGGAATGGATAATCTGGAAGTACTCGGGGTAGCTCCTGAACAGCTCTTGCCAGATAGCCTGCGAGGTCGGGCGCTCGCCCTGGTCGACCAGTTGCCAGCCGCCGTCAGCGCTACGCTGCAGGCTGCCGTCGTGCTCGGCATGGCGCAACAGCATCGCCAGGAAGTCGCCCTGGCCCTGCGACCACTGCGCGACTTGCTCGGCACTGATGCAGCCGCCGGCCTGTTCCACCGCATCGAGGACAAAGCTGCTGCACAGCACATCCAGCAGTGGCTCCACTTCATTCAGGTAACGCACCTGCGCCGGCTCGTCCGCCAGGCACTGCAGGGCCTCGGCCAGCGGCGAGCAGGCCGCGGCTTTACGCTGCACAGGCACAACCGCGCCTGGCGCGGCCTGCCCTACATGGCCCATACGCTTGATATCGCCACTGCGGTCGTACTGCAGGCGCACGGCACGCATGCGCGCATCCTTGATCGCCAGCACGGCAGCGCCGCTGGCATCGAAAAGGGTGAAGTCGACCAGCAGCGAATGCGCGGTGCGCTTGCGCTGGCGCACCTCGGCCAGCACCGGCACACCGCCAGCATTGGTAAAGGCAACGCGCCCAAGCTTGACGGGGATGAACGCCAGGCCATCGTCATGCCCCTGGCGGCTGGCCAGCAGCTCGGTAATCAGCTGGAAGGCACCGTCCAGCAACGCCGGGTGCAGGTGCAGGCTTGCCAGTTCGTGTTCGATGGCAGCAGGCACGGCCAACTGAGCCAACACGCGCTCACCCTCCAGCCAGGCTGCGGCCACGGTCTGGTAAGCCGGGCCGTAGTTCAGGCCAACCGCGCAGGTCATTGCCAGGTGCTGCTCGCCGGTGAAGTCTGCCGGGCGGGCTGGCAACGCCGGTGCCCGGGCGTCCAGCAGCACACCGCGAGCTTCGCCCGGCAAGCGTGCGACCACATGCTGTACCCAGTCTTCGCGTTGCATCAACGTGCGCGAGCTGATGCGCAACGTGCCGTCGGCCTCTTCGACCTGCACGCGCACTTTCTTGCTGACCTCGCTGCTCAGCAGCAGAGGGTTGTGGATTTCCAGCTCTTCGATATCGACGAACTCGCCCGGCTGGTGCAGTTGCGCCACCGCCAGGGCCAGCTCGGTAAAGCCTGCCCCCGGGAACAGTACCGACTCACCCACCTTGTGGTCGGCCAGGGTCGGGTACTGCTGGGTATCCAGGCGGTTTTCCCAGGTCAGCGCCTGATCTGTTACCGGGTAACCCAGCAACGGGTGCACGCGCTCGTGGCTCAGCGGGCCATAGGCCTCGGCAGTGACCGGCAAGCTGAAGTGATCGTGCTGCCAAGCGTAGTTAGGCAGGCGCAGCGGGCGCCCGGCCACCGGGAAGCGCGCCTGCCACTGTGGCTCGACGGCAGCAATCTGCAGGCGGGCTACGGTACGTTCCAGCAGCAGCGGGCTGTGGTCGTTGCGCTTGAGGGTGCCAATCACCTGCCCCGGTTGTTCGCACTCGGCCAGCACATCGTTGACGTAGCTGCGCAGGATCGCATGCGGGCCCACCTCGACGAACAGGTTAAGGCCATTGCGCACCAGGGCAGCCAGCGCGCCCTGGAACAGCACCGGGAAGCGAATGTTCTGCCACCAGTACTGGCTGTCCAGGCGTTCGCCGTCCAACTGGCCACCGACGACAGTGGAGTAGAACGGAATTTTTGTAGCCTGCGGGCGGATATGCGCGAGGTCGTCGATAACCGCTTGCTCGATCGGGTCCATTGCCGGCGAGTGGAAGGCGTAGTCCAGGTCCAGGCGACGGGCGAATACCTGGCGCTCTTCCAGGGCCGCCTCCAGCAGTGCCAGGGCGTCGACCTCACCGGCCACAGTGGCGCCGCGGGCGCTGTTCTCGCCAGCCACTACCAGGCGGCCGTCCAGTTTCAGTTCGGCAATCAGTTGCGCCGTGGCCTCACCCGAGAGGCCGACCGCCGTCATCTTCCCGGTACCACGGGTCAGGCCCTGCAGGCGGCTGCGGTGGTAGATGACCTGGGTGGCGTCCTCCAGGCTCAACGCACCGCTGGCCCAGGCCGCCGCCACTTCACCCACACTGTGGCCGATCACCGCCACCGGGTGGATGCCCTCGGCAGCCAGCACTTTGGTAACCGCCACTTGCAGGGCAAACAGCGCAGGCTGGGCGATTTCGGTGCGCGCATAGCGGCCTTCGCCGTTGTCACCCAGCAGCTCGGCGCGCAGCGAGTAGCCCGCCAGGGGCTGGAACAACGCGTCCACTTCATCCACGGCGGCGGCGAACAGCGGCTGGTCGAGCATCGTCCGGCCCATGCCCTGCCATTGCGAGCCGTTGCCAGAATAGACAAATACCGGTGCCGAGGCGCCGTCCAGGGCCTGGCCGGCCTCCAGCACTGCGCTCAGTTCGCTGAGGCTCGGGTCCTGGGCATAGTCGTCCAGCGCCTGGGCGGCTTCGGCTGCGTTGTCGCAGACCAGCAGCAGGCGGTGGCTGTGTGCATCGCGGCGATACATCGCCTGGTAGGCCACATCGTAATAGTCGGCCTGGGGCTGCTCGGCCAGGTAGGCGGCAAAGCGTTCAGCGGTTGCGCGCAGGCCTTCTTCGCTCTTGGCACTGAGCAGCAACGGCACCCGCGGGGCGCTGGCCGCTTGCGCTGCCGGCGCCTGTGGCTCGGGGCTTTGCAGGATGACATGGGCGTTGGCGCCGCCAAAGCCGAACGAGTTAACCCCCACGGTCAACTGGCCATCGGCCTTCAGCGGCAGGGGCTCGGTGACCACTTGCAGGTTGAGGTCGGCGAACGCGATGTTCGGGTTCAGCGCCTGCACGCCAATGGTAGCGGGCACGGTGCGCTCGGCCAGGCAGCTCAGTGCCTTTATCAGGCCAGCCACGCCAGAGGCGGCTTCAAGGTGCCCGAGGTTGCTTTTCACCGAGCCGATTGGCAGCGGGTTGCCGGCGCCGCGCGCCTGGCCCAGCGCCTCGCCGATGGCGCGGGTTTCGATCGGGTCCCCCACGGCGGTACCGGTGCCGTGGGCCTCCAGGTAGTCCAGCTGCTCGGGGGCGATGCCGGCCTGGCTGTAGGCGCGCTTGAGCAACGCCGCCTGGGCCTCGGCATTGGGCAGGGTCAGGCTGGACTTGCGCCCGTCGGTGTTCACCGCACTGGCCGCCACCACCGCCAAAATGGTATTTCCATCGGCCACTGCCTGGTCGTAGTCCTTGAGCAGGAACAACCCGCCGCCTTCGGAGCGGGCGTAACCGTCGCCGTTTTCGTCGAACGACTGGCAGCGCCCGGTGCGCGACAGCATGGTCGCCTTGGCGAAGATCATGAAGCCGAACGGGTGCATGTGCAGGCTGATACCGCCCGTTACGGCTTGGTCGACATCACCGCTGAGGATAGCCTGGCACGCCTGGTGGAAGGCCACCAGCGACGACGAGCAGGCGGTGTCGATGGCCATGCTCGGGCCACGCAGGTCGTAGAAGAACGACAGGCGGTTGGCCGCGATGCTCATGGTGTTGCCGGTCGCCGTGGCGCCATCGATGGCCGACAGGTCCTCGAGCAGGCGGTAGGACTGCTCGACCCCGGCGATGCCCAGGTACACGCCGCAGTTGCTGCCACGCAGGCTGGACGGCTTGACCCCGGCGTTTTCGAAGGTTTCCCAGCACATTTCCAGCAGCATGCGCTGCTGCGGGTCCATCATCGCGGCTTCACGCGGCGAGATGCTGAAGAAGCCAGCGTCGAAAGCGCTGATATCCCCCAGGGTGCCTGAGGCGAAGGTGTAGCTGGTTGCAGGGCTGGCCTTGTCCGGGTGCAGGAACTCGCGTTTGTTCCAACGCGACGGGTCAACCTGGGTCACCAGGTCGCGGCCCTCCATCAGGTTTTGCCAGAAGCCTGCATTGGAAGAGCCAGGAAAACGGTACGCACAACCAACGATTGCAACCTTTCTACGCTTGATCAAAACCTATTCCTTCAAATCTCATCGGGCACCGTCCCATCCGTCGGACAGCCGGCATGCCTGGCCCGGCCACGAAACTGGCCAGTCGTTATATGTCACTGATGATTGTCTGGGTACCTGAAACTGCCATGCACGCAGGGGGCGCAAGACTCATGGTCTGGGACTAGCGTGGGAATGTTCAGATTTGTGTATGCGGATGATACGCGGGTTGCCGGGGTGGGAAAACCCTGGGGTGAGGGATGGTTCACGGATTGGCGTAGGAGCGGGTTTACCCGCGAATACGGTGGTGGCGGCGACGGTGAACGGCGGGGGGAGATTGGCCAGCAGGGGCGGCCCTTTCGCGGGTGAACCCGCTCCTACGACGGCCTGTGTTCGACTTCCGATGGGGGGCCACCGCCGGGTTTACCCGCGAATACGGTGGCGGCTGCGACGGTGAATGACCTGGGAAATTGGCCAGCAAGCCCGGCCTTTTCGCGGGTTGAACCGCCCGTGGAATGGCGGTTCCGCCCCCTAGGTTGTTACCTCAATAAACCGTGCCTTGAATCAAACGCAGCAGATACTGGCCATAACCGTTCTTGGCCAGCGGTGCTGCCAGCGTTTCCAACTGTTGGGCATCGATCCACCCCTGCCGGAATGCCACCTCTTCCGGGCATGCTACCTTCAGCCCTTGCCGCCGCTCGATCGTCGCGATATACCCACTTGCCTCAAGCAGCGAGTCATGCGTTCCGGTATCCAGCCAGGCATACCCGCGCCCCATGATTTCCACCGACAAACGGTGCTGCTCCAGGTACGCGCGGTTCACGTCGGTAATCTCCAGCTCACCACGCGCAGATGGCCGAATGCTTTTGGCAATCTCGATCACGTCGTTGTCGTAGAAGTACAACCCGGTCACGGCGTAGTTGGACTTGGGTTTGGCCGGTTTCTCTTCCAGGCTGATGGCATTACCCTGCCCGTCGAATTCGACCACGCCATAACGTTCAGGGTCTTGCACGTGATAGGCGAACACGCTGGCGCTGCCTTGGCGGTCCATCGCGCTGCGCAGCAATTGCTGGAAGTCGTGGCCGTAATAGATGTTGTCACCCAGCACCAGCGCGGTGGGGGCGTTGCCGATGAAGTCTTCGCCAATCAGGAACGCCTGGGCCAGGCCGTCCGGAGATGGCTGCACGGCGTAGGTGATGTTGATGCCCCAGCGGTGGCCGTTGCCCAGCAGCTGCTCGAAGCGCGGGGTGTCCTGCGGGGTGGAGATGATCAGAATGTCGTGAATGCCCGCCAGCATCAGCGTGGTCAGCGGGTAATAGATCATCGGCTTGTCGTACACCGGCAGCAGTTGCTTGGAAATTGCCAGGGTCGCCGGGTGCAGGCGGGTACCCGACCCACCTGCCAGAATGATGCCTTTACGCTTCATAGTGGTCCTTTCTCGTGGATTTCCGTCAGTATGCGAGCCACACCCAGGCGCCAGTCTGGCAGGGTCAGGGCAAAGGCCTTCTGCAGTTTATGGGTATCTAGACGCGAGTTGGCCGGCCGCGTGGCCGGCGTCGGGTAGGCCTCTGTGGTCAATGGGGTGACGTTTTCGGCATGAGCTTTCAGCGGCATACCGTGGACCGCCGCTTGCTCAAGTACATAACGGGCATAGCCGCACCAGGTGGTTTCACCCTCAGCGGCCAGATGGTACAGGCCAGCCAGGGATGGGTTGCGGCGGGTGGCGACAATGGCGTGGGCGGTGATGTCGGCAATCAGTTCGGCGCCTGTCGGGGCACCATGCTGGTCATCGATCACGCCCAGGCTTTCACGCTCCGCAGCCAGGCGCAGCATGGTTTTGGCGAAGTTGTTGCCGCGTGCGGCATACACCCAACAGGTGCGAAAAATCAGGTGCTGGCAACCGGCAGCCTGGATGGCTTGCTCGCCAGCCAGCTTGCTGGCGCCATAAGTATTCAGTGGGTCAACGGCGTCGTCTTCGCGCCAGGGCTGGGTGCCCTGCCCCGGAAACACATAGTCGGTGGAGTAATGCACCAGCAGTGCGCCACTGTCAGCGGCAGCGCGGGCCAGCACGCCGACGGCGTCGGCGTTTACCTTGAAGGCTTGCTCACGGTCACTCTCGGCCTTGTCCACGGCAGTGTAAGCTGCCGCATTGACGATGACATCGGGCGCGTAGACACGGACAGTTTCGGCCAGGCCTGGCAGGTTGGCCAGGTCGCCACAGTACGCCTGGCTGCGAGCGTTCAGCGCCAGCAACTGCCCCAGAGGGGCCAGGCTGCGTTGCAGTTCCCAGCCTACCTGACCGTCCTTGCCCAGCAGCAGCACCTTCATGCAGAACGCCCTGCGTAGTTTTTTTCTACCCAGTCGCGGTAGCTGCCAGACTGCACGTTCTGCACCCAGTCCTGGTTGTCGAGGTACCAGGCCACCGTTTTGCGGATGCCGGTTTCGAACGTTTCCGCAGGCTTCCAGCCAAGCTCCTGCTCCAGCTTGCGGGCATCGATGGCATAACGGCGGTCGTGGCCGGGACGGTCGCTTACGTAGGTGATCTGTTCGGCGTAGGGCTTGCCGTCAGCGCGTGGGCGCAGTTCGTCCAGCAGCGCGCATACGCGGCTGACGATTTCCAGGTTGGGCTTTTCATTCCAGCCGCCGACGTTGTAAACCTCACCGGCTTTGCCGGCCTCCAGTACACGGCGGATGGCACTGCAGTGGTCCTTTACGTACAACCAGTCGCGAATCTGCTGACCGTCGCCATACACCGGCAGCGGCTTGCCGGCCAGGGCGTTGACGATCATCAGCGGGATGAGCTTTTCCGGGAAGTGATACGGGCCGTAATTGTTGGAGCAATTGGTGGTCAGCACCGGCAGGCCATAGGTGTGGAAGTACGAACGGACCAAGTGGTCGCTGGCAGCCTTGCTGGCCGAGTACGGGCTGTTGGGCTGGTACTGGTGGCTTTCAGTGAAAGCCGGTTCGTCGGCAGCCAGCGAGCCATACACTTCGTCGGTAGATACATGCAGGAAGCGGAATGCCTGCCGCGCCGACTCATTCAGGCCACCCCAGTATGCACGCACGGCTTCCAGCAGGTGGAACGTGCCGACGACGTTGGTTTCGATGAAGGCTTGCGGGCCATGGATCGAGCGGTCGACATGAGACTCGGCGGCAAAGTTGATGATGGCGCGGGGCTGATGGGCATTCAGTAATTCCGCGACCAGTCGGCTATCGGCAATGTCGCCGTGCACGAAGATATGGCGCTTGTCGCCCTGCAGGCTGCTCAGGGTCTGCAGGTTGCCTGCATAGGTGAGTTTGTCCAGGTTGACCACGGGTTCGTCATCGCCGGCCAGCCAGTCCAAAACGAAGTTCGCCCCGATAAAACCTGCACCGCCGGTTACCAGAATGGTCATGTTTGTCTGCTTCCGTTGTCAGGGTCTGCTCTTCCACTTTCAGGATTCTAGACTGTTGGCGGATGATTCGAGAGCGAAGACGATGGCAACGTGACATTCAGGCTGAAATGGCGGAGATACAGGGGCCGCGTCGCGGCCCTGTGGAAGCGAGTTTACCTACAAAGCAAGCTCAAGGCTCCAGGCGCCGCTGCTGGTAAATCCAGTCGACAATCTCGCCTTCCGGCGAATAGCCGCTCACGGTTTCGCGCAGCAACTGCCGTACCCGCACAAAGTCATCAACCGCCGCTGCCGCCATCAGTTGGCGTAGGAACTCCTTGAGCGTATCCCAGGGCAGGAAGTCTTCGTTGGCACTCATGATCATCGGGTGACGGGTAGCAATGACGTTATCGCCGATCAGCAACTCTTCATACAGCTTCTCCCCCGGCCGCAACCCGGTGAACTGGATTGCAATATCACCCATCGGGTTACGCTCGGAGCGCACACTGAAGCCAGACAGGTGAATCATCTTCTCGGCCAGTTCCACAATTTTCACCGGTTCGCCCATGTCCAGCACGAACACGTCGCCGCCCTTGCCCATGGAGCCGGCCTGAATTACCAGCTGCGCGGCCTCGGGAATGGTCATGAAGTAGCGGGTGATCTTGGGGTGGGTGACGGTAAGCGGGCCGCCCGCCTTGATCTGCTTGTGGAACAGTGGGATCACCGACCCCGATGAACCCAGCACGTTACCGAAGCGCACCATGGTGAAGCGGGTTTTGTTCACCTGCGAAACGTTGCTGCTGTCGCCAAACAGCACCGGCGCCACTTCGCGGCTAAGCGCTTGCAGGGTCATTTCGGCCAGGCGCTTGGTGCTGCCCATCACATTGGTCGGGCGCACGGCCTTGTCGGTGGAAATCAGCACGAAGTTGGCAACCCCGGCCTGCAACGCGGCCTGGGCAGTGTGCAGTGTGCCGATGACATTATTCATCAGGCCTTCGGTGATGTTGTGCTCCACCATCGGCACGTGCTTATAGGCAGCCGCGTGATAGACAGTGTCGACGTGCCAGGTGCGCATGATGTCGAGGAGCTGGGACTGGTTGCGCACCGAGCCCAGGATGGGTACCAGGCTGACCGACAGCGACTCGCGGGCAATGCGCTGTTCCAGTTCGGAGAGGATGCTGTAGAGGTTGAATTCGCTATGGTCGAACAACAACAGGGTTTTTGGCGCTTGGCCCAGAATCTGCCGGCACAGTTCCGAGCCGATGGAGCCGCCGGCACCGGTTACCAGTACGATCTGCTCGACAATACAGCGCTCAAGCAGGTCAGCCTGTGCCGGGACAGCATCGCGGCCAAGCAGGTCGGCAATATCTACTTCCTGAATGTCGTCCACCTTCACTTTACCGCTGGCCAAGTCCAGGAAGCTCGGAATACTGCGCACGTGCAGCGGGTAGCCTTCGAGGAAATTGAGGATTTCGCGGCGGCGAGTGCGGGTAGAGGACGGTATGGCTAGTAAAATTTCCTGCGCACCGGTGGCGTCGATCATGTCTTGTAACTGGTCGGGACGGTACACCTGCAAGCCGGCAATGACCCTGTCGGTGATGCTAGGGTCATCGTCGATGAAGGCAACCGGGCGCAGGGCCTTGTCAGAGCGCAGGGCGGCAGCAAGCTGATTGCCAGCACCGCCGGCGCCATAGATGGCTACTCGCGGCAGGCCGTCGCCACGGCCATTACTGGCAAAAGGAACGTGCTGCACAGCGGCGGCAAACCAGTCACCCAAGAAATACTGCCGCATGGTCAGGCGAAGACCGCCGATCATGATCAGGCTCAACCACCAGTAATTGAAGGTGATGGACCGTGGCACAACATTCTGGTGGTTGCTGGACCAATAGATGATGAAGCCGAGGATGAGCGCCGATAGAGTGACGGCCTTGGTGATGGCAATCAGCGCGTCGGTACCGAAGTAGCGCATTACCGCACGATACAGACCAAAGCGGATGAACAGCGGGATGCTTACCACCGGCGCGGTGAGGAACAACCAAGCGTGATCACGAATGGGATTGACCATGTCGTCAATGCCAAGACGCACCATGAAAGCAAGCCACAGAGCGACCCAGATCAGCAAAACATCGGTCAACACCTGCAGCAAGCGTTTATGTCTACGAGGTAAAGCAAGCAGTTTAGCGCGCACCTTGTCCATCGCTCCTCTGAAACGCTTCCAGAAATTCCCTGACATCGAGTCGCTCACATTACCTTAGTGTCAATCTTCAATTTCGCCCGCGCGAAAGCGAACCGCCAGCAGTACCAGCGGGATATAGGCCAGCACCACACCCACTGCGCCGTCCAGGCCCAGCTGCGCAACGCAAAAGGCTATAGGCAACAGCCAGCAGAGGTTCAGTACAGCAACCGCCAATGTGACCGGCAAGTGCCTGCCGAACTTTCGCGAGGCGAACTGATAGGCGTGACTGCGGTGGGCCTCATATACCTTGTCACCCCGCAGCAGGCGGCGAACCAAGGTATAGGTTGCATCGACAATAAACACGCCGAGCAGGATCAGCCAGCACCAAAGCAGCTCTGGCGCCACCCAGGCGGCCCGCAGCGACAAGCCGCCAAGGACGATTCCGAGGAAGCCGCTACCGGCATCTCCCATGAAAATCTTGGCCGGGGGGAAATTCCAGAACAGGAACCCCGCAACAGCAGCGGCCAGCAGCATTGGCAGGACCGCATGGCTGGCCAGGCCCGCCAAAGAGTATAACGATGCCGCACCCAGGCACACAGTAATGGCCTCGATGCTGGCAATACCATCAATGCCGTCCATGAAGTTATAAAGGTTCAGCAGCCACACCAGGTACACTGCCGCCAGCCCCCCTCCAAACCAGCCTAGGTCTACTTCCCAACCAAACAGGGTGAGCGGCGGCAAGCCGCCCAACCATCCCAGCATCCAAAATGCCGCAATGAAATGTCCCACCAGGCGCCAGCGGGCCGGAATGTGACCGTGGTCGTCCATGAAGCCAATGATGGCAATCAACGCACCACCGCCGCCCAGAGCCACCAGTGTGCGGCTGTCGCCTGCCCCGATGAGCATGAGGCCGACTGTGGCCAACAGGTATGTCAACACAATGGCTACACCGCCACCACGCGGCGTGGGCACGGTGTGCGAACTACGGGCGTTGGGCACGTCGATGACACTGCGCGCCAGCGCATAGCGGCGAAGCCCAGCGGTCATGAGCAAAGACAGCAGCAGTGCAGCGGGTAAAGCCCACAAAAGCATCATTGGTTATTGTTTTCCTGATAGTGCCGGGCCGCAGCCAGAAGGGCCGCATCCACCTGTACCGGGGGGTGCCAGCCGAGCAACTCCCGGGTCTTGCTAATGTCCACTTGCAACGAACCACACAAGCGCTGGGACAACGCACCTTTGCCCAAGGCCTTGGCGCTAGTGCTCAGCAACCAGGCCGGCACCGGTAGTAGCCGCGCCGGCTTGCCCAGCGCCCTGGCCATGCGCGCCAGCAACTCGGTAGTAGAAAGGTCTTCGCCATCACTGACCAGGAATACCTGATTGGCCGCAGCCGGATGCTCGATACAGGTCAGCACCAGATCAACCAGGTTGTCCAATGCTACTAGACTACGGCGATTGTGGATGGCCCCGAAGGGCAACGGTACGCCACGATCCAGCCAGCGCATCATGCTGAGGAAGTTGGCCTTGACCCCTGGGCCATACACCAGTACGGGGCGGATGATGACGATTTCCATGCCGGTCTGCGCCCCCAGCGCTAGCAATCCCTGCTCCGCCTCATGCTTGGAGATTCCATAAGGGTCGACCGGCTTCGGTGTGTCGTCGGCACTGTAAGCTTTGCCTAGGCAGGTCTGCTCGCCATTGACCTTTATCGAGCTGACGAATATGAAACGGTGGGCACCCGCCGCGCGGGCAGCACGGGCGAAGGCCAGCGTGCCATCGACGTTGATGCGACGAAACTCTGCCAACGGGTCACTGGCCGTATCGCTCATGATGTGCACGCGCGACGCACAGTGCACTACCACATCGGGGCGGTGGACCAACAACTGCAGGCTCTGGTCATCGGTGAGGTCGCCAATAGGGTAACTGACAACCCCCGCTGGCATGTCGTGCAAAGGTGAACGCAAAGGTACGACCGTTTCGACGTTTGCATTGCGACTGAGCGCCTTCAATACTGCCCCCCCGACAAAACCGGACGCGCCCGTCAAAATTACTCTCATTCTCACCTGATCGCTTTCTTGGTTTATTGATCGCTACTATCGGACAGTTTGCATAACAACGGAAGACACGCACGTAACGTGCAGAAATTTCTGACAAAAGCCCAGACTGACATACACACAAAATAGCTTATTGCGTAGGGATGAACAGCGTGACACCACAAAACCCTAATGAAAGCTGAGCGAAATCACAAATCGGCTGCCGGTCGCCGCGCTCATATCCCTGACCGATATCAAAATGCCCCGATGTCAATCCAGTCAGAGCATGGACAGTCTATGCAAAACAAAACAGAATCCGCTCTCCCCTCTAGGTACCTATAAGAACTCATGTCCACAGGGAAAGTCACCAACGCGCTCTCCTCCCCCATCGCCGCAAGTATCGCCGCCATATTTGGCCGTTTTCTGCTGCTGGGCACCGGCGCCCTGACGGGCATCATAATTCCGCTGACCATGCCACAAACTTCGGTGGGGTTGTTTTTCCTGGCCCAGTCGCTGATTGCAGTACTTGCCACCCTAGGCCAGCTGGGCCTGAGCATTACGGCACCTGCTTGCATTTCTGCGGCCCAGGGGCACCGCGATGCCGGGCAGATTCAGCAGATTCTGCGCCGCACCTTGCTGCTGGCCGTGCTGTCGACTGTTGCCTTGGCCATTGGTTTCAACCTCTTCATGCTGGTGTTTTCGCGCTATGAGGGTGCCGACCTGCTGCGCCTGCTGCACGGCATTGCCCCGCTGGTATCGCTCAGCATGATCCTGGCGGCGCTCAGCACCATCCTGTCCGAGCAGCACAGGGCGCTGGGACATTTCGTGCAGGCCAGTTTTCTGACTACCGGCGCCAGCCTGGCTACTGCAGCAACGGTAATCCTGGCTTGGCGCGGCGAACTGCACATTGAGCTCAGCACACTGATCCTGGCCGGCGTGGTGGGCGCAGGCTGTACCACCTTGCTCGGCGCCTGGAGCCTGCATCGCTGGTACCGAGCACAGCACCAGAACCAGCCGGGCACCAGCATCGGCTATGTGACGCTGCTGCGTGAAACCCGCCCTAACCTCACCACCACCTTGGTGCTGTTCGTCATGTCGCAAGCCGATCTGTGGATCATCGCCTGGTTCGGTGACGCCGCAGGCCTGGCTGTCTATGGCCTGGCATCACGCCTCGCAGCCTTGGTGCTGATACCTCTGGCGGTAATCAACACGGTAGTAGCGCCCTCTATCGGGCGAATCTGGGTGCGCGGTAAAAAACGCTACCTGCAGCGTGTCCTAGGGGTAGGTGCCGGCGCAGCGACCGTGCTTGGCCTAGCTGGCTATCTGCTATTCATTTTGTTTGGCCAGTTCGTGCTGGCTCACGTATGGTCTAGTGAATATGCCAATGCGTACTACATTTTTGCCATCATCGGCGTGTCACAATTGGCGCAAACGTACGCGGGGACTGCCGGCTTCGTACTGATCATGTTACAAAAACAGCATGTTGCCATGCGCATTTCCGTTATCAGCGGCGTCTGCATGATCGCCGCCGGGCTACTGGCCATGTGGCTGTATGGAATCATTGGTTTGGCCGTGGTATACAGCCTCGGCGGAGTTTGCCAGTCGCTGGCGCAAATCTATTGCGTCAAACGCATATTCAACCTCAGCACCACAGCGAACTACGCGTCATTGCGCAAGTTCGTGTGCCACTATTACCGTCGAAAGGTATCTCATGGCCGCTAGCAACATAATGCCCAAGGTTTCGATCGTCATCCCTACCTACAATACCGGGCGTTATGTTCTGGATGCGATCGACAGTGTGCTGCAGCAGACCTATCCGAACGTGGAACTGATCGTCGTCGACGACGGTTCGAGCGACGAAACGCCAGCGCTTCTGGCGCAGCACCCCGGAAATTTCATACGCTTCCGCCAGGCCAACGCCGGGCAAAGTGCAGCGATGAATTTTGGCTGGCAGCAGAGCAGCGGTGAGCTGCTGGGCTACCTCAGTGCCGACGACCGCCTGCACCCACGCGCCTTAGAGGCTATTGTTGCAGCCATGGCCAAGGCACCAGAAGTGGTACTGGCCTACCCGGACTTCTGCGTCATCGACGAAAACTCCAAACACGTGCGCACAGTGTACACACCTGATTACGAGGAACGATTGCTGATCGCCAACTTCCAGTGCCTGCCTGGGCCAGGAGCTTTGTTCCGACGCTCAGTATGGGAAAAGGTAGGCGGCTGGAACACGAGCCTGCGTAACATCCCGGACATGGACTTCTTCCTGCGCCTATGCCAATACGGGCCGTTCACCCGGGTAGCCGAGCCGTTGGCGGATTTCCGCATCCACTCGGGCTCGACCACATACAACCCGTGCAACGCAGAACGCTCCGACGAACCGTTACGGGTCATCAACAGCCTTTACCAAACCAACGGCCTGTCGCCCTCCATCCTTGGCTGGAAGCGCAAGGCGGTTGCCAATGCACACATGCTATCCGGCTTCATGCATGGGTTTTCCGGGCGCTACGCAATGTTCTTGGTACGCATGGGCAAGGCTGCACTGCTTGACCCGCCCTCGATCATTTCACGCAAGATGGCCAGTTATGTGTTGACCATTATCAGACCCAAGTCCAAGGCCTGAGTGCTGGGAGACAGCTATCGGTTTTGTCAGGCTCTGGCTTTTGAGCACAACGAAAGCCCCACTTTGAGAATAACAACAAAAACTGCAGTCAGTTCTGCCATGTTCGGAGCGCTTTGATGAGCCAGACCGTTCAAGCTCACCTGCTAAGTAATCGTTACCTGCAAGCCACCGCACTGCTGGTGGTTGCCGTAGCCACACTGGCAGCCACCTTGCACTATCCAGCGTCGCTGCCACCGCTATTGCTCAACGGCATTCTGGCCGGTTTGCTGGTGCGAAGCGTACTCAACAATCGCAACAGCTTCTTCTCGTTCTTCCTTCTGGCATTCCTGATTCTCGGCTGCTGGGCAAAGCTGGTGCTGCACTTCATACTCGATACCCAGTTCATCGAACCCATAGGATCTTTCGACGACTCGCCACAGGCATGGGATTCAGCCATGCTGGCACTGAACATCGCTTTCGCCACATTACTGGTCTGTCAGACCATCGCCGCAAGACTCCAGCCTCTTGCAACCATCCACATCGACCGGCCACGCTCGCTGCTCAAGCCGTGCCTGTGGCTGGCCATATTGCTCACCGCCCTGCTGCTTGCCCTTAACTTCAAGTTCGCCTTCCTCAAGGTTGGCACCGAGCCGGTCCTGAGACTGCCTAGCATCGTCTATGTGCTGGTATCGTTCATGATTGCTTGGGGCAATCTGATTCTGCTCGCTACCTTAGGCTACTGGCTAGTGCAAGCGCGCCAGATAAAGCTGGAAACGCTCTTCTATATCCTCATTCTGGAAGGCGCGGTAACAGCTGTATCTATGGGCAGCCGAGCGCAGATGATCTTGCACGTTGCCGCCCCTTTCGTGGTTTACCTAGTGCATAGCCGCGAACTGGTCAGTACGTTGCGTCTGGCACAATGGGCAAGAATCCTCCTGGTGACCGCAGCCTTGTTTGTAGCTTCGCTGCTAATGGTATCGGCTGACCGATTGCAGTCATTCGCCCAGGCTCGACCGATCGTAGCCACGGCGGCTGCCAGCATCGAGTTGCGGTTAGGCGAGAACGAGCGCCCGGTCAGCAGCATTGGCTTGCCGCTGACCAGCCTGGTGATCGCTCCCGCCGATGCCGCTGAAGCCGTCTCAGTTGTTCTGACACCAGCCTTGCCGCTACTGCGAGTCGCCGCCGGGGCGGTGCCGTTACCCGTCACTGGCCCTCAAGAAAGCGCCGAAATCAAACGCGCGCGCTGGAAAGGCATGCTGCTTGAACTGAGCAAACTGGTAGTGGACCGCTGGGTCGGTCTGGAAGGCGTACTGGCGGTGGTGAGCCATGAAGACACCGGATGGCCGCTATTCATACGCAGCCTGGTAGAGCGCCCGGAAAGCGGGACCGAGGCGATCTATCAACGTATGTCGAATGCGCAGTACCAAGCCTTCGAGAACTTCACTTTCATGACCATTCCCGGGCCGCTAGCCATCCTGTTGTACAGTGGCAATCTGGCAATGTTGGCCGGTGGCCTGGCACTGCTGTTCCTGGCCGGCACTTTAGCCGAACGGCTGGCCAGCCATCTAGTCGGCAATATCTTCACCCGCGCTACCATCGGCGTCGCCCTCGCCTACTTGGTAGTCCAAACCAACTTTCCCCGGGTGCAGATGTTTTTCCTTATCGAGCTACTGGGGTTCATCGTTGGGCTATATTTGGTGCGCATGATCGTGACTGCGCCCAAGACCAGCCAAACGGTACTGACGCCCGCGCGATAGACAACGTTCCTCGTTCAGGAGCGCAAATACGTTCATAAGAAATATCCGACGAAACGCAGGTGGATAATTGCACGCCTGCCATGGTTACTTGTCACATTGAAGTGAATTCCCAACCCCCAAAAACCATGTGCATGCCACTGCCGTCTGGGTAAGGCATGACGCAGGTGTGATGAGGCAGATACCCTCACGATGATACTAGCTATCAGGACTTACAGCTCCACCGCGCCCGTCGATGCCGCACTTGCGCCGCTGTTTGCGCTTTGTGCCTGGATTACCTTGAACCCCTATTTCCTCTGGGGCTCGTTACACCACATGGCAATCGCCGGGCTGCTTTCCGGATGCGTAGCCGTCGCTGCACTCCTGTTCGGCGACCGCCCAAGAAAACGTGAATTGCCGGGGTTCATCCTGATCTGCCTGTTCGTGCTCTATATCAGCATGCTGCCCAAGATCGACGGTAGCACCACCCGTTGGTACTTCGTCCTTCCAACCATATTTGCCTTGGCGGTGTTCTCGGACGAGCGCCGTGGCAAGGTGCTGCAATGGTTCGGCTGGATCTTCGCGATCAGCCTTATTCCTGGCATCGCAGTCTCCCTGAGCCAGGTCGCGGGCCTGCCGATAAAACTTGACCACATCCCTTTGCTCAACCCAACGATGGCAGAGGCTGGCGGATACTACCTGCATGCACCGGGTGCGCTCCTACTGTCCGGCAACAACCTGTCACTCCCTTGGGGCGGTGAACTTTACCGGCTGTGTGCCATGTACGACGAGCCTGGCATGGTTGGCACCCTGTCGGCATTTTTACTGGCAGGCAACCGTTTCAGACTCAAGCCGCTCCCGTTCCTGGTGATTTTCGTGGGTGGCCTACTGTCATTTTCTCTGGCATTTATAGTGATGGCATCCATGGGCTTCCTGTTCCGCCTGATACAGGCACGGTCGCCAATGACTCTCCTGCCGTTGGCCATGCTGGGGCTGTTCGGGCTGCTGGTATTGGGCATCATCAAGCCCAGCGCCCTCCCCTCCGAGCCGAATGAGTCAGCGACAGTCCAGGTGGAGCGCGTTTCACCTCTGGAAACACAAGCAACGCAACCATTGAGCAGCACTAGCCCAACTCGGCAAGCTGCACCTACCGTCGTGCAGTCGCCGCAGCCCGAGCAGCACCTACGCCAGACCGAATACATCAACAATCGCTCGCTCCCAGAAATGGACAAGCTGTTCGCTCGCTACCTGGATGCCGATAGCCGTACCCTGCTGTTCGGCTTGGGTGCAGACTCCAGCGTGGTCTATGGTGGAGTATCACAGGTGGCCACGCGAATACTCACCGATTTTGGTCTGATCGGCGCCTTGCTGTTCGCGCTAGCCATGATCAGCCTTACACTGGCCATTACTCACAATGCCAAGCGTCGGTTGTGGGTACTGCTGTTCTTTGCCCTATTTGCCCTAAGCATCTACCAGCGGCCGATCGTGTGGATGCCTTATGCGTTCACCATGTTCATCTGCAGCTCGACCTTGGCAGGGCGCCGCAAGTCAACCGCTCTGGCGCAAAGGTCTAGCTAAAGCTTCTGCAAACCCGTCGATAACTCTCATTCAGCCATCGAACCGGTACGAAGCAGCCGTTTGAAATGCCGCAACATGACCAAGACAGTTGCTGACCAGGTGTAATGCTTGAGAATGAACGCCTTCAGCCTGTCGCCCTTGGCCATGAGTTCGGCGGGATCGGCCAGCATGCGCTCCATACCCTGCGCGATACCCGCCGCACTGGCCGGGACGACCATGCCACCACCTACGTGCTCGACTTGGCCGAAGCCGCAGGTGTCGGTAAGCAAAACCGGTAAGCCGACCACCCCGGCTTCCAGAGCAACTAGGGACATCGCCTCCGAGCGCGAAGGAATGACCAGCATCATCGCCTGACGATACACTTGAGTTCGCTGTGCCTCGTCAAGAAAACCGATGAAGTGAACACGCCCACTCAACCCTGAGGCATCCACCTGAGCCTGCAACGCTTGCTGCATACCGAAATCCGGGCCGGCCATGACCAGCGGATAATGCTGCGCTGCGGGCGTGTCGAGATAGGCCTGAATCAGAAAGTCTGGCCCCTTGACCGGTGCCAGCCGGCCCATGAACAGGATGAACGGCTGTTCCGGCAATAGCACGTTACTTGCCGGCTGCTCCACCCTCGGCTCGCCCACAGCATTGCCGATGACCGGAATCGATGCAGCCGGCACACCCGCCACCTGAGCGATCTTCCCCTGCTCCAAGTCGGTGATAGCGATAAACCCCGAGGCCATCTTTATCAGCCAGCGCCCCAGCAGCAAGTGAAAAACCTTCTTGATCGGCTCTGGCGTGCCTACCGAGGCGAACTCGCCCGCCGGACACAAGATAAAAGGCCTTCGAGCAATCAAGGCCAGCAAGCCCATAGCAACACTCAGCAGATTCCAGTAGCCCATGATGTGCAGCACTTCTGCATTGCGCACCGCGCGCCAGGCACGCCAAGGATTAAGCACCGGGATCGGAAAACGCTGGCCAATACGGCCGGTAATGTAGCTTTTTACACCAAACTCATCGAACTCCTTCTGCCACGAGTTACCGGTCATGGCTATGGTTTCACAAACATTTCCGGCCTTAGCCAGGTGAACGGCCAAGTGTCGGGTGCGCTCGGCCGTACCACCACCCAGTTTGGCATCCAGCGATATGTTGACCAGCAGCACCCTCATGCTGACGCCCTCAACAGCGCAATATAACGCTGCAACTGCTGTTTGAAGTCAGCCGTGACCGGCTGTTGCCATTCAGCAAAGCGCTGCTCGCGGAATCGACGACCAGGATTAGCATTGCTAATGCCGCGCAGGCGCAACAGCAAGGCAAGCAGGGTATGTGGCAGGTGCGGTAGGTAGCTGATCGAGGGCCGACCAAACGCTTGCATAAGGGCATCCTGCACGTAGCCAAAGTTATTTTCCGGCTCAGCGTCATCAGTCACCAGTAACACTTCTCCTTGGCGTACCTGAGGCACGCGGACAACGAATGCCAAGGTCTGCGCCACTTTCTCTACACTGACCAAGTGCATCCGCCGCGGCCCGTACAGCACCCGCCGCAATGCCAGCTTCCAGGCTGGAGAGCCGGCAACTTCGCGCACAAATGAAACGATGTTCAGCCCCCCCTCACCAAACACTGCGCCCAGGCGCAAAACCACCACCTCGAAGCGGGTAGACGGCACCGAGCGCGCCAGTGTTTCAGCGGCAGCGTGCTCACATTCATAAGGGGTTCTCGGCTCAATACACGTGCTGGCATCGACCACCGCCTGCGGAGCAGCACCAAATACGTCGATGCTCGAGACGTGCACATAACGCTTGATTGATGATTGATCGCAGGCTTTGAGCACGTTGACAATGGCCGGTTCGAACCAGCCGCTTCCATCGGGCCGTAACAGGTTGATCACCGTGCAACCTGCCACGAAAATTGCCGCAAGTGTTGAAGGGTCATCCACGTCAAAGCGTTCGGCACGCACGTTGGAATTGCTCAACCAGTCAGGTTCGGTACGATGGATGGCATAGATGACCTCGGTATCCCCCAGCTCACCACAAACATCCAGGAAATGACGGCCAACAAAGCCGCTTCCTCCAATCACCACCAACGTGTTCATAGGCTGTTCACTTCTCCTTCAGCCAAGGCGGCCTCAATCGCAGCCTGATGCGTGTCAGATAGCGTCAAGGGCTGCTATGCAACCCATCGCCGGCCAGCCAGTTACAACAGGTGCTGCGCAATACCTTGGCGCCTTGCGCTGTCGTTGTGAGAGCTGGCTCATCGGCAACGGGTCGAAAGCGGCGCCTATTAGCGTGGCTACAGGCATTAGCCTTTTACGGGTTACTTGGACCAGACAGTGCGGTTTATATAATCGGTGTAGCTGTAGACAATCCGCACCACCTGCTTTGAAACCGGGCCGCCCTGGTAGTCCTGCACCACCGGGATCACGCGCTGGTTCCGGTCATGCTGGTTGATAACCACGCGTACCGCATCCAGCACGCGATCCGGAGTCAGGCCGCACATGATCAGCGTACCTTCGTCCATGCCTTCCGGGCGCTCGTGGGCGTTGCGAATGGTGACAGCCGGGAGGTTCAGCAGCGAGGCCTCCTCGGTGATAGTGCCGCTGTCCGAGAGCACGCAAAGGGCACCCATTTGCAGGCGGATATAGTCAAGCAAACCATAAGGTTTGACGAAGCGAATCAGCGGGTGCTCCAGGCTTTCACCCAAATCTTCGAGGCGCTTGCGGGTACGCGGATGGGTGGACACGATGATCGGATATCCGTAGGCATCTGCCAAGCCGCGCAGCGAAGCCAGCAGGTCACGTAGGTTCTGCGGGGTGTCAACGTTTTCCTCACGGTGGGTACTGACAATGAAGTACTTACCCTCCTCAAGCCCCTCACGCTCCAGCACTGTGGAGGCGTCGATCCGCGTCCGATAGTAATCCAGCACTTCCTGCATGTGCGAACCGGTCTTGATGATGGTCTCCGGACGGATACCCTCATCCAGCAAGTAGCGTCGGGCATGCTCGGTCAACACCATGTTGATGTCACTGAGGTGGTCGAGCACTTTGCGGTTGAGCTCTTCCGGCACGCGCTGATCGAAGCAGCGGTTCCCTGCCTCCATGTGAAACACCGGGATCTTGCGACGCTTTGCGGCGATCACTGCCAGGCAGGTATTGGTGTCACCGTATAGCAGCAGGGCATCGGGCTTTTCCAGCTCAAAAATTTCATCGGATTTGGCAATGATTTCGGCAATAGTACCCGCCGCCGTGGCTCCCACCGCGCCCAAGAAGTGGTCCGGCTTGCGGATGCCCAACTCATCGAAGAACACCTGATTAAGCTCGTAATCGTAGTTTTGGCCAGAGTGCACCAGCACATGGTTGGCCTGCTCATCGAGCTCGGCGATAACGCGGCTCATCTTGATCAGTTCGGGTCGGGTGCCGACCAGGGTCATGACCTTAAGCATTAAGTTGTTCCTGGATGTAGTCGAGTTTCAGCAACAGGGCCTTGATGCCCTCGATGTCGAGCCGCTCGGTATTATGGGAGGTGTAGTCATCGAGCTCGGAGATGTGCTGCTCGCCTTCGACAAAGTACTTCTTGTAGTTCAGATCGCGGTTGTCAGCGGGGATGCGGTAGTAACGGCCCATGTCGTCGGCCTTGGCCATTTCCTCGCGAGAGATCAGTGACTCGTACAGTTTTTCGCCATGTCGAGTACCGATCACCTTGATCGCGTTTTCTCGCTGGAACAGTTGACGCAGTGCTTCTGCCAGCTCCTGCACAGTTGACGCCGGCGCCTTCTGCACGAAGATATCACCCTGCTGGGCATTCTCGAAGGCGTGCAACACCAGGTCCACGGAGTCTTCCAGCGACATCAGGAAGCGCGTCATGTTCGGATCAGTCACCGTCAGCTCATTACCGGCCTTGAGTTGGTCGACGAACAACGGAATCACCGAGCCACGCGACGCCATGACGTTACCGTAACGGGTGGCGCAAATCACCGGCCCTTGCTGCGGAATCATCCTAGACTTGGCCACCATCAGTTTTTCAGCCATGGCCTTGGAAATACCCATAGCATTGATCGGATAAACCGCCTTGTCGGTGCTCAGCACCACCACTCGCTTGACGCCACTAGCGATGGCCGCGTTTAGCACATTCTCGGTACCAATGACGTTGGTTTTCACCGCTTCCATCGGGTAGAACTCGCAGGACGGTACCTGCTTCAACGCTGCAGCGTGGAATATGTAGTCCACCCCGACCATCGCTTCTGCCACGCTTTGATAATCACGCACATCGCCGATATAAAACTTCACCTTGTCGTTGGACAAGGCAATACGCATGTCTTCCTGCTTTTTCTCGTCACGGCTGAAGACGCGGATTTCCTTGACGTTGGTATTGAGAAAACGCTTGAGTACCGTATTGCCGAAAGAACCGGTACCGCCGGTGATCATGAGAATCTTGTTATCGAACACGTGTGCGCTCCTTGAAATTCGTTATTGACGCTGTTCGTGCATGAATTGTATGAGCGCCGGCCAGGACGGTGGCTGGTAGCCCGCAGCCGCACGGAAGCGGGAAGAGTCCAGCGAACGATCGATCACCAGTTTGTCATCCGCCACGATCTGGATGTCCCTGCCGTACACCTTTGCCACCTGCTTGAGCAGTTCGTACTTGTCGATAGGCTCGGCAGACACATGGTAAAGCCCTTTCAGCGAAGGGTTGGGAATCACGTAGTCCAGCATGACCCTGGCCAGCTCGGCAGTTGGCAACCCCGAGAAAATTGCCTTGGTAAAACCTTTTACGCTGCCCTGCTGAGACAGGAACCAGTCGACCAGCGATGCGTTGCTCTGCAGTTCATGGCCAATGATCGATGTACGCAGGGTCACAGCATCGTCCAGGTCATGCAGTTCACCAATGTACTTGGACTTCCCATAAAGGTCGGTGCAGTCCGACTCATCCTGTTCACGATACATGCCCTTGGCACCTGAAAACACGCAGTCGGTACTGACATGGATCAGACGTGCACCTGCCACACGGCAGAGGTTGGCCAAACGATGCGGCAGCATTGCATTGATCGGTAGCGCGGTGAGCGGATCCTTGGCATCGGCCAGTTGCTTAATCAGCCCCACGCAGTTGATGACCACATCCGGCCGTGCCTCAGCGAAGGCTGCCATCAGCGCGTCGGCATCAAGCACATCTACATCACACAGCAATTGCTCGGCTTGTTCCGCTGAGAAGAACTTGCGCCCGGACGATGAGCGCAACGTACCCATTACCCGATGTTGCGAATTGGCCGAAAAATAGCGGAAGACTGCGTTACCCAGCATGCCTGAGACGCCCAGTACCAATATGTTCATTGCGTCGCCTTGTCCTGTTCAACCCGTTGTTCGAACATGCGCACCAGTATCTTGCACTGGGCCTTGAGCTCGAAGTGTTTCAAGAAGTAGGCCCTTGACTGAGCGCCCATCTGCTCACGTTGCCCATCCGGCATAGCCTGCATCGTCCTGATGCACGCCGCGAGCCCGACTGCATCCTCAGCCGGGCAGGTGACACCGGCACCGGCATCGTTGATGATTCGGGCACCTTCGCCATCCAGGCTGCCTATAATTGGCCTGCCCGATGCGAGGTAGGCCTGCACCTTGCTCGGAATAGTAAAACTGAAAATCTCGTCGCGTTTGAGTGTAACCAGCAATGCAGCACTGAGCTCGAACAGCTCAACCATGGCCGCACGCGGGTAGGCGCCAGCGATGACCAGATTGTCCAGCCCCCACTTGTCTTTCTGTTCTGCAAGCCAATCCGCCTTACTGCCGGCACCAACCATCACGATACGCACTTGTGACCGTTCGGCCTGGAGTATCCGTGCGGCATCCACAACCGTTGCCAAACCTTGTGCGCTGCCCAGATTGCCAGCGAATACCACGCAGAAGTGAGCGCGCAACAAGGCGGTCAGCGACTCTGGCAGTGGGCATCCATCACCTGGCTCATCTTGCTGCAAGTAAGAGTTAGGGTAGTAGATGATCTTGTCGGCACGCGCATAACGTTTGACTGGCTCGATAAACGCGCGCGACTGCACGAGTAAAACATCCACGGCCCAGTACAGGCCGCGTACCAACAGACCGATAATTGACAGCAGGAACCTGTTACGGATGAAACCCGTCGCGGCAAGGCTCTCCGGCCACAGATCCTGCACCCACAAGAAAACCGGTGCACGATGAACACGCTTCATAGCCAGCGCAGGAATCACCGAGATGATGGGCGACGGCGCAAATACGAAGTACACATCGAATTTGCCGCGCTTTGCATGGCGGGTAAAGTACCTGACGCCATTAGCCACGAATGAAAGATAATTGAGGACAAGATTCTTTGCCCCGCCGTTATGGCGCGGACGCAACGGTGCCCGATGAACTGCAACCGTTTCAGAAAAACGATCTTCGACGGCGTTGTGGGCTGTATAACCCGGAAAAATCTGACCGCTTGGGTAGTTAGGCTTACCAGTGAAAACTTCAACATGCACACCCAAGGCGCTAAGTTCCCGAACGATATCATTGATGATAAAGTTTTCGGGGAAGAAATACTGGCTGACCACAGCAATTTTCAAAGGTGCTTGCGTCACACTGACTTATCCTTCTGGGTGTGGCAATATCAGTATTGCATGAATGCCATAGATCCACTCGGTGGAACTCGCGCCCATTAAAAAGTCGCAAGCACTGAACCGTTGGGTACCGACGACTACGCTTTGGCAAGTGATCTGTCGCCACTTGAAAACTCGGAATACCAGAAGACAGCCACCCTGCTATCATTGCCCAAGACACTTTCCGATGTTGGCGCATATTATTGTAGTTATCCAGACTTCGCCATCCTTTGGCCATCAATTAAATATGTAGCTTGCTATTGTTTCCGCGCCCAATTTGGAACCACGGCCATCAAGCTACTACCCCTCGCGACCCGGTTCAAGCCCTGGGCCGACCCTCCGATAAGTTATCCTACTCCATGAGCAAGTTCCTCAAAAAGCTGAAAAAATGCTGCCACCCATCGGATGAGGCAGGTGCTCACGAGGTTCTTAGACCAACTGCAGCATTGCCCTGCCGCCGGCGTCACTTACCTCACGGCACCGTCACCGCGACCGAACGACCTTGCTCCCCGAACGCCACCTCGATAGCCTTGCCCAACGCCGCTTTCGCGTCATCGTCACCATGAACCAGCACCACACGCCTCACGGCCTCCTTGCCCCGCGACGCGAAAGCTACCAAACCTGCCTGGTCGGCATGCCCTGAGTAGCCATCTATCGTCAACACCTTGGCGCGGATCTCATACATCTGACCGTCCAGATCAAGCTGGACAAACTCTTGGGCACCCTCACTTGCTTGAATCACCGCGCCCGGGGTGCCTTTGGCCTGATAGCCGACAAAAAGCACTTCATGTCGCGGGTCACCCAACATCGCCTTCAGATAATTGACGATACGCCCACCTGAACACATGCCGTTTCCGGCAATTACGATCGCAGGACGGCCAGTGCTCCTCAGGTAATTGACCACCTGTTGGTGCCGAGCATGACTGTCGACCGCAATCAATTGGTCAAAACCCAGCGGTTTGCGCCCTTCGCTCAAGCGCGCCACCGCCTCGTCGCTCCAGTAGGCATGCAACTCACGATAGGCGGCAGTGATGCGCTGAGCCAATGGCGAATCAAGAATAACCGGCATCTGTGACCAGTCGAACGGGCTATTGCTATTTTCTGCTACGTTTGCGCCCGGCAACGTCTTGCGATGAAAAATATCCTCAAGCTCATAAAGCAGCTCCTGTGTGCGACCAAGACTGAAGGCGGGTATGAGTAAAGTGCCCTGATCCACCAACGCCCGGTCAATGGCTGCCTCCAGCCGCACCTGTCGTTCAATGCGAGCTGGGTGCAGACGATTACCGTAGGTGCTTTCGAGCACCAGCAAATCAGCGTACTGGGGCGGCTCAATGGCTCGCAACATTGGGTTGCGACCACTGCCTAGGTCACCTGAAAATACCCAACGCTGGCTTACATCACCCACTTCCAAGGAGCACTCGACATAAGCGGACCCCAGCAGATGCCCTGCACGCTGCAGACGAATACGGCAGGCAAGGCCTGGTCGCTCGACCACCGTGTGCCACTGCTCGAAGGGCAGCGGCACGATGAGGTCACGGATGAATTCGAGATAGCGCGCCACCTGCGCAGGCTCGCTGCTGATGCTCAGCTTGTAGGCGTCTTCCAGCACCAGCGGCAGCAGCCGGGCCGAGGGCTCGCTGCACAGAATAGGGCCACGGTAACCCGCTGCCAGTAACGCAGGGATGCGCCCAACATGGTCGAGATGGACATGGGTGATGACCAGTGCCTGAATGCCCTGGATACCGAAGCCGAGCGCCGCGGTCTCTGCATCCGGCGGCGCCTCATTCCCTTGCTCAAGGCCGCAATCGATCAGCAGGCTAACGGTGGGATCAAGGTGCAACTGATGGCAGGAGCCAGTGACGCCGCGGGTACCACCGTGATGGGAAAGGCTGGGATATTCCATGCTGCGCACACTCGCCTGGACCGAAAATGAAGTGGACTATTACTCCATGACGACCGACGCATGCATAGGTGAACCTTTCTTTATTAGGCGTAGGAAATTTCCTTAGTTGCCGCTCAGTGCCGCCTCACGGGCAGACGCCCTGATCTTGCGCTTGCTGCGCTGCACGCCGCAGGCCCCCAGCAACGGCCCGACTGCCAAGCCAATGACCAAAGCGGCCAATACCAGGACAGCAACCGGCATGGCGGGTGCAGCCCAACCAAACAGGACCAATGACACGGTTTGCTGGTTCTCCAGCACGAAGAACAGCACCACAGCCGCCAATAGCAGCACGAAGACCGCCGCCAGGGCGCGCTTGAAGTTACGCATCAGATTGCTCCTTTGGAAATCAGGTGTGGACCTCTTCATGCTCGTCTTCATTGACCCGGTCGCGCAACTCTTTGCCGGGTTTGAAATGCGGCACGAACTTGCCTTCGAGGCTGACCGACTGGCCGGTCTTGGGATTACGGCCTACGCGTGGGGCGCGATAGTGCAGCGAGAAGCTGCCAAAACCGCGGATCTCGATGCGATCGCCGGTAGCCAGGCATTGTGACATCTGCTCAAGCATGGTCTTGATGGCCAGCTCCACGTCCTTGGACGAGAGCAGCCCCTGATGGGTGACAATACGTTCGATCAGCTCCGACTTCGTCATATTTTTCCCTTCGTTATCAAGCAGCTAGATCATTGCTTAACCAGTTTGTAGCACGCCGGGAAGGATTTGAACAGGGTGGATCTTGACTTAATAAAAAAATTCAAGATTGAAGTAATTCAAGAATGGTCTACCGCTTAGACAGGCCAGCGCTGCCTGATTCGCGGGTGAACCCGCTCCTACAATGGGGGGGTGTCAGCCTGAAGTTAGCGTGGTCCGGCGCCATCGGCGCAGGCGCGGGTTTACCCGCGAACACCGGCGATGCCGGTGCCATCCACCGTGGCGCCTGATTCGCGGGTGAACCCGCTCCTACAATGGGGGGGTCAGCCTGAAGTTAGCGTGGTCCGGCGCCATCGGCGTAGGCGCGGGTTTACCCGCGAACACCGGCGATGCCGGTGCCATCCACCGTGGCGCCTGATTCGCGGGTGAACCCGCTCCAATGGGGGGCAGCCTGAAGTTAGCGCGGTCCGGCACCCTCGGTGTAGGAGCGGGTTTACCCGCGAACACCGGCGATGCCGGTGCCATCCACTGTGGCGCCTGATTCGCGGGTGAACCCGCTCCTACAATGGGGGGTGCCAGCCTGAAGTTAGCGTGGTCCGGCGCCATCGGCGCAGGCGCGGGCTTACCCGCGAACACCGGCGATGCCGGTGCCATCCACTGTGGCGCCTGATTCGCGGGTGAACCCGCTCCTACAATGGGGGGTGTCAGCCTGAAGTTAGCGTGGTCCGGCGCCATCGGTGCAGCCGCGGGCTTACCCGCGAACACCGGCGATGCCGGTGCCATCCACCGTGGCGCCTGATTCGCGGGTTAACCCGCTCCTACAATGGGGGGTGTCAGCCTGAAGTTAGCGCGGTCCGGCGCCATCGGCGTAGGCGCGGGCTTACCCGCGAACACCGGCGATGCCGGTGTCATCCAACGCACACCGGGTTGTGCCAGCCTGAAGCTGGCGTGGTCCAGCGGCGCCAACCGCCGCGCCGCTTGATTGCAGGCATAAAAAAGGGCGACCCGAGGGTCGCCCTTTTTACCGATCAAACAGAACTCAGTTCTGCTTGGCCATTGCTTCGCGCAGCAGCGCAGCCATGGTGGTGTCGGCAGCAGCTTCCGGAGCGTTTTTCAGGCTCTGGATAGCTTCGCGCTCTTCAGCGTCGTCTTTCGATTTGATCGACAGGCTGATAACGCGGGACTTGCGGTCAACGCTGATGATCTTGGCTTCGATCTCTTCGCCTTCCTTCAGAACGTTACGCGCGTCTTCAACGCGGTCACGGCTGATTTCGGAAGCTTTCAGAGTGGCTTCGATGTCGTCGGCCAGGGTGACGATGGCGCCTTTGGCGTCAACTTCTTTCACGATGCCCTTGACGATAGCGCCCTTGTCATTGACAGCAACGAAGTTGGAGAACGGATCGTCTTCCAGCTGCTTGATGCCCAAGGAGATGCGCTCGCGCTCTGGGTCGACCGACAGGATGACGGTTTCCAGCTCGTCGCCCTTCTTGAAACGACGTACGGCTTCTTCGCCGGTTTCGTTCCAGGAGATGTCGGACAGGTGAACCAGGCCGTCGATGCCGCCGTCCAGACCAATGAAGATACCGAAGTCGGTGATCGACTTGATGGTACCGGTGATCTTGTCACCCTTGTTGAACTGGCCGGAGAAGTCTTCCCATGGGTTGGACTTGCACTGCTTGATGCCCAGGGAGATACGACGACGCTCTTCGTCGATGTCCAGAACCATGACTTCCACTTCGTCGCCAACCTGAACGACTTTCGACGGGTGGATGTTCTTGTTGGTCCAGTCCATTTCGGAAACGTGTACCAGACCTTCAACGCCTTCTTCCAGCTCAGCGAAGCAGCCGTAGTCGGTCAGGTTGGTAACGCGAGCCTGTACGCGAGTACCTTCTGGGTAACGGGCAGTGATAGCTACCCACGGATCTTCGCCCATCTGCTTCAGACCCAGCGAAACGCGGTTGCGCTCACGGTCGAACTTCAGAACGCGTACGTCGACTTCGTCGCCAACGTTAACGATTTCCGATGGGTGCTTGATGCGCTTCCAAGCCATGTCGGTGATGTGCAGCAGGCCGTCGATACCGCCCAGGTCCACGAATGCGCCGTAGTCGGTGAGGTTCTTGACGATACCTTTGACTTGCTGGCCTTCCTGCAGGGTTTCCAGCAGGGCTTCGCGCTCGGCGCTGTTCTCGGCTTCCAGCACGCTGCGACGGGAAACGACAACGTTGTTGCGCTTCTGGTCCAGCTTGATGACCTTGAATTCCAGCTCTTTGCCTTCCAGGTGGGTGGTGTCGCGCACTGGGCGGACATCAACCAGGGAGCCCGGCAGGAACGCACGGATGCCGTTAACGTCGACAGTGAAGCCGCCCTTAACCTTACCGTTGATAACGCCCTTGACCACTTCTTCGGCGGCGAAAGCTGCTTCCAGAACAATCCAGCACTCGGCGCGCTTGGCTTTTTCACGGGACAGTTTGGTTTCGCCAAAGCCGTCTTCGACCGCGTCCAGCGCAACGTGAACTTCGTCACCGACCTTGATGGTCAGCTCGCCAGCTTCGTTGTAGAACTGCTCGAGCGGGATGACGCCCTCGGACTTCAGGCCAGCGTGTACGGTAACCCAGTCGCCGTCGATGTCGACAACGATACCGGTGATGATCGCACCCGGCTGAAGATTGAGGGTTTTCAGGCTTTCTTCAAAGAGTTCTGCAAAGCTTTCGCTCATTTTAATTCCTGTAGATTCGGGCGAAACAAACGCCCATAACCACATTCCAGACAATGTGGGTTCGTTTTAAGTAAAGGAAAGCCGGCAGGACGTTGACTGGTGCCCCTGCCTGCTTTCCTGGCTATCAGATAAGGTCGCGCTGGGCGATCTCGCTTCTGATACGTTGCAACACCTGCTCGATGGACAACTCGGTAGAGTCCAACTGAATGGCATCGGCCGCTGGTTTCAGCGGGGCCACTGCACGTTGGGTGTCACGCTCATCACGTGCACGAATCTCATCCAGCAGACTCGACAGACTAACATCTTCACCCTTGCCCTTCAACTGCAGGTAGCGGCGACGTGCGCGCTCCTCCGCACTGGCGGTGAGGAAGACCTTCAATGGCGCGTCCGGGAACACCACGGTACCCATGTCGCGACCGTCAGCAATCAGCCCCGGCACTTCGCGGAACTCACGCTGACGCACCAGCAGCGCATCACGCACCGCCGGCAGCGAGGCCACCATCGATGCACCGGCACCGACGGTTTCGGTACGGATGACGTTGCTGACGTCCTCACCCTCAAGGATGATCTGTTGCAGCTTACCGGGCTCGGCAGCGATGAACTGCACATCCAGATGGGCGGCAAGCTTGGTCAGCAGCTCTTCGTTGGTCAGATCGACGCCGTGGTTGCTCGCATTGAATGCCAGCAAGCGATACAGCGCGCCGGAGTCCAGCAGCTTCCAGCCCAGCTCGCGGGCCATCAGCCCGGCGACCGTGCCCTTGCCCGAGCCGCTTGGCCCGTCGATAGTGATAACCGGTGCCATTGAATTCACGACTTGCCCTCTTCTGCCACGCGAATCCCCACTTCGGCGCACAGCGCCAGGAAGTTGGGGAACGAGGTGGCGACATTGGCGCAGTCGTGAATGCGGATCGGCGCACTGGCGCGCAGCGAGGCCACACTGAAGGCCATGGCAATGCGGTGGTCACCATGCCCATGCACTTCGCCGCCGCCCAACTGGCCGCCGTCGATGATGATGCCGTCCGGGGTCGGCTCACACTTGATGCCCAAGGTGATGAGGCCATCGGCCATCACCTGGATGCGATCGGACTCCTTCACGCGCAGCTCTTCGGCGCCACGCAGCACGGTACGCCCTTCGGCGCAGGCAGCAGCCACGAACAAGACCGGGAATTCGTCGATGGCCAGCGGCACCAACGCTTCAGGAATGTCGATACCCTTCAGCTTGGCACCGCGCACACGCAGGTCGGCCACTGGCTCACCGCCCACTTCACGCTGGTTTTCCAGGGTGATGTCGCCGCCCATCAGGCGCAGGATGTCGATCACGCCGGTACGGGTCGGGTTGATGCCGACATGCTCCAGCACCAGCTCGGAGCCTTCAGCGATAGACGCTGCCACCAGGAAGAACGCTGCCGAGGAAATGTCAGCCGGCACTTCGATGCGGGTAGCGGTCAGCTTGCCACCGGACTGTAGCGAGGCAACCGGGCCATTGCTGTCGACCGAGTAGCCAAAACCGCGCAGCATCCGCTCGGTGTGGTCACGGGTAGGCGCAGGCTCGGTGACAGTGGTCTTGCCTTCGGCGTACAGGCCGGCCAGCAGCAGGCAGGATTTGACCTGGGCGCTAGCCATCGGCAGCGTGTAGGTCAGCCCTTTGAGCTTGTGGCCACCACGGATGGTCAGCGGCGGGCGGCCGTCCGGGCCGGTCTCGACCACAGCCCCCATTTCGCGCAGCGGGTTGGCCACACGGTTCATCGGGCGCTTGGACAGCGAGGCGTCGCCGGTCATGGTCACATCGAACGACTGACCGGCCAACAGGCCCGACAGCAGGCGCATCGAGGTACCGGAGTTACCCACGTACAGCGGCCCTGGTGGCGGCTTGAGGCCATGCAGCCCCACGCCGTGAATGGTCACAAGACCGTGGTTGGGGCCTTCGATGACCACACCCATATCACGGAATGCCTGCAGGGTCGCCAGCGCGTCTTCGCCTTCGAGGAAGCCTTCGACCTCGGTAGTACCTTCGGCCAGCGAGCCGAGCATGATCGAGCGATGGGAAATCGACTTGTCGCCCGGTACACGGATCCGCCCGTTCAGGCGGCCACCCGGTTGGGCCTGGAAAATCAGATCGTTGGCGTTCATAGCGTCCACATAGGCCCGGCGGGCCAGGATTTTACTGAAATGCTCGCGGGCAGCCCGTGCGCGGGTGAATACACCCAGCAGCTGGTGCCCATCCCCTTCAGCGATCGCGTCGCGCAAGGCGTCGAGATCGCTGCGATATGTATCAAGTGTGCGCAGGACAGCGTCGCGGTTGGCGAGGAAGATGTCATGCCACATGGTCGGGTCGCTGCCGGCGATTCTTGTGAAATCGCGGAATCCACCCGCAGCGTACCGGAAGATCTCGAGGTTTTCATTGCGTTTGGCCAGCGAGTCGACCAGGCCGAAGGCCAGCAGGTGTGGCAGATGGCTGGTGGCGGCCAGTACTTCGTCATGGCGCTCGACCGACATGTGCTCCACATCGGCATCCAGCGCACGCCACAGGCGGTCAACCATGGCCAGCGCGGCGGGGTCGGTTTCGGCCAGCGGCGTGAGGATGACCTTGTGCCGGCGGAACAAGGTGGCGTTGGAGGCCTCTACCCCGCTCTGTTCGGAACCGGCGATGGGGTGACCCGGGACGAAGCGCGGCAGGCGCGCACCGAAGACGGCGCGTGCCTCACGCACGACGTTGCCCTTGGCACTGCCGACGTCGGTGATGATTGCATCACCCAGGTCGAGCACGGCCAGGCGCGCCAGGACTTTTTCCATGGCCAGGATCGGTACGGCCAGCTGGATGACATCGGCCCCCACGCAAGCGGCGGCGAGGTCTTCTTCGCAGCGGTCGACCACCCCCAAGGCCACAGCCTGCTTGCGCGAGGGGGCATCCAGGTCGACACCGACCACTTCACGGCACAGGCCGCTCTCACGCAGGCCCTTGGCGAACGAGCCACCGATCAGGCCCAGGCCGACCACGACCAGACGGTCGATGATGGGTGCGGGTTTGGTTTTTGCTGCATTTACCACTGGTGCGAACCCTGTTCAGAAATCTAGGTAGCCTGTGAGGGCCATTGGGGCCGCGGCGCGGCCCTTTGCGGGCTCGCCCGCTCCCACAGAGATCGGCATCACATGCTCACTGTGGGAGCGGGCATGCCCGCGAAGGGCTGCAAGGCAGCCCCAAGGCCCCTGAATCAAAGCACCGCCTTCGGATAAGAGCCCAGCACCTTCAGCGCCACAGCCTCCTGGCTGATCTGCTCGAGCACCGCCTTGATCAGCGGGTCGCGGTGGTGGCCGACGAAGTCGATGAAGAACACGTAGGTCCACTTGCCGCTGCGCGACGGGCGGGTCTCGATACGGGTCAGGTCGATGCCGTTCTGATAGAACGGCACCAGCAACTCATGCAAGGCACCTGGCTTGTTGCTCATCGAAACGATGATCGAGGTCTTGTCGTCGCCGGTCGGCGGTACTTCCTGGTTGCCGATCATCAGGAAGCGCGTGGAGTTGTCCGGGCGATCTTCGATCTTCTCGGCCAGACGGGTCAGGCCGTACAGGTTGGCCGCCATGTCACCGGCGATCGCCGCCGAATTCCACTCGCCCTTGACCCGCTTGGCCGCTTCGGCATTGCTCGATACGGCTACGCGCTCCACGTTCGGATAGTGCGCGTCCAGCCACTTGCGGCACTGGGCCAGCGACTGGGCGTGGGAGTAGATGCGGGTGATGCTGTCGGTCTTGGTGTTCTCGCCCACCAGCAGGTGGTGGTGAATACGCAGCTCGACCTCACCGCAAATCACCATGTCATGCTCGAGGAAGCTGTCCAGGGTGTGGCTGACCGCACCTTCAGTGGAGTTTTCCACCGGCACCACACCGAAGTTGACGGCACCGGCCGCCACCTCACGGAACACTTCGTCGATGGCCGCCATCGGCCGACTGATCACCGCGTGACCGAAGTGCTTCATGGCCGCAGCCTGGGTGAATGTGCCTTCAGGGCCGAGGTAGGCGATTTTCAACGGCTCTTCCAAGGCCAGGCACGACGACATGATTTCGCGGAACAACCGCGCCATCTCTTCGTTGCCCAGCGGGCCTTTGTTGCGCTCCATCACGCGCTTGAGCACCGCAGCTTCACGCTCGGGACGGTAGAACACCGGCTTCTCGCCTTCTTTCAGCGAGGCAGTCTTGACCCGGGCAACTTCTTCGGCGCAGCGGGCGCGGTCGCTGATCAGCTCGAGGATTTTCTCGTCGAGGCTGTCGATGCGCACGCGCAGCGCCTTGAGCTCCTGTTCGGACATATCAGCCATGCTCCTTCTCGAATTCAGCCATGTAGCCTACCAGCGCTTCTACCGCTTCCAGGCCCAGGGCGTTGTAGATGGAGGCGCGCATGCCGCCAACCGAACGGTGGCCCTTGAGGTTGAGCAGGCCACGCGCGTCGGCGCCCGCGAGGAAGGCCTTGTCCAGGCGCTCGTCAGCCAGGCGGAACGGTACGTTCATCCACGAACGGGCGTTGACGCTGATCGGGTTGGTGTAGAACTCGCTGCGGTCGATGAAGCCGTAAAGGCGATCTTTCTTGGCACGGTTGCGCTGCTCCATGGCATCAACACCACCCTGCTCTTTCAGCCACTCGAAGACCAGACCCGAGAGGTACCAGGAGTAGGTGGCCGGGGTGTTGTACATCGACCCGTTGTCAGCCGAAACCTTGTAATCGAGCATGGTCGGGCAACTGCTGCGGGCATGGCCCAACAGGTCTTCGCGCACGATCACCACCACCAGGCCGCTTGGGCCGATATTCTTCTGCGCGCCGGCGTAGATCAGGCCGTACTGCGACACATCGATCGGGCGCGAGAGGATGTCGGACGACATATCGACCACCAACGGCACGTCACCGGTCTGCGGCACCCAGTCAAACTGCAGGCCACCGATGGTCTCGTTGGACGCATAGTGCACGTAGGCAGCGTTTTCGGTCAGGTTCCACTCGTTCTGGCCGGGGATGGCCAGGTAGTCGTAAGGCTTGGCAGTGGCGGCGACGTTGACGTTGCCGAAACGGCGCGCTTCCTCGATGGCCTTTTTCGACCAGATGCCGGTTTCGATGTAGTCGGCAGTGCCGTTTTCCGGCAGCAGGTTCAGCGGGATTTCAGCAAACTGCTGGCTGGCGCCCCCTTGCAGGAACAGTACCTTGTAGTTGGAGGGGACGGACAGCAGGTCACGCAAGTCCTGCTCGGCCTTTTCGGCGATGGCCACATAATCGTCGCTGCGATGGCTCATTTCCATCACCGACAAGCCCTTGCCACGCCAGTCCAGCATCTCGGCCTGTGCGCGCTGCAGGACAGCGTCAGGAAGCGCGGCAGGGCCTGCGCAGAAGTTAAAGGCTCGTTTGCTCACATCCACTCTCGCTCTGCCAAATAGAACAAAAACTATCACATGGGTTAGCAGCGACCCTGTGGGAGCGGGCGAGCCCGCGAACACCGGCAAAGCCGGTGCCATCTACCGCAGTGTCTGCTTCGCGGGCATGCCCGCTCCCACAAGGTCGGGCTTTGCCAGCTGTTATCAGTCAAACGGGGCGACCTTGGTCGCCCCGTTCGGGTTTCACGCTTGATTACTCTTGCGGGGCCTCTTCGGCGCCTGCAGCTTCGTCTGGCGCTTCGGCTTCGACACCCTCCTCGTCCGTCTCGATCACTTCATCGAGTTCGTCCTCGGACGGCTCCTGGATACGCTCCAGGCCCACCAGCGTCTCATCGGCCGCCAGCTTGATCAGCGTAACACCCTGGGTGTTGCGGCTCAGGCTGGACACCTCGCCAACCCGGGTGCGAACCAGCGTGCCCTGGTCGGAAATCAGCATGATCTCCTCGCCTTCCTGCACCTGGATAGCACCGATCAGCAGACCGTTGCGCCCCTTGGTACCCATGGCGATCACACCCTGGCCACCGCGGCCGCGACGCGGGAACTTGGACAGCGGAGTGCGCTTGCCAAAGCCACGCTCGGAGGCGGTGAGGATCTGCGAGCCGGACTCCGGGATCAGCATCGAAATGATCTGCTGACCTTTGCCCAGCTTCATGCCGCGTACACCACGGGCGTTGCGACCCATTTCACGCACGACGCTCTCGGCAAAGCGGATGACCTTGCCAGCGTCGGAGAACATCATGACTTCCTTGGCACCATCGGTAATGGCCGCGGCAATCAGGGTGTCGCCTTCTTTCAGCTTCAGGGCGATCAGGCCGTTGGAGCGCGGACGGGCGAACTGCACCAGCGGGGTCTTCTTGACGGTACCGGAAGCGGTCGCCATGAAGATGTATGCGCCGGTCGGCTCTGCAACCCACTCCGGGGTGTCGCCGTCTTCTTCGTCGACTTCCTCGGCCTCTACCAGCTCACCCTCGAGCACGGTGTCATCAGCTTCTTCCAGTTCTTCGTCGAGGTCGGCGTTCTGCTGCAGCGCTTCGAGGTCGATCTGCAGCATGGCGGTGATGCGCTCACCCTCCTCCAGCGGCAGCAGGTTGACCAGCGGACGCCCACGGGCAGCGCGGGACGCTTCGGGGATTTCGTAGGTCTTCTTCCAGTACACCTTGCCCTTGCTGGAGAACAGCAACAGGGTGGCGTGGCTGTTGGCGACCAGCAGGTGCTCGATGTAGTCCTCGTCCTTCACGCCGGTCGCCGACTTGCCTTTGCCGCCGCGGCGCTGGGCCTGGTAGGCGGACAATGGCTGGGTCTTGGCATAACCACCATGGGAGATGGTGACCACGCGCTCTTCTTCCGGGATCATGTCGCCGTAGTTGAGGTCGTGGCTGGCGTTGAGAATTTCGGTGCGGCGGGCATCGCCGTACTCGGCACGGATGGCCTCCAGCTCCTCGCGAATCACTTCCATCAGGCGCTCGGCGCTGCTGAGGATGCGGATCAACTCGCCGATCTGCTCGAGGATTTCCTGGTACTCGGCCAGCAGCTTCTCGTGCTCCAGGCCGGTCAGGCGGTGCAGGCGCAGGTCGAGAATGGCCTGGGCCTGTTCCGGCGACAGGAAATACTTGCCGTCATGCAGGCCGTACTGCTCCGGCAGGTCCTCAGGACGGCAGGAGTCGGCGCCGGCGCGCTCGACCATGACCTGCACGGCACTGGATTCCCACGGCGTGGAAACCAGGGCTTCCTTGGCTTCGGACGGCGTCGGCGAGGCCTTGATCAAGGCAATGACCGGATCGATGTTGGACAGCGCGACCGCCTGGCCTTCAAGGATATGGCCGCGTTCACGGGCCTTGCGCAGCTCGAATACCGTACGACGGGTCACCACTTCACGACGGTGACGCACGAACGCTTCGAGCAGGTCCTTGAGGTTGAGCAGGCGCGGACGGCCGTCGACCAGGGCCACCACGTTGATGCCGAATACGCTCTGCAGCTGGGTTTGCTGGTAGAGGTTGTTGAGCACCACCTCCGGCACCTCGCCGCGACGCAGCTCGATGACGATGCGCATGCCGTCCTTGTCGGACTCGTCGCGCAGCTCGGTGATGCCTTCGATCTTCTTCTCTTTGACCAGCTCGGCGATCTTTTCGATCAGGCGCGCCTTGTTCAGCTGGTACGGCAGCTCGGTGATCACGATCTGCTGGCGACCGCCAACCTTGTCGATGTCTTCGATCTCGGAGCGGGCGCGCATGTAGATGCGGCCACGGCCGGTGCGATAGGCCTCGATGATGCCCTGGCGACCGTTGATGATGCCGGCAGTCGGAAAGTCCGGGCCAGGGATGAACTGCATCAGCTCATCGATGGTGACTTCCGGGTTGTCGATGAGCGCCAGGCAGCCATCGATGACCTCGCCGAGGTTATGCGGCGGGATATTGGTCGCCATGCCCACGGCAATACCGCTGGAACCGTTGACCAGCAGGTTGGGAATACGCGTCGGCATGACCGCCGGGATCTGCTCGGTGCCGTCGTAGTTGGGCACCCAGTCGACGGTTTCCTTGTGCAGGTCGGCCAGCAGTTCGTGGGCCAGTTTGGTCATGCGCACTTCGGTGTATCGCATGGCAGCAGCGTTGTCGCCGTCCACCGAACCGAAGTTGCCCTGACCGTCGACCAGCAGGTAGCGCAACGAGAACGGCTGGGCCATACGCACGATGGTGTCGTAGACCGCAGTGTCGCCGTGCGGGTGGTACTTACCGATCACGTCACCGACCACACGGGCAGATTTCTTGTATGGTTTGTTCCAGTCGTTGCCCAGTTCGCTCATCGCATAGAGAACGCGGCGATGCACGGGCTTCAAGCCGTCACGCGCATCGGGCAGCGCTCGCCCGACAATCACGCTCATCGCGTAGTCGAGGTAAGACTGTCTCAGTTCGTCTTCGATATTGACCGGGAGGATTTCTTTGGCCAGTTCGCCCATGAGAAGCCTGATTCCTTTTTCTGGTGAAACTTCGCAGCTCCATCAAGGGCCGAACGAAGCTCGCCGCCGCAGCGCATAAGGGTGCGACGACTTACGACAAATCAATGAGTTGTGCCATGGATCTGCGCAATGAAGGCCGCCGTGATGGGCGGTCTTGGAAACTGCCGGATGTTATCACAAACGCGGGGGCGGTGGGGAGAGGTGGCAGTTGGTCTCAGCCGCGTTTGAAACCTGGTTTTTGTATTGCCTGCACCGGCCTCTTCGCGGGCTCGCCCGCTCCCACAGGTTCACCACAGCCCTAAGGCCATGCGATATCCCTGTGGGAGCGGGCATGCCCGCGAAAAGGCCGGTGAGGCGATACAAAATCAGTGCAGGCGCTTGCGGCAAATCAACTGGGCCAGTTTGGCGGTATCCGGGCGCTCGACAATACCCCGCTCGGTCACGATAACGTCAATCAGGTCGGCCGGGGTCACATCGAACACCGGGTTGAATACCTCGACACCCGGCGACACCCGGGTACCGCCGAAGTCCAGCCACTCGTCGGCGTCACGTTCCTCCAGCGGGATATCCTCGCCCGTGGCCAGATTCAGGTCGATGCTGGTGCTCGGCGCCACCACCATGAAGCGCACGCCATGGTGCATGGCACTGACGGCCAGCTGATAGGTGCCGATCTTGCCGGCCATGTCGCCATTGGCAGCGATACAGTCCGCCCCCACCACCACCCAGGTGATGCCCTTGGTCTTCATGAGGTGGGCCAGCGCAGAGTCGGCACAAAGGGTCACCGGGATGCCCTCATTGGCCAGCTCCCAGCCGGTCAGGCGCGAGCCCTGCAGCCAAGGGCGAGTCTCACCGGCATAAACCCGCTCAACCATGCCCTCCAGGTAGCCGGCACGGATCACCCCCAGCGCAGTGCCAAAGCCGCCAGTGGCAAGGGCGCCAGCGTTGCCGAAGGTGAGCAGGGCCTGGGCATTGCCCTGATGACGACGGATCAGTTCGATACCCTGCTGGGCCATGGTCAGGTTGGCCTCACGGTCGCTTTCGTGAATGGCCACCGCTTCGGCCTCCATCGCTGCCAGAACGTCTTCTTCCGGACGCAGGCGCTGCAGGCGCTCGCGCATGCGGTTCAGCGCCCAGAACAGGTTGGCGGCGGTAGGACGCGCCTCGGCAAGGGTGAGAAAGTCGTCTTCAAGGTCCATTTCCCAATCGCCGCCTTCGGCGAGCCGCTCTTCAAGGGCCAGTACCAGGCCGTAAGCTGCGGCAATACCGATTGCCGAGGCGCCACGCACCGCCATGTCGCGGATGGCTGCGGCCACCTGCGCAACATTGTCGCAGGCCAGCCAACGCTCCTCCGACGGCAGCAGGCGCTGGTCGAGCAGGTGCAAGGCGCCGCCCTGCCAGCGGATCGCGGTCACCTTCTCCGCCGCCAAAAGTCGCTCGCGCATTGCCTCTCCCCGTCATTCGGATATCAAAAGCCGGCGATTATAGCGACCCTCGGGGCCGAGCGCTCGGGTATACTCCGACGCAATTTTGCGAAGTTTCAGAGGACTGTTCAATGAGCAACGTCGACCGCGCCGAAATCGCCAAGTTCGAAGCGCTGGCCCACCGCTGGTGGGACCGCGAAAGCGAGTTCAAGCCGCTGCACGAAATCAACCCGCTGCGCGTCAACTGGATCGACGAGCGCGCCAGCCTGGCCGGCAAGAAAGTGCTGGACGTGGGTTGCGGTGGCGGCATCCTCAGCGAAGCCATGGCCCTGCGCGGCGCCACGGTCACCGGTATCGACATGGGCGAGGCGCCACTGGCGGTGGCCCAACTGCACCAGCTGGAGTCGGGCGTGCAGGTGGAATACCGGCAGATCACCGCCGAAGCCCTGGCCGAGGAAATGCCTGAACAGTTCGACGTGGTCACCTGCCTGGAAATGCTCGAGCACGTGCCCGACCCATCTTCGGTGATTCGCGCCTGCTACCGCATGGTCAAGCCTGGCGGCCAGGTGTTCTTCTCCACCATCAACCGCAACCCCAAGGCCTACCTGCTGGCCATCGTCGGCGCCGAGTACATCCTGAAGATGCTGCCGCGCGGCACCCATGACTTCAAGAAGTTCATCCGCCCCTCCGAGCTGGGCGCCTGGAGCCGCGATGCCGGCCTGCAGGTGAAGGACATCATCGGCCTCACCTACAACCCGCTGACCAAGCACTACAAGCTCAGCAGCGACGTCGACGTCAACTACATGATCCAGACCCTGCGCGAGGAATAAGCATGCGTTTGCGAGCAGTACTCTTCGACATGGACGGCACCTTGCTGGACACGGCGCCAGACTTCATCGCCATTTGCCAGGCCATGCTCGCCGACCGCGGGCTGCCGGCCGTTGACGACAACCTGATCCGTGGCGTGATCTCGGGTGGCGCCCGCGCCATGGTTGCCACTGCGTTCGCCATGGACCCGGAGGCTGACGGCTTCGAGACCCTGCGCCTGGAGTTCCTCGAGCGTTACCAGCGCGACTGTGCGGTGCACAGCAAGCTGTTCGAGGGCATGGCCGAGCTGCTGGCCGACATCGAGAAAGGCAACCTGCTGTGGGGCGTAGTCACCAACAAGCCGGTGCGCTTCGCCGAGCCGATCATGCAACAGCTGGGCCTGGCCGAGCGTTCGGCACTGTTGATCTGCCCGGACCACGTGAAAAACAGCAAACCCGACCCCGAGCCACTGATCCTGGCCTGCAAGACGCTGAACCTGGACCCGGCCAGTGTGCTGTTCGTCGGCGACGACCTGCGCGACATCGAGTCTGGCCGCGACGCAGGCACCCGCACGGCGGCAGTGCGCTACGGCTATATTCATCCAGAGGACAACCCCAACAACTGGGGTGCCGACGTGGTGGTGGACCACCCACTGGAACTGCGCAAAGTGATCGACAGCGCGCTGTGCGGCTGCTGAACCCAGACCGATGACCGGGCACCGCCTCTTGTAGAAGCGGGTTTACCCGCGAATGCGCCAGCCCAGACAACACTGGCACCTGATCGGACGCATTCGCGGGTAAACCCGCCCCTACAATAGGCCCAGGCCGCCCACACGAACTCGAAGGACAGAACCATGTTCGACTACACCGCCCGCCCCGACCTGCTGCAAGGCCGGGTCATCCTGGTTACCGGTGCCGGCCGTGGCATTGGTGCCGCGGCTGCCAAGGCCTATGCCGCACTGGGTGCCACCGTGCTGCTGCTGGGTAAGACCGAGGCCAACCTGAACGAGGTCTACGACCAGATCGAAGCCGCCGGTCACCCGCAGCCGGTGGTCATCCCCTTCAACCTGGAAACCGCCCTGCCAAACCAGTACGACGAGCTGGCGGCGATGATCGAAGGCCAGTTCGGCCGCCTCGACGGCCTGCTCAACAACGCGTCGATCATCGGCCCGCGCACGCCGCTGGAACAGCTGTCAGGCGACAATTTCATGCGCGTGATGCACATCAACGTCAATGCTACCTTCATGCTCACCAGCACCCTGCTGCCACTGCTGAAGCTGTCAGAAGACGCTTCGGTGGTGTTCACCAGCAGCAGCGTCGGGCGCAAGGGCCGGGCTTACTGGGGCGCCTATGGCGTGTCGAAGTTCGCCACCGAGGGCCTGATGCAGACCTTGGCCGATGAACTGGAAGGCGTGGCGCCGGTGCGCTCCAACAGCATCAACCCAGGCGCCACGCGCACGGCGATGCGGGCCCAGGCCTACCCCGGCGAGAACCCGCAGAACAACCCGCTACCCGAGGAAATCATGCCGGTGTACCTGTACCTGATGGGGCCGGACAGCACAGGGGTGAACGGGCAGGCGTTCAACGCCCAATAAACCTGCACTGGCCTCTTCGCGGGCTTGCCCGCTCCCACAGGCACTGCGCAGCCCTCAAGGACTGAGCCATACCTGTGGGAGCGGGCAAGCCCGCGAAGAGGCCGCTACAGGCGAACGATCAGCCGGCTGCCAACACCGGCCGCATACGGCCTTGCTGGCGCCCTTCCAACTGCATGCAGCGCTCCAGGAACAGGAACATGCAGTCGTAACTCTTGCAGATCGCCCTGCGCAGCTCGGTCCGCAAGCCCAGTGTCGGGTTCTCACCGGCCAGGGTACAGATGATTTCCAGCGCCTCCCACGGGTGCGCATCGTCATACTGGGCATGCATCTTCAGCCACTTCATCGCCCGCTTGCGCCCTTCTTCAGGGAACCCCTGGGCATAGGTGTCGGTCGAGCACACCACCGCCGACCATTCACCGGTCGCGCCTTCGATGGCGTAGTTGGTCGCCGCCATCGAAATGGCCAGGTTCTCGGTGGCACACACCCGCCAGCACCAGTCGTTCAGGCCGTTCAGCTCAGGCGGCACTTCTTGCGCCTGCAACTCGTGCAGGTGCACACCGTGCGCCTGGCACCAGTTCACCCAGTAGTCGGCATGGTTGAGCTCGACGCGGATGTTGCGCATCAGCCAGCGCCGCGCCATGTCCTCGCCCTGGTGCCGGCCATAGCGGGTTTTGGTCAGGTTATGCGCCATGTACAACGAAAACTGCTCCACCACCGGCCAGCCACCGATCAGGTACTGACGGATGGTCGATTGCTTCAGCTGGCCATCGCGTAGACGAGCATAAAACTCATGCTCAACTACCCGGCGCTTGCTCTCGCGGCAGTCTTCAATCAGCTGCTGGGCCCATTGGGGGTAACTGGCGGGGTCCATCAAAGGCCCGATACGAACGAATGCATCAATCACTTTCAGCTCCTTGATCCTTGTGATTTCCAACTAGCGAAACGTGCCAGGTGCTCGCTGCAACAGAGGCCGGGCGGCTATCCGTTGGCGCTGCAGACTGTCACAGGTGAACACCTGGGGGCGTTCGATCAGGTAGCCCTGGGCGTAATCCACGCCTATTTCCTGCAAGGCCTGCTCGATCAAGGGTGTTTCGACGAACTCGGCAATAGTGCGTTTACCCATCACATGGCCGATATGGTTGATGACCTCGACCATGGCCCGATTGACCGGGTCGTCGAGCATGTCCTTGACGAAACTCCCGTCAATCTTCAGGTAGTCCACGGGCAAATGCTTGAGATAGGCGAACGACGACATGCCGGCGCAAAAATCATCAAGCGAGAAACGGCACCCCAGCCCTTTCAGCTCGTTGATGAAGCGAATAGCGCTGCCCAGGTTGGCAATGGCGCTGGTTTCGGTAATTTCAAAACAGATCATGCGCGGCGGAATGGCGTATTCGACGAACAACCGTTGGAGGTATTCAAGGAACTTGTCGTCGCCAATGCTGGACCCCGACAGGTTGATCGCACAGGTCGACAACGGACCTTCACGCCCTTCTTCCAGGCACTGGTGTATGACCATGAACACGTTGCGCACCACCCAGCGATCCAGCGCGGTCATCAGGCCGTAGCGCTCGGCCGCCGGGATGAAGCTGCTGGGCAGGATGGTGCGGCCGCTTTCGTCGTGCAGCCGCAACAGAATTTCGATATGACCCGGGCCCTCGAAGGTTTTAAGCGGGGCGATTTCCTGGGCGTAGAGGCAAAAGCGGTTTTCTTCCAGGGCCACATGCAAGCGCTGGATCCAGGCCATTTCGCCAAACCGCATGGACAGTTCGCTGTCGTCGGCGTGGTACACCTGCACCCGGTTACGGCCCTTTTCCTTGGCCATGTAGCAGGCCATGTCGGCGGCACGCAGCGAGGCCTCCAGGGTGCCAGGGGCCTGGGCCATGTGCACCAGGCCGATGCTGACCGTGGTCACGAACGGCCGCCCTTTCCATACGAAGTGCAGGCTCTGCACCAGCTGACGCAGTTGTTCGGCAATGCGCTCGGCCTGGTCGGGCGGGCAGTTTTCCAGCAGCACGCCAAATTCATCGCCGCCCAGCCGCGCCAGCGTATCGCCCTCACGCAGGCCGGATTGCAGCACAGCACAGATGTGTCGCAGCAACTCATCGCCGGCCGCGTGGCCACAGGTGTCGTTGACTAGCTTGAACTGGTCGAGGTCGAGGAACATCAGCGAATGCCGCCCAGCCTGGCGTGCCAGGTCATTGAGCACCTGCTCCAGGCGGTATTCGAACTCGCGGCGGTTGGCCAGACCGGTCAGGGCATCGTGGGTCGCCTGCCAGGACAGATTGGCGATGTACTGGCGTTCCTGGGTCATATCGTGCAGCACCAGCACGATGCCACTGACCTGGCCATCACTGACAATCGGCGAGCCTACCAGGTTGATCGACACGGTACTGCCGTCCAGGCGCTGGATCAGCCGGGCATGCTCGGAGCCGCCCTTGAGGCTGCCGCTGAACACCTGTTCGACCAGGCTGCGGCCGTCATCCTCGGCGTGTTCATCCACCAGGCTGAACAGCGCCGACAGTGGCAGGCCCTGGGCCTGGCCGGATTGCCAGTGGGTCAATTGTTCGGCGGCCGGGTTCATATAGCCGATATTACCCTCGACATCGGTGGTGATCACCGCATCCCCGATGGCCTGCAGGGTAATCTGCGCACGCTCTTTTTCTTGCTGCAGGGCGCTGGCAAAGGCCTGGCGCTGGGCCAACAGCTTGCTGGAGCGGCCCCAGGCAATCGCTATCAGGAACATCGCGGTCAGCAGGTTGGTGATCAGCAGCACCCGCAGCACGACGCGCGAGCCCTCGCCCAAGGCATCACTGAAGGCCTTGGCCGCCGGGGTCACGCCTTCGTTGATGGCGACAATGCGGGCCTTCCACTCGCTGACGGTGTCGGCATCCACCGGGCCACTGGCAAAACGCTGGCGCATTTCACCGGCCAGTACATCTAGCTTGGCCAGATAGTCGTCGCCGATGTCCCAGTAATCGATGGCTGTCTGCATATAGCTGACATGGCGAAAGTTGCGGTAGAACCAGATGATACGCGTGACATCGTCAGGGTGGTTGCCACCTTGCAGTACCGCCTGTCGCGCGGCGTCCAGATCAGGGCTGGGGTGGTCGAGCACCTCGCGCAGGCGATGGTCACCCTGAGGCACGGTAATGGCCTGGCGATAACGTTGGTAGGTGCTGTCGTCGCGCGTCTCGCTGTACAGATTGAGGTAGTAGATGGCATCTTTCTGTGCCTTGGACCACAGGCTTTCGCCCGCGACATAGGCGCGCACGGCCGAGAGCGTGTAAAGGCTGAGGCTGCCCAACGCCACCTGAAGGACCACTACGGCGATGAAAGGCCATGTGATGCCGAGCAACTTTGGCGCTTCGAGTGTGCGATTTCCCTTCATGGAGTCCCTGTCACAGAGCAGATAAGGCGTAAATCGACCCAGACAAGCACAGCGTAGGCCATTTGCCATTGCTGTGGAGGGGATTTTTATGACAGAGAATCGGGTAATTTGCACAGCGTATGCGCTGGCCATTGTAGGAGCGGGTTTACCCGCGAAGAAGACACCGCGGTGGATGGCACGGGCTTCGCCCGTGTTCGCGGGCAAGCCCGCTCCCACAGGGATCGCACCAGCTTTTAGAAATTGAGCAAGACAGTTGCTCCCACAAGCCCGGTGAAGGCAGCCAGATAATCAGCTCTGCTGCAAATGCCCATAAAGCTTGGCATATAACCCACCCTCGGCAATCAGCTGCTGATGGTCGCCGTCTTCGGCCACGTGCCCGCCATCGAACACCAGCACCCGGTCGGCCTGTTTCACCGCCGACAACCGATGGGCGATGATCAGCGTGGTGCGGCCGCTGAGGAAGCGCGCCAAGGCCTGGTGCAGGTTGTACTCGGTGGCAGCATCCAGGGCGGAAGTGGCCTCGTCGAGGATCACCACCTTGGGCTCAGCCAGCACCATGCGGGCAATGGCCAGGCGCTGGCGCTGGCCACCGGACAAGCGCACACCTGAACGCCCCACCACACTGTCCAGGCCCTGCGGCAAGGCGGCGATGGTGGCATCCAGCTGGGCGATGCGCAGCGCCTGCCAGCACGCATCATCGCTGCAGTCACGGCCCATGGTCAGGTTGGCACGCACGCTGTCGTTGAACAGCGACGGGTGCTGCAACACCACCGCGACGTTCTCGCGCAGGGTTTCCAGGCCGATTTCCTGCAGGCTGGCACCGCCAAAGCGAATGGTCCCGGCCTGGGCGCTATAAAGGCCCAGCAACAGCTGCACCAACGTACTTTTGCCACCGCCGCTGGCACCGACAATCGCCACCTTCTCACCCGCAGCGATAGACAGGTCGAGGTGATCGAGCACCGGCTCGTCGGCATAGGCAAAGCGCAGGTCGCGCACTTCAATACTCACCGTTTCGCGCCCGGCGAACGGGTTGCTGGCGGCCGGGTATTGCGGCTCGTCGGCACGCGCCAGCAGTTCGTTGAGGCGGCTCAGCGCACCGCCTGCGGCGTAGTACGCATACTGCAGATTAAGCAGTTGCTCCACCGGGCCGATCATGAACCACAGGTAGCTGAACACCGCCAGCATCTGGCCGATCGACAGATCGGAAAACAGCACGGTCAGCATGGCCGCCGCGCGGAAAATGTCGATGCCGAACTGGAACAACAGGCCACTGGCACGGCCACTGGCATCGCTTTTCCATTGCGAGTCCACGGCGTAATCGCGCACCTCGCGGGCACGCAGGCCCAGGCGGCCAAGGAAGTAGCCCTGGCGGTTACCGGCGCGAATTTCCTGGATGGCATCGAGGGTTTCCGCCAGCGCCTGGGTAAAGCGCGCGGTGCTGTCGTTTTCGAGCTTTTTCAGGTGTTTGACGCGCTTGCCCAACTGCACCGTGAAGTAGATCACCAGCGGGTTGAACAGCAAGATCAGCAAGGCCAGCTGCCAGTGCATCCAGATCAGGATGGCCGCGGTGCCGGTCAAGGTCAGCATGGCCACCAGGAAGCGGCTGAGGGTTTCGCCAACGAACTTGTCGAGGGTGTCCAGGTCGGTGACCAGGTGGGTGGTCACCGTGCCGCTGCCCAGGCTTTCGTATTCCTTCAGCGAAATACGCTTGAGCCGCTCGATCAGGCGGATGCGCAGGCGGTAGACAATGTCCTTGGCCAGCCCGGCGAACAGCTTGGACTGGATGACGTTGAACGCCAGCGCAGCCAGGCGCAGGCACAAGGTGAGCGCCAGCATCAGGCCGATGTAGCCGGCTGCCACCTGCCAGCCGGACGGCAGCAGGTGGTTCATCCACTTCAGTGCGGCGTCACCATGGCCGAGCAGCACTTCGTCCACCAACAGCGGCAGCAGCAGCGGAATGGGCACGCTGCAACACGCCGCCAGTAACGCAATGAGGTTGGCGGACCAGAGGTTTTTCTTGTGATGCAGGGCCAGGCGGCGGATTTCCGCCCAGCTTAGTCGATCGCCCGCAGTGTAAGGCTTGCCCGGTACCGGGTCGGGTGACCCAGGCACATCAAGCACAGGTGGCCTGCTGCAGCCAGCGGCCGAGCAAGGGTTGCAGGCGCTCCAGCGGCTGATAGCCGTTGGTCAGCAAGGCCAGTTGGCCATTGCGCTCGGCCAGCAGGGTCGGGAAACCGGCAATACCCAGGTCCTGGGCCCAGGCGAAGTCGGCTGCGGTGGCGGCGCGGGTATCGGCACGGGCGAAGGTTTCGGCGAACGTGGCACGGTCGAAGCCACACTGCGAGGCTAGCTCGACCAGCTGCGGCGCGGTGGTCACATCGACGCCCTGCTCGTAGAACGAACGCTGGATCAACGCCAGCAGCGGCCAGACGCGCTCGGCATCCAGCTCGCAGGCCGTGACCAGGGCGCGGCAGGCCGGCTCGGTGTCGTAGACGAAGCCGTCAGGCATGGCCCCCTCGAAGCGGAACGGCTGGCCGGTAGCATCAGCCACCGCCTGCCAGTGTTCCAGGATGTACTTGCGAGTGGAGCTGTCCAGGGCGCTGCCGCCAGTGCGCAGCCCGCCCGGTACCAAGTGGGTGGGCACGCCTGCCTCACGCGCCTGGGCGATCAGGGCCGCGGCCACTGGCGCAAAACCCCAGCACCAGGAGCACATCGGGTCCATCACATAGATCAGGCGTGCAGACATGCTTCAAGCCTCGGCTTTGTAGTTGTAACCGATCGGGTGCGGCAGGTTGCGGGCCTTGGCCAGCTCGATCTGCTTCTGCCGGTCGATGGCACTGCGCCGGGTCTTCTCGCTCAGGCTGTCCCAGCAATGCGGGCAGCTGACACCTGGCGAATAGTGCTCGGACGCGCGCTCCTCTGCATTGATCGGGTGGCGGCAGGCGTGGCACTGGTCGTACTCGCCTTCGCTCAGGTCATGGCGCACCGTGACCCGGTTGTCGAAGACGAAGCAGTCGCCGTCCCACAGGCTTTCTTCCTGAGGCACTTCCTCGAAGTATTTCAGGATGCCGCCCTTAAGATGATAGACCGACTCGAAGCCTTCACCGAGCATGTAGCTGGAGGCTTTTTCGCAACGGATGCCGCCGGTGCAGAACATGGCGACCTTCTTGTGCTTGCTCGGGTCGAAATTGGCCTTGATGTACTCCGGGAACTCACGGAAGGTTTCGGTCTTAGGGTCGATGGCGCCCTTGAACGTACCGATGGCCACCTCGTAGTCGTTACGGGTGTCGATCAGCAGCACTTCCGGGTCGCTGATCAGGGCGTTCCAGTCCTTGGGCTCGACATAGGTGCCAACGGCCTGGTTGGGGTCTACGCCCGGCACGCCGAGGGTGACGATTTCTTTCTTGAGCTTGACCTTGGTGCGGTAGAACGGCTGTTCGTCGCAGTACGATTCTTTGTGGTCGATATCGACCAGACGCGGGTCGCTGCGCAACCAGGCCAGCAGGCCATCAATGCCTTCCCGGGTGCCTGACACGGTGCCGTTGATGCCCTCCTGGGCCAGCAGCAGGGTGCCTTTGACGTTGTTGTCGAGCATGGCCTTGAGCAGCGGCTCGCGCAGCTCGACGTAGTCTTCCAGGGTGACGAACTTGTACAGCGCCGCGACGACGATGGCTTGAGACATGTAACGGAATCTCCAGGTGGTTGCCCTCGTAAGGGGCGGACCGGGTTTGACAGTTGCATAAAAAGCAGGGGGCCGCTAAGCGGCCCCCTTTGGGTGATGCAGATTCTACCAGAACAACAAAACGGTTTCAGTGCCCGCCGCCCGCACACACGGGCGAGGCCGGTGCAACGCCGACTTTGGCCCACTCTTCGGCGGTGTAGGTGTGGATGGCCAGGGCGTGGATCTCGCCCATCAGCTCACCCATGGTGGCGTACACCTTCTGGTGGCGCTTGACGCTGTTCAGCCCGGCAAACTGCTCGCTGACGATCACGGCCTTGTAGTGGGTCTCCTGACCACGACTGTGCATGTGACTTTCGTTGAGCACTTCCAGGTGTTGCGGCGCCAGGGCGGCCAGTTGCTGTTCGATACGATGTTGCATGGTCATTGCGGCGTACTCACTTCTTCGCTGGGGCGGCGGCCTTGCCTGCGTTCGGGTCCAGCTCTTTGGTCATGTCTTCCAGCAGCTTGTTCACCACCGGCACGGCTGGCTCCAGGCTCTGCTGGGTCAGCTGTGCCGACTGCTGAGTGACCTTGGGCATTTCACGCAGCACTTTCTTGCCCAGCGGCGATTCGTAGAACTTGACCAGGTCCTTCAGCTCCTGCTCGGTGAAGGTGCGGGTGTACAGGTCGACCATCTTCGGCTTCAGCTTGTTCCAGCCGATGGCGTTGTCCAGCGCGGCATTGGCCTTGGCCTGGTAGCTTTCCAGTACGGGCTGCTTGGCGGACGGGGCCTTGGTCTGGGCGAAACGCTGGGCGAACATCTGCTGCACTTGCATGTACACCGGGGTGCCCAGCTTGTCGGCGTTGGCCAGGGTCAGGAATTTCTCGGCAGCAGCGTTGTGACTGGCGGTGGCAGCGAGTACCTGGCCGCTGGCGCAAACCAGGGCGACGGCGGCACAAAGGACACGGAGACGGGTCATTGCATTTCCTTCAAAGAGAGGGAGGCGGGCACCTCAGAGTAGAGCATTCTGCGCCGTGGTGGCGATGTGCTCAAGTGGCACGACGAGCGACGGAACCGCTCGGTCGAATCAGGGCCTAAACTGCGATTTCGAACTACACAGGAGTGAGTACAGAATGAGCCGTATCGAGACAGACAGCCTGGGCCCGGTCGAAGTTCCGGAGGACGCCTACTGGGGTGCGCAGACCCAGCGTTCGCTGATCAACTTCGCCATTGGCAAGGAACGCATGCCCCTCGCGGTATTGCACGCCCTGGCACTGATCAAGAAGGCCGCTGCGCGCGTCAACGACCGCAATGGCGACCTGCCGGCCGACATCGCCCGGCTGATCGAACAGGCCACCGATGAAGTGCTGGATGGCCAGCACGACGATCAGTTCCCGCTCGTCGTCTGGCAGACGGGCAGCGGCACCCAGAGCAACATGAACGTCAACGAGGTGATCGCCGGGCGCGCCAACGAACTGGCTGGCAAAGGCCGTGGCGGCAAGGCGCCAGTACATCCCAATGACCACGTCAACCGCTCGCAGAGCTCCAACGACTGCTTCCCCACCGCCATGCACATTGCGGCAGCCCTGGCGGTGCATGAAAAGCTGCTGCCGGCCGTCACCGAATTGTCTTCGGGGCTGGCCGAGCTGTCGATGCGTCACCACAAGCTGGTGAAAACCGGCCGCACGCACATGATGGACGCCACGCCGATTACCTTCGGCCAGGAAGTGTCGGCCTTCGTCGCCCAGCTCGATTACGCCCAGCGCGCCATACGCGCCACCCTGCCGGCGGTGTGCGAACTGGCCCAGGGCGGTACTGCCGTGGGTACCGGGCTCAACGCCCCGCAGGGTTTTGCTGAAGCCATCGCTGCCGAGTTGGCGGCGCTGTCCGGCCTGCCGCTCATCACCGCGCCCAACAAGTTCGCCGCCCTCGCCGGCCACGAACCGCTGACCAGCCTGGCGGGGGCCCTGAAGACCCTGGCCGTGGCACTGATGAAAATCGCCAACGACTTGCGCCTGCTGGGATCCGGTCCGCGCGCCGGGCTGGCCGAGGTGCGCCTGCCCGCCAACGAGCCGGGCAGCTCGATCATGCCGGGCAAGGTCAACCCCACCCAGTGCGAGGCGCTGTCGATGCTGGCCTGCCAGGTACTGGGCAACGACGCGGCCATCGGCTTTGCCGCCAGCCAGGGGCATTTGCAACTGAATGTATTCAAGCCAGTGATCATTCATAACCTGCTGCAGTCCATCGAGTTGCTGGCCGATGGTTGCCGCAACTTCCAGCAGCATTGCGTGGCGGGTATCGAGCCGGATGCCGAGCAGATGGCCGCGCACCTGGAGCGCGGGTTGATGCTGGTGACGGCGCTGAACCCGCATATTGGCTATGACAAGGCGGCGGAAATTGCCAAGAAGGCTTACAGCGAGGGCAAGACCTTGCGCGAGGCGGCCTTGGCGTTGAAGTACCTGACCAATGAGCAGTTCGACCAGTGGGTGCGGCCGGAGAACATGCTGGCGCCGGGGGGCAAGGGCTGACTGCTCTGTAGCCTGTACCGGCCCTTTCGCGGGTGAACCCGCTCCTACGACGAGAGGCGATCTATTGTAGGTGCGGGTTCACCCGCGAAAGGGCTGGTACAGGCAATCGACAGACCTAGGCCAACCGCGCCCTGCGGGCCCGCCAACCCGCCACCAGCGAGGGCCCCAGCGCCACCAGCGCCGAACCGAACACCACTGTGACCGCCCCCACATAGCCCAGGGCGTTGATGTCCTCGGCATGCACATAGTCAGGCCACACCAATGCAGCCAGCGCCACCGCAACGAAGGTCACCAGCGGGGTCAGCGCCAGCGTGGCACTTACCCGCGACGCCTCCCAGTGCGCCAGCGCTTCGGCGAACGCGCCGTACGCCACCAGGGTGTTCAGGCAGCAGGCCAGCAGCAGCCAGCCTTGCACCGGGGTCAGTTGCAAGGCCTCCAGCGGGTACACCCAAGGTGTCAGCAACCCAGCGCAGCTGAGGTAGATCACCATCATCACCTGCTGCGAATGCCACACGGTCAGCAACTGCTTCTGGCTCAGGGCGTAGAACACCCAGATGCTGGTCGCCAGCAAGATGGTCAACACGCCGGTGGTATAGGCACCCAGTGAAGTCAGCAGCTCTTCCAGGCGCTGGTTGAAGAACAGGCCGAACCCTGCCAGCAGCACCAACAGCCCCATGCCCTGCCCCACACTGAAGCGCTCGCGGAATACGAACACGCTCGCCACCAGCAACAGCACCGGGCCGATCTGTACCACCAGTTGCGCGGTACCCGGGCTAAGCAGCTTGAGACCGATCAGGTAGAGCACGTAGTTGCCCATCAGGCCGAACACCGCAACCAGCACCAGGCCCTTGCCCCTGGGCGCCAGCTTGCGGATGGACGGCAAACGCCGCTGAGCCGCCAGCCAGGCGAACAGCAGGCCGCCGGAGACCAGCAGCCGGTACCAGGTGACGGTGATCGGGTCGACCACTTGTAATACCTGCTTGAGCTTGATCGGCAGGATGCCCCAGAGCAGCGCCGTCAGAAGTGCCAGGAACAGCCCATAGCCCCAGCGGCCAGAAGTGGTGTGCATAGAATCCTCGATCAAGCCCGTGGTGGGGGTGATTGAATTCTACGGGGTTGGAGGACCAGGACGGTGGAGAGTGCCGAGAAAAGAATTCATCAGGTCATTCTTTTGGGGCATGGCTGGAGGGAGGTGTTGCCTGTGCTGACCTCTTCGCGGGTAAACCCGCTCCTACAAAGGATCGCGTACCCCTGTAGGAGCGGGTTTACCCGCGAAAGGGCCAGAACAGGCAACATCACCTGCGGCTATTTTTTGCGCTTGGCAAACGCCGCTTCCAGCGCCTGGTTGATGGTACGCAACACCTTCACCCGCGCCCAGCGCTTGTCATTGGCCTCCACCAGCGTCCACGGGGCAATCTCGCTGCTGGTACGGTCGACCATGTCGCCCACGGCCTGGGTGTACTCACCCCACTTGTCGCGGTTGCGCCAGTCATCCTCGGTGATCTTGTAGCGTTTGAACGGAATCTGCTCACGCTCTTCGAAACGCTCCAGTTGGGTCTGCTGGTCGATCGCCAGCCAGAACTTGACCAACACAACGCCGGCATCCACCAACTGCTCTTCAAAGTCGTTGATCTCGCTGTAGGCACGCATCCAGTCAGCCGGACTGCAGAAACCTTCCACCCGCTCCACCAGCACCCGGCCATACCAGGAGCGGTCGAAGATGGTGAACTTGCCACGTGCCGGGATGTGCCGCCAGAACCGCCACAGGTACGGCTGGGCGCGCTCTTCTTCAGTGGGTGCGGCAATCGGCACGATGCGGTACTGACGCGGATCCAGCGCCGCCGCCACGCGACGGATGGCGCCCCCCTTGCCGGCGGCGTCGTTGCCTTCGAACACCGCCACCAGCGCGTGCCGGCGCATGCGCTTGTCACGCAGCAGGCCAGCCAGGCGGGCCTGTTCGGTGATCAACTGTTCCTGGTAGTCGGCCTTGTCCAGCCGCAACGTCATGTCCAGGGCGCCAAGCAGGCTGCGGTCGTCGATGCTGTGGCTCAGCGGGGCCACGTTGCCCTGGTGCTTGCCCTTGGGATTATTGGCCAGCGCGGCTTGCAGGCTTTCCAGCAGAATGCGCCCCACCGCCAGGCTGCGGTAATTCGGGTCTACCCCTTCGATGATGTGCCATGGCGCATAGTTGCGGCTGGTGCGGCGCAGCACGCGCTCACCAAAGCACACGAAGCGGTCGTAGGTTTGCGACTGCTGCCAATCCAGCGGGCTGATCTTCCAGCTGTGCAGCGGGTCGTCCTTGAGCGATTTCAGCCGTGCCTTCATCTGTTTCTTGGACAGGTGGAACCAGAACTTGATGATCAGCGCACCTTCATCGCAAAGCATCTCCTCCAGGCGTTCGGCACCGGTAATGGCCTGATCGAGGACGGCATCCTTGAACACCCCGTGCACACGCCCCTGCAGCATCTGGCTGTACCAGTTGCCAAAGAACACACCCATCCGCCCCTTGGGTGGCAAGGCCCGCCAGTAGCGCCAGGCGGGCGGGCGGGCCAGCTCTTCGTCGGTCTGCTGGTCGAAGGTGAGCACATCGATCATGCGCGGGTCCATCCACTCGTTGAGCAGTTTTACCGTCTCACCCTTGCCGGCGCCTTCAATGCCGTTGATCAGCACGATCACCGGAAAACGCGCTTGCTGCTTGAGTTCGTACTGGGCTTCGAGCAGGGCCTCGCGTAAAGCGGGTACCTCGGCGTCGTAAGCCTCCTTGTCGATGCTGTGGCCGATTTCGGCAGATTCGAACATGCACTGGCTCCTTCAATGGATAAGCAAGACTAGCGGATTTCATTTCTGCCTGTACGGGCCTCTTCCCGAGTGAACGCGCTCCCACAGCTCATCCGGATGACATAAAATCCCGCCATCCGCTGCAACCGAGCCAACCATGCCCACCCTCCTCCAGCACGCCCAGATCGACTGGGATGAACAGGGCCGCCCCCATTCGCGGCACTATGACGACGTCTATTTCGCAGTCAACGAAGGCATCGAAGAAACCAAGCACGTGTTTCTCGGCCAGACCCGCCTGGCCGAACGTTTTGCAAACCTGGCGCCGCATGCTTGTACGGTGATCGGCGAAACCGGCTTTGGCACCGGCATGAATTTTTTCTGCGCCTGGCAGCTGTTTGACCAGCACGCACACAGCGACGCGCGCCTGCACTTCGTCAGCGTCGAAAAGTACCCCCTCGCCCACGCCGACATGGCCCGCGCAGTGAACCTGTGGCCTGAACTGGCCGCCTATACCGAGCCGCTGCTGGAGCAGTACGTGGCGGTGCACCCGGGCTTTCAGCAGTTCACCTTCGCCGATGGCAGGGTCACCCTGACCCTGTTGATAGGCGATGTGCTGGAACAGCTGCCGCAGCTCGATGCGCAGGTCGATGTGTGGTTCCTCGACGGCTTCGCCCCCGCCAAGAACCCCGACATGTGGACCCCGGCGCTGTTTGCGCAACTGGCGCGGCTATCGCATCCGGGCACGGTGCTGGGCACCTTCACCACTACCGGCTGGGTACGCCGCAGCCTGGTAGAAGCCGGCTTCGCCATGAAGAAGGTGCCAGGCATCGGCAAGAAGTGGGAGGTGATGAGCGGCGCCTACGTCGGCCCCCTGCCCGGCCCATGCGCGCCTTGGTATGCACGCCCCGCTGTTGCGCAGGGGCCACGCGAGGCGCTGGTGATCGGTGCCGGACTTGCCGGCAGCAGCAGCGCCGCCAGCCTGGCCCGGCGTGGCTGGCAGGTTACCGTGCTGGAGCGCCACGAAGCCCCGGCCCAGGAAGCTTCGGGCAACCCGCAAGGGGTGCTGTACCTCAAGCTGTCTGCCCATGGCACCGCGCTGTCGCAGATGATCCTGTCCGGGTTCGGCTACACCCGGCGCCAGCTGCAGCGCCTGCAGCGTGGCCGTGACTGGGATGCCTGCGGAGTGCTGCAACTGGCCTTCGACAGCAAGGAGGCCGAACGCCAGGGCAAGCTGGCTGCCGCTTTCGACCACGGCTTGCTGCACTGCCTGGCGCGCGCCGAGGCCGAAGCCATCGCCGGCGTGGCGTTGCCTGGCGGCGGGTTGTTCTACCCCGAAGGTGGTTGGGTGCACCCGCCGGCACTGTGTCAGCAGCAGTTGCAGCACCCAGGTATTCAGCTGGTGACCCACCAGGAAGTGCTCGAACTGCGCAAAGTGGGTGAACAGTGGCAGGCCTGGGCTGGCGACCAGCTGTTAGCCAGCGCTCCAGTGGTGGTCCTGGCCGGTGCAGCGGATGTGCGGCGCTTCGCCCCTTGCGCGCAGTTACCACTCAAGCGCATCCGTGGGCAGATCACCCGCTTGCCGGCCACCGCCAGCAGCCAGGTACTGCGCACCGTGGTGTGCGCGGAGGGCTATGTGGCACCGCCGCGCGAGGGTGAACATACACTGGGGGCAAGTTTTGACTTCCACAGTGAAGACCTTGCGCCGACGGTGGCCGAGCACCGGGGCAACCTGGCGTTGCTGGATGAGATTTCTACTGACCTGACCCGGCGCCTGGGCGTGGCCGAGCTGAACCCCGAGCAACTGCAAGGGCGCGCGGCGTTCCGTTGTACCAGCCCGGATTATTTGCCGATTGTCGGGCCGATGGCTGACGCGCAGGCGTTTGCCGAAGCTTATGCCGTGTTGGGGCGTGATGCCCGGCAGGTGCCGGATGTGGCCTGCCCTTGGCTGGAGGGGTTGTATGTGAACAGCGGGCATGGGTCGCGCGGGTTGATCACGGCACCTTTGAGCGGGGAACTGGTGGCCGCCTGGGTGTGCGGCGAGCCGTTGCCGTTGCCGCGGGAGGTGGCGCAGGCGTGTCATCCGAACCGGTTTGCCTTGCGCAGGCTGATCCGGGGTAAGTGATTGCTTCGGGCGCATGGCGTTGAATTTATTGCGCCGGTGAGATCGAGCGCCGCCCGCGCGGCGCATCGCGAGCTGCGCTCGCTCCTACGTTTGTTTCGGGCCAATTATTCCTGGGGGATTTGCGCGCGAACGCTTTGGTGTATGACTCTGTATTGCGTCGTACGAGCAAGGCGGTCGCGCGCGCCTGTCACAGGCGTTACTGGCCCGAAACAAACGTAGGAGCGAGCGCAGCTCGCGATGCGCCGCGCACGCGGCGCTCGATTTCTGCAATACTGCGAGATCCCAGGCAATAACCTGCCACCTCAACCTTATATAACAAACTGTTCTAAAACTCTAAAAAAGCAAACAGGTCAGTTCATTAAGGTGCCCTAATCCGGGGCATCACCTCCCCAACGGAAAAACCGGTAAGGACTTATGTGCGGATTAGCAGGAGAATTACGTTTCACCCCCATCGACCAAGCCCCTCGCCCAGCCGACCTGGCTGCGGTAGAGCGCATTACCCATCACCTGGCCCCGCGTGGCCCGGATGCCTGGGGCTTCCATAGCCAAGGCCCGATCGCCCTGGGCCACCGGCGCCTGAAGATCATGGACCTGTCCGACGGCTCGGCGCAGCCGATGGTCGACAACACCCTGGGCCTGTCATTGGCCTTCAACGGTGCCATCTACAACTTCCCCGAACTGCGCGAGGAACTGCAGGCGCTGGGCTACAGCTTCTGGTCCGACGGCGACACCGAGGTGCTGCTCAAGGGCTACCACGCCTGGGGCGCAGCCCTACTGCCCAAGCTCAACGGCATGTTTGCCCTGGCCATCTGGGAGCGCGACAACCAGCGCCTGTTCCTGGCCCGCGACCGCCTCGGCGTCAAACCCCTGTACCTGTCGCGCAACGGCGAGCGCCTGCGCTTTGCCTCGACCCTGCCGGCACTGCTCAAGGGCGGCGACATCGACCCGATGCTCGACCCGGTGGCACTCAACCACTACCTGAATTTCCACGCCGTGGTACCGGCACCGCGCACCCTGCTGGCCAACGTGCAGAAACTGGAGCCTGGCACCTGGATGCGCATCGACCGGCATGGCGAAGTGGAGCGCCAGGTCTGGTGGCAACTGCACTACGGCCCTCACGCCGACGAGCGTGAGCTGGACCTGGAAGGCTGGACCACCCGCGTGCTTGACGCCACCCGGGACGCCGTAGCCATCCGCCAACGGGCTGCTGTGGATGTTGGCGTATTGCTGTCCGGTGGGGTCGATTCCAGCCTGCTGGTCGGCCTGCTGCGCGAAGTGGGGGTGGAAGACCTGTCGACCTTCTCCATCGGCTTCGAGGATGCCGGCGGCGAGCGCGGCGATGAGTTCCAGTACTCCGACCTGATCGCCAGGCACTACGGCACCCGCCACCACCAACTGCGCATTGCAGAACACGAGATCATCGACCAGTTACCGGCCGCGTTTCGCGCCATGAGCGAGCCGATGGTCAGCCACGACTGCATCGCGTTCTACCTGCTGTCGCGGGAAGTGGCCAAGCACTGCAAGGGCGTACAGAGCGGCCAGGGTGCCGACGAGCTATTTGCCGGTTACCACTGGTACCCGCAGGTGGACGGCGCCGACGATGCCTATGCTGCCTATCGTGATGCGTTCTTCGACCGCAGCCACGCCGAGTACCGCGACACCGTGCAGGCCCCCTGGCTGCTGGAAACCGATGCCGCCGGCGACTTCGTACGCGAACACTTCGCGCGCCCCGGGGCACCGGCTGCCGTGGACAAGGCCCTGCGCCTGGACAGCACCGTGATGCTGGTCGACGACCCGGTCAAACGGGTGGACAACATGACCATGGCCTGGGGCCTGGAGGCGCGCACGCCGTTCCTCGATTACCGCCTGGTGGAACTGTCGGCACGCATTCCCGCACGCTTCAAGCTGCCCGACGGCGGCAAGCAGGTGCTCAAGCAGGCGGCGCGACGGGTGATTCCGCATGAGGTGATCGACCGCAAGAAGGGTTACTTCCCGGTACCGGGCCTGAAGCATCTGGAAGGTGCCACCCTGGGCTGGGTACGCGAGCTGTTGACCGACCCCAGCCAGGACCGAGGGTTGTTCAACCCGGCCATGCTCGACCGCCTGCTAAGCAACCCGCACGGCCAACTGACGCCATTGCGCGGTTCCAAGCTGTGGCAACTGGCGGCGCTTAACCTGTGGTTGAGCGAACAAGGAATCTGACCGATGAAAGCCCATGAAATCGCTTATGGTCAGCGCCTGCTGCGCGGCCAGGCGCCGTCCTACGAGCGCCTGCAAGCGCGCCTGGCCGGCGACGGCAGCCAGCCCCACGACCAACCGCGTGCCGTGCACTGCGGCTGGGGCCGGCTGCTGATAGGCCACACCTACCCCGACCCGGTTTCCCTGGCCGAGGATTTGCTCGACGAGCACCCGGGCGAACGTGACATCGCCCTATACGTGGCCGCACCGCAGCAGGTGCTGGCCCAGGCCCCACAGCAGCTGTTCCTCGACCCGTCCGACACCCTGCGCCTGTGGTTCACCGACTACCGCCCGGCGCAGCGGGTATTTCGCGGCTTCCGCGTGCGCCGGGCACAGAACCCCGCCGACTGGCAGGCAATCAACACCCTGTACCAGGCGCGCGGGATGCTCCCCGTCGACGCCGAGCTGCTTACCCCCCGCCACTTGGGTGGCCCGGTGTACTGGCTGGCAGAGGACGAAGACAGCGGCTCGGTGATCGGCAGCGTCATGGGCCTGAACCACACCAAGGCGTTCGATGATCCCGAGCATGGCAGCAGCCTGTGGTGCCTGGCGGTGGACCCACACTGCACCCGCCCGGGCGTGGGCGAGGTGCTGGTGCGCCATCTGATCGAACACTTCATGAGCCGTGGCCTGGCCTACCTGGACCTGTCGGTGCTGCACGACAACCGCCAGGCCAAGCGCCTGTACCAGAAACTGGGTTTTCGCAACTTGCCCACCTTCGCAGTCAAGCGCAAGAACGGTATCAACGAGCAGTTGTTCCTCGGGCCTGGCCCGCAGGCCGACCTCAACCCCTACGCTCGCATCATCGTCGACGAGGCGCTACGCCGGGGCATCGAAGTGCAGGTGGATGACGCCGCTGGCGGCCTGTTCACCCTCAGCCTGGGCGGGCGGCGCATTCGCTGTCGGGAATCGCTCAGCGACCTGACCAGTGCCGTGACCATGACCCTGTGCCAGGACAAACGCCTGACCCAGCACGCCCTGCAAAACGCTGGGCTGCAGGTGCCCGCGCAACAACTGGCGGGCAATGCCGATGACAACCTGGCGTTTCTCGACGAGCATGGCGCGGTGGTGGTCAAGCCGGTCGATGGCGAGCAAGGCCAGGGCGTGGCGGTGAACCTGACCTGCATCGACGACATCACCCGCGCCGTGGCGCACGCCCGCCAATTCGACAGCCGCGTGCTGCTGGAAAGCTTCCATGCCGGGTTCGACCTGCGCATCGTGGTAATCGGGTACGAGGTGGTGGCCGCCGCCATCCGCCACCCGGCGCAGGTGCTGGGCGACGGCAAACACAGCGTGCGCCAGTTGATCGAAGCCCAGAGCCGTCGACGCCAGGCCGCCACCGGTGGCGAGAGCCGCATTCCGCTGGACGACGAAACCGAGCGCACCTTGCGCGCAGCGGGCGTTGGTTATGACGACGTGTTGCCAGCCGGCCAGCGCTTGGCCGTGCGACGTACGGCCAACCTGCACACCGGCGGCACCCTGGAAGACGTCACCGAACGCCTGCACCCGGTGCTGGCCGATGCTGCCGTGCGCGCGGCACGCGCACTGGAAATTCCGGTGGTGGGGCTGGACTTCATGGTGCGTGATGCCGGGCAGCCGGAGTACGTGATCATCGAGGCCAACGAACGTGCTGGCCTGGCCAACCATGAACCACAGCCCACGGCCGAGCGTTTTATCGACCTGCTGTTTCCCCATAGCCGGCCTTTGGCGTAAACCCGTGCCGGCCTCTTCGCGGGCAAGCCCGCTCCCACAGGGATATCACCGCCCTTGAAGGTTGCGTTGTACCTGTAGGAGCAGATTTCCCGCGAAGGCAGCACTGTACCTGTAGGAGCGGGTTTACCCGCGAAGAGGCCGACACAGGAGTAAAGGAGCCCCCAATATGTCCGAGCGACACCCCGAACCCGATCTCGACTACCTCAAGCGCGTGCTGCTGGAAATGCTCGCGATCCCCAGCCCCACCGGCTTCACCGACACCATCGTGCGCTACGTGGCCGAACGCCTTGACGAACTTGGCATCCCCTTCGAGCTGACCCGCCGCGGCACCATTCGCGCCACCCTCAAAGGCCGGCAGGCCACCCCCGACCGCGCCGTCTCTGCCCACCTGGATACCATCGGCGCCAGCGTGCGCCAGTTGCAGGACAATGGCCGCCTGGCCCTGGCGCCCGTCGGCTGCTGGTCCAGCCGTTTTGCCGAAGGCAGCCGGGTTAGCGTGTTCACCGATACCGGGGTATTCCGTGGTAGCGTGCTGCCGCTGATGGCCAGCGGGCATGCCTTCAACACGGCCATCGACCAGATGCCGATCAGCTGGGACCACGTGGAAGTACGCCTGGATGCCTACTGCGCCACGCGCGCCGACTGTGAGGCACTGGGCGTGAGCATTGGCGATTTCGTGGCCTTCGACCCCTTGCCCGAGTTCACCGAAAGCGGCCACATCAGCGCCCGTCACCTGGACGACAAGGCTGGCGTAGCCGCATTGCTGGCAGCATTGAAGGCCGTGGTGGAAAGCGGCCGCCAGCCGCTGATCGACTGCCACCCGCTGTTCACCATCACCGAGGAGACCGGCTCGGGTGCAGCCGGCGCCCTGCCCTGGGACGTCAGCGAGTTCGTCGGCATCGACATCGCCCCGGTGGCGCCTGGGCAGGCGTCCAGCGAGCATGCGGTCAGTGTGGCCATGCAGGACTCGTCGGGGCCTTACGACTACCACCTGTCCCGGCACCTGCTGAAACTGGCCGGCGACCACGACTTGCCGGTGCGGCGCGACCTGTTTCGCTATTACTTCAGCGATGCCCATTCGGCAGTGACCGCCGGGCACGATATTCGTACCGCGCTGGTGGCCTTTGGTTGCGATGCCACCCATGGTTACGAGCGCACCCATATCGACAGCCTGGCAGCGCTGAGCCGGTTGTTGTCAGCCTACCTGCTGAGCCCTCCAGTGTTTGCCAGCGACTCGCAGCCGGCCAATGCATCGCTCGAGCGCTTCAGCCACCAGCTGGAGCATGATGCGCAGATGGAAAGCGACACGCGGGTACCGGCGGTGGACAGCCTGGTCGGAAACAAAGGCTAAACGCCCTTGGGGCTGCAAAGCGGCCCCAACACCTCGAATGTTTCGCGTAGCATGCCCATACCTATTTCAGACACCACCCGACCATGCTGATCCCCTACGACCAACTGCAAGCCGAAACCCTGACCCGCCTGATCGAGGACTTCGTCACCCGCGACGGCACTGACAACGGCGACGACACCCCGCTGGAAACCCGCGTGCTGCGGGTACGCCAGGCGTTGGCCAAAGGCCAGGCTTTCATCCTGTTCGACCTGGAAAGCCAGCAGTGCCAGTTGCTGGCCAAGCATGATGTGCCCCGCGAGCTGCTCGAATAGCCGGCCAGGCCTGTTCAGGCCTTGCTCTGCTTGGACGCCTTGATGCGCTTGTGAACTTCGGCTCGATGCACCGGCACCTCACGCGGAGCATCCACACCAAAGCGCACCACGCCGTCCCGGGTCTCCACCACGACGATCCGGATATCATCGCCAATCATGATGACCTCCCCAACTTCGCGCCCAATTACCAGCATGTTCCGATCCTCCTGCGAAAGGGAAAACCGGAGCCTGCCTCGTAGGTATTCAGCTACTCAATAGCTCCACTGCGATTCAGAAGCACCTTACGCTTTTGAGTAACTTCTCCTACAGACCAATCATCGCGACTGGGCTTTTGCCCGCATTTTCACTGCCATTTCGGCCATCTCGTCATACAGCCGCTCAGGGGCCTGGCGTTTCAGTTGCCAGGCCTGGCGCCCTGCCTCATGGGGCAGGATGAGGAACTCGCCTGCAGCGACCTGCTGATGGATATAGTCGGCAATGTCCGCCGCACTGATCGGCGAACCTTCAAGCAGCTTGCCAACCTGTACCTTCATCGCCGGGTTCGGCCCGCGGAACGAGTCCAGCAGGTTGGTCTGGAAGAACGACGGACACACCACGTGCACCGCCACCTCAATCTGGCGCAACTCCACCAGCAGGCTTTCCGACAATGCCAGCACGCCGGCCTTGGCCACGTTGTAGTTGCTCATGCCCGGGCCCTGCATCAGTGCAGCCATCGAGGCGATGTTGATAATGCGCCCCTTGCTGCGCTCCAGCAGCGGCAGGAACGCCTTGCAACCCTTGACCACGCCCATCAGATTGACGGCGATCTGCCAGTCCCAGTCTTCCAGCGACAGCTCGGCGAAGAACCCGCCCGAAGCGATGCCGGCGTTGTTGACGATCACATCGACCCCACCGAACTTCTCTTCGCAGGCCTGGGCAAGGGCCGTCAGCTGGCTATAGTCGCGCACATCGCAGCGCTGGACGAAGCCGTCGCCACCGGCCTGGTGAACCTGCTCCAGTGTTTCGCGCAGGCCGGTTTCGTTGACATCGGCCAGTGCCAGGCGCCAGCCCTCACGCGCCCAGCGCAGGGCGATCTCGCGGCCGAGGCCAGACCCGGCGCCGGTGATCATGATGCGTTTTTGCATGGTCGCAGGCCTTGTTCTGACAAGTAGTCCGGTGAGTCTAATCAAGGCGTCGCCATCCGGCAGGATTCATCAGGGTAGTGAATGGGCGGGCATGATTGGGTAGACGGCTGCACGGGGATGGAATCTTTACCAACCCGCACCGGTCCGAATTATCGAGAGGCCAGCATTCTCAGGCTCTTGCCCCCTAATCACGCAAGGACTTTGACATGACCACGATCCTTATCATCATCCTGATTCTGCTGCTGATCGGTGGCTTACCGGTCTTCCCCCACTCGCGCAGTTGGGGCTATGGCCCTTCCGGCATAATCGGCGTGGTGTTGGTGATTCTGCTGGTTCTACTGTTGCTTGGGATGATATGACGCGCTGCGGATAGCCACTTCAACTAACCAGCTGAGGAATGGCAAGCGGGTCGCAACACCCGGTTGCCGTCCTACAGGTTCGCATCAAACACCATTGTCACGACGGCGTGATACTCGACACCAGGCAGCATGTCTTGTTCCTGGGTGTGGCCGCGAGGGTATACATGAAAATGCAACTGCCCTTGGCTGCCGGTCACACCCTCTGGCGGAACTTCCAGGCTCATGGCGTTCTCAGCCCCGCCAAAGGACATTGCCTGCCGATAGAGCGAACGGCCATTGTAGGAAACACCTGGCAAGGTAATGGCCAGATACAGCGGTATACCATGGCCTTTGGCCGACCGTAGATTGCACGTGCTATCCAGCCCCGTGCTGCACAGCGCCCAGACGTTGAACGGCCCACTGGCAGTCAGGCTGAAGGTGACGTCTTTTTCCAGCTTGTCTGCCGCACCCCGCCCTCGGCTCCCATGCCACTGCGCCTGCCGGGCCACCAGAGCCACCTGCTCGGAACCCGGTTCAAAACGCACCTCAAGGTCATGCACCACCTCCAGTTCGACGTTGATCGCCACTGAATCGGCCGTGAGCCCTGAGACCGTTCGGCTCGAGCCCAGGCCTATATCCCTGTCAGGCCCTATCGAATAGACCACGCGCCCTCGGTACACGCCCGATTTCAAGCTCGCCGGTAAAGGCGTCTTCAGCCTGTAGCCCAGCGTAAGGTGACTCACGTGATAAGTGCTCGCATTCGCCGCGTTGACGTTGGCCCAGCACCCGTTGCTGGCTGGCGACCACAGAAACAGGCGATGGGCCGCGCTGGCCAACGCAACCTGGCAAGCACTCGAGTCCAGGCCCGTGCGCGCCGCAAGCGTCGGCGCCCCATCGTCCGAAGTTACCGCACCGCCCAGGTGGGTAATGGCAAAGTCCATGCTGACTTGCTCACCGGTCTGGTCACGGACCATCAGTAGCGTAGTCGGCTGGACAGGGGCCGAGAGGTAGAAGCCATCGGCGCCTTCGCCATCGACTGTTTTCGAGTACTCGACCCCCACATCCAGCAGATCCTGCAGCGGATCGCCACAAAGCTGCGGCAACTGAGTACAGACAGGGGACGACCGGGGCGTCAGGTTTTCAAACTGCCGGGTCTCGCCGCGGTAACGCAGCTTGAGCGTAATATCGGCCGCTTGCGCCCACGACGAACCCAACACGCCAGACAGCAGTACCAGCATTGCACACTTGCGAAACATGCCCCTACCTCTCACTCTGCCTTGAAGCTCATGGCTTTGCGTGCATCGCCTTCCACCCGTTCGAAGCGATATTCAACACCAGGCTTCTCGACGAACTCACGCTTACGCCCGGGGCGAAGATGGTGCTTGGCCGGAGGCTCACACTCTTCCTCGTTCAGCACACAGACCTGGACGTTGTCGAGCAGCACCGTCGCATTGCCCTCGTTGCGCACGGTCCATTTCCCACCCACTCGCTCGATCGAGGTCTGATACCGCGTGGCAGCAGGTTTGGTAATCAAAATGGTGCCGTAGCCAGCCAGAAACTGCACACCTGCACTGAGTTCTTTGCGGTAAGACTCAAGCTCCGTTTCATCCAGCGCGAAGCTGTCATCCCGTTCCGGTACTACCGGGATGAAACGCAACCGGTAGTAACGCTCCTGGTCTCGTTCACCGCGATACAGCAGCCGTACGGCCTGCATGCCACGTGCCGGGATGATCATCCGTGCTGGGCTGGCAACAACGCTGCGCTGGTCGAAGGGCAGCTCATCGACGTCCACCTCACGGGGTTCGGCCTGGCCGTCGTAGACCAGCTCCAGCACGCTGACCTTGACGAACGCAGTACTGTCTCCCCGGTTGTAGATGCGTTTGGCATAGGTGCCCTTGCCTGGTTCGAGGTAGTCATAGAGCGCGCCGACATCCAGCTGTGGCCCGGCCTGGGCAAACCACGGCAGCATCAGCGCTACGAACAACAAGGGTGACAAGTGAAATGTGAACCTGTGCATCTTCAACCTCTGTTTACTCAATATCGAATCCATCGACCCGGGAATCGGGCCCTCTACAGCGTCATGCCGAATGCCGGCTCAGCCCACACTGGGCACACACCGCTGATCACCCACGATCAGCAAGTCATCCTCGCGATCAAAGTTGTCCGGCGGTAATGTCAGAAGGCAGTTGCCTGCCGTGCCATGGCGAATTTCCAAGGTGGGCCGTGACTCACTCATTTCCACGTTGAAATAGCCATCCACCTCGACAACCGTGCGCCCGGCGTCATTGACCACATGCGCGCCGTGCAGTGGCTGGCCTTGCCCGTCGAGCAACCGGCCAAATACAGTCACCGTTCGCATGACCTTCACTGAGTGGTACCCCACCCCACCGCGGTTGAGGTGATAGTCGACAGCGAGGGGTTGGATCTGTGCCGGCGGCACGTCCTTCGTGTCGAAGTCGAAGCGCACATGACCAGACTTGAACGCCGTCACCGGCACGATATTGCGCCCGGGGTGCAGCACTGCACTCATGCCCTGGCCATCGTTGGCGCGCAGCTTCACACCGTGCAGATCGCTTTCGACATCGATGATCAGGCCGGCTTCGAACGGCAGGCTGCTGCCACCCATGGCCAGCTTCCCGTCGCCCAACGCCAGGGTGCTTTCCAGGTTGAGGCCACCGCTGAGGTTATTGTTGAAAGAGGAACTCTGGGCATAGGCATCGCCCTGCAGCGCCTGGCTGTGGAACCGCCCATTGGCCGCCAGGCTGGTGCCATAGCCGTCGAGCGTCGCGCTGCCCCCCAGGCTGTGCACGGGGCCCAGGTCGACGTTCTGCCGATACCACAGCGAAGCGTAGGGGTCATTGCCCCCCTCACGCGAGGCGCGGCTACCCACATCGACCCCAAGCTGCCTGCCATCGCGCTCGAGCTTCATGCTTACAGCAACGTTGACGCCGCGGCTGCGGACACCGGCGCTGCTGCGCGTTCCAGGCCTGTCGAAAAGTGACAGGCGAACACTGCTCTGATGCCCCCGCAGTTTCCCGTAGAACGCCCAGCTCAGGTCGGCACCCAGGCCGCTTGCCGAGCCCGCACTGTGTTCCAGGCGCAGCGTCGCTGAACTGCGCGCGGTTATCCGCTGGTTGATCGAAAAGGCGGTGCGGCTGCGCACCTGGCGCTGTGAAGTATCGTCGCGACCGCTACTGCCAGGCTCCAGCCAGGTCTGGTTGTGGCTCAGCAACAACGAGCCCCAAGGATGGGTGTAGGTCAACTGCAGATCGCCGCCGTTGCCCAGGCCCTGGGTCTGATTGAGGCTGGCGTAAAGCTTGAACCGTTCATGCACGTCCCAGTCCAGCGAGGTTCCCAACTGCAGGTCAGCATCAACTTGTTGCAGTGATAGCCCCAGTACTGCAGCAGGATGCATCAGGTAGTTGGAAAGGGCACCGAACACCGGGCTCTGTTCACGATCGCCATCCCCGTTGCTCAGCAGCTCGACCTGCTGGCCCAGATAAAGGTTGTAGCGCCAGCGGTTATCCATGTTCTGCCACCGGCTGGGCTTGTAGATGGACACTTCGCTGCGCGAGGTCTCCAGGCCGTCTTCGAGCAAACGCAGCTCCACATCATAGATGCCGCCGGGCAATACCCGCGTGTCGAGCGCCTGTAAACCGGGCTGTACCGGCTGACTGTTGATCAGCGAACCATTGCGATAGATTTCGACGATACCCGGGCGGTTCGGCGTGACGTAGACCGGGATGGCGCTGGCTTGGCCATTGTCGACCAGCAGGCTGTCACTGCTGCCCAGCATCAAGCCAAGCGTGCTATCAGGGCGACGCCCCAGGAGGGTTGGCTGGCGCACGAGGCCTTCTGCGCCAGTAGAGAAGTAACCCAGCCGAAAGAAATGCGCTTCGTGCATGCTCTCTGCGTAAAGCTGGTTCATGCGGTAACGCATATCGCCTTGCTCAGATGGGCTACGATCCACGCGTGCATCGGCAAGCGTCGTCCAGTTATGCAGATTGCCCTGACCGAGCAGGCCGATTCTGCCCGTGGTCTGATTGCCATCATTGACCAGGTTGAGCTGGTTACGCAGCAGCAACCCAGCGTCGCTCTGCTCCGGGAGGCGGTGGAAGAGCGTGTCCTGCTCCAGCTTCTCGGCATTGGAGGTCAGCAATGACAACTGGGAATTGGCCAGGCTGTAATGGATAGCCTGCAACCCGTCCGGGCAGTTTTGCAGGCAGTCGCCCAGCATGCGCCCGCCCTCCAGGCGCTGTTGCCATAACTGCCTGAGTGTGGCCGGCTCTGCGCTCTGCTCAGTGTCGGTAAATGCCAGCAACTGCACACGGTTATCACGGCTCAGTACCACCATGGCATCACCAAGGTAGCGTTGATCCAGCTCCACCCGCACGGCAAGTGGCACATCGAAAAAATGCGCCTCGAAGTCTTCTGGCAAACGCCCGAATGTATTCAGGTCAATGGCACCGGACGCGCGCTCGGCCGACACTTCGAAGGGCAAAAGGCAGGCAGCACCCAGCAGCCAGACAGCAACTGCCCTGCCGGATGCAGCAAACTGGAACATGATTCAATCCACTTCAACACCTACCCCTACACTGGTAAACATCCAGTAAGTTGAGGCAGGCGGCACTGCTTCAGTCAAAGGCTGGTGGAGGAAGTTTCAAACAACACGCTCACTGTCCCGGTATAATCACCCTTCACATAACCATTTTCGGGCTTTATGGCATTAAACGTAATGGGAAGTTCTTTGCCGGCTTTAGCATCTTCTGCGTTCATGACCTCCGTGGGCGTCAACTCCATCTTTTTATCCCCAACAGTGATGATAAGATCAATCTTCTTGTCGGTTTGCTGGTCTTGCAGCGATGCTGTGTGCAGCAGGTGGGCCTGAATAGCGCCGACATCACTCTGCGCCGAGAACCTTTCACTGACCGCCTTGAAGTCTTCGCGCTCCGGCTCATATTCAAGCGTCACGCCTTTCTCCAGCCAGCCCCCTACAGGGGTCACTGAAAAATCATTCCCGGGAATGACCGCCGTCACTGAAATACTCTGGGTGATCGGCTCAGGGGCGGACGCGACAGCGGCACCGGCAAACAATGCAAGGAACGGGACAGCCAATACATAGGATTTCACATCAAACTTCCTTTAACGGTTGCACATCAAATAGCGGGGACCCTGGGGCACCCGAATGAAATTGCGAATCAGGGCGCCCCTGTTTCAAACATCAAGGTGGCTTGCGTGACATAGGTGCCGGGCACGCGAGTCGACGCCGATTCCCCCATCGGATAGAACCTGAACTGAATGGTTTTCCCCTGAGCGGCTTCAGCAGCACTGACGATTTCAACCGGCGCCGTGCCCATTCTTATGCGATTCAACATGATGTGGTATCGACGGGGCGCTTCTCCGCCATTTACCCGTGTAAACCGATACTCCGAACGATCTGTTTTCGCGTAAATCGGGCCGTAGGAACTTTTTACAAACACTTCTTTTTCAATTTGCTTGAAGACCCCCCTGTCCGGGTCATATTCAGCGTGAAGTACGTCTTCCCACCAATTGCCAACCGAGTTCACCTGAAATTCAGGTACCGACACGACAGCCTGGACACTGATGTCCTGCGGTATTTCCTTTGCCCCAGCAGCGCCCGCCACGCCAAGGAGAGCGAAGGTGATCAAACAGCGTAACTTCATTGAATATTCCCCAAATGTGCCGGCATCTATAGAGCACTTACGACATGAGGGAACTTTATGGGCAGAGCCTCACTCTGTATGTAGGCTGTTTCTGACTGCATAAAACAAAAAACGCCCCGACAGGCGGGGCGTTTTTCAATGCAGGGGATTGACGTTAGTGCGAGACCGCCCCGCTGGCACCCAGGCCAGTCTGCGAACGCACGAACTGCGGGAAGAACAGCGCGCGCTCATCCTCAGCCGCCTTGGACTTGTCGGTGACCGAGAAGAACCAGATGCTGACGAAGGCAATGGCCATCGAGAACAGCGCCGGGTACTCGTACGGGTAGATGGCCTTCTCGTGGCCGAGAATCTGTACCCAGATGGTCGGGCCAAGGATCATCAGCGTCACCGCACTCACCAGGCCCAGCCAGCCGCCGATCATGGCGCCGCGGGTGGTCAGCTTCTTCCAGTACATCGAAAGCAGCAGTACCGGGAAGTTGCAGCTGGCGGCAATGGAGAACGCCAGGCCGACCATGAAGGCGATGTTCTGCTTCTCGAACAGGATCCCCAGGCCAATCGCCAGCACACCCAGGGCGACAGTGGTGATCTTCGATACGCGGATCTCGTCCTTGTCGTTGGCTTTGCCCTTGCGCCAGACGCTGGCGTACAGGTCGTGGGACACCGCCGAGGCACCGGCCAGGGTCAGGCCAGCCACCACCGCCAGGATGGTGGCAAAGGCCACCGCCGAGATGAAGCCGAGGAACACACTGCCACCCACCGCATTGGCCAGGTGCACCGCAGCCATGTTGTTGCCGCCCAGCAGGGCGCCTGCCGCGTCCTTGAAGTCCGGGTTGGTGCTGACCAGCAGGATCGCGCCAAAGCCAATGATGAAGGTGAGGATGTAGAAGTAGCCGATGAAGCCGGTGGCATACAGCACGCTCTTGCGCGCTTCCTTGGCGTCACTGACGGTGAAGAAGCGCATCAGGATATGCGGCAGACCGGCAGTACCGAACATCAGTGCCAGGCCCAGGGAGAATGCCGAGATCGGGTCCTTGACCAGGCCGCCGGGGCTCATGATCGCCTCACCCTTGGCGTGTACCTTGATCGCTTCGGTGAACAGCGTGTTGAAGTCAAAGCCCACGTGCTTCATGACCATCAGCGCCATGAAACTGGCACCGGACAGCAGCAGCACAGCCTTGATGATCTGTACCCACGTAGTGGCCAGCATGCCACCGAACAGCACGTACAGGCACATCAGGATACCCACCATGACCACCGCTACATGGTAGTCCAGGCCAAACAGCAGCTCGATCAGCTTGCCGGCGCCGACCATTTGCGCGATCAGGTAGAACGCCACCACCACCAGCGAACCGGAGGCCGACAGGGTGCGGATTTCCTTTTGCCCGAGGCGGTACGAGGCCACGTCGGCAAAGGTGTACTTGCCCAGGTTGCGCAGGCGTTCAGCAATCAGGAAAAGAATGATCGGCCAGCCGACCAGGAAGCCGATCGAGTAGATCAGGCCGTCATAACCAGACGTGAACACCAGCGCGGAAATACCCAGGAACGAGGCGGCTGACATGTAGTCGCCAGCGATCGCCAAGCCGTTCTGGAAGCCGGTGATCTTGCCGCCGGCAGCATAGTAGTCCGATGCCGACTTGTTGCGCTTGGAGGCCCAGTAGGTGATGCCGAGCGTGAAGGCGACGAAGGCCACGAACATGGCGATGGCGGAAACGTTCAGCGGTTGTTTCTGCACCTCGCCGGTCAGGGCATCTGCGGCCCACACGGCGGGTGCAAAGGCTCCGCAGGCCAGTACGGCCAAGGCTTTGACAGAGCGAGTCATTGTTGCGCCTCCTTCAGGATTTCCTTGTTCAGCTCATCGAACTCGCCGTTGGCGCGGCGCACGTAGATGGCGGTCAGGACGAATGCCGAAACGATCAGGCCGACGCCCAGGGGAATGCCCCAGGTAATCGATGACTCAGGACTGAGCTTGGCGCCCAGCAAATGAGGACCGTAGGCGATCAGGAGGATGAAGGTGCAGTACAGGCCGAGCATGATCGCCGAGAGAATCCAGGCGAACCGTTCGCGTTTGGTGACCAGCTCCTTGAAACGGGGGCTGTTTTGTATCGAGAGGTAAATGCTGTCGTTCATTGTTTTTGTCCTAGCAGCACAGGTAGGGGAAGAACCCACACCCTTACTTTATGCGGCTGCCGGACGCCAACCAGACGACCTTAGTCTTAGATGCAACGGTGTTTTACCGATTGCGTAACAAAGTGAAAACCTATTCGCGGGTAAACCCGCTCCTACAACGGCTTGCACACGCCTGTAGGAGCGGGTTTACCCGCGAAGAAACAACATTGGTCCTGGAAGACTATTACTTGCCAGTCCACTCCTTGACGCGATCAGGGTGCTTGGCTACCCAGTCTTTGGCTGCCGCTTCAGGTTTGGCCCCTTCCTGAATCGCCAGCATCACCTCGCCAATCTCGTCCTTGGACTGCCAGTTGAACTTCTTCAGGAACTCCGCCACTTCCGGTGCCTTGCTTGCCAGTTCCTTGCTGCCGATGCTGTTCACGGTTTCCGACGCGCCATACACGCCTTTCGGGTCTTCGAGGAACTTCAGCTTCCACTTGGCGAACATCCAGTGCGGAACCCAACCGGTCACCGCAATCGACTGGTGCTTGGCATAGGCACGGCCCAGTTCCGCAGTCATCGCAGCGCCCGAACTGGCCTGCAATTTATAACCCGTCAGGTCATAGTCCTTGATTGCCTGGTCGGTCTTGAGCATCACACCGGAGCCTGCATCAATGCCGACGATCCTGTCCTTGAAGCTGTTATCGGTCTTGAGGTCGGCGATGCTCACTGCCTTGACGTACTCGGGGACGATCAGGCCGATCTTGGCGTCCTTGAAGTTCGGGCCGTAGTCGACCACGTTGTCCTTGTTCTTGGCCCAGTACTCGCCATGGGTCACCGGCAACCAGGCCGACAACATGGCATCGAGCTTGCCAGTTGCCACACCCTGCCACATGATCCCCGTGGCAACGGCCTGCAACTTCACGTCGTAGCCGAGTTTTTGCTTGATTACTTCGGCAGCCACGTTGGTGGTCGCCACGCTGTCGGCCCAACCATCCACGTAACCAATGCTTACTTCTTTGGCCATAGCCTGTGCAGCGCTCATGGCCATTACCAGGGCGGTGCCCACACCCAGTAAACGTCGCATTTTCTTCAAAGTTGCCATCAAAGCATCCCCTCGTCAGGTCTTGGAGATTCCATCATCTTCCTGCAACACAAGACGACCTGATCCAGCTGCGACCTGTACCCGCCCCATATGCGACAGCACTATGCCATTAGCGCCATCGGCCGGCAGCGGCCTGCGCGATCCTTGCATGCCAAAGGTTTGGCGCCGGGCTACTATCTAACCTTTTGTGCCAGACGATGGACCGCCCGATGCCCAGTTGTAGCCGCCTGTTGTTACCGTTGTACCTGCTTGCCTGCCTGCTGGCCCTGTTCGGGCTGGGGGGGCTCTGGTACGGGCTGGGCAAGCCAGTGCACCTGCCCGATGCGGCCAGCCCTGCACACAAGCTGCAATGCGCCTCGTACACGCCGTTTGACAAAGACCAGTCGCCTTATGACCAGCCGTTTCGCCTGCGCCCGGCGCGGATGGACGCCGACCTGGCGTTACTGGCCGAGCGGTTTCAGTGCATTCGGACCTATTCCATGAGCGGTCTTGAGGCAATCCCGGCGCTGGCACGCAAGCATGGCCTGAAGGTGATGTTGGGCGCCTGGGTGAATGCCCACCCGGCCGACACCGAGAGGGAAATCAACCTGCTGATCGCCGCTGCCAACGCCAACCCTGACGTGGTCAGCGCGGTGATCGTCGGCAATGAGACACTGTTGCGCAAGGAGGTGACCGGTGCCCACCTGGCCAAGTTGATCGCGCGGGTGAAGAGCCAGGTCAAGGTACCGGTGACCTACGCCGATGTCTGGGAGTTCTGGCTTCAGCACCCGCAAGTGGCCCCTGCAGTGGACTTCCTGACCATCCATCTGCTGCCCTACTGGGAGGACGACCCGCGAGGCATCGACGAAGCCTTGGCCCACGTCGCCGATGTGCGCCGGGTATTCGGCACACGCTTCGCGCCCAAGGACATACTGATTGGCGAAACCGGCTGGCCCAGCGAAGGCCGCCAACGCGAAACTGCGGTACCCAGCCGGGTCAATGAGGCGCGCTTTATCCGCGGCTTTGTGGCTATGGCCGAACGCAATGGCTGGCACTACAACCTGATCGAAGCCTTCGATCAGCCGTGGAAACGCGTCAATGAGGGCGCGGTGGGTGGCTACTGGGGGCTATACGACGCGGACCGGCAAGACAAGGGTGTGCTCGAAGGGCCAGTGAGCAACCTGCATGACTGGCCTCAGTGGCTGCTGGCCAGTGCCGTGCTGATGGTGATCATGCTGGTGCTGGCCGGGCGCCCCGCTACACCGATGGCGGCCTTGCTGCTGCCATTACTGGCGGCGTTTGGCGCTGCTTGCCTGGGCTTGTGGGGCGAGTTGATGCGTACCCACGCGCGCTTTGCCGGGGAGTGGTTATGGGCACTGATGCTGGCCGGGCTGAACCTGCTGGTGCTGGCCCATGCGTTGTTGGCGCTGGCAAGGCGGGCCGGCTGGCGTGAGCGCTTGTTCGCCTGGCTGCAGGTTCAAGCTGGCTGGCTGTTGCTGGCGGCGGGCTTTGCTGCGGCGGTGAGCATGTTGGCAATGGTGTTCGACCCACGCTACCGCAGCTTCCCCAGTGCGGCGCTGGCGTTGCCGGCGCTGGTGTATGTGCTGTGGCCGGTGCGGGCGCGGCGGGCAGAGGTGGCGTTGCTGGCGTTCATCGTCGGCGCAGGGGTGGCGCCGCAGTTGTTCATGGAAGGGCTGGAGAACCAGCAGGCCTGGGGCTGGGCGGTGGTGAGTGTGCTGATGACAGCGGCGTTGTGGCGAAGCTTGCGGATGCGCCAGGCTTGATACTGCATATCCCTCGAGCCCGGCGCGGACCTTGTGGGAGCGCAGCTGCTTACAATGGGGGTTGCCTGACCAGGCGCAACCCCGCCAGCACCAGCGCAAACACCGCAATGCTGGCGGTATACAGCACCAGCGCCGGCACCGCGAACACCAAAGCCAACACTGCCAGCCACCAGCCGACACGCGCGGAAACGAACTGGGCCAGTAGTGCAAGGCCCAGACCGCCCCAGGCCATTACCTGATGGTGAATACCCAACCCCAGCAGCGCACGCACTTCGCACTGCCAGTACGCCGTTGGCACTGTGCACAGCCCTACCCACTGGTCATCCTCCATGAGGCCGTAACGCACGCCATAACTGGCCGCGAGCCAAAGCCCCAGAAACAGCACCAGCAGCGCCGTCGGCAGCGAACGAGACATCCTGTTCTCCAATAGCGGCAATCGAAAGCATCCATGATCGCTTATGCCCGGTTGTAAGGCAAAATCACACCCCGGCAGCTATGTTGCAAATAGCAAGTACGCCAAAGGCCACCGCAGCGGGCAACTTTGCCCGCCTGGCTGTGGTCCTAGCCTGCACACTGCTCGACCTTGCGTTCTTTTGGGGGATTAAATGCTTCGATCTTTGCGCCTCGCTGCCCTGCTCGGCAGCCTGCTCATGGCTGTGGCCGCTTCAGCGCGGGATATCGACGCTGCCAGCTATGGCTACCCTTTGACCAACCCGTTCGAGGCGACCATCGCCACCACGCCGCCGGACAAACGCCCTGACTTGCCCAGCGACGATGAAATCAATCAGTCCGACTACAGCCTGAACTTGCGCCCGGAACGTGAGTTCACCTTGCCCGACAACTTCTGGGCCGTGAAGAAACTCAAGTACCGCCTGGCTCGCCAGGATCGCGAAGCGCCGCTGATCTTCATCATCGCCGGCACCGGCGCGCCGTACAGCAGCAGCATCAATGAATACCTGAAAAAGCTGTTCTACCAAGCGGGTTTCCACGTGGTGCAACTGTCATCGCCCACCAGCTATGACTTCATGAGTGCAGCCTCACGCTTTGCCACCCCCGGCATCAGCCAGGAAGACGCCGAAGACATGTACCGGGTGATGCAGGCCGTGCGCGCCCAGCATCCACGCCTGCCGGTCAGTGACTTCTACCTCACCGGTTACAGCCTGGGTGCGCTCGACGCCGCCTTCGTCAGCCACCTGGACGAGACCCGCCGCAGCTTCAACTTCAAGCGTGTGCTGCTGCTCAACCCACCGGTCAACCTCTACACCTCGATCAACAACCTCGACAAACTGGTGCAAACCCAGGTCAAGGGCATCGACCGCAGCACCACGTTCTATGAGCTGATGCTGGAAAAACTCACCCGCTACTTCCAGGACAAGGGCTACATCGACCTGAACGACGCCTTGCTGTACGACTTCCAGCAGTCGCGCCAGCACCTGTCCAACGAACAGATGGCCATGCTGATCGGTACTTCGTTCCGCTTCTCGGCAGCAGACATTGCTTTTACCTCCGACCTGATCAACCGCCGCGGCCTGATCATTCCGCCGAAGTTCCCGATCACCGAAGGCAGCAGCCTCACGCCGTTCTTCAAGCGCGCCCTGCAGTGCGACTTCGACTGCTATATGACCGAACAGGTGATTCCGATGTGGCGCGCCCGCACCGACGGCAACAGCATCCTGCAGTTGGTCAACCAGGTCAGCCTGTATGCGCTGGAAGACTACCTGCGCAGCAGTGACAAGATCGCCGTGATGCACAACGCCGACGACGTCATTCTCGGCCCGGGTGACATTGGCTTTTTGCGCAAGGTGTTCGGTGACCGACTGACCCTCTACCCCCATGGCGGCCATTGCGGCAACCTCAACTATCGCGTCAACAGTGACGCCATGCTGGAGTTCTTCCGTGGTTAACAAACTCCTCTTCGCCACTGCCCTGCTTGCCGCTGGTCACACCCTGGCCGCCGAAACCGCACCGCGAGCCAGCGTGGTCGAGGCCGACCCGCAAGTGATCGGTACCGCGCCCCTGGTGCCTGAAGCCGATGGCTTCCTCGACCCGCTGCGTGAGCTGAAATTCAACCCTGGGCTGGACCAGCGCGAGTTCGAGCGCTCAACCCTGGAGGCGCTGAACGTGTACGACCCGCTGGAGTCGATCAACCGGCGCATCTATCACTTCAACTACCGACTGGACCAATGGGTGCTGCTGCCGCTGGTGAATGGCTATCAGTATGTCACCCCAAGCTTCGTGCGCACGGGGGTGAGCAACTTCTTCAACAACCTTGGCGATATACCGAACCTGTTCAACAGCGTGTTGCAGCTCAAAGCCAAGCGCTCGGCAGAAATCACTGCGCGGCTGATGTTCAACACGATTATCGGCGTGGGCGGGCTGTGGGACCCGGCGACCAGCATGGGCCTGCCGCGCCAGAGCGAGGACTTTGGCCAGACCCTGGGCTTCTATGGCGTGCCGGAGGGGCCGTACCTGATGCTGCCGGTGCTAGGGCCATCGAACCTGCGCGATACCACCGGGATTGTGGTGGACTATGCGGGAGAGCAGGCAGTCAACTACCTGAACGTGGCTGAAGTCAGCAGCGACCACCCGGAAATCTTCGCCCTGCGCGTGGTGGACAAGCGCTATACGACCAAATTCCGCTATGGCCAGCTCAACTCGCCGTTCGAGTATGAAAAGGTGCGGTATGTGTATACCCAGGCGCGCAAGTTGCAGATAGCCGAGTAAGCCTGCTGCGGCCCTTTCGCGGGTGAACCCGCGCCTACACAGGTATTGGCGCACCCCCTTGTCGCGAAAGGGCCCGCACAGACAACATCAAATTGCCAGGAATTCACAAAGCTCGCACTTCTTGGCCAGGGCATCGCGCCGCCCCAACTCGATCAGTTCACTGCAATAGCTGGCCTCGAACAGCAAATAGCTCAACACCCCCGCCCCGCTGGTGCGCGTTGCCCCCGGCCCACGTAAAAACAGGCGCAACGCCGCCGGCAACTCGCGGCGATGCCGAGCGGCAATCTCATCCAGCGGCTGGCTGGGCGCCACCACCAGAACATCGATCGGTGCCAACCCCAGGCGCCGGGCATCAAGGTGCGCCGGCAATAGCCCGCTCAAGTGGTTGAGGCGCTGCAGCAGTTCGATATCGTCTTCCAGGCTGTCGATGAATGTACTGTTGAGCATGTGCCCGCCGATCTGCGCCAGGCTCGGCTGCTGCCCGCTGAACACACGTTGGGGCGGCACCGGTGGCGCTGGCCGTTGCGGGTTTCCGCTGACCCCGACCACCAGCACCCGGCTGGCGCCCAGGTGCAAGGCCGGGCTGATCGGCGCCGACTGGCGCACCGCACCGTCGCCGTAATATTCACCGCCCAGTTGCACCGGGGCGAACAGCAGCGGAATCGCCGCGCTGGCCAGCAGGTGGTCGATGGTCAGCGGTGCAGGTACGCCAATACGCCGGTGACGCAGCCAGGCCTCGATCGTGCCGCGGCCCTGGTAGAAGGTCACCGCCTGCCCAGACTCGTAGCCAAAGGCGGTCACTGCCACGGCGCGCAGTTGCTCGGCGGCCAAGGCGTGGCCGATGCCATCCAGGTTCAGGTGCGTTTGCAGCAGGCTGCGCAAAGGGCTGCTGTCGAGCAGCGCCACGGGCGCCTTGCCGCCCAGACCCAGCAGGCTGTGGCCGACGAAGCGGCTGGCCTGGCGCACGACCCCGGGCCAGTCGCTGCGGATGACCAGATGGCTGCGGAAATTCTGCCAGAAGGCAGTGAGCCGTTGCACGGCCTCATTGAAGTGCACGGCACCACTGGCCAGGGTGACGGCGTTGATGGCCCCGGCGGAGGTACCGACGATAACCGGGAACGGGTTGTGCGCGCCGGCGGGCAGCAACTCGGCGATACCTGCCAGCACGCCGACCTGATAGGCGGCGCGGGCGCCGCCGCCAGAAAGGATGAGACCGGTTACCGGGGGTGGAGCCATGGAGTCCTTCCTGGGGTCAAGGTGCTTTCATGCCCGGCCTCTTCGCGGGTGAACCCGCTCCCACAGGGCCCCGCAATATGCAGAACCTGTGGTAATCCTGCAGGAGCGGGTTTACCCGCGAAGAGGCCAGGCCTGCTTACAAGGTTCAGCGCTTTTTCTTGTCATACAGCCGCGGCGCCCCTTCGGGCCGAGACTTGAACCGGCGATGCGCCCACAGGTACTGCTCGGGGCACTCGCGCAACACGCTTTCGACCCACCGGTTGATGCGCAGGCAATCGGCCTCTTCGCTTTCACCGGGGAAATCCGCCAGCGGCGGGTGGATGACCAGGCGATAGCCGCTACCATCCTCCAGGCGCTTCTGGGTGAACGGAATCACCTGCGCCTTCCCCAGCCGGGCGAACTTGGTAGTGGCCGTTACCGTCGCTGCCGGGATGCCGAACAGTGGTACGAAGATACTTTGCTTGGCGCCATAGTCCTGGTCCGGTGCGTACCAGATCGCCCGGCCCGAACGCAGCAGCTTGAGCATGCCGCGCACGTCTTCACGCTCCACCGCCAGCGAGTCGAGGTTGTGCCGCTCGCGGCCGCTGCGCTGGATGAAATCGAACAGTGCATTGCCATGTTCGCGGTACATGCCGTCGATGGTGTGCTGCTGGCCGAGCAGCGCGGCGCCGATTTCCAGGGTCGTGAAGTGCACCGCCATGAGGATCGCGCCCTGCCCCGCCTGCTGGGCGGCTTGCAGGTGCTCAAGGCCCTCGATATGGGCCAGGCGCGCCAACCTGGCCTTGGGCCACCACCAGCTCATGGCCATTTCGAAGAAGGCAATGCCGGTTGAGGCGAAGTTGGCCTTGAGCAAACGCTGCCGTTCGTCGACCGACAGCTCCGGGAAGCACAGCTCCAGGTTGCGCGCGGCAATGCGCCGACGTTCACCGGCAAAGTGATACATGACGGCGCCCAGCGCGGCACCGACTTTCAGCAGCACCCGGTACGGCAACTGGACTACCAGCCACAGCAGGCCCAGGCCCAGCCACAGGCCCCAGAACTTGGGGTGAAGGTAATAGGGACGAAAACGCGGGCGTTCCATTGAAGCATCCGGAAAGACAAAGGCCGCGCATTCTACAACGGATCAGCGCATGTTGCGGGCAACCGGTGTTCTCGTTATAAGTCAGGGCACTTTTTTCGCAACAAGCCGTCTATGCAGACCATGAGCCCAAACCACACACCCGACACCGCCTCCGTGTTCCAGCTCAAGGGCAGCATGCTCGCCATTACGGTACTGGAACTGGCACGCAATGACCTTGAAGCCCTCGACCGCCAGTTGGCGGCCAAAGTCGCCCAGGCCCCTAACTTCTTCAGCAATACACCGCTGGTGCTGGCGCTGGACAAGCTGCCGGCCGACGAAGGGGCGGTCGACCTGCCCGGCTTGATGCGGATCTGCCGACACCACGGCCTGCGTACCCTGGCCATCCGCGCCAACCGCATCGAGGACATCGCCGCCGCCATCGCCATCGACCTGCCGGTGCTGCCGCCGTCAGGGGCCCGCGAACGGCCGCTGGAGCCCGAGCCCGAGGTGGTCAAAAAGCCCGAACCGGCCCCGGCGCCACCACCGCCCCCCGAACCCGAGGTGCGCCCGACCCGCATCATTACTTCGCCAGTACGCGGTGGCCAACAGATCTATGCTCAGGGGGGGGACCTGATTGTTACCGCCTCGGTCAGCCCAGGTGCGGAACTTCTGGCCGATGGCAACATCCATGTGTACGGCGCCATGCGCGGCCGCGCCCTTGCCGGCATCAAAGGCAACACCAAGGCGCGTATCTTCTGCCAGCAGATGACCGCCGAAATGGTCTCGATCGCCGGCCAGTACAAGGTCTGCGAAGACCTGCGCCGGGATCCGCTGTGGGGTACCAGCGTGCAAGTCAGCCTGTCTGGTGACGTGTTGAACATCACCCGTCTTTAACGGATACTTGCCAGCATTTTTAGAGCAACTTTTTTTACCGTTGCCTTTATTTAGCTATTTCAGTTTTTTGCAGGGACAAGTGTCCCGACTAATTTTAGGGGTGAAACACCTTGGCCAAGATTCTCGTGGTTACTTCCGGCAAGGGGGGTGTGGGCAAGACCACTACCAGCGCCGCCATTGGTACCGGCCTCGCACTGCGCGGCCACAAGACCGTCATTGTCGACTTCGACGTGGGCCTGCGTAACCTCGACCTGATCATGGGCTGCGAACGCCGCGTGGTGTACGACTTCGTCAACGTGGTCAACGGCGAAGCCAACCTGCAGCAGGCCCTGATCAAGGACAAGCGCCTCGAGAACCTGTACGTGCTGGCCGCCAGCCAGACCCGTGACAAGGACGCGCTGACCCAGGAAGGCGTGGAAAAGGTACTGATGGACCTGAAGAAGGACTTCGAGTACGTCATCTGCGACTCGCCGGCCGGTATCGAAAAAGGTGCTCACCTGGCCATGTACTTCGCTGACGAAGCCATCGTGGTGACCAACCCGGAAGTTTCGTCGGTACGTGACTCCGACCGTATGCTGGGCATTCTGTCGAGCAAGTCGCGCCGCTCCGAAAACGGCGAAGAGCCGATCAAGGAGCATCTGCTGATCACCCGCTACCACCCAGAGCGCGTCGTCAAGGGCGAAATGCTGAGCGTGGCCGACGTGGAAGAAATCCTGTCGATCAAGCTCAAGGGTGTGATCCCGGAGTCGCAGGCCGTCCTCAAGGCGTCCAACCAAGGTATCCCGGTCATTCTCGATGACCAGAGCGATGCCGGCCAGGCCTACAGTGATGCGGTCGACCGCCTGCTGGGCAAAGAGAAGCCGATGCGCTTCATCGATGTACAGAAGAAGGGATTCTTCGAGCGCATTTTCGGGAGCAAATAAACCATGAACCTTTTTGACTTCTTTCGTGGCAGACAGAAACAGACCAGCGCGTCGGTAGCGAAAGAGCGTCTACAGATCATCGTGGCGCACGAGCGCGGCCAACGCAGCGAACCGGACTACCTGCCCGAGCTGCAGAAAGAACTGCTGGAAGTGATCCGCAAATATGTGAACATCGGCAACGATGATGTGCATATCGAGCTGGAAAATCAGGGCAGCTGCTCGATTCTCGAGCTGAACATCACCCTGCCGGATCGCTGATCCGCGTAGTCGACAATTTGGGGCTGCCTTGCAGCCCTTCCGGGCAAGCCCGCTCCTACAAAGGTTATGCATTCCGCTGTAGGAGCGGGCTTGCCCGCGAAGGGCCGCAAAGCGGCCCCAGCGTTTACTGCTATTTTCGTGAGACCTGTAATGCCGCTGTCGAATGTCCAGATCCTCTTCGAAGACGCCGCCATCCTGGTGATCAACAAACCGACCCTGCTACTGTCGGTCCCTGGCCGTGCCGAGGACAACAAGGACTGCCTGATCACCCGCCTGCAGGAAAACGGCTACCCCGATGCGCTGATCGTGCACCGTCTGGACTGGGAAACCTCCGGCATCATCCTGCTGGCACGCGATGCCGACAGCCACCGCGAGCTGTCGCGCCAGTTCCACGACCGTGAAACCGAAAAAGCCTACACCGCACTGTGCTGGGGCCAGCCGGCGCTCGACAGCGGCAGCATCGACCTGCCGCTGCGTTACGACCCACCGACCAAACCACGGCATGTGGTGGACCACGAGCAGGGCAAGCACGCCCTGACCTTCTGGCGTATCGTCGAGCGCTGCGGCGATCACTGTCGGGTGGAGCTGACACCGATTACCGGGCGTTCGCACCAGCTGCGCGTGCACATGCTGTCGATCGGGCACCCGCTGCTGGGTGATCGGTTATACGCCAACCCGCAAGCCCTGGCAGCTCATGAGCGGCTTTGTCTGCATGCCTCGATGCTGAGCTTTACCCACCCGGTGTCCGGGCAGCGGTTGAAGTTCGAGTGCCCGGCGCCGTTCTGATTTCGCAGGGCCTGTACCGGCCTCTTCGCGGCTAAAGCCGCGCCCACAGGTACCGCGCCGCTCTCAGGGGCTGTGTAATACCTGTGGGAGCGGCTTTGGCCGCGAAGATGCAGACACCAATTGTCGACATTGTGCGTTAAACTCGCGCCACTGCTGTCTGGAGTGAGCTATGCGCGATGCACTGAATACCGGCCTTATCGACTTTCTCAAGGCCTCCCCCACGCCCTTCCACGCCACCGCCAGCCTGGTCCAGCGCCTTGAGGCGGCCGGCTACAAGCGCCTGGACGAGCGCGACAGTTGGGACCCCGAGGGTGGCGGCCGCTACTACGTCACCCGCAACGATTCTTCAATCATCGCCATCAAACTGGGCAAGCAGTCGCCGCTGCTCAATGGCATCCGCATGGTCGGCGCCCACACTGACAGCCCGTGCTTGCGGGTCAAGCCTCAGCCCGAGCTTCAGCGCCAGGGCTTCCTGCAACTGGGCGTAGAAGTGTATGGCGGCGCGTTGCTGGCACCCTGGTTCGACCGCGACCTGTCGCTGGCCGGCCGCGTCACCTACCGCCGCGACGGCAAGGTCGAAAGCCAGCTGATCGACTTCAAGCTGCCAATCGCGATCATCCCCAACCTGGCGATCCACCTGAACCGCACCGCCAACGAAGGCTGGGCGATCAACCCGCAGAACGAACTGCCCCCCATCCTCGCCCAAGTGGCTGGTGACGAGCGCATTGACTTCCGCGCCCTGCTCACCGAGCAACTGGCCCGCGAGCACGAATTGATCGCCGACGTGGTGCTGGACTACGAGCTGAGCTTCTACGACACGCAGGACGCCGCGCTGATCGGCCTGAATGGTGACTTCATCGCCGGCGCCCGCCTGGACAACCTGCTGTCGTGCTACGCCGGTTTGCAGGCCCTGCTGGCCGCCGACAGCGACGAAACCTGTGTGCTGGTGTGCAACGACCACGAAGAAGTCGGCAGTTGCTCGGCCTGCGGTGCCGATGGCCCGATGCTGGAGCAGACCCTGCAGCGCCTGCTGCCCGGTGGCGACACCTATGTGCGCACCCTCCAGCGCTCGCTGATGGTGTCGGCCGACAACGCTCACGGCGTGCACCCCAACTACGCCGACAAGCATGACGGCAACCACGGGCCGAAGCTCAACGCCGGGCCCGTGATCAAAGTGAACAACAACCAGCGTTACGCCACCAACAGCGAGACGGCCGGGTTCTTCCGCCACTTGTGCATGGCCGAGGAAGTACCGGTGCAGAGCTTTGTGGTGCGCAGCGACATGGGCTGTGGCTCGACCATCGGGCCGATCACCGCCAGCCACCTGGGTGTGCGCACGGTGGACATCGGTTTGCCGACATTTGCCATGCATTCCATTCGCGAGCTGTGCGGCAGCCATGACCTGGCGCACCTGGTGAAGGTACTGACCGCGTTCTACCGTAGCCGCGAACTGCCTTGATGTAAGCAGGCCCGGCCTGTTCGCGGCGGTTCGACGCCTCGAACAGGCCAAGCCTGCTTACACATGCTCAAGGTCAATCACGCCTCGCTTGCCAAGCGCTATGCTTGTTACATGGCCCCACTGCAAAAGGATTGCTGTCCATGTCCCCGTTCCTGTCTCTGTTCGTGCCGGTGTTCCTGTTCCTGATGCTGCTGACCATCGGCTTCAGTATGCGCGAACGCAACATCGGTGTACTGATGATGTGGATCGGCACCTTGGGTATTTTCGGCCTCACCTGCTGGAAGATCCTCGAGAAACTGCCGACATAAACCTCTACACTCGGTCAATCGTTTGACCTGAGGTAGATTTTCCAGTGCCTGCCCTCCTGCGTTACCTGTTCCTGCTGCTATTGCTTTTCATTGCCCCGGCACAAGCGGCGGGCCTGCCTGGCTTGCTGGGCGGCAGCGCGCCCGCCCAGCCAGAGGCCACCGAGCCGCTGGGCAAATCGCTGGACGAGGTGATCAAGAACCTCGAAAACGACCAGCAACGGGCCAAGCTGCTGGCCGACCTGAAAAAACTGCGCGACGCCACCCGGCAATCGCAACCCAGTGTTGAACAGGGTGTGCTCGGCCTGATCGGCGGTGCCCTGCATGACTTTGAAAAACAGTTCAGCGGCGATGCCAGTCCATTCCACCGCTGGGCCGCAGAAATCGAACAGGCCCAGGCCGAACTGACCGAACTGATGGTGCCCGTGCACCAGTGGCCGGCGATCCTGTTCGGTTTTGCTGCAGTGATTGCCGTGTGGAGCGTGCTGGCCTACGCCTTCAACTGGGTCGGCCATCGGGTACGCCTGCGCTTTGGCCTGAGCGAAGAACTGCCACAGCACCCGCGTACCTGGGACCTGGTGCGCTTTGCCTTGCGCAAGCTCGGCCCATGGTTGGTCGCGCTGGTGTTCACGGTGTACCTGAGTTTCGTGCTGCCGCCATCGCTGGGCAAATCCCTGGCCATGGTGCTGGCCTACGCCCTGGTGGTCGGTACCTGCTTTTCGGCCATTTGCGTCATCGCCTTTTCCTTGCTGGACGGCCCACACCGCCACCGTGCCCTGCACATCCTGCGGCGCCAGGCGTTTCGCCCGTTGTGGCTGATCGGCAGCTTCGCCGCGTTTGGCGAGGCGATGAGCGATCCACGCATGCTGGTGGCCCTCGGTACCCACCTGGCCCACGCCCTGGCGACCTTGGCCAATGTGATTGCGGCGCTGTGCACCGGGTTGTTCATCCTGCGCTTCCGCCGCCCGATCGCCCACCTGATCCGCAACCAGCCACTGTCGAGGCGCCTGACCCGACGCACCCTCAGCGATACCATCGAGATCCTCGGCAGCTTCTGGTTCATTCCGGCGCTGATCCTTGTGGCCATTTCGCTGTTCGCCACCTTCGTCTCCGCCGGCGACACCAGCACCGCCCTACGCCAGTCGCTGATGTGCACGGTGCTGGTGGTGGTGTGCATGGTGCTCAATGGCCTGGTGCGCCGCCATACTGCCAACCCCAAGCGGGCCAGCAAGCGCCAGGCGGTGTACACCGAGCGCCTGCGCAACTTCGGCTACCTGCTGGTGCACCTGTTCATCTGGCTGGTGTTTATCGAGTTGGGCCTGCGCGTGTGGGGCGTGTCGATGATCAGCTTCGCCGAGGGCGACGGCCATGACGTCAGCCTGCGCCTACTGGGCCTGGCCGGCACGCTGATGGTGGCCTGGCTGGTGTGGATCCTTGCCGACACCGCCGTACACCATGCCCTGGTGGGCTCGCGCCGGGGGCTGGCCAACGCCCGCGCGCAAACCATGATGCCGTTGATCCGCAACGTGATGTTCGTGGTCATCTTCATCATCGCGGTCATCGTCGCACTGGCCAACATGGGCATGAACGTCACCCCGCTGCTGGCCGGTGCCGGTGTGATCGGCCTGGCCATCGGTTTTGGCGCGCAGTCGCTGGTGGCCGACCTGATCACCGGCCTGTTCATCATCATCGAGGATTCGCTGGCCATCGACGACTACGTGGATGTCGGCGGCCACCTGGGCACGGTGGAAGGGTTGACCATTCGTACCGTGCGCCTGCGCGACATCGACGGCATTGTGCATACCATCCCGTTCAGCGAGATCAAGAGCATCAAGAACTACTCGCGGGAGTTCGGCTACGCGATCTTCCGCGTGGCAATACCGCACAGCATGAACATCGACCAGGCGATCACGCTGATTCGCGAAGTGGGGCAGAAGCTGCGCAATGACCCGCTGATGCGCCGCAACATCTGGTCACCGTTGGAGCTGCAGGGGGTGGAGAGCTTCGAGTCAGGTTCGGCGATCTTGCGGGCACGGTTCAAGACCGCGCCGATCAAGCAGTGGGAGGTGTCGCGGGCGTTCAACCTGGCCTTGAAGCGGCAACTGGATGAGGCCGGGCTTGACCTGGCGACGCCGCGATTGTCGGTGCAAGTGGTGACAGCCGGTGGGGGTGGGATGACGGAGGCCGGTTCGTAGGAGCGGGTTTACCCGCGAAGAAGGCAACACCTCATCCAGCCTGGGCACGAATGCGGATCGCATCATGCCGCCAATACTCGAGGTCGCAGTCGATCAAGTGCCCATGCTGGTCACTGTTGACCCGGGTAATGTGCAGCCCCGGGCTGCCCGCCGACACTTTCAAGGCACTGGCCGCCTCCACCGGCAACGCTGTCGGCAGGATCTCGAAGCACACCTGCCCGTATGCGATGCCATACACCCGCCCATAAATCTCGGTCAGTGACTGCGCCAGGTCGTGTTCGAGAATGCCGGGAAAGTACCGGGGGTTGAGGTAATGCTCGGCATACAGCACCGCCCGCCCATCAATCCGCCGTAACCGGCAGACGCGCACCACGCTGGACAACGCAGGCAACTGCAAGCGTGCACAGGTGGCCGCCGAAGCCGGCTGCAGCCTCGCCGACAGCAGTTCGGTACTGGCCACCCGCCCCTGATCGCGCACCATGGCATGGAAGTGGCTGCGCTCGATCAGGTCGTAGGTCAAGCGCTGCGGCGCAACGAACCAGCCTCGGCGCTCTTCGCGGTAGATCAAGCCTTGGGCTTCCAGCTGCACCAACGCCTCACGCAAGGTAATGCGAGTGGTGTCGAACACCTCGCTGAGCCGCCGCTCGGCCGGCAGCTTGCCGCCCGGCGCCAGCAGACCATGCTCGATCTGCTCCTGCAGGGCATGGCAGATGGCTGTTACCGCACGCGGGGGCGTCGACTGCATCAAAAGGTTACCTATCTGGACTAGTCCAGCCCCATCACAGGGCATTTGGAGAACAGTGCAAGCCTATGCAGGGCTGATGAACATCCTGTGACAAAGCTTAGGCCAGCCACTGCCAGAAACGCGCCAAGCCAGCAGAACCGGGGCGATTACCTGGTCTACGCTGTAGCTTCAGGGCCCTTGCCGGCCCCCTGCCTACATCAAACTGTCACGCAAGCGGCCTACCTTGGCTCAAGGTTTGCTGACCTAGACCAAAGGTGCCAGTCAAAGGCTTGCAACGGCTTTACCCAGAATAATGATCGCAAGGCACCCACCCAAAGGAGCTTCGGATGAAAAAGTTCTTCATGGCGTCACTGCTTGGTTCGGCCATCGCGTTGTGTACCTCGGCCATGGCCGCCGGCACTGACCTCAAGGCCCTGGAAGACGCCGCCCGCAAGGAAGGCACTGTCAACAGCGTGGGCATGCCCGACGCCTGGGCCAACTGGAAAGGCACCTGGGAAGACCTGGCCAGCAAGTACGGCCTCAAGCACAGCGACACCGACATGAGCTCGGCCCAGGAACTGGCCAAGTTCGAGGCCGAGAAGGACAACGCCAGCGCCGACATCGGTGACGTGGGTGCCGCTTTCGGCCCGATCGCGGTGACCAAGGGCGTCAGCCAGCCTTACAAGCCAAGCACCTGGGACCAGGTGCCGGAATGGGCCAAGGACAAGGACGGCCACTGGGCGCTGGCCTATACCGGTACCATCGCCTTCATCATCAACAAGGACCTGGTCAAGGAAGAGGAACGGCCGAAGACCTGGCATGACCTGGAAAAAGGCAAGTACAAGGTTGCCATTGGCGACGTCGGCACCGCCGCCCAGGCCGCCAACGGTGTGCTGGCTGCGGCCATCGCCTACAAAGGTGACGAGCAGAACATCCAGCCGGGCCTGCAGTTGTTCACCAAGCTGGCGCAGCAGAAGCGCCTGTCGCTGGCCAACCCGACCATCCAGACCCTGGAAAAGGGCGAGGTGGAAGTTGGCGTGGTGTGGGACTTCAACGGCCTGAGCTACCGTGAACAGATCGACCCCAAGCGTTTTGAAGTGCTGATCCCCTCGGACGGCTCGGTGATTTCCGGCTATACCACGGTCATCAACAAGTACGCCAAGCACCCCAACGCGGCCAAGCTGACCCGTGAATACATCTTCAGCGATGCCGGGCAGATCAACCTGGCCAAGGGGCATGCGCGGCCGATCCGGGCCGAGCACCTGAAACTGCCGGCGGATGTGCAGGCCAAGCTACTGCCCAACGATCAGTACGGTGCCGCCCAACCGATCAAGAATGCCGAGGCCTGGGAAGCCACCTCGAAGAAACTGCCGCAGATGTGGCAGGAGCAGGTGATCATCGAGATGGAGTAAGGGGCTGGGCTTTGTAGCGCCTGATCCGGCCCTTTCGCGGGTAAACCCGCTCCTACACAGGGATACGCGATACATGTAGGAGCGGGTTTACCCGCGAAGATGCCAACGCGGTTCATGACTGGAGTAAACATGCAACACAACGTCATCCTGGTCCTGCTCGACGGCCTCAACTACCAGGTCGCCCACCATGCGATGGGCCACCTGCACGCCTACGTCGAGGCCGACCGTGCCGCGCTGTACCGCGTGGAATGCGAGCTGCCATCGCTGTCGCGGCCGCTGTACGAATGCATCCTCACCGGCGTGCCGCCAATCGACAGCGGCATCGTGCACAACAACATCAACCGCCTGTCCAACCAGCGCAGCGTGTTTCACTACGCCCGCGAGGCCAACCTGGGCACTGCAGCGGCGGCCTATCACTGGATGAGCGAGCTGTACAACCGCTCGCCCTTCGACCCGCAGCGCGACCGCCACACCCACGCGCCGAAGCTGCCGATCCAGCACGGGCTGTTCTACTGGGACGACCGTTACCCCGATTCGCACCTTCTGGCCGATGGCGAGTACCTGCGCCGCCGCCACGCCCCCAACTTCCTGCTGGTACATCCGATGAGCGTTGACGACGTGGGTCACCGCCACGGCCTGGACAGCAGCCAGTATCGCAACGCTGCGCGCAGCGTCGACATCCTGCTGGCCGACTACCTGCCCGGCTGGCTCGAAGAGGGCTATCAGGTATTGGTCACCGCCGACCACGGCATGAACAACGACCGCTCGCACAACGGCCTGCTGGCTGAAGAACGTGAAGTGCCGCTGTTCGTCTTCGGCGACGCCTTCAGCCTGGACCCGGCCGCCAAACCGCTGCAGACCGAACTGTGCGGCACCATCTGTGAACTGCTGGGCGCCGCGCACGACAAGACGGTTTGCCGGGAGCTGCTGAAGTGAGTGGCGGCATACGTGGCCGCTACCTGGCCCTGCTCTGCCTGCTGCCGTTCGCCGTGTTCTTCGTCATCTTCCAGGTCGCCCCGCTGGCCTGGGTGGCGATCAACAGCCTGCAATCGGAAGCCGGCTGGGGCATCGACAACTTCAGCAAGGTGTTCGCCTCCAAGTTCTACCTGCAGGCGTTGCAACGCAGCCTGGAAATCAGCTTCTGGTCGAGCGTGTTCGGCATCGTCATCGCTACCCTCGGTGCATACTCGCTGCGCCAGGTGGACTCGAAGCTGCGCGACTTCGTCAGCGCCTTCGCCAACATGACCAGCAACTTTGCCGGCGTACCGCTGGCCTTTGCCTTCATCATCCTGCTCGGTTTCAACGGCGCGCTGACCCTGCTGCTGAAGCAGGTCGGCCTGCTGGAAGACTTCAGTATCTATTCCAAAAGCGGGTTGATCCTGGTGTACACCTACTTCCAGATCCCGCTGGGCGTATTGCTGCTGTACCCCGCCTTCGACGCCCTGCGCGAAGACTGGCGCGAGTCAGCCGCGCTGCTGGGCGCCAACCACTGGCAGTACTGGCGACACATCGGCCTGCCGGTACTGGCCCCGGCACTGCTGGGCACCTTCGTCATCCTGCTGGCCAACGCACTCGGTGCCTACGCCACCGTGTACGCACTGACCACCGGCAACTTCAACGTACTGCCGATCCGCATCGCCGGCCTGGTGGCAGGCGACATCAGCCTCGATCCGAACCTGGCCAGCGCCCTGGCGATGGTGTTGGTGGGGCTGATGACGCTGGTCACGGTGGTGCATCAATGGCTGCTGAAAAGGAGCTACCATGCGCGCTGACATCCGTTCCGGCGGCTGGTACCACCGCCTCGTGGTCTACCTGCTGTTCCTGATCCTGCTGCTGCCCCTGGCCGGCACCCTCCTCTACTCGCTGGCCACCAGCTGGTCGGCGACCCTGCTGCCCAGCGGCCTGACCCTCAAGTGGTATGCGGCACTGTGGAGCGAGCCGCGCTTCCTTGCGGCCTTCGGCCAGTCGTTGCTGGTGTGCGTAGGCGCACTGCTGCTGTCGGTGGCGCTGATCTTGCCACTGCTGTTCGTGGTGCATTACCACTTCCCGCGGCTCGACGCGCTGATGAACATCCTCATCCTGCTGCCATTCGCGGTGCCGCCGGTGGTGTCGTCGGTGGGGCTGCTGCAGCTGTATGGCAGCGGGCCGATGGCCATGGTCGGCACACCGTGGATCCTGATCGGCTGCTACTTCACCATCGCCCTGCCGTTCATGTACCGGGCCATCACCAACAACCTGCAGGCCATCAACCTGCGCGACCTGATGGACGCCGCGCAACTGCTTGGCGCCAGCACCTGGCAGGCCGCACTGCTGGTGGTGCTGCCGAACCTGCGCCAGGGCCTGATGGTGGCATTGCTGCTGTCGTTCTCGTTCCTGTTCGGCGAATTCGTGTTTGCCAACCTGCTGGTCGGCACCCGCTACGAGACCCTGCAGGTGTACCTGAACAACATGCGCAACAGCAGTGGCCACTTCAACAGCGCGCTGGTGATCTCCTACTTCGCCTTCGTGCTGGTACTGACCTGGGTCGCCAACCGCCTGAACAAGGACAAGACCTGACATGAGCTTCGTCAGCGTACAGAAACTGCAGAAAAGCTACGCCGGCAGCCCGGTGTTCGAGAGCATCGACTGCCACATCGAACGCGGCGAATTCGTCACCCTGCTCGGCCCGTCCGGCTGCGGCAAGTCCACCCTGCTGCGTTGCATTGCCGGGCTGACCTCGGTGGATAGCGGGCAGATACTGCTCGACGGCCACGACATCGTGCCGCTAAGCCCGCAAAAACGTGGCATCGGCATGGTGTTCCAGAGCTACGCGCTGTTCCCCAACATGACCGTGGAGCAGAATGTCGCCTTTGGCCTGCGCATGCAGAAGGTCAAGGCCGATGAAAGCCAGCTGCGGGTACACGAGGCGCTTGAGCTGGTGGAGCTGGGCAAGTTCGCCGGGCGCTACCCGCACCAGCTTTCCGGTGGCCAGTGCCAGCGCGTGGCCCTGGCACGCTCACTGGTCACCCGCCCGCGCCTGCTGCTGCTCGACGAACCGTTGTCGGCGCTGGATGCGCGTATCCGCAAGCACCTGCGCGAGCAGATTCGCGCCATCCAGCGCGAACTGGGGCTGACCACCATATTCGTCACTCACGATCAGGAGGAAGCGCTGACCATGTCCGACCGCATCTTCCTGATGAACCAGGGGCGCATCGTCCAGAGCGGCGATGCCGAAACCCTCTACACCGCTCCCGTGGACCTGTTTGCCGCCGGCTTTATCGGCAACTACAACCTGCTCGACGCCGACAGCGCCAGCCGCCTGCTGCAGCGCCCGGTGGCCAGCCGCCTGGCGATCCGCCCAGAGTCGATCACCCTTGGCGAGCACGGCGAGCTGGACGCCGAGGTACGCAGCCACAGTCTGCTGGGCAACGTGATCCGCTACCGAGTGCAGGTGCGCGAAGTGGAGCTGGTGGTCGATGTGCTCAACCGCTCGCCGGCCGACTTGCACGCGGACGGGAAACGGGTAAGCGTGTCGATCGACCCCACTGCGCTGCGGGAAGTGGCTTAAGGAGACTCAACACAATGGCACTGGCAATTTTCGATCTGGATGAGACCCTGATCCACGGCGACTGCGCCTCACTGTGGAGCGAGCAGATGGCCCGGTTGGGCTGGGTCGACGGCAAGGATTTCCTGCGCCGCGACCATGAACTGATGGAAGCCTATGGCAGGGGCCACCTGCAGATGGAGGACTACATGGCTTTCAGCCTGGAGCCGATTGCCGGGCGCACCCTGGAAGAAGTCGAGCACCTGGTGGCACCGTGGGTCGAAGAAGTGATCGAACCGATCATCTACGGTGACGCCTGCCGCTGCATTGCCGAGCACCGCAAGCGTGGGGATCGCATCCTGATCATTTCCGCGTCGGGCACGCACCTGGTCGGGCCGATTGCCGCGAGACTGGGTGTGGATGAATACCTGGCCATCGAGCTGGAGGCAGTGAACGGGGTGTACACCGGCAAGACCCACGGGGTGCTGACCTATCGTGAGGGCAAGATCACCCGGTTGCTGGAGTGGCTGGATCAGGAGCAGGAGAACCTGGAGGGCGCGAGTTTCTATTCCGATTCGAGGAATGACTTACCGTTGCTGTTGAAGGTGGATCACCCACATGTGGTGAACCCGGATGCGGTGTTGCGCGAGCATGCCGAGATCAACGGGTGGCCGATTCTGAGCTGGAGCTGAAGGTCTTTATGGGCTGTGCCGGCCCCTTCGCGGGTAAACCCGCTCCTACATCGCACAATGTTCAAATTGTGGCGATCCTAATGTAGGAGCGGGTTTACCCGCGAAGGGGCCAGGCCGGCTTACACCAGGCTAGGGTCGATCACCATCACCAGCTTGCCCGACACCTGGTTGGTCTCCAGCTCGGCATACGCCGCCTTGGCAAACTCCACCGGATAGGTGTCGACCAGCTGCGGCGACAACCGCCCCTCGGCGAACAGCGGCCATACTTGCTGCTGCAGTTCACGCAGCAGCTCGGCCTTGAAGCCGTCGTCACGGTTGCGCAGGGTGGAACCGGTAATTTCCAGACGCTTGCCCAGCACTTGGGCCAGGTCCAGCTCAAACTTGCGTCCGCCCATCAGGCCGATGATCACCCAGCGCCCATCACGGGCCAACAGCTTGAGGTTCAGCTCACCGTAGCTAGCGCCCACCGGGTCGAGAATCACATCGAACGGGCCAAAACCTTCCAGCTCTTCCAGGTTCTCGTTACGTACCACACCACCCACAGCGCCCAGCGCCTGGCAGTAGGCAAGACGATCCTGCGAACCGACGCTGACCCAGACCGGGCTGCCGAACGCCTTGCACAGCTGGATAGCGGCCGAGCCAACGCCACTGGCGCCGGCGTGCACCAGCACCTTCTCGCCAGCCTTCACTGCACCGAGCTGGAAGATGTTCAGCCAGGCAGTGGCATACACCTCCGGCAACGCTGCCGCTTCATGCAGGCCAAGGCCCTCGGGCACCGGCAGCACATGACGGGCATCCACCACCACTTCCTCGGCCATGGCGCCGCTGGCCAGCAGGGCGCAAACGCGATCACCCACTCGCCAATCGGCACCAGCCCCCACCTCTTCAACCACCCCGGCACACTCCAGCCCCATGTACGGGCTGGCACCTGGCGGTGGCGGGTACAAACCTTTCATCTGCAGCAGGTCGGCGCGGTTCAGCCCCGCAGCGGCCACGCGAATGCGCACTTGGCCCGCGTCACAGGTCGGGCGTTCGGCCTCGACCCACTCCACATGTCCGTCAACGCCTTGCAATGCCTTCACAGTGCCTCCATAGTTGAATCATGACTGGGCCTGAGGTCGCTTACCTCAGGCCTTTTGCAGTATTTGCCCGGCTCCATGGAACCGGCAACGGAAAAGACGGCCTACTATGCGTGATCAATTGCCTCCACGTCGAATCAGCATGAAGCATTTCCTTCCAAGCACCGCACTGGCTGTGATGATCGGCCTGGGCAGCCTCACGCTCGGCGGCAATGCAGTGGCCGCCAACAAGTGGGACAGCCTGCAGCCGGACCGCGACGAGATCGTCGCCAGCCTCAATGTGGTGGAGCTGCTCAAGCGCCACCACTACAGCAAGCCCCCCCTGGACGATGCCCGTTCGGTCATTATCTACGACAGCTACATCAAGCTGCTGGACCCGGCGCGCAGCTACTTCACCGCTGCCGACATTGCCGAATTCGATAAATGGAAAACGCAATTCGACGATTTCCTCAAGAGCGGCAACCTGGACCCGGGCTTCACCATCTACAAACGCTACCTCGACCGCGTCAAGCAACGCCTGGACTTCGCCCTGGCCGAGCTGAACAAGGGCGTGGACAAGATGGACTTCACCACCAAGGAAACCTTGCTGATCGACCGCAAGGACGCACCGTGGATGAAGAACCAGGCCGAGCTCGACGACTTGTGGCGCAAACGCGTTAAAGACGAAGTGCTGCGCCAGAAGATCGCCGGCAAGGAACCCAAGCAGATCCAGGAAACCCTGATCAAGCGCTACAAGAACCAGCTCGCGCGCCTGGACCAGACCCGTGCCGAGGACATCTTCCAGGCCTACATCAACACCTTCGCCCAGTCCTACGACCCACACACCAACTACCTGTCGCCGGACAACGCCGAGAACTTCGACATCAACATGAGCCTGTCGCTCGAAGGCATCGGTGCGGTACTGCAAAGCGACAACGACCAGGTCAAGATCGTGCGCCTGGTGCCGGCCGGCCCGGCAGCCAAGACCAAGCAGGTGGCCCCGGCCGACAAGATCATCGGCGTAGCCCAGGGCAACAAGGAAATGGTCGACGTGGTGGGCTGGCGCCTGGACGAAGTGGTCAAGCTGATCCGTGGCCCGAAAGGCTCGGTGGTACGCCTGGAAATCATCCCGGCCAGCAATGCGCCTAGCGACCAGACCAGCAAGATTGTGTCGATCACCCGTGAAGCGGTGAAACTTGAAGAGCAGGCGGCGAAGAAGTCGGTGCTCAAGCTCAAACAGGACGGGCGTGACTACAAGCTGGGCATCATCGAGATCCCGGCCTTCTACCTGGACTTCAAGGCCTACCGCGCGGGCGACCCGGAGTACAAGAGCACCACGCGTGACGTGAAGAAGCTGCTCACCGAACTGCAAAAAGAAAAAGTCGACGGCGTGGTCATCGACCTGCGCAACAACGGCGGCGGCTCGCTGCAGGAAGCCACCGAGCTGACCAGCCTGTTCATCGAAAAAGGCCCGACCGTGCTGGTGCGCAATAGTGACGGCCGCGTCGACGTGCTGGAAGACGAAAACCCGGGGGCCTTCTACAAGGGCCCGCTGGCACTGCTGGTCAACCGCCTGTCGGCCTCGGCATCGGAGATCTTCGCCGGTGCCATGCAGGACTACCACCGCGCGCTGATCATCGGTGGCCAGACATTCGGCAAAGGCACCGTGCAGACCATCCAGCCGCTCAACCATGGCGAGCTGAAGCTGACCCTGGCCAAGTTCTACCGGGTTTCCGGGCAGAGCACCCAGCATCAGGGGGTACTGCCGGACATCGACTACCCATCGATCATCGACACCAAGGAAATCGGCGAGAGCGCCCTGCCAGAGGCCATGCCGTGGGACACCATACGCCCGGTGGTCAAGCCTGCCGCCGATCCGTTCAGGCCGTTCCTGGCCCAGCTCAAGGCGCAGCATGAGGCACGTAGCGTCAAGGATGCCGAGTTCACCTACATCCGCGACCGCCTGGCCCTGACCCAGAAGCTGATGAACGAGAAAACCGTCAGCCTCAACGAGCAGGAACGCCGTGCACGCCACGACAGCATCGAGACCAAGCAACTGGCACTGGAAAACATCCGCCGCAAGGCCAAGGGTGAAGAACCGCTGAAAGAACTGAAGAAAGAGGACGAAGACGCTCTGCCGGTCGAGGATGAAAACACCAAGCCGGAAGACGACGCTTACCTCGCAGAGACCGGTCGCATCCTGATCGACTACCTCAGTGCCAGCACCAAGGTGGCCAAGAAGTAAAGCACCTCAGCAATGATGGCAGAATAATGCGACCTGTCATCAAACAGTCATCGTGCTGTCGTGAAATATGGGGGCCGGGCATGCAGATGCCCGGCCTTTTCATTTTCAGGAATACGTCATGACCGTTGCCGAACAGCTCAGTGCCTTGAGTGCCATCCTGGCTCAACGCAGTATTCACAGTCTGTTCCAGCCAATCGTGTGCCTGAGTGAACATAGGGTGTTCGGCCATGAGGCGCTGAGCCGTGGCCCGTCCAACAGCCCGCTGCATGCGCCGCTCAACCTGTTTACCATCGCCCGCCAGGCCGGCCGCCTGACCGAGCTGGAAGCCGCTTGCCGAGAAAGCGCCTGCCGACGCTTCAGCGAGCAGCAACTGCAGGGCAAACTGTTTCTCAACATCTCGCCCGAATCGCTGCTGGAGCCGCACTACCCCTCCGGCCTGACCCTGAAACTGCTCGAACAGGTTGGCCTGCCGCCTAGCCGGGTGGTGATCGAGTTGACCGAGCACACGCCCACCGACGACTTCCAACTGCTGTCCAATGCCCTGCACCACTATCGCGACATGGGCTTCTCGATTGCCATCGACGACTTGGGCGCGGGCTATTCCAGCCTGCGCCTGTGGTCGGAGCTGCGCCCCGAATACGTGAAGATCGACCGGCACTTCATTGACGGCATCCACCGTGACCCGCTCAAGCGCGAGTTTGTTGGCTCCATTCTGCAGATCGCCCGGGCGTCGAAGGCACAAGTGATTGCCGAGGGCATCGAGCTGGCGGAAGAGCTGGCGGTGCTGGTGGAGATGGGCGTGGACCTGGTGCAGGGCTACTTGCTAGGGCGGCCACAGGAGCTGGGGGTACACGACAACGGGCTTTTACCAGCACTGACGCAGGTGCCACTGGCCGAACAACCGACCGTGCGCTTGAATGCCACGATCGGGCAGCTGCTGGAGCTGTTTGGCCGGCACCAGCACCTGGAAGCATTGGAAGTGGTGGATGCCGATGGCAAAGGGTGCGGGTTGATTCACAGGGATGCGCTGCCTGTGCCGGCCTATTCGCGGGTGAACCCGCTCCTACACCAGCCTGATTCCAACCCCCGATGTGTGCCCACCACCGTGGTAGGAGCGGGTTTACCCGCGAATACGGTGGCGGCGTCAACGGTGAACGGCGGATGGAAATTGGCCAGCAGGCCCGGCCCTTTCGCGGGTGAACCCGCTCCTACGACGGCCTGAGTCCGACCCCAGATGCGTGTCCACCTCCGATCCGCGTAGGGGCGGGTTTACCCGCGAATACGGTGGCGGCGGCAACGGTGAACGGCGGATGGAAATTGGCCAGCAGGCCCGGCCCTTTCGCGGGTGAACCCGCTCCTACGACGGCCTGAGTCCGACCCCTGATGCGTGTCCACCACCGAACTGCGTAGGAGCGGGTTTACCCGCGAATACGGTAGCGGCGGCAACGGAGAACGACGGGTGGAAATTGGCCAGCAGGCCCTGCCCTTTCGCGGGTGAACCCGCTCCTACGACGGCCTGAGTCCGACCCCAGATGCGTGTCCACCTCCGATCCGCGTAGGGGCGGGTTTACCCGCGAATACGGTCGCGGCGGCAACGGTGAACGGTGGATGGAAATTGGCCAGCAGGCCCGGCCCTTTCGCGGGTGAACCCGCTCCTACGACAGCCTGAGTCCGACCCCTGATGCGTGTCCACCACCGAACTGCGTAGGAGCGGGTTTACCCGCGAATACGGTAGCGGCGGCAACGGAGAACGACGGGTGGAAATTGGCCAGCAGGCCCTGCCCTCTCGCTCAAGGTCACCACCTGTAGCGAATAGGCTCGAATGGATAACACTTCAGGCCGTTTCGGGATAGCTGTACTCGAACACCCGAACCACCTCAGAAGCATGCCACGAGGCGGCCTCCATGCCATCGACCGGCCCGGTGAAACGCCCCAGGCGCTCGACACACTCAAAGAAGCCAGTACGCGGCAAACGGCTGGCGCCTTGGCTGATCACCAGCGAACTGCGCAATGGCTGCTCGGCACGGGCATCCAGCACCGCCAGGTATTCCAGCGCGGCAGTCAGCGTTTGCATGGCCGGGCTGGGCAACTGCAAGCGCTCGATCAGTGCTCGGTAGGTCAGCAAGTGACGTTGACGGCGGGCCAGGTCAAGCTCACCCAGCAGGTTATCCCAGTGCTGACGGCTGATCCTGACCTGGCTCATGATGGCTCGCTCCAGCCAGCCACCCCCAGATGCCAGGCCAGGGCGCGGCGGATGGCAGCATCTGGCTGGCGTTCACCCGATTCGATCATGGCCAGATACGCCGGGCTCACCCCGACATTGCGCGCCAGTTGCTCAGGGGCAATGCCCTTGGCCTGGCGAATCTGGGCGACTTCGCTGAAGGCTGGCAGAGGGGCACTGGCAACAGCGCCCTGCGCCTCACCGGAAACCGCCTCGGCAGGTGCCTGCCCTGCAGCCTTGAGCAACGCCTGGTATTGCTCCCAGGGAACGACGGCGTACTCGGGTTGACCGTCCCGGCTGATGACCTGAATACCCATTACAAACCCCTTTAAAAAGGATTACAGCATGTAATCCGTAGGCATAACCCTTATGCCAATTATATTACCAACTCCGAGGTCTGTGCAGTTGAGGTGAGATTCAGGCCGGTTTCATCAGCTGTTGCGTTCCAGCCGCAGCGCTTCCGGGGTAGCCGGCAGGCGCTCGACCACGCGTAGCCGTTCGGGTGCCAGGCTGTCGCGCCAAGCCTTGAAGCGCGCCAACTCGTCGGCCACGGTTTTCAGCACCCAGCCCAGCACCGCGATGTCATCAAGGAAACCCACCCCCAGCAACCAGTCCGGAATGGCATCGATGGGGCTGACGAAATACAGCAGGCCAGCCACGACAGTGACCAGTGCCTTGGGGCTGATGGCGCGGTACTCCCCCCTCCACCAGGCCAGGCACAGCGACTGCAGCAGCTTCACGTCTTCGCGCAGTTGGCCGAGGCGCGGGCCTTTGCGCGCTACCGCGAACAGCAAGGCCGGCAACCGACCGCGGCTGAGCAGGCGCTCGGCCAATGGCAGGAAACGGGCAAAATTCCAGGGTGCGCTCATGGAGCCTCCGAGAGGAAAAGGTTATCCACATTTATTGTGGATAACCTTGTGAACAGGGCGAGGTTTCCGACCCCAGGTGCCTGCCAGGCAAGGGGCCCAGTCAGATCGGGCGTTTTTTACACAGTCGTTTCACGCCATGGCTACCTGCGCCGCAAACGATTTGCGTCAGAAACATCCTACTTCTTCACGCTGCATTTCTTCGGACAGTATCAGCTGTTGCTGGTTCGTCCAATCGGCACAAACGAAAACGCCCCATCAATGTGGGGCGTTTTCGACAACTAGCCAATGTTACTTGGCAGGTGCTTCTTCAGGGGCTTCGGCTTGCGGCTCGGCGCCTTGCAACTGGGCCGGGTCCTTGATGGCGATCAGTTCCAGATCGAACACCAGTACCGAGTTGGCCGGGATCAGCGGGCTTGGGCTTTGTGCGCCATAGGCCAGTTCAGCCGGGATGAACAACTTGTACTTCTCGCCGACGTGCATCAGCTGCAAACCTTCGACCCAACCAGGGATCACACCGCTGACCGGCAGGTCGATCGGGCTGCCACGTTCGACGGAGCTGTCGAACACCTTGCCATCGATCAGCTTGCCTTCGTAGTGGACAGTGACCACGTCAGTCGGCTTGGGCTGCGGGCCGTCGGCCTTCTTGACCACTTCGTACTGCAGGCCCGAAGCAGTGGTGACCACGCCTGGCTTCTTGGCGTTTTCTTCGAGGAACTTCTTGCCGGCGGAGGCGGCTTCTTCGCTGGCCTTGGCCAGGCGCTCCTCGGCGCGTTTCTGCAATGCGGTGAACGCTTCTACCAGCTCTTCGTCCTTGATGCGTTGTTCTTTCTTGCTAACGGCGTCTTCGATGCCGAGGGCGACTGCTTTCGAATCAAGGTCTTCCATGCCTTCCTGAGCCAGGCTCTTGCCCATGTTCAGGCCGATACCGTAGGAGGCTTTCTGCGCCGGAGTCTTCAGCTCGGGGCTGCTGGCTTGTTGATCGCAGCCAGCCAGTACCAGGCCTACCAGGGCAACCGCAGCCGCCAAACGATGCTGTTTCATGCTATTTCCTTGTTCATGCGCCATAAGGGCAATCAGGGTAAAGCCGCGAGCTTAGCAGGCGGCCATGACCAATGGCTACCGGCATAGGAGCGGGTTTTCGTAAGGAAGTTCAGTCGTTAAAAGCTTCTTCATCGAAGCGTTGCAGCCATTGGCCAGTATTGACCCTTTGTGCCGGGCTCGCCGGGCTTTTGTGGCCTTTTATTTCTGCGGGTTCTGAGGGCGGAAATATCAGGGCAGGCAGGCCTCGGAAAACCTCAAGGATACCGACCCTCTCGATATTCCCCCGCCACCTCCCGCAGCACCTCGCCCACCCACTGCCCCGGCAAACTCAACGGCAAGGCGGCATTGCGGCAAATCCCCACCGACCCTCCCGGCTCGCGCACACCCAGGTCAAGCTCGACCAGTTCACCACGGCGCAGGTCGAGCAGCACGGCATCACGCGGCGCCACCCACAGGCCATCACTGCCCAGCAGGTAGCGCCGGCTCAGGGCCAGCGACAGGGTTTCCAGCCGCTGCGCCGGCATCTGGATGCCGCATTGCACAAACAGGCTGTCGGCGTGCTGGCGGATGGTGGTGCCGACGGGTGGCAGCACCAGCGGGTAACGCCCCACCTGCCCCCGCTCCACGGGCGTGCTGGCCAGCAGCGGGTGACCCGGGCGCACCACCAGGCTCATCGACTCGCTGTACAGGTGCTCGAACGACAACCCCTGGATTTGCGGACTGTCGGTCATGCGCCCCACCACCAGCTCCAGCTCCCCCAGGTGAAGTTGACCAAGCAACTGCGCGCTGACCCCGGTGACCACGCTGATCACCAGCGCTTCATGGCGCTGATGCAGGCGGCACAGCACCTCAGGCATGAGCAGGCCTTCGACCGTGGACAGCACGCCAATGCGCACCTGCGACGGCGCCCGCGCTTCACCGCGCAGGCTGCTGACGCCATCGCGCAGTGCCTGCACACTGGGCCCGGCGTAACGCATGAAGCGGGTGCCGGCCGGGGTCAGCTCGACACCCTGCCGGCTGCGCTCGAACAGGCGCGCCTCGAGCAGGTCCTCAAGCTCTTTGAGGGTCTTGGAAATCGCCGGCTGGCTGATCGACAGGATATCGGCCGCCCTCGCCAGGCTGCCCTGCCGGGCAATCTCCAGGAAGCACAGCAGGTGGCGGTATTTGATGCGGGTGTCGAGGTTCATGGCAGCAAGCTTACCGCATCGCTACCTGCGGCGTATCCAGGTCTGCCGCACCGTACACACCTGCCCCTGCATATCCAGGCCGGTGGCGCACCTGTCACTTCTGCCAGTAGCCGATCCTGGCCAAGCATCGCTCAATAGGCGTTCAGCGGTTTTAGTGTGAATGGAGCCCAACGCCATGATCCGATTCAAGAAGCACTCCCCTTCTACCCAACCAGTGCCGCCTTCTCCCGAGGCTCTTCAGCAGCAACCCGTGGCCCCCATCGATCTCAGTTATGGCGACAAAGGCCATGGCCACTTCACCCAAAGCGGCCGCGGCTACCTGGGGTCGACGACAAGCGTACTGAGGAGCAAAGTGCGTCCGGCCCGGTTCTATGTGACAGGGCATCAAACCGATCCCGATGGGCTACACAGTGTTTTCATTGCCTGCCTGGACGCGCATGGAAAGCTTGACACCACGTTCAATGGTAGCGGCATGGTCAATTTCACCACGCTGACCACGGATCGCTACCGGTACGCCACTGGAGTAGTAGAGGACGTGACGGGCAATCTGCTGGTGACTGTGGAGCTTTTTGGGGAAAGTACCACTCATTTGTGGAAGCTGATTGCGAAAGGCGAACCCGATCTGGGCTTTGGTCAAGGAAAGGGCTATATCGACACCCGTGCCTTGTTCGGTGCAGATCTTGTGCTGGACAAAGTGGCCTGCCACCAGGATGGGTTGGTAGCGTCCGCGGCTCGATACGAAGCAGGGGATTTCAAAGCAGTGGTTGTCGCCCTGGACAGCAATGGTAGAAGGGACCCCCAGTTCGGTGAAAATGGGCTGCTGGCGTTGAGCAATCTGATTCCCGAAGGCTCACTGCACAGCCTTGAAGGCATTGCCGTCATATCCCCAACAGCCGGGGTGCAGCGCATCGTGATCTGCACTTACATGAAAAGCGATTCGGGCTGGTATTCAGTAACCAGTGGCCTGTCGCTGACGGGGCGTCTCGACGACAAATTCGGCGAGGTGGGCCACCACTGGTCAGACGAAGGGATCATCAATAGCGGCTTCACGGTAGAAGACAGCAGCCAGCGCATCACGTTGTACGGCCAGCACTACTCGATCGACGACGATCGCAGCCAAGCGACCCTCTACCGGCTGGACTATGCTGGCGAGCCTGCCCGCGAGTTCAACCAAGGGCAGGTAGTGCGTTTCGGCATCGACGGCGAGTGGGCCCATATTGAAGAAACCGAGGGGGGGCTAATCGGGTACGGTAGCTTCTTTGACTTCAACCTGGCAGTGCGCTACCAATCAGACGGCCAACTCGACACTCGCTTCGTCTCCCCCCACGGCTACGGTCAGTTTGGCGCGTTTTCGCAGCAGTATGGTTTCTATACTGCCGAGAATTCGATAGTAGTCGATACCGAGAACCAGCGCATGGTGGTGAGCGGGGAAGACGTACAGCAGGGCTACCGACTTCCCTGCCTGCTCGCCCTCTCTTTGAAAACGGTCCATTAGGGCGCCACGGTAGAAGCGGGCAGGCTTAAAGCATTACCGCCTGCAGCGTATCCGGGTCGCGTTGCTTGTGGCGAGATGGCCCGGGCGGCAGGCCGTGGATCCGGCGGAAATGCCGAGAAAAGCAGGCTTCGTCGGCAAAGCCACTAAGCCGCGCCACCTCGTCCACCGGGGGGCAGCTGCCATTGAGCAGTTCCCCCCAGCCGGTGCCCCCCGTTGCAGCCCAAGCGCCAAGACCGGATCGTTATCCATCGACCACCAACGCCTATCATTTTTGCCAGTACCCGCAACCATCCGGATCGCATTAAATGAGATCGCAAAAACCACTCCCCCAAGTGACAGGTCATATCATGCATCCGAATATGGTTTTTTTTGCCCAGACTCAGACTCAACACACCCCCCGTGATTATCAAGGCGAGCGTCAGGAACTCAAGGCGCCCATTGACGTAACCTATGCCGACAAAGGTCACCTTCACATCGGCGAGCCTATCGTGGATCATAGAAACGCGGTATCGCAAATCCTGGCAAGTAACTACTATCCCGAGCGAACTTACTTGAGAGGCGTCCACAACGGCACGAAACCTTTCATTGCGCGCACCTTGAAAGATGGCGAGCTGGATACGTCTTTCAACAAAACAGGTCTTGTCTATCTGACTGACCTGAGCACAGTTTTTGATTATCATAGTTACCTGCACATGGCCGAGGATGCGGAGGGTCACATCCTGCTCACTATGAATGATCTAACCCAAGGCTTCACCCACCTGTGGAAGCTTAAGCCAAACGGAAAGCCAGACACTGATTTCGGCAGCAACAACGGCTACATCATCCTAAATAATTTTTTCAATTTTAAAGATATCAGGCTCTACGAATTCACCATTTACAAGAACGACTATATCTTCTCAGGTTCCCTCGAAGACGCTCCAATCCTTTTCGTGGTCACCCATGAAGGTGTCCCACGCGAGAGCTTTGGTAAGCTAGGCATCCTCAAGATGCAAGATCTTATTCCGAACCTCCGATATGTCATTTGGGCGCCTAAAATGCTGGAGGTTGGTGAGAAGGTGCGCATCATCATCTCCACTCGCTATTTCACCGATTCGGGGAGCGTAAACGGAATCGCAGCACTGACATTGTCCGGAGAGCTCGACCAGCGCTTCGCTGACAACGGGGTCTATTGGCCAAAGCCTGGCCTTATCATTTATGGTTTCACGCTAAATAACGCCAGTCAGCGCATCACCGTCCACGGCGAGTTGTGGTCCGAGGGGACCAGTACTCCCATGATCTATCGGCTAGACTACACAGGAAAACCTGCTAAAGAATTCAACGAGGGTCGTGTCGTATTGTTCCCCATTCAGGGTGGCTGGGACTATATGACAGAGGCCGATGGAAAACTGGTAGGTTATGGTTCATTTTTCACTCGCGGCATGGCGGTGCGTTACCGTCTGGACGGCCAACTCGATACTACATTCGTGCCGCCGAATGGTTACGGTGTTTTTACGGCAACCGTGCCGGAACCAGGATTCTATAGTAACAGCTATTCCGCGACGGTAATGTCAGAAAGCCAACGTCTACTCGTAGCGGGGCGGGAAATACAGACGGGTTCCACCCCTTGTGTCATTGCTCTCTCATTGAAGCAACAAAAATGAGACGAACTGGCACTTCACCAGAGACTGCATAAAAGTCTTGAGACGAAGTTCAGGCAATGCGAAAACAGCCGAGGAAGCGGAGTTTACGGGCTGTAAACCGACATCCCGAGGCTGTTTTCAACGCAGCATTAACGCGTATCAAGACTTAAGTGCTCGACAGGATATCGGCCGCCCTGGCCTGGCTGCCCTGCATGTCCAGATCGTTGACGCACCTGTCACTTCTGCCAGTAGCCGATCCTGCCGAAACATCGCTCAATAGGCGTTCAGCGGTTTTATTGTGAATGGAGCTCAACGCCATGATCCGAGTCAAGAATCACTTCCCTTCAATCCATTCAGCGCACCCGTATCGCAAGGCTGTTCAGCAGCAGCCCAAGGCCCCCATCGATACCCGCTATGGCGACAACGGCCATGGCCACTTCACCAAAAGCGACCCGGGCACCTTAGGGGCAGCGACCAGCGTGCTGAGGAGCAAAGTGCGGCCGGACCGTTTCTACGTGACTGGCCAGAAAGCCGATCCCGATGGGCTACACAGTGTTTTCATTGCCTGCCTGGACGCAAGTGGAAAGCTTGACATCACGTTCAATGGCAGCGGTATGGTCGACTTCAACACGTTGTCCACGGGTTTCTATCTGGACGCCAATGCGGTAGCGGAAGACATGTCGGGCAATCTGCTGGTGACTGTGGCGCCTCATGAGCAATCAACCACTCACTTGTGGAAGCTGACAGCCCAAGGCGAAGCCGATCCGAGCTTTGGTCAAGGGAAGGGCTATATCGACAGTCGCGCTTTGTTCGGTGTGGATCTGCTGCTGGAGAGGCTGGCCTGCCACCAGGAAGGGGTGGTGGCGACTGCGGTCAGATCCGAAGCGGGGGGGCTCAAAGCAGTGGTTGTCGCCCTGGACGCTCACGGTGGAAAGGACCACGGTTTCGGTGAAGATGGGCTGCTGGCCTTGAGCACTCTGATTCCCGAAAGTTCATCGCACGCGCTTGACGGCATTGCCGTCATATCCCCAGCCGCCGGCGTGCAGCGCATCGTGATATCGACTACGTTGCGACGCGGTCCGGACTGGTATGGAGTAACCAGTGGCCTGTCGCTGGCGGGGGTACTTGATGACGCATTCGGCGAGGGGGGTCACCACTGGTCAGACGCGTGGATTCTCAATAACGGCTTTTCCATAGAGGACAGCAGCAAACGCATCACGTTATACGGCCAGCACTACTCGGAAGACGACGATAGCGGCAAACCGACCCTCTACCGGTTGGATTATGAAGGTAAGCCTGCTCTTGAGTTCAATCAGGGCCAGGTAGTGCGTTTTCACATCGACGGCGGGTGGAGCCATATTGAAGAAGCCGAGGGTGGCCTGATCGGTTACGGTGGTTTCTATGCCTTCGACATGGCGGTGCGCTACCACTCAAGCGGCCAACTTGACACTCGTTTCGCCTCCCCTTATGGCTACGGTCAGTTTGGAGCGTTGTTTGGGGAATTTGGCTTCATCACTCACACCGACTCGATGGTAATCGATACCGACAACCAGCGCATGCTGGTGAGCGGGCAAGACGTACAGCAGGGCTACCGACTCCCCTGCCTGCTCGCCCTCTCTCTGAAACCGGACCAGTAGTACGCCACGGCAGAAGCGGGCAGGCTTAAAGCATTGCCGCCTGCGGCGTATCCGGGTCGCGTTGCTGGCGGCGGAACTGGCCAGGTGGCAGGCCGTGGATCTGGCGGAAACGTCGAGAGAAGTAAGCTTCGTCCGCAAAGCCACAAAGCCGCGCCACCTCGCCCACCGGGCGGCTGCCGTTGAGCAGGTAGTTGCGTGCGGCGTGCATGCGCCGCTCCAGCACCAGCTCGCTGAAGGTCTTGCCGATTTCCTTGCGCAGCCAGTGGGTCAGGTAGGTCGGCGACAGGTAGGTGGCGGCGGCGACTTTCTGCAGGTTCAGATCGGGGTCGTCGATATGCCGGCGCAGGTAGTCGCTCATGCGGCCCAGCGCGGCACGGCGGCTGAGCTGGGCCGCGTTGCTGTCGGCCAGTTCGCGCAGCGGCTCGGCATACAGGCCACAGACCTGGCCGATCAGCTGCAGCAACAGGCCTTTGAGGATTTCGCGGGTGCCGAAACGGCGGTTGGCATCCAGCGCACGCATGCGCTCGAGGGTTTGCCGTACCTCGGCAAAGTCCGGCTCACTCAGGTGGAAGTCGAGATGCTCCTGAAAGCGGAACGGCGACAGCTCCGGCGCCTGCAGGATCGACACTTCCTCCAGGTCCATCGGGTCGCAGGCCAGGTGCGGCAGCAGGAACGTCTGGGAGAAATTGATCACCACGAAGTCGCTGTCCGCCGGATGCGGTATTACATGCACCCGGTGCGGCAGGATGAAGGCCAGGGTGTTGCGTCTGAATGGGCGTTGCACGCTGCCGATGTGTTGCACCGTGTCGCCGCCGAGATTGACCTGGATCTGGAAGTACTCATGACGATGCGGCGCGGTCTCGGCGGGACGCCCGCGCTGGTCGCGGATGTAGAAATCCATCAGCTCGCTGCGCTGCTGCATGACATAGGTCGGAACCTCGCGCTTGGGGGGCATGGGCAATCTCCGGAATACGGGCGCTTTAAGTTGTACGACGTCCAAACTCTGCAATTTAACCCCTTATGCAAAAACCTGCGCAACCGCAAATCCACGCAGCCCTCTGAGAATGAGCTATTCAGCCAATATTTCAGGCAAAACCCCGGCTGCGAAATTTCTTGGACAGCACAGCACTGCCCCGCCTCCAATGAAAAAAACGGTCTAAATACCCCGTTGCATTCACCGCGTTGTACGACCACCTTAGAAAAGGGACTGCAGCCCAACCTCTACCAACAACAACAAACGAGGTCGACTCATGTCGAGCACGCCTACCCCTCGCGCCGCGTCGTCGTACACGCTGGACGCGGCCCCTGCCCAGCGCCTGCCTACCCGCCGCCGCTGGTTCATGCTGTCGCTGCTGCTGGTGGCGACCATCATCAACTACGTCGACCGGGTGAACATTTCCATCGCAGCACCTTTCATGGCCAAAGACCTGGGCCTGGACAAGGTCGAGATGGGCCTGATTTTTTCCGCCTTCGCCTGGACCTACGCGTTGGCCCTGGTACCGGCAGGCTTCATTGCCGACCGCTTCGGCTCGCGCCTGACCTACGGCGTGTCGCTGATCAGCTGGTCGGCGGTCACCGTGGCCCAGGGCCTGGCCAGTGGCTTCGCCTCGCTGTTCGGCCTGCGCCTGGCGGTCGGCGCCATGGAGGCCCCGGCCTTCCCGGCCAACAGCCGTGCGGTTACGGTATGGTTCCCCGCTCGCGAGCGCGGCATGGCCAGCAGCATCTACGTATGTGGCCAGTACCTGGGCACCGCACTGTTCACCGGCGCGCTCCTGTGGCTGGCGACCACCTATGACTGGCGCCACGTGTTCTACAGCACCGGTCTGGTCGGCATCCTGTTCGGTGCAGTGTGGCTGTTCCTGTATCGCGACCCGCTCAATTGCAAGAAGGTCAGCAAGGAAGAACTGGCCTATATCGAGCACGGCGGCGGCCTGGTGAAAAGCAGCCAGGAACGTACCCGCTTCGACTGGCGCCAGGTTGCCGAACTGTTCCGCTATCGCCAGATCTGGGCGATCTGCCTGGGCAAGTTCGCCAGCACTTCGGCGCTGTACTTCTTCCTCACCTGGTTCCCCACCTATCTGATCGAAGAGCGTCAGCTGACGTTGATCAAGGTCGGCATCTTCGCGGTCATGCCGTTCATTGGTGCCACGGCCGGCATCCTCCTGGCGGGCATCGTCTCCGACCTGCTGATTCGCAAGGGCTACTCGCTGTCGTTCGCCCGCAAGCTGCCACTGGTGGTGGGCTCAATGCTGGGCATGTCGATCGTGCTGGTGAACTTCACCGACTCCAATGTGCTGTGCATCGCCGTGCTGACACTGGCGTTCTTCGCCCAAGGCATCGCCTCGTCGTCGTGGGCTGCCGTGTCGGAAGTGGCGCCAAAGGAGCTGATCGGCCTGACCGGCGGCATTACCAGCCTGGCGGCGAACATCGGCGGCATCGTCACACCGATCGTGATCGGCGCGATCGTGCACGCCAGTGGCTCTTTCGCCATGGCGTTCTGGTTCATCGGTGGTGTGGCGTTGATGGGCACACTGTCTTACTCGCTGCTGCTTGGGAAGCTGTATCGCATCGAGCTGAAGACTGCGGGCTGAGCCTGGGAGTGTATTGACGGTACCGGCCTCTTCGCGGCTAAAGCCGCTCCTACGGGGGGACGGTATTGCCCCCCGGTTTGACGCTATCCCTGCAGGAGCGGCTTTAGCCGCGAAAGGGCCGGTACAGGTGCCTTGGATAGTCCAACCCAACCCCGCTTTCGTCCAACTTTGCCGGCCAGCCGCTGGATACGCTGTCCACTCCAGTACGGAGGATCCACCCATGACCTACCTGTTCAACCCGCCGGCCATCGTCAGCCTGCCGATCCGCGGCAGCGATGCGCGCTTCCCGGTCGGCCGGGTGTTCTGCCTCGGCCGCAACTACCCATGGCCGGAATCCTACGGCGCGGCGCCGCAGGAGCCTGTGTTTTTCATGAAACCGGCAAGCAACGTGGTCGAGGCACTGGGCGAACTGCCCTTCCCGCCGCAGACCGACGAGTTCTGCCATGAAATCGAGCTGGTCGCGGCCATCGCCAAAGGCGGCGCCAACATCGCCAGCGAGCATGCCCTGGAGCACGTGTTCGGCTTTGCCGCCGGTCTAGACATGACCCGTCGCGATCACCAGCGCAAGGCCAAGGCCGAGGGCCTGCCGTGGGAAGGCGCCAAGGTGTTCGAGGCTTCGGCACCGATGACCGCCATCGTCCCCGCCAGCGAATGCGACTGGCCGCTGGACACGTCGCTATGGCTGCAGGTCAATGGCCAAGAGCGCCAACGGGCACACCTCAGCCAGCAGACCTGGGCATTGGCCGAAGTGATCAGCAGGCTGTCTCGCCAACTGCCACTGCGCCCGGGCGACCTGATCATGACCGGCAGCCCGCCCGGAGTGGCCCCGCTGAACCCGGGCGACACCCTTCATGCAGGCATCGATGGTATCGGCGAACTGCACCTGCACGTCGGCCCTCGCCCTGCCGGGCATACCGCCAACGCCGCCTGAACCTGTTGGAGCCTATCGATGAGCCAAAACAAGAAAGTTGCGCTGGTCACCGGTGCTGGCAGTGGCATCGGCCGTGCCGTCGCCCTCGCCCTGCTCGAGGACAACTTCAGCCTGGTCCTCGCCGGGCGCCGCGCCGAACCGCTACAAGCCGTCGTCGAGCAAGCGCTAGCAGCGGGCGGTGAGGCCTTGGCCGTTCCCACTGACGTGCGCGATGAGCAAAGCGTTGCGCAATTGTTCGCCACCATCGAGGAGGTGCATGGCCGCCTCGACGTGATGTTCAACAATGCCGGCATCAACGCCCCCGCTGTACCCGTCGACGAGCTGCCGTTGGAGAACTGGCGCAACGTCATCGCCACCAATGTCGATGGTGTATTCCTGTGCGCCCGCGCCGCCTTCGGCCTGATGCGTCGCCAGCAGCCTCAAGGCGGGCGGATCATCAACAACGGCTCGATCTCGGCGCACACCCCACGCCCGTTCACCGCACCTTACACCGCCAGCAAGCATGCGGTGCTGGGCCTGACCAAGGCGCTGGCGCTGGATGGTCGGCCTTACAACATCGTGTGCAGCCAGGTGGACATCGGCAACGCCCTGACCGAGTTGTCCGAGCGCATGACCCGTGGGGTGCGCCAGGCCAATGGCGAGATCGCCGCCGAGCCGATGCTCGACGTGCGCCATGTGGCCGATGCGGTGCGCTATATCGCAGCGCTGCCGCTCGACGCCAACGTGCTGAACATGACCGTGATGGCCAGCAACATGCCGTTCGTTGGCCGTGGCTGATCCCTGTTTATGATGGAGTGACCGATGAAACCAGAAGTCCTGCAACTGAGCCCTATCCTGATCCCGCAGATCCGTGAGCGCCTGGAACAGCTGTTCACCGTACACCGCTACTACGAACAGGCCGACAAGGAGGCCTACGTCAGCCAGCATGCAAGCAACATTCGCGGCGTGATTACCGGCGGCCACACCGGCATCAGCCAGGCGCTGATGGCGCGCCTGCCCAACCTCGAAGTGATCGCCGTCAATGGCGTCGGCACCGACGCGGTAGACTTGGCCTATGCCCGCGATCGCGGCATCCAGGTGACGGCGACCATCGGTGCGCTCACCGAGGACGTCGCCGATCTTGCCATCGGCCTGCTGATCGGCTTGTGCCGGGGTATCTGCACCGGTGACCGCTTCGTTCGCGCCGGCCGTTGGGCCACCAGCACCACGCCGCTGGCACCGCTGCCACTGGCCCGGCAGGTGTCGGGCATGCGCGTGGGCATCGTTGGCATGGGCCGGGTCGGCCGGGCGGTAGCACAGCGGGCGGCAGCCTTCGGTTGCCCGATCCGCTACACCGATCTACAGGCGCTGGATGTGCCCTACGGGTTCGAGGCAGATCTGCTGCAGTTGGCCGAGGACAGCGATGCGCTGATCCTCGCGGCGGCGGCTGACAAGGGCGAGGCGCTGATCAACCGCGACGTGCTGCGGGCGTTGGGCGCCGAGGGGTATCTGATCAATATCGCACGCGGCAAGCTGGTGGACGAACCCGCGTTGGTCGCGGCGTTGCAGGCCGGCGAGATCGCTGGCGCGGCGCTGGATGTGTTTGCCGATGAACCGCGAGCGCCCGAGGCTTTGTTCGAGCGTGAAGATGTGGTGCTGCAACCGCATCGCGCCAGTGCCACAGTACAGACCCGCACGCGCATGGGCGAGATGGTGGTGGCCAGCCTGGTGGATGTGTTTGCCGGGCGCACGCCGCAGGGGTTGGTTATCTAGTCGGCTTGTGCTGGCCTCTTCGCGGGCAAGCCCGCTCCCACAGGGTCGGCGCCGTATTACAAGGCGGTGCAGATTCCGTAGGAGCGGGCTTGCCCGCGAAGAGGCCGGCACAGGCAGCAAAGGGGTATCAGGCCACCGCCAGCTCCACCGCCTCCCCCTTCAACCGCACCGGCCACACCCGCAACCTCTGCCCGGCATCCTCCAGGCACTCCCCGCTCTGCAGGCTGAAGTGCTGCTTGTAGAGCGGCGCTGCCACCACCAACTCACCTTGCACGCTGCCCACCAGCCCGCGGCCGATGATGTTGGCACCGGAGCGTGGGTCGCGGTTGTCCACTGCGTACAGCGGCTGCGCCTGCCCCGGCAGGTAGAACAGCGCCACCTGGGCGCCGTCGAGCCACACCACCACCCCGGAGTCAGCCACCAGGTCTTGTGCCTGGCACACCGTCTGCCAGTTTTCTTGCGTGTTCACAGCAGCATTGGCCAGGTTCATCAGACAGCCTCCTCGACAGTTGGGATCAGGTGAAGCGGTGCGGCGGGCCGGCGTTGTTCGCGTTCGCGCACGAAGTGCACGTCCGGGTCAGCACGGCGGTCGTTGACGAAGGTGCGGAAGCGCTTGAGCTTCTCCGGGTCATTGAGGGCATTGGCCCATTCACATTCATACTGGTCGACCACATGCTGCATCTGCGCTTCCAGCTCGTTGGCCAGGCCCAGGCTGTCGTCGATGATCACCTGCTTCAGGTAGTCCAGCCCGCCTTCCAGGTTTTCACGCCACACCGAGGTGCGCTGCAGCTTGTCGGCCGTGCGGATGTAGAACATCAGCACGCGGTCGATTAGGCGTACCAGGGTTTCGTCGTCCAGGTCGGTGGCGAACAGCTCGGCATGCCGCGGGCGCATGCCGCCGTTGCCGCATACGTACAGGTTCCAGCCCTTGTCGGTGGCGATAACGCCGATGTCCTTGCTCTGCGCCTCGGCGCATTCACGGGTGCAACCCGATACCGCGAACTTGAGCTTGTGGGGGCTGCGCAAGCCCTTGTAGCGATCTTCCAGGCGCAGGGCCATGGCGACACTGTCCTGCACGCCGTAACGGCACCAGGTACTGCCCACGCACGACTTCACCGTGCGGGTCGACTTGCCGTAGGCGTGGCCGGTTTCGAAACCGGCCTCGATCAGTTCGCCCCAGATCAGCGGCAGCTCGTGCAACTGGGCGCCGAACAGGTCGATGCGCTGGCCACCGGTGATCTTGGTGTACAGGTCGTATTTCTTGGCCACCTGGCCGATGACGATGAGCTTGTCAGGGGTGATTTCACCGCCGGGAATGCGCGGCACCACCGAATAGGTGCCGTTTTTCTGCATGTTGGCCATGAAGGTGTCGTTGGTGTCCTGCAGCGGTACCAGCGCCGGGTCCATGATCGGCTGGTTCCAGCACGAGGCGAGAATGTTGCCCACCGCCGGCTTGCAGATGTCACACCCCAGATGGCCCTTGCCATGGCGTTCGAGCAGTTCGCTGAAGGTGCGGATACCTTCCACCCGCACCAACCCGTACAGCTCCTGCCGGGTGTAGGCAAAGTGCTCGCACAGGCTCTTGTCCACCGCCACACCGCGGGCCGTCAGTTCGTGCTCGAAGACTTGCTTGAGCAGGGCCGCGCAACCGCCGCAGCCGGTCGCGGCCTTGGTGCAGCCCTTGACCGCAGCCAGGTCGCTGCAGCCGCTGTCGATCGCGGCACACACCGCCCCCTTGCTGACGTTGTGGCAGGAGCAGATGGTCGCGCTGTCAGGCAGCGCATCGGCGCCCAAGGCCGGCGCACCACCGCCTTGCGGCAAGATGAGCGCTGCCGGGTCGGCCGGCAGGGCGATGCCGTTCTGGGCGTACTGCAACAGGGTATCGTAATAGCTGTTGTCACCGACCAGCACCGCGCCGAGCACGTGCTTGCCGCTGGCATCCACCACCAAACGGCGGTAAGCGCTGTTGGCTTCATCGATGAAGCGATAGCTGCGCGCGCCCGGTGTGGCACCATGGGCATCGCCGATCGAACCGACATCCACACCCAGCAGCTTGAGCTTGGTCGACATGTCGGCGCCGGTGAACGCTACTGCCGCCTCGCCCATCAGCAGCCCAGCCAGGTTGCGCGCCATGCTGTAGCCCGGGGCGACCAGGCCGAACACGCTGCCGTTCCACGAGGCGCACTCGCCGATGGCGAAGATGCGTGGGTCGCTGCTGCGGCAGTGGTTATCGATGACCACGCCACCGCGCGCCGCAATGTCCAGGCCGCAGCCCCGGCCCAGTGCATCCTGTGGGCGGATACCGGCGGAGAACACGATCAGGTCGGTTTCCAGGTGCTCACCGCCGTCGAAGTTCATGCGGTAGCGGTAGGTTTCACCGGCACTGACCGACTGGGTGGCGCGCGCCAGGTGCACCCCCACACCCAGCGCTTCGATCTGCGCCTTCAACGCGGCACCGCCCTCGCCGTCCAGCTGTACCGGCATCAGCCGTGGGGCGAATTCCACCACGTGGGCTTCCAGCCCCAGCGACTTGAGGGCGTTGGCCGCTTCCAGGCCAAGCAGGCCACCGCCGACTACCACCCCTCGGCGGGCACCTGCTGCGGCAGCACGAATGCCATCGAGGTCGTCCAGGGTCCGGTAGACCAGGCGGGCATTGCCGCTGGAGCCTTCGATAGGCGGCACAAAGGGATAGGAGCCGGTGGCCAGCACCAGTTGGTCGTAGCCATAGCGACCTTCGGCAGTGACGACTTCGCGGCGCTCACGGTCGATCTCCAGCACGGCTTCACCCAGGTGCAGGTGCACGCCATTGGCGTCGTAGAAATCGTGCTCACACAGGGCCAGGGTTTCGGCACAGCTGCCGCCGAAGTATTCGGACAGGTGCACGCGGTCATACGCGCGTTGGCGCTCTTCGCCGAATACCCGCAGCTCGAAGCGCTGCAGGGCGCCGCGACTGACCAGTTGTTCGACGCAATGGTGGCCGACCATGCCGTTGCCGACGATGACCAGTCGCTCTCGTTGCCCGCTGCTCGCTGTTGCCTTCATAAGCCGATCCTCGATCAAAAAAAAAGCGCCTGGAGCCGAAGCTCCAGGCGCCTTTGCCTGTATTCATCACGGTAGGGGGCCCGGTTGATCGCCGTTGATCAGTGGGCTTTGTTGTATCCAAGGTTAAGCAGGGAGCGTGCCAATCGGGTTGCCTGGGTTGCCTGTGTCGGCCTCTTCGCGGGTAAACCCGCTCCTACACTGGCCTCCACTGGTTCACCCGCGAAGGGGTCAGCCCAGCCAATGCACATTCAAAGGGCACAACACCCCATCTTGGAGCACTTCAGTACACATCGCGCCGATAACGCTTGGCCTTGCTCAAGCCTTCGACATAAGCCGCAGCCGCCGCTACATCCATCCGGCCATGCTCGGCGACGATCACCCGCAACGCCGCATCCACATCCTTGGCCATGCGCTGGGCATCGCCACACACATAGAAATAAGCCCCCACCTGCAGCCACTGCCACAGCAGCGCACCCTGCTCGAGCATGCGCTGCTGCACATAAATCTTCTCGGCCTGGTCCCGCGAGAACGCCGTGTCCAGCCGCAGGTGTCCCGCCGCTTGCCAGGCCTGCAACTGCTCCCGGTAATAGAAATCGGTCGCTGCGTACTGCTCGCCGAAGAACAGCCAGTTGTCGCCTTTTGCCCCCCGAGCCTCTCGCTCCTCGAGGAACGCCCGGAACGGTGCAATGCCGGTACCAGGGCCCACCATGATCACCGGCACGTTGTCGTCCTCGGGCAAGCGAAAGTGCTTCGACACCTGCGGGAAGATCGCCACTTTCTGCACCTGCGCACGGTCGGCAAGAAAGCTTGAGCACACGCCTTTACGTTCGCCATAACGCACCGTCGATACCGTCAGATGCACCTGGCCTGGGTGCGCCAGTGGGCTGGAGCTGATCGAATAGAGCCGCGGCTGCAATGGCTTGAGCAGTTCCAGCCAGCTGGCCAGCGACAATTGCTGAGGGAAGGCGCGCAGCACATCGACCAGCTGCCGGCCCCACAGCCAATCTTGCAGCTCGGCCTTGCATTCAGGCTGCAGCAAACGCTGCAGGTCAGGCGCATTGCTGGCAAATGCCTGCAGTTGCTGCGCAGTGACCTTGGCAATTTCCAGGTGTGTTTGCAGGGCTTCGGCCAATGGCATGGCGCAATGACCTTTAAGTTCGACCATCGCCTGGCCATCGAGCTGCATCAGCGTCAGCAGCTCTTCTACCAGGGCCGGGCAGTTGCGCGGCCATACGCCCAGGGCATCGCCGGCCGCATAACTGAAGCCGCTGCTGCCCAAGTCGAAGACCAGCTGACGGGTTTCCTTGCTGGCGCCGGGGCCATTGAGCAGGCGGTTTTCCAGCACAGTGGCCATCCAGGGTTGCTGCTTGCTATAGGCCGCCAAGGGTGCAGGTTCACTCACCGGTGGTGGTGCCGCAGCACTGCCCAGTGCAGGCAATAGTGCTTCGAGCCAGCCGGCAAAGGCTTCGTCGAAGTCTGGCTCGCAGTCCACCCGTTGCAGTAGGCGCCGCCCTCCCAGCTCGGCCAGGCGCTGGTCGAGCTTGCGGCCAAAGCCGCAGAACTGGTCGTAACTGGAGTCGCCCAAGGCCAGTACGGCATAGGGCAGCCCGGCGCAGTGAGCGCCCTCCTCACCCTGCAAGGCCTGCCAGAATGCCGCGCCGCTGTCGGGCGCGTCGCCATCGCCAAAGGTGCTGGCGATCAACACCACACTGGCAGCGCCCTGCAGCTGGCTTGGGCTGACCGCCTCCAGGCAGCTGAGTTGCACGTTCAGACCAGCACCACGCAGGCGCGCGGCACAGCGTTCGGCCAGTTGCTCACCAGTGCCGGTCTGCGAGGCCCACAGCACCTGATGCCATGGCGCGGCCTGTGCCGAGATGGGCGCAGTTGCAGGCTGGGCGAACAGCCCGGCCAGCAAACCGTCGACAAACAAACGACGGCTGGCAGCCAGCGGCGCACTGGCCGGCAGGCGGGGTACGCCCTCGGCGCGGGCCTGGTCCAGGCCTAGCAGGAAACCTTGCAGGTAATGACGCTCTTCTTCGGCCAGCACCGGAACCGGCAGGGTGTGCAGGCCAAGCAGACGGGACAGGGTGGCGGTCGGCATGCGGACTGGCTCTACAGTGGCAGTGTTCAGATCAAGGGCGTCGATGCGCTCGCCTGCGACCCGCTCCAGGGCTACGGCGCAGTGTTTGAAGGCAGGCTGCAGCGACAGCGGGTCGACCGCATCGCAGGTCGCGGCGTTGATCGCCAATTGCTCACCGATCAGGTCATTCCAGTGAAACGGCGCAAAGCAGTTGCCCGGCATGACCCGGTCACTGATGCGTGCCGGCAGCACGGCTTGACCCCGGCGCGAACGAACGGCCACCTGGTCCTTTTCAGCAACACCCAGCCGGGCAGCATCCTCGGGGTGAATCTCAAGGTAGGGGCCGGGCTCCAGCTTGTTCAGTGCCGGCACCTTGCCGGTCTTGGTCAACGTGTGCCATTGGTGCTGCACACGGCCAGTGTTAAGCACCATGGGGTAGTCATCGTCCGGCAATTCCGCTGCCGGCAACCAGGGCCGGGCGAAGAAGCGCGCCTTGCCGCTGGCGGTGGGAAAGGCGAGTGCCGGCCGCCCTCCCCGGGCATCGAGCAGTAGCGCCTGGCTGCTGCCGTCGTTGAGGTAGCGCAGCGGGCTGCGCTGCTGTTGGCTGCCCGGCGCACAGGGCCACTGGCGCGGCTGCGTACGCAATTCGGCATAGCCGATACCGCGCAGGTCATAACCGGTTGAGGGGTTGTGGAAGCGGCGTATTTCCTCATACACCGCTTCGGCATTGGGGTAGTCGAAGGCGTCGGCATAGCCCATGGCACACGCCACGCGGGCAATGATCTGCCAGTCCGGCAAACTTTGCCCGGGCGGCTCGACAGCGCGGGGCATCAGGGTCAGGTTGCGCTCGCTGTTGATCATCACGCCCTCTCCTTCGGCCCACAGCGCGGCCGGCAGCAGGATGTCGGCGTAACGGTTGGTTTCGGTGTCAAGGAAGGCGTCCTGGGTAATGACCAGTTCGGCCTTGCGCAGGCCGTCGATCACTTGCTGGCGGTTGGCGACACTGGCCACCGGGTTGCTGCAGATGACCCAGCAGGCTTTCACTTCACCGGTTTTCATCTGCCCGAACAGCGCCACCGTACCCTCGCCGCCCTCGCTGCGCAGGCTGCCGGGTGGCAGTCGCCATTGTCGTTCGACGAACGCTCGGTCATCTTCCACCAACGCTGAGCGCTGGCCTGGCAAGCCGGGGCCCATGTAGCCCATGTCGCGGCCGCCCATGGCATTGGGCTGGCCGGTCAGCGAGAACGGGCCGCTACCGGGGCGGCAGATGGCACCCGTGGCCAAGTGCAGGTTACAGATGGCGTTGCTGTGCCAGGTGCCGTGAATGCTCTGGTTCAAGCCCATGGTCCAGCAGCTCATCCAGTTGTTGGCGCTGCCGATCCATTCGGCGGCCTTGATGATATCGGCCTCGGCCAGCCCGGTGATGGCGGCTACGCGCTCGGGGGTATAGTCGTCGAGGAAGGCCGGCAGTTCGTCCCAGCCTTCAGTGTGGCGGGCGATGAAGTCGGGGTTGGTGTGGCCGTTGCGATGCAGCAGGTGCAAAAGGCCGTTGAGCAAGGCCATGTCACTGCCGGGGCGCACCTGCAGAAACAGGTCGGCCTTGTCGGCGGTTGCGCTGCGCCGCGGGTCGACGACGATCAGCCTGGCGCCGGCCTTGACCCGGTCAAGCAGGCGCAGGAACAAGATCGGGTGGCAGTCGGCCATGTTGGCGCCGATCACCAGAAATACGTCGGCGTGCTCGAAGTCCTGGTAACTGCCAGGTGGGCCATCGGCGCCAAGCGACAGCTTGTAGCCACTGCTGGCGCTGGCCATGCACAGGCGCGAGTTGGACTCGATGTGGCGCGTACGGATAAAGCCCTTGGCCAACTTGTTGGCCAGGTACTGGGCCTCCAGCGACATTTGCCCGGACACGTACAGCGCCACGGCATCCGGGCCGTGCTGGTCGATGATGCCGCGCAGACGCTCGGCGGTGACGGCGATGGCCTGGTCCATGCTGGTGCGCACTGACGGCTGGCTGCGTTGCTGGCGCACATAGGCGTCGGCCATGCGCCCGCTGGCACTCAGTGGCAGGTGGGCGGTGAGGCCTTTGGTGCATAGGCGGCCAAAGTTGCTCGGGTGCAGCTTGTCGCCGCTGATCTTGCCGACCTTGCCATCGGCAACGCTCATGACGATGCCGCAGCCCACGCCGCAGTAGGGGCAGACGCTGCGTACTTCGCTGTTGGCCATGGGCGGGCTCCTGTGGAAAACGCAAAAAGGCGCCGGCTGCCCCGACATGCTGATGCAAGCGGGGCAACACGGCGCCTTTGTCGTGAAGTGGTGAGGGCTGTCGACGTTGATAGCCCGGGATGAGGGTAGATCAGCAATTTATGGGCCAGCTATACCGACCCTTTCGCGGGCATGCCCGCTCCCACAGGGATATCGCAAGACCTGAGGGTGACGCCGTACCTGTGGGAGCGGGCGCGCTCGCGAAGAGGCCTGCACAGGCTACGCACCATGCGGTGGCAAGCCGGTACCCGCTGGCGCTATGCTGGGGCAATTTCCAGCATGAGCAACTACCCTCCCCCCATGTCCCAGGTGATCCTCAAGACCCCCACCCAACTCGACCTGATGCGCCGCGCCGGCCAGCTACTGACCCAGGTGTTCGCCGAACTCGACAGCTTCATCCGCCCCGGTGTGACCACGATGCAGATCAACGACCGCGCCGAGGCGTTCATCGTCGATACGCTCAAGGCACGGCCTGCAAGCAAAGGCCAGTACGGTTTCCCTTACTCGCTCAATACGTCGGTGGACCACGTGGTATGCCACGGCATCCCCAAGGTCGATGAGGTACTCAAGGAAGGCTCGATCATCAACGTCGACATCACTCTGGAACAGGGCGGCTACATTGCCGATTCGTCGAAGATGTATGGCATCGGCAAAATCAGCGAAGAAGCCCGGCGCCTGGTCGACACCACCTATGACGCATTGTGGAAAGGCATCGAGCAGGTGCGCCCTGGGGCAACGCTGGGTGATATCGGCCATGCCGTGCAGGCCCATGCCGAGGCGGCGGGTTACAGCGTGGTGCGCGAGTATTGCGGCCACGGTATTGGCCAGCAGATGCATGAAGCGCCAGAGGTGCTGCACATTGGCCAGCGCGGCATGGGCATGAAGCTGAAACCGGGGATGGTGTTTACCATCGAGCCGATGATCAACCAGGGTGGCCGCGGCACGCGCGAGTTGAAGGATGGCTGGACGGTGATCACCCGGGACCACAGCTTGTCGGCGCAGTGGGAGCATACCGTGGCGGTGACTGAGGGGGGGTATGAGGTGCTGACATTGCGGGAGGAGGAACGTCGTGGCTGAAGCTGCGGCAAACGCTTGCAGGTATGAGTACAAAATTCAGGCACAAAAAAAGCGACCCTAGGGTCGCTTTCTTTGTTACTTCCGGGTGTTCAGTGGGCCCTGGAAGTTGAATATGGCGCAGCGGACGGGACTCGAACCCGCGACCCCCGGCGTGACAGGCCGGTATTCTAACCGACTGAACTACCGCT
>NZ_JADDRH010000018.1:0-116684 GCF_044904505.1 Pseudomonas sp. 3HC3
GCGGCTGTTGGAAATTGGCCGGCAGGCCTGGCCCTTTCGCGGGTGAACCCGCTCCTACGACGGGCTGTGCCCAGCCACCGATGTGTGTCACCGCGAATACGGTGGCGGCGGCAACGGTGGGCGGCTGGTGGAAATTGGCCGGCAGGCCCGGCCCTTTCGGGCCACCGATGCCTGTGTCGAACCATTGATGCGGCTGCACCCCCGATCCGTGTAGGAGCGGGTTTACCCGCGAATACGGTAGCGGCGGCAACGGTGAACGGCCGGTGGAAATTGGCCGGCAGGCCCGGCCCTTTCGCGGGTAAACCCGCTCCTACGACGGGCTGTGCCCAGCCACCGATGTGTGTCACCGCGAATACGGTGGCGGCGGCAACGGTGGGCGGCTGGTGGAAATTGGCCGGCAGGTCTGGCCCTTTCGGGCCACCGATGCCTGTGTCGAACCATTGATGTGGCTGCACCCCCGATCCGTGTAGGAGCGGGTTTACCCGGGAATACGGTAGCGGCGGCAACGGTGGGCGGCTGGTGGAAATTGGCCGGCAGGCCCGGCCCTTTCGCGGGTGAACCCGCTCCTACGACGGGCTGTGCCCAGCCACCGATGTGTGTCACCGCGAATACGGTGGCGGCGGCAACGGTGAACGGCCGGTGGAAATTGGCTGGCAGGCCCGGCCCTTTCGCGGGTGAACCCGCTCCTACGACGGGCTGTGCCGGGCCATCGGTGCCATGCAGGGGGTTAAACCTTCAAAACCAACTTGCCAAAATTCTCCCCGCTGAACAGCTTCAACAAGGTCTCCGGGAAGGTTTCCAGCCCTTCCACCACATCCTCTTTGCTCTTCACCTGCCCGCTGGCCAGCCAGCCGGCAATCTCCAGCGCGGCTTTGCCGTAGTCTTTGCTGTAATCCATCACCACAAAGCCTTCCATGCGCGCGCGGTTCACCAGCAGCGACAGGTAGTTGGCCGGGCCTTTCACCGCTTCTTTGTTGTTGTACTGGCTGATCGCGCCGCAAATCACGATGCGTGCCTTGAAGTTGATGCGCGTCAGCACGGCATCGAGGATGTCGCCGCCCACGTTGTCGAAGTACACGTCCACACCTTTGGGGCATTCGCGCTTCAGGCCGGCCAGCACGTCTTCGGCCTTGTAGTCGATCACGCCGTCAAAGCCCAGTTCGTCCTTCAGGTACTGGCACTTCTCGGCACCGCCGGCAATGCCGACCACGCGGCAGCCTTTGATCTTGGCAATCTGCCCGACAATGCTGCCCACCGCACCGGCCGCGCCGGAGATGACCACGGTGTCGCCAGCTTTGGGTTGGCCGACGTCCAGCAGGGCAAAGTAGGCGGTCATGCCGGTCATGCCCAACGCTGACAGGTAACGGGGCAGGGGGGCCAGCTTGGGGTCGATCTTGTGCAGGCCCTGGGGCTCGCCGGTGAAGTAGTCCTGCACGCCGAGGGCGCCGCTTACGTAATCGCCGGGCTGGTAGCCGGGGTGATTGGAGGCAACCACCTCACCGACGCCCAGCGCACGCATTACCTGGCCCAAGGCTACGGGCGGGATGTAGGACTTGCCTTCGTTCATCCAGCCGCGCATGGCCGGGTCCAGCGACAGGTACAGGTTGCGCACCAGTATCTGGCCTTCGCCGGGTTGTTCGGCGGGTACGGTCTCGAAGCTGAAGTCGTCACGGCGCACGGCGCCGACCGGGCGTTTGGCAAGCAGGAAGCGGCGGTTGGTCTGGGTCATGGCGGGTCCTTGTGGGCAGTGGAGGGCGTTAGGTGTTCAATCTACCTTGTTGATGAAGGCGGTTCCTTAAAATCACTGACAAGCATGGTAGCCCAACCGTTGCTGTGATGATGCTGCCCGGCCGAGTGGTGGCTGACTATGCTCTGAACCCCACCCAAACCCTCACAGGAGCACGTGATGAGCATGACCTTTTCTGGCCAGGTAGCCCTGGTGACCGGCGCGGCTGCTGGCATCGGCCGGGCAACCGCCCTGGCGTTCGCCCACGAGGGCATGAAAGTGGTGGTGGCCGACCTCGACCCGATTGGCGGCGAGGCCACCGTGGCGCTGATCCACGCGGCGGGCGGCGAAGCGCTGTTCATTGCCTGCGACGTTACCCGCGACGCCGAGGTGCGCCAGTTGCATGAGCGCCTGATTGCCGCGTACGGCCGGCTGGACTACGCCTTCAACAACGCCGGGATCGAGATCGAGCAACACCGCCTGGCCGAAGGCAGCGAAGCGGAGTTCGATGCCATCATGGGTGTGAACGTAAAGGGCGTGTGGTTGTGCATGAAGTATCAGTTGCCCTTGTTGCTGGCCCAAGGTGGCGGGGCCATTGTCAATACCGCGTCGGTGGCGGGGCTTGGGGCGGCGCCGAAGATGAGCATCTACAGCGCCAGCAAGCATGCGGTAATCGGCCTGACCAAGTCGGCGGCCATTGAGTACGCCAAGAAGGGCATCCGCGTGAACGCCGTGTGCCCGGCCGTGATCGATACCGACATGTTCCGCCGCGCCTACCAGGCCGACCCACGCAAGGCCGAGTTCGCCGCAGCCATGCACCCGGTGGGCCGCATTGGCAAGGTCGAGGAAATCGCCAGTGCCGTGCTGTACCTGTGCAGTGACGGCGCGGCGTTTACCACCGGGCATTGCCTGGCGGTGGATGGTGGGGCAACGGCGATCTGAGTGGATATACCGTGCGGGCTGCTCGCGGGCAAGCCCACCCCTGACAAGTGCGATCGCCAGGCCAAAGCCCACAATGTCGCGTATGGACAGGTTGCGTGTGCCCAGGCCTTTCCTGAGCGGGCCGCGCAGTCAGCTGACCACCCGGCTAAAAGCTGACACCTATCTTCAGGCCATACTCGTCACGGGTTTGTTCGTCCGAGTCGGTCATCTGGAACTGCCTATCCAACTCATAGTTGTAGCGGCTGAAGTAAAGCGAAGCGTATACCGGCACAGTACCTTGTTGGTTGAATAGCACGCTAAGTTCGGCAAAGGGGTTGGTGGTATCTTTCAAATCAACCTCTTCGCTGCTGATGCCATGTATTTTCAATTGCGAATTGCCATTGATAACCCGGCGTATACCGGCTTCAAAACGCAAGGTGGCATTATTGAAGCGGTAATTGTACCCCGCTGTTAGCTTGGCGAACGGCGTGCGGTTGGTAAGGTCGACATCATGACGGCTGGTATTGGGTTCCAGCCGGTTCCATTTATAGCCGGCGCCCAACAGCAGGTCGACTGAATGCCGTTCGGCCAGCGCCAGCCGCCAGCCCAGGTCCAGGTCGGCCTGGCCGTCCTTGAGCTTCTGGTCATGCTGTTTCGAGTACATGCCGCTGGCTTCGGCCTGGTAGACAAGGCCTTGCCTGGCCGTCATCTTGTTGCCGTAGTTGATGAATAAGCCACCTTCGGGCATATCTTCGGTTTCATTATTGCGGCCGTTTAGCTCCAGTTGGGTGTAGCTCCCTTGTACGCCGAGGGTAAACAACGGTGCGGTGGAAGTTTCGGCGTACCCCGCTGTTGGTACAGTAAACAGCAGCAACGGGGTGGCCACAGCAGTAAATATGGCTGTTTTCATTTACAAACTCCAGGGGGCACTGCAGGTCCGGAGAACGGGCCAGTTACCGATCACGATAGCGACGTTTTTAATGCGTGCAGGTGTATTTAAAAAAATTAAATACCCCACATTTGGCGCAAATTTAATGGCGTCAATAGTGTTTTATAAAGTGTGGATTGGAATAAATTAATGGCTTACTTGCGTCGATTTAATATGGGCGAGCGCCAATGCAGGTTGATGGGCGGGCTATCATTAATGGCCTAGTGATATCGCGCACAGCGGGCACTGAAAGCGACCCCTTTGCAGCCAAAAACGACAATACATAGCTATTTGACACTATTCTGGCGCCACCCCCTTGTTCATTGGCAGATAACGTTGCCACCCTTAGCCTTCGGGATAACCTCACTGGCTGAAAGGGGATCGGCGATGGGCGCGAGCAAGCACGGTGTGCTGGCCAACCTGGGCATGGCCCGCAAACTTGGCCTGGGCTTTGCCCTGGTGCTGCTGCTGACGCTGGCGGTGGCGGCTATCGGCGTTGTGGCGTTGCAAAGCGTTGGCCAGCGCTTCGACAGTTTGCGTCAGCTGGCCCAGTTCAATACCGACCTGCTGCGCTTGCGCGAGCATGAGCAGGCATTTGCCCTGCGCTCCGACATTCAGCAGGCAGACGCCTTGCGTGGCGGCTTACAGGGTTTGGTCAAACGCGCCCAAGGCCTGCCGGCGCTGGCGGCGGCGCAAACCGATCTTGCCGCCTATGGCCAGGCATTCGAAGCCTTTGTCGAGGCTGTGCAGGCCAAGGAGCTGGCGCTGGACATGGCCAGCTGGTCGGTGTCCAACGTGTCCAATAACCTTGACGTGCTGCAGGCTGGCCTAGCCGATGACGGCGCGTACACCCTCAAGCAGTCCCAGGGCCAGCAGGGTAGCGAGTTTCTTGAGCAAGCCGCGCAGGTGGCCCAGGTGTCGCGGCTGATGCTGCAGGCCATGGACGAAGCACGGGTGCGTCTGGATAAAAGCCGCAAGGGCGAGGAGGGCGTGAGCCAGGAGCGTATTGCCCAGACGGTGGAGGCCGCCGGCCTGGTCAGCCAGTTGCAAGGCGCAGTTGGCGATGCCGGCTACCAGAGCGTGCTGGGTGAAGTGGCTGGGCACATTGGCAGCTTCTCGGAAAAACTCAACGAATACACCGACCAGTTGGCCCGCGAGCAGGGGCTCAAGGCGCAGTTGCAAGCCAGCGCCGAGCGGGTGACCGGGCGTGTCGACCAAGCCTACCTTGGGCAAGAGCAGGCCCTGCAAGGCGAGCTGCAGCGTAATGCCCTGGCCATCGGCCTGGCGACGGCGCTGGCGTTGCTTGTAGGCGTGTTGGCGGCCTGGCTGATTACCCGGGCTGTGGTCGGCCCGTTGAAGCATGTGATTGCCCGCGCCCAGCGCATTGCTGCAGGTGAGCTGGGCTTCGACGCCCAGGCGCCGCGCCGGGATGAGGTGGGGCAACTGATGCAGGCCATGCAGCAGATGGCGGCGGGCCTCTCGGGCATTGTCAGCGGCTTGCAGCAGGGCATCGAACAGTTGGCCGGCAGTGCCCAGGCGTTGTCGACGGTGACCGAGCAGACCAACCGCGAGGTGGGCAGCCAGAAAGAGGAAACCGAACAGGTGGCTACCGCCATGCAGCAGATGACTGCCACCGTGCACGATGTGGCGCGCAATGCCGAGGAGGCGGCGCAGGCGGCCCAGGCAGCGGACCAGAAGGTCGACTCCGGTCAGCAGGTGGTGCGCCAGAGCATGCAGCGCATCGAGCAACTGGCGTCGGCAGCAGAAGCCGCCAGCGCCGGCATCGACAGCCTCAGTGCCGAAATCCACACCATTGGCGACGTGCTGGAAGTGATCAAGAGCGTGGCCGAGCAAACCAACCTGCTGGCGCTCAATGCCGCCATCGAGGCTGCCCGCGCCGGCGAGCAGGGGCGTGGCTTTGCCGTGGTGGCCGATGAAGTGCGCGCGCTGGCGCGGCGTACCCGGCAATCCACCGAGCAGATCGAAACCTTGGTGGCCAGCCTGCGCGGCAATGCCCAGCAGTCGGTGGCGCAGATCCGTGGCAGCACCGAGTTGGTACGGTTGGCCGTGGCTGATGCCCTGCAGACCGAAAGCGCGTTGGGCAGCATTGCCGCAGCGGTGTCATTGATTCAGCAGATGAACCAGCAGATTGCCGCAGCCGCCGAGCAGCAGAGTTCGGTGGCGGAAGAGATCAGCCGCAGTGTCACGCAGATTCGCGGCAGTGCGGACCAGGCGGCATTGGCGATGCAGGACAATGCCCGGTCCAGTGTCGAGCTGGCGCAGCTGGGCACCGATTTGAAGGGCATGGTGGGGCATTTCAGGTTGTAATCTCGTTGCCTGTGGCGGCCCATTCGCGGGTTTTGTGATTTCCCGTTGTAGGAGCGGGTTTACCCGCGAATAGGCCGGCACAGGCAACAACTACCCTCACCCCCTGCGCGGGTTAAGAATCACCAGGGCCAACACCCCCGCCACAATCCCCCAGAACGCCGAACCAATCGAGAACAAGGTCAGCCCCGAAGCGGTCACCATGAAGGTGATCACCGCTGCCTCTCGCTCGCGCGCTTCGCTCATGGCCACGGTCAAACCGTTCATGATCGAGCCAAACAGCGCCAGTGCTGCAATCGACAGCACCAGTTCTTTCGGCAATGCCGCGAACAGTGCTGCCAAGGTGGCCCCGAACACCCCGGCAATGCCGTAGAAAATCCCGCACCACACCGCCGCGGTGTAGCGTTTGTTCGGGTCTTCATGGGCATGCGGCCCGGTGCAGATCGCCGCGCTGATCGCCGCCAGGTTGACCCCATGCGAGCCGAACGGCGCCAGCACCAGCGAGGCAAAGCCGGTGGCCGAGATCAGCGGCGAGGCCGGTACCTGGTAGCCGTCTGCACGCAGTACGGCCACGCCGGGCATGTTCTGTGAGGTCATGGCCACCACGAACAGCGGAATGCCGATGCTGATGGTTGCCGCCAGCGAAAAGCTTGGCGTGGTCCACACCGGCTTGGCCACTTCCAGGTGGAAGCCGCTGAAGTCCAGAAGGCCCAACGCGCCGGACAATGCCGTGCCCACCAACAGCGCGGCCAGCACGCAATAGCGCGGCGACAGGCGTTTGACCAGCAGGTAGCTGAAGAACATGCCCAGTACCAGCAATGTGCGGTGCTGCGCGGCCACGAAGATTTCGCTGCCGATCTTGAACAGGATGCCCGCCAGCAGCGCCGAGGCCAGCGAGGCCGGAATGCGCTTGACCAGGCGCTCGAAGCTGCCGGTCATGCCACACACCAGCACCAGCAAGGCGCAGGTAATGTAGGCACCAATGGCCTCGCCATAGCTGACCCCACCCAGGCTTGTGATCAGCAGTGCCGCGCCGGGGGTGGACCAGGCGATGGTGATCGGCGTGCGGTAGCGTAGCGACAGGCCGATGCTGCACACCGCCATGCCGATCGACAGCGCCCAGATCCATGACGAAATCTGCGCGGTGGTCAGCCCGGCCGCCTGGCCGGCCTGAAACATCAGCACCAGTGAACTGGTATAACCGGTAAGCATGGCAATGAAGCCGGCGACCACCGCCGACGGGGAGGTGTCTGCCAGGGGCCGCAGGCGTGCGGAAGTGGCATCGGTCATGAACAAAATCCTTGTAAAGGTGTAAGCAGTTTTTTCAGACTACAGCGAGCAAGGTTGATCCTTGCCATACAGCGGCCATTGCTTTTAGCCGTACAGTCGCCAAATATTGGGCGCAATTGCGAAACTGCTTTGCAGGGAGGGTCGATGTACAAGGTCTATGGCGACTACCAGTCGGGTAACTGTTACAAGGTCAAGCTGATGTTGAGCCTGCTGGGCCGGCCGTATGAATGGCACCCGGTGGACATTCTCAAGGGTGAGACCGAAACGCCCGAGTTTCTGGCGATGAACCCCAACGGCAAGGTGCCGGTACTGGAACTGGAAGACGGTAGCTACCTGTGGGAGTCCAACGCCATTCTCAACTACCTGGCCGATGGCAGCGAGTTCCTGCCCAGCGAGCCGCGCCTGCGCACCCAGGTGTTGCAGTGGCAGTTTTTCGAGCAGTACAGCCACGAGCCATACATTGCTGTGGCGCGGTTCATCCAGTTCTACCTGGGGTTGCCGGACGAGCGCCTGGACGAGTACCGCAAGTTGCACAAGGGCGGCTACAAGGCGTTGAGGGTGATGGAGCGACAGTTGCAGATGACGCCTTACCTGGTAGGTGAGCAGTACTCGATTGCCGACGTGGCGTTGTATGCCTACACCCATGTGGCGCAGCAGGGCGGGTTCGACCTGGCGGAGTACCCGGCGGTAAGGGCCTGGCTGGAGCGGGTCAGCAGCCACCCGCGGCATGTGCCGATGGTGGGCTGATCTTCATCCTGTAACGGCCCCTTCGCGGGCAAGCCCGCCCCCACAGGGATCGCGTATCGCAGGGACTGCGCGCACCGTTGTAGGAGCGGGTTTACCCGCGAAAGGGCCAGAACAGGATGTCTACAAACCGTCAGGCCGACGCAAACCGCTCATCCAGGTAAGCAATGATGGCCTTGGACTCATACATCCAGGTCACCTTGCCGGCTTCTTCAATGCGCAGGCATGGCACTTTCACCCGGCCGCCACCTTCTTGCAGGGCCTGGCGGTGCAGCGGGTCGTTCTTGGCATCGCGCAGCGCCACCGGCACGTTCAACCGGTGCAGGGTGCGGCGGGTCTTGACGCAGAATGGGCAGGCGTGGAACTGGTACAGCGCCAGCCCCTTGGCCGCTTGCTCGATGCGGGCCTGGGCGGCGGCGTCGCGCTTGCGCTTGGCCGGGCGGCTGATCCAGTCACCGAACACGATGAGCTGGCCGAGGCCAACCCGCAGGGCTTTGACGATCATGGACAACTCCTGAAATGCAAAAGCCGACCCTGAAGGGTCGGCTTGGGGCCAGCAACCAATCACTTGATCAGGCTGAGGAACTCGCTGCGGGTGGCGGCGTTATCACGGAACTCACCCAGCATCACCGAGGTGATCATGGTCGAATTCTGCTTCTCGACACCGCGCATCATCATGCACATGTGCTTGGCTTCGACCACCACGGCCACGCCTGCGGCACCGGTTACCTGCTGCACGGCTTCGGCGATCTGGCGGCTGAGGTTTTCCTGGATTTGCAGGCGGCGGGCGTACATGTCGACGATACGTGCCACCTTCGACAGGCCCAGTACCTTGCCTTTTGGCAGGTAGGCAACGTGTGCCTTGCCAATGAACGGCAGCATGTGGTGTTCGCACATCGAATACAGCTCGATGTCCCGGACCAGCACCATTTCGCTGTTGTCAGAGCTGAACAAAGCGTTGTTGGTGACTTCTTCCAGTGTTTGCTCATAACCGCGGCAAAGGTACTTCATCGCCTTTGCAGCCCGCTTGGGCGTGTCGAGCAGGCCCTCACGGGAGACGTCCTCGCCAATCTGGCTGAGGATCTCGGTGTAGTTCTGTTCCAGGGACATGGATCTACCTGTGGGAAAAAATCGCAAAAACGAAGGGTACGGCGGTGAGGGCGGCGCTGCAAGCGCGGCGTTACTCGTCGCGCCCTTCGAGCATGGTTCGCTTCAGCATCACATACACAGCGCCAGTGCCGCCGTGGCGGGCACTGCACGAGGCAAAACCGAGCACTTGCGGGTGCTGGCGCAGCCAGGTGTTGACGTGGCTTTTGATCATCGGGCGCTTGCCGTCCAGGCGCGCGGCCTTGCCGTGGGTCACCCGCACGCAGCGCACCTCCAGTTTGGTGGCTTCGGCGATGAAGTCCCACAAGGTTTCGCGGGCCTTTTCCACCGTCATGCCGTGCAGGTCGAGGCTGCCCTCGAACGGGATCTGCCCCAGCTTCAGCTTGCGCAGCTGGCCTTCCTGCACGCCATCGCGGCGCCACATCAGTTCGTCTTCGGCGCCGACGTCGATGACGAACTGGTCGGACATGCCATCGATGACCAAAGCCTTGTCACTGCGCACGGTTGCCGCCTGGCGCAGGCCGGCCAGCTTTTGGCGGTCGGCCTTGGGCTTGCCGACTTCGGCACGATCGTGGCGGATCGGTTTTACGCCGCGCACTTCGGCCTTGAACAGGGAAAAATCGTCGTCTTGCATGATGCCTCCACGTAGGCGGCGTAGTTTACGCGACTGTGGGGCCGTGTGCAGCTTGTGCGGGCCTCTTCGCGGGTGAACCCGCTCCTGCATGGATATCACAGAGCCTGAAGGCGGCCGGGTACCTGTAGGAGGGGGTTTACCCGCGATGAGGCCCGCACAGGTTACGCAAAAACATCAATCGTGCTTCTTCATCAGGTGCGGCGACAGGTTCAGCTCCCGCCCGCGGCGCAAGCGGATACGGCTGCGCCGCCAGAAGCGCACGCCCAGCCATAGCAACAGCAGGCCGGCCACGGTCAGGGTGCCGGACAACGGTTTGTTGGCATTCAATTCCTGCAGGGCAGGGTAGTTGCCCAGCAGGCCGGCGGCGCCGGCCATGGCCAGTAACACGCCCAGCGTCGCCAGCAGGGCCGACAGGCCGGCCGCCAGGCGGGCGCCCCAGTTACGCGGTTCGCGCGGGCGCAGGCGCTTGGCGTCGAAACTGCCTTTAAGCTTCATTCCGCTCTCCTCGGTGGATATCCGGAATTCGACCTGCTGCTGCCCATCGGGTTCCGCCCGGCTGCCGGGCGGTCCTGCAAGCCGCTCAGATCAGGCTGGCGGTGGGTGCCACGCAAGCGAAGTTGTCAGCCATCACGGCCATTTCGCACTGGTGAATCTGTGCGGCCGGAATGACGCCGTCCTTGAATGCCAGGTCGCGGGTGGCCGACGCGTCTTCTACCAGAGTGCACCGATAACCATAGTCCTTGGCGCGGCGAACGGTGGTGCTGACGCTGGAATGGCTCATGAAACCACAGACGATCAGGTCAAGGTGGCCCAGCTCCTGCAATGTTTCATGCAGCTTGGTGTTCTTGAACGCGTTGGGCATGCGCTTTTCGATGACGATTTCACCTTCCAGCGGCTCCAGCCCCGGAATGAACTCGCCAGCCGGCCCCTGGGGGTCGAAGCGGCCCCCGACAGTGCCCAGGTGGCGAACATGGATGATCGGACGGCCGCTTTTACGTGCGGCGTCGAGCAACCTGGCGATGTTGGCCACGGCCTCGTCCATGCCCGACAGCTTCAGGGGACCACTGAGGTACTCCTTTTGTGCATCGATGATGATCAGGCTGGCGTGGCTCAGCTTGGCCGGCGGATAGTCGCGGCCAGTGAGGCGGAACATCGTGGTTGGAACGGACATCAAGGGCTCCTTGGATAGGGCTTTTGTATACCTATTCTCCCCTGCCTTGGCGCCAATGGGAATGGTTGACAACGCAGGCGGCATGGTTACTGGCTTGTGGCTAGCCTTTGGGCAAGGCAAAGGAACAAATGTGCGGGTGGGGCTGTTAGACTTTTGTCCGGTCTGAAAATAGGAGTACCCCGTGATCACATCCCGTCTGCGCACGCTGCGCGACTACATCCGCTGGGCGGTCAGCCGCTTCCACGAGCATGATCTGTTCTTCGGTCACGGTGCCGATAATGCCTGGGACGAGGCCCGCATGCTGGTGCTCGGTGCCGTGCACCTGCCATGGGAGGTGGCCGACAGCTATCTGGACTGCATGCTCGAGGACGACGAGCGGGTACGCCTTCAGCACCTGCTCAAGCGCCGTATCGAAGAGCGTGTGCCGGCCGCCTACCTGCTGGGCGAGGCGTGGTTCTGCGGCATGTCGTTCATCGTCGACGAGCGGGTGCTGGTGCCGCGTTCGCCCATTGGCGAGCTGATCGAAAAACGTTTCGAGCCGTGGCTGGCCAGCGACCCGGCGCGCATTCTGGACCTGTGCACGGGGTCGGGCTGCATCGGCATCGTTGCTGCCGACGTGTTCCCCGAGGCCGAGGTGGTGTTGGCCGACCTGTCGTTCCAGGCCCTTGAAGTGGCCAACCAGAACATCGAACGCCATGGCCTGGACGGGCGCGTGTACACCGTGCAGGGCGATGGCTTTGGCGGTTTGCCGGGGCAGCGTTTCGACCTGATCCTGTCCAACCCGCCGTATGTCGATGCTGAAGACTTCGACGACATGCCGGCCGAGTACCACCATGAGCCCGAGCTGGGCCTGGCCTGCGGCAGCGACGGCCTGGACCTGGTACGGCGGATGCTGGCCGAAGCGGCTGACCACCTGACCGAGAAGGGTTTGCTGATTGTCGAAGTGGGCAACAGCCAGGTGCATGTCGAGGCGTTGTACCCCGAGGTGGACTTTGCCTGGCTGGAGTTCGAGCGTGGCGGGCACGGGGTGTTCATGCTCACTGCCGAGCAGTGCCGCCAGCATCAGGAATTGTTCAAGGCCCGCGTTTAGGCTATTTGCGGCTGCTTTGCAGCCCATCGCAACACAAGCGTGTGGGAGCGGGTTTACCCGCGAAGAATACACCGCGGTCGATGGCACGGGCTTCGCCCGTGTTCGCGGGCAAGCCCGCTCCTACACGGATCGCGCCAACTTTTAGAAATTGAGCAAGACACAAGCGGCCTTGTGTCGCGAAGCGGCCCCAATCTTTACCGGCTGATGCGGTCTTAGCGGGTTGCAATCCAGATCAACAGCCCTGCCTGGAACACGGCAAACGCCACCAGGCAAGTAATGGTGAAACGCAAACCGCCGTCTTCGCGCTGGTATTTGGCCACGCGCTCATCCCGCTCGCGAAGTTGCCCTTCCTTTTCCAGCAGTTGCTGGTCCGCCTGCTGCAGCAGGCTGGCGGCATCCAGAATCTCCACCCGCTGCAGGCGCTCGCTGCTCCAGACGGCCTTGAGCTGGCCCACCGTCATATCCGCGGTACGGCCTTTCAGCTGCTGGCTGTCCTCGTACTGCACCTCGATACCCACCCCGCGCAAGCAGTGGTCACGGCGCAGGCGCGAGTCCTCGTTCAGGGCATCCTTGCTCGGCAGCGCCATGCCTTCCACCCGGTAGTGCGACCACTTGCGCTGCAGCCACTGGGCGGCCTGGGCCAGCATGAAGCGGCCGATGCCGCGGTTCACGGGTTCCACTTGCAGGCCATGTTCATTGCCAATGCGTACCAGGCGCTCGGCATGGTCGACGCGGATGTCCAGGCGGTTCTGCTCTTTGTGCACCTTCTGGCCGGGCAATTGGATTTCCATGCGCAGCAGGCTGTGCGCCTTGTCATGGCGCTCGGCATAGCCGAACTGCACAAAGCGCAGCGGCCGCGCGCCGGTGCTGCGGTCGGTCGGCAGTGCTGCCAGGCGTAGCAGCTGGAAATGCTCGACGGTCAGCTCGGCCCAGGGCAGGGCGGGGATTTCACGGGGTTCTTCGGCCGGCTCGACGGCGGTGGGGGAGGTGGTCATCAGGGGTTGTCCTCAGCTATGCCTGCTGTATCGGCAGGCATGCCCGAGACCTGAGCCTGTTTGACTTACGCCGCAGGCAAATGCTGGATGAATGTCACAATTCGCTCACCCAGCTCGCGCGCCAGCGGTAGCTCGGGGTTGAGGTAGCTGTCGCGCTGCTGGCTCATGCCCTTGGGGCTGATGCGCAGCATGTGGTTCATGCCATCGATCAGGACCAGTTGCGCATCTGGCTTGGCCGCTTTCAGCCGTTGGGCGTCGGCCACGTCCACCTGCACGTCATTGCGCCCCTGCACGATCAGCGCCGGCATGGGCAGGCGGGCAAAGGCGGCTGCCGGGTTTTGCTGGAACAGCGAAATCAGGTACGGCTGCACGCTGGGACGAAACACCTGGCGCAGCGGCGCTGGCACATCCAGGCTGGTCTGCCCGGCCTGCAGGCGGTCGAGCAGGGCACTGCCACCGGCCAGTTGCGCCGGCGGCAGGCGCTTGGCGAGTTGTTCGCGCAGTACCTCGGCCAGCGGCCGGCCGCTGCCGGCCAGGGTGATGACCGCGCTGGCCCCTGCCTGCTCGGCGGCCAGGCTGGCAATCAGCGCGCCTTCGCTGTGGCCAATCAGGATCAGCGGGCCGAAGCGCGGGTCGGCTTTGAGCTTGCGGCTCCAGGCGACCACATCGGCCACATAGCGCTCCACGCTGAGGTCACGTTCGTCAGGCGTGGCCGGCTGGCTGGCGGCCACCCCGCGTTTGTCGTAACGCACGCTGGCAATGTGCTCGTTGGCCAGCAGCAGGGCCAGGCGCTTGAGGTTGTCGACCTTGCCGGAGGCCGGGTTGTTGCCGTCGCGGTCGGTGGGGCCGGAGCCGGCAATGATCAGCACCACGGGCGGCGGGGTGGCCTGTTGCGGCAGCAGCAGGCTGCCATGCAGCACGCCCTGGCCGGTGTCCAGGTCGATCGGGCGTTGCAGCACAGTGGGGGCGGCGGCCTGGGCCAGGCCGGTGCACAGCAGGAAGAACAAGGCGACGAGGCGCGACATCATGCGGTACTACTTGGGGAGATGTGGGTTTGACCCACTGTTTGCGGGAAGGTTCTCGGGTGTGCATGGCAGGTTCGGCCTCTTCGCGGGTGAACCCGCTCCAACGGGGGCTGCACACCATTGGAATCTGGTGGTGACCGCGTAGGAGCGGGTTTACCCGCGAAGAGGCCAGCACAGTCCGCCCAACCATCTGTATACTGCTGCTTTCGTCCATTTCAGGCAGAACTCGCGGAGCGTCCATGTCCGGCAATACCTACGGCAAGCTGTTCACTGTCACCACCGCTGGCGAGAGCCATGGCCCGGCGTTGGTCGCCATTGTCGATGGATGCCCACCGGGCCTGGAAATCTCCCTCGCCGACCTGCAGCACGACCTTGACCGGCGCAAGCCCGGCACCAGCCGGCACACCACCCAGCGCCAGGAAGCCGACGAGGTAGAAATCCTTTCCGGCGTATTCGAAGGCCGCACCACCGGCTGCTCGATCGGCCTGCTGATTCGCAACACCGATCAGAAGTCCAAGGACTACTCGGCCATCAAGGACCTGTTCCGCCCGGCCCACGCCGACTACACCTACCACCACAAGTACGGTATCCGCGACTACCGCGGCGGCGGTCGCAGCTCGGCCCGTGAAACTGCCATGCGCGTGGCCGCCGGTGCTATCGCCAAGAAGTTCCTGGCCACCCAGGGCATCACCGTGCGTGGCTACATGAGCCAGTTGGGCCCGATCGAAATCCCGTTCAAGACCTGGGAGTCGGTGGAGCAGAACGCCTTCTTCAGCCCCGATCCGGACAAAGTACCTGAGCTGGAGGCCTACATGGACCAGCTGCGCCGTGACCAGGACTCGGTGGGCGCCAAGATCACCGTGGTTGCGGAAGGCGTGATGCCCGGCCTGGGCGAGCCGATTTTCGACCGCCTGGATGCAGAGCTGGCCCATGCGCTGATGAGCATCAACGCGGTCAAGGGCGTGGAGATCGGCGCCGGCTTTGCCAGTGTCGCCCAGCGCGGCACCGAGCACCGGGACGAACTGACCCCGGACGGCTTCCTCAGCAACAATGCAGGCGGCATTCTGGGCGGTATTTCCTCGGGCCAGCCGATCGTTGCCCACCTGGCACTGAAGCCCACTTCCAGCATCACCACCCCGGGTCGCTCGATTGATGTCGATGGCAACCCGGTGGACGTCATCACCAAAGGCCGCCACGACCCGTGCGTGGGCATCCGCGCCACGCCGATTGCCGAGGCGATGATGGCCATCGCGTTGATGGACCACCTGCTGCGCCACCGTGCGCAGAATGCCGATGTGCAAGTGAATACCCCGGTGCTGGGCCAGCGCTGATCCAACTGCACCGGCCTCTTCGCGGGTAAACCCGCTCCTACATTGGGATATCACTGCCCTCAGGTGCAGTGACAGGGTGGAATCCGCGTAGGAGCGGGTTCACCCGCGAAGAGGCCGGCCCAGGTCCCCACAAGGCCATCCCATGCAACCCGTCCCCTACTGGCGCCTGTCCAGCTTCTACCTGTTCTACTTCGCCCTGCTGGGCTCCACCGCCCCCTTCCTGGCGCTGTACTTCGACCACCTGGGCTTCTCCCCGGCACGCATCGGCGAGCTGGTGGCCATCCCCATGCTGATGCGCTGCGTCGCCCCTAACCTGTGGGGCTGGCTGGGCGACCGCACGGGCCAACGCCTGTTGATCGTACGCCTTGGCGCGCTGTGCACCCTGGCCACCTTCGCCCTGATCTTCTTCGGCAAAAGCTACGCCTGGCTGGCGCTGGTGATGGCCCTGCACGCGTTCTTCTGGCATGCGGTGCTGCCGCAGTTCGAGGTCATTACCCTGGCCCACCTGCACGGGCAGACGTCGCGCTACAGCCAGGTACGTCTGTGGGGTTCGATCGGTTTCATCCTCACCGTGGTCGGCCTGGGCCGCTTGTTCGAATGGTTGAGCCTGGACATCTACCCGGTGGCGCTGGTCACGATCATGGCCGGCATCGTTGCCGCCAGCCTGTGGGTGCCCAATGCCCAGGCGGTGGAGCAGGGCGGGCGCAGCGGCACGGGGGGCTTCCTGCAGCAGTTGCGTGCCCCGGGGGTGATCGCGTTCTACGCGTGCGTGGCACTGATGCAGCTCAGCCACGGGCCTTACTACACCTTCCTTACCCTGCACCTGGAGCACTTGGGCTACACGCGCGGTGCCATCGGTCTGCTCTGGGCGCTTGGGGTGGTGGCCGAGGTGCTGATGTTCATGGTCATGAGCCGCCTGTTCGCCCGATTCAGCGTGCAGCGTGTACTGTTGGTCAGCTTCCTGCTGGCGGCATTGCGCTGGCTGCTGCTGGGCAACCTGGCCCAGGAGCCGACAGTACTGATCTTCGCCCAACTGCTGCACGCGGCCACCTTTGGCTGCTTCCATGCTGCCAGTATCGCGTTCGTCCAGGCCAGCTTCGGCGCCCGCCAGCAGGGCCAGGGCCAGGCGCTTTACGCAGCGCTGTCGGGTACCGGCGGTGCGCTGGGGGCGCTGTACTCAGGCTACAGCTGGAAGCTGCTGGGCCCCACCTTCACCTTTGGTATGGCCAGTGCCGCAGCCTTGGCCGCAGCCGTTATCATTGCCCTTTGTTCGCAACCGACCAGGACCCGCCCCTGATGAGCATTCTCAGCGTTTTCCACCCCGCCAGCCCGGCACTGCCGAACAAGGTGCTGACTCACCACGACGATATTGCTGCCACCTTGGCTGAACAGGGCGTGCGCTTCGTGCATGCCGAACCTGGCCTGCGGGTGCGCCCGGGCACGGCCCAGGACGAGGTGCTGGATGCTTGCCGCGTGTACCTGGATGAGTTGATGACGGCGCATGGCAGCAAGGCCTTCGCGTTGCTCAACCGCGACGGTGAAGACCCGGCACAGGTCGATGTGCGTGATGAACATGTGCATGAGGTCGACGAGCTGTTCGCCGTGGTCAGCGGGCGGGCGCAGGTTGGCCTGCGGTTGGGCGACTGGGTGTATTCGGTGCTGTGCGAAAAAGGTGACCAGCTGCTGGTGCCGGCCGGGACGCGGCGCTGGGTTGAGCTGGGGGATGCACCGTTTTGCCTGGCGTTTCGCTTGTACGGCAGCGAGCAGGGCATGCAGGCGCGGTTTACCGGGGATGTAACGGCGCGAGCGTTTCTGGGGATCGATGAGTTGTAATGGCATTGCCGGCCTCTTCGCGGGTGAACCCGCTCCTACAGCGGTTGCGCCGCCCTTAGGCATCGCGCAGTCAATGTAGGAGCGGGTTCACCCGCGAAGAGGCCAGTTCAGGCAATACACCCCTCAGCGGTAAGTCGGCAGGGCAAACCGCTGCTGGCTCTGCAGCATCGAGATGACCGGCAATTCGCTTGCTTCTTCAGCCAGGTCACGACGGATGGCACTGATCGCCCAGGACAGCTGTTCGGCACTGTGCAATTGCCCATAGGTCAGCACCCGGCGGGTAACCTTGCCATCCGCTGCGCGCAGGGTAAGCAGTACACCGCCATCGGGCCGGGCTTGGGTATTTACCTGATAGGCCGAAAATACCGAGGCGAACTTTTGCTGGATGAGGTCCATATCAACTCCTGGCTGGTGTGTGGCAGACATGAGTTGATGGTTGCAGTGACCGTGCCAGAATCCTGTTTGGCGAAAAACCCAGTAAATACAGGCTGTTACGGAGAATTTTCAGAAGCGGTATCGTGCAAGCTGCATGGTCGTGCATTTTGCACAGTGCATTTTGCACGGGTCAGTACGTGCCTATCAGCCCTATAGAATCTGAACCTTTGACTGCCCTGGCATGCCTGACGAACACTTGGGCCATCAATTATGCCAGGAGGTTCCCTATGCCCAGCCAGACCGCACCCGCCACCATGACCGATGACGAAACCGCTGCGTTCGCCGAGCAGGTGTTCGAACGTGCCCGCCAGGGCGATGCCGACATGCTCGAGCGCCTGCTTGCCAGTGGCCTGCCGGCCAACCTGCGTAACCACAAGGGCGATACTTTGCTGATGCTGGCCAGCTACCACGGTCACCACGATGCGGTGCGCGTGCTGCTGGCGCAAGGTGCCGACCCGCTGATTGCCAACGACAATGGCCAGCTGCCGATTGCCGGTGCCGCATTCAAAGGGGACCTGGCGATGATTCGCCTGCTGGTGGAGCATGGCGTGCCGGTGGACGCTGCCGCGCAGGACGGTCGCACCGCGCTGATGTTGGCGGCCATGTTCAATCGCAGCGAAATCCTCGACTACCTGCTGGCACAAGGGGCCAACCCGGCGCACCAGGATGCCCGCGGCATCACCGCCCTGATGGCGGCGCAAACCATGGGTGCAGCAGACACCGCGGCGCGCCTGCAAACGCTGGCCGGCTAACCGCCAGGGGGCATTTGCGGCTATCCTTGGCGCCTTTTCACCCGTCGCAGGCCCCCTTTCATGAAAACTCAGTTGCTCGAATTCATCAGCCTCATTGGCGCCGGCTGCATGCGTGAGGCAGACATCGAGCGTATCGCCGACGAGGCCGCCCAGGCCTACGCCGACCCTGTCGCCTTCCTGGCCGCCAACCCCGACATCAACTACGACGACACTTTCCCGATTCCCTTGGGCGAATGGGTGGTGCTCGGCAGCCTGCCGGATACCGTGGTGTTCCAGGCTGACAGCTACCAGGACCTGTTCCAGCAGATCAGCGACTCGTTCGACAACAGCGTGCCGTTTACCCTCAAGCCCAAGCAGTTGGCCCGTACCGAACCACTGACTGCGCTCAACCGCATCCAGGTGCAGATGGGCGCGCTGAACAAGGAGGCGGGTGGTTATGTGCTGCTCAACTTCAGCCAGTTGCTGGATGACGAACTGCAGATGGTCATGGTGGGGCAGCAGGACCTGGCGCGGGTAATGGAGCTGGGAGCAGAGCTGGGCATCAAGGTTGAGCCGGCGCTGGAGGCTTTGAAAGTCGCCGTCCACATCTGATACCAGTAATTGCTTGTTCGCGGGCATGCCCGCTCCCTCAGGTACTCCACCGCATCAGGCCCTGTGATAACCCTGTGGGAGCGGGCGAGCCCGCGAAGAGGCCGGCTCACGAAACATCAATCTTCAGCCCAGCGCAGTGTCGAGAAACATCATCACCGCAAACCCGCCCATCAACCCCAGGGTCGCCGCTGTCTGGTGCCCATTGCGGTGGGTTTCGGGGATCACCTCGTGGCTGACCACAAAGATCATCGCCCCTGCCGCCAGCCCCATGCTGATCGGGTAGGCGAGGGCAAAGCCGGTAGAAATCCCCAGCCCGATCACCGCCCCTAGCGGCTCCATCAGACCCGACCCAATCGCCACCAACGCCGCCTTCAGGTTCGAAAGCCCCGTGGCGCGCAAGGCCAGCGCCACGGCCAGCCCTTCGGGGATGTCCTGAATGGCGATGGCACTGGTCAGCGGTAGGCCGATGTTCATGTCGCCATTGGCAAAGCTCACACCAATCGCCATGCCTTCAGGCAGGTTGTGCAGGGTTATCGCCAGCACGAACAGCCACACCCGGCTGATGCGCTCGGCTTCGGGCCCGCACGGGCCGGTGCTTTCGTGTTCATGCGGGGTGAAGCGGTCCAGGCCCAGCATCAGCAGCACACCCAAGCCCATGCCCAGCACCACGGTAAACGCGGCGGCCGGGCCGTTGCCCGTGATCTCGCGGGCAGCCTCCAGGCCCGGCAGAATCAGCGAAAACGAGCTGGCGGCCAACATCATGCCGGCAGCAAAGCCCAGCATCACGTCCTGGGTGCGCGCGTTGACATCGCGCAGCACCACTGCCAGCACCGCGCCCAGCGCAGTGGCGCCAAAGCCGGATAACCCGCCCAGCATGGCCAGGTGCAGGTTGTCGGCATGGTCGCCGTTCACCGCGTTCCAGAAACTGGCGGCCAGCAGCACGCACACCGCCAGCAGGCTCAGCCCCAGGCCGGCGCTGAGCCAGGGGGTATCGGTAACCTGCTGGCGCCAGGCTTGCAGCAGTGAGGGTGGGGCGGCGCTTTGGCTGTGGGCGGATGGCATGCGAACCTCGAATCAATGAATGCAGTCAGTCTACCGAGGGACCTGTGACATCCGCCAAGGATTCCCTTCTATTGGCGCGATAGCTGACTATGCTGTGCAGCAAAGCCTCTGGACAGGAATTCAGACATGGGATCTACCTTCAACAGCCTGGTCGGGCTGATCATTCTGGCGCTGGATATCTGGGCCATTCTCAACGTGATCAAGAGTGGCAGCGAGGTGGGCATCAAGGTGTTGTGGATCTTGTTGATCGCATTGCTGCCGGTGGTGGGGCTGGTTATCTGGGCGATTGCCGGACCGCGGGGGAATGTGCGGCTCTAGGCGCGGTACTGACATAGCCAGAAATAGGGCCGTGACAAAATTTTCACATGGGTTTAAACAGAATCCGCACCCGCATAATGCTGCGTTGGTCTAGCGCCATCGCCTCTTCGCAAACCGCAATCCTAGGACCTTCCCATTCATGGCTAACACGGACGCCTTGAAGCACCAGGGCGCGCGAACGTCGTTTTCGCCGACCCTGAAATCCCACCTGGCCTACACGCTGCTCAGCGGCCTGGTGATCATGCTGATGCTCAGCCTCGTGCGCCTGGCGCTGTTGGCCTACAACAACGACATGGTCGGCGATACCCCTTATGCGACTGTTGCCGAAGGCTTCCTCAACGGCTTGCGCTTCGACCTGCGGGTGGTGGTATACATCAGCATCCCGCTGCTGCTGGCCATGCTCAGCCCCTGGGCCATGGCCCGGCGTGGTGTGTTCCGTTTCTGGCTGACCCTCGCTTCGAGCGTGGTGATGTTCCTCGGCCTGATGGAAATGGACTTTTACCGCGAGTTCCACCAGCGCCTCAATGGCCTGGTGTTCCAGTACATCCAGGAAGACCCTAAAACCGTCATGAGCATGCTCTGGTACGGTTTCCCGGTGGTACGCTACCTGCTGGCCTGGGCCCTCGGTACCTGGCTACTGAGCCTGCTGTTCAAAGGTATCGATCGCGCTACCCGAGTCGAAGGCCTGTACCGCGTTGCCCCGTGGTACAAGCGCCTGGCGGTATTCATGGTGATCTTGCTGATGGCCGTGGTCGCTGCCCGTGGCACCCTGCGCCAGGGCCCGCCGATGCGCTGGGGTGATGCCTTTACCACTGACTCCAACTTCGTCAACCAGCTGGGCCTGAACGGTACCCTGACCCTGATCGACGCCGCCAAGAGCCGCTTCAGCGAGGACCGAGCCAACATCTGGAAGCCAGTACTGGAGCAGGACGTGGCCACGCAAAGTGTGCGTGAGCAGCTGCTGACGGCCGACGACACACTGGTCGACGCCGACGAAGCCGCTATCCGTCGCGACTTTGTGCCGCCGGCTGACCGGACCCTGCCGATCAAGAACGTGGTGGTGATCCTGATGGAAAGCTTCGCCGGCCACTCGGTAGGTGCGCTGGGCAGCCCCAACAACATCACCCCGTACTTCGACAAGCTGGCCAAAGAAGGCCTGCTGTTCGACCGCTTCTTCTCCAACGGCACCCATACCCACCAGGGTATGTTCGCCACCATGGCCTGCTTCCCCAACCTGCCAGGTTTCGAATACCTGATGCAGACCCCGGAAGGCGGCCATAAGCTGTCGGGCCTGCCGGCCCTGCTCGGCGCCCGTGACTACGACGACGTGTATGTCTACAACGGCGACTTTGCCTGGGATAACCAGTCCGGGTTCTTTGGCAACCAGGGGATGACCACCTTCATCGGCCGTAATGACTTCGTCAACCCGGTGTTCTCCGACCCGACCTGGGGTGTGTCCGACCAGGACATGTTCGACCGCGGCAACGAAGAGCTGGCCAAGCATGATGGCAAGAAGCCGATCTACGCGCTGCTGCAGACGCTGTCCAACCACACGCCGTATGCGCTGCCCAAGGACTTGCCGGTAGAGAAGGTTACCGGCCAGGGCCGTCTGGACGAGCACCTGACCGCCATGCGTTATTCGGACTGGGCGCTGGGCCAGTTCTTCGAGAAGGCGCGTAAAGAGCCTTACTTCAAGGACACCCTGTTCGTCATCGTCGGTGACCATGGCTTTGGCAACCACCAGCAGGTTACCGAGCTGGACCTGGGCCGTTTCAACGTGCCGTTGCTGCTGATTGCCCCGGGCATTCAGGAGAAGTTCGGGGCGGTGAACCACACCGTGGGTACCCAGGTTGACATCGTGCCGACCATCATGGGTCGCCTGGGCGGCAAGACGCGCCATCAGTGCTGGGGGCGCGACCTGCTCAACCTGCCTGAGGGTGACCAGGGCGTGGGCATGATCAAGCCGTCGGGCAGCGAGCAGATCGTCGGGCTGGTGCAGGGTGACCGTATCCTGATCGAGTCCAAGGACATGAGCCCGCGGATGTACCGCTACCAGCTGGGCAGCGAGTTCAAGGCCGAGCTGATCGAAAGCCCGGACCAGCCGGAAATGCTCAAGAGGCTGGAAGCGTATATCCAGACTGCGACCAAGAGCCTGCTGGATAACACCGCTGGCGCAGTGCACAGCACGCAGAAGTAAACCGGGGCCGCGTTGCGGCCCATTCGCGGGCTTGCCCGCTCCCACAGGCATTGCACAGGGTTCGAACCTTGTGCGGGTCCTGTGGGAGCGGGCAAGCCCGCGAATAGGCTCCGCACAATTTTCCCGGACTGAACATTCTCCCCGCCCCAAGGTCAGTTATTCAGGCATCACACACCTGGTGTTCGTTGACTGAGAGGGGCCGTTCAATGAAAGAGTGGGAAGTCATCTTTGCCGACCAGAAGGGCGAACCGTCCGCATTGCTGTTGCATGCCGAGCATTGCCCCAGTGAGGAGGACGCTGCGCGGGCCATCCGCTCACACCTGTTTCCGGTGATGGACGAGCTGGACCTCAACGACTTCCAGGACCGTATCATCTCCCCGACCGCTCGCTGGCTCAAAGAGCACAGTGGTGTGACCATCACCAGCATTCACGAAGCACCCTGAACCACACGTTTGCGTGGTGCCTTGGCAGGCGCTACGCTGGTGGAGGGCCTGCCTGTTCTGTGGGTTGGCGCCGCCTCAATAATTCGCGTCTTGCATCAGCTCGAACTGCCCGGCCGTTGCCGGCAGGTGCGTAGTGCACGGAAAGTCTATCCATTGCTTTATTCAGGAGGACGATTCATGAGCAGCCAGAACGACGATATCAGCAGCAACGTCCTGCGCCAGATGAAAGCAGGCGGTTTCGACTTCACCCAAATCCACCCCATCGAGTTCTATGCCGTATTCCCGGACGAAGCAGGGGCCCGTCGTGCAGCCGGGCAGTTTCGCGGGGAATCGCTCAATGCCCAGGTGAAGGAGCTGGGCGACGGTGCCTGGCACCTGGAACTGAGCAAGGTCATGTACGCCACCCATGGCGGGATTGGCGACTTTGAAGAGGCCTTCGAGCAGTTGGTGACACCGTATGGGGGTGAGGTGGAAGGGTGGGGCGTCAAGCACGAACGGCTCACGGCCTGACAGTTTTGTGTTGGCCCCTTCGCGGGTTAACCCGCGCCTACACATTGATGGATGGTGGAGACCACCTGTCGTTGTAGGACCGGGTTCACCCGCGAATACGGTGGCGGCGGCAACGATGAATGGCCAGGGGTATTGGCCAGCAGGACCGGCCCTTTCGCGGGTAAACCCGCTCCTACGACGGTCTGTGTTCAACCCCCGGTGTGTGTCCATCACCTTGTAGGGCCGGGTTCACCCGCGAAGTGGCCCTCAAGGCTTACGTGCTGCCATGTGCCCCAAATACGCCAGCAGTGCATCCAGTTCTTGCTCACTCAACACGCTTTCGGCAAACCCCGGCATCTTCGCCTGCGGCCACTGCCGCAGGCTCTGCGGGTCGCGTATCAACTTGCGCAAATAAACCGGCTGAAAATACTCGGTCGGGTTATGCGGCACATTCAAGTCCGGCCCCACCTGCCCATCTCCCGCACCGTTCAACCGGTGGCACACCAGGCAGTTCTGCTGGAACAGGGCAAAGCCCTGGCGCACCGGGCTGTCGGCCGGCAGCTTCGGGTCGGGCAGCAGTGCGGGAAACCGCTGGTCCACCGGGGCCAGCTTGCGAAGGGTGGCGATCTGGAAGGGCCACTGTTCAGGGCGGATGCCGCTGGCCTGCGGTGCAGTCCACACCAGGTAGAACGGCCCGGCACTTGGCTTGCCTTGACCCAGTGGCGGCCACGGTTTGCCTGGGTCTTCCACGGCCAACCAGGCCCGCGCCGGCCCTGGCTGCAGCAATGCCGCAGCGGGCATTTCGGCGGCAAAGCCATCCAGCGCCACGGCCTGCAGGTGATCGCTCGCGCTCACACCTTCCAGCAGCGTGGCCAGCGGCACCGCCCGATAGCGCACGGGGCGTTTGTAGGAAACGTCCTGTTCGATGCTGATATCCTGGGCCTCAGGATGGCCAAGCAGTTCGGCGCTGCTCCACTGGCGCGGTGTAGCCCCCAGTTCAAGGTGCAGTTGCGCCGCCGACAATGGCAGGCTCAGGAGCAACGCTAGCAAGGCAAGGCAGTGGCGCATAGGCAATCTCCGACCATCAAGGCCAGCAGGTTACCTGTGCGTTGCCCCTTGGCGCCACCGCCGCCGTCAGCCAAACAAACGTGTAAGGTTCGGCAAGATCAATAGCAATGTGGTGGCGAATAGAATGAGCCCAGCTTGGCGAATTTTCGATTGTCTGAACATGGCGGACCGCCTTCTTGTTGTTATTCCTGAATACCCGTTGGCTTCCTTGTCGCGTTTCGGGTCGATCACAGTGGCGCTGCGTGGCGCCTGACTGCTTGCCTCTTGAAAGTGGATATACATCCAACAGTAGGGTGTGCGTTATCCATGCTTGAGAACCCTTTGTTCTAAATGCTTGGTAAAAACATTTCTTTTGGCTATGAGGCCAAGTGCCAGCCAGCTGGCATGCTCTATCTAGACACTGGCGCAAGTGCCACGCACGCACCGACGAAATGTGACCGTTCGTCAGCGCAGCCTACTTGCTTGTACGTGCCTTTCGCGGCAGTCTCTACAGCAGATTCCCACCCATGTCGTTCAGGACTACCCCTATGTCGTTACGCATCTGCATCCTTGAAACCGATGTCCTGCGACCGGAGTTGACGGCGCAATACCAGGGCTACGGCAGGATGTTCGAGCAGCTCTTCTCGCGTCAGCCGATTGCCGCCGAATTTTGTGTGTACAACGTGATGCACGGCGACTATCCCGCCGACAGTGAAAAGTTCGATGCCTATCTTGTGACGGGCAGCAAGGCCGATTCGTTCGGTACCGATCCGTGGATCCAGACCCTCAAGGCCTACCTGCTCAAACTGTACGAGCGCGGTGAGAAGCTGCTGGGCGTGTGTTTTGGCCACCAGTTGCTGGCCTTGACCCTGGGTGGCAAGGCCGAGCGGGCCGAGCAAGGCTGGGGCGTGGGTATCCACCGCTACTCGTTGGCGGCGCATGCGCCGTGGATGGACCCGGAGGTGTCGGAGCTGACCTTGCTGATCAGTCACCAGGACCAGGTGACCGAACTGCCGGAAGGCGCCACGGTGATCGCCTCCAGCGATTTCTGCCCGAATGCGGCGTACCACATTCGCGACCAGGTGCTGTGCTTCCAGGGCCACCCGGAGTTCGTGCACGACTACTCCCGCGCACTGCTCGATGCGCGCCAGGAATACTTGGGTGACGAGGTGTACCACAAGGCCATAGCCAGCCTGGCCACCGAGCACCAGGGCGATCTGGTAGGGGAGTGGATGTTGCGGTTTATCCAGCAGCCATCAAAGGCCAGCGACAGCGCCGCGTAATCGGTGACAACCCTTCGCGGGCACGCCCGCCACCACAGGTGATGCACAACTTCCAGCATTGTGCGCAACCTGTGGGAGCGGGCGCGCCCGCGAAGAGGCCATCAAAGCCAACCCGATTTCTTGAAGCTGGCATACAACCCGGCACACCCCGTCGCAATCACCCCCAGTACCGCGAAGTAGCCGTAGTGCCAGCTCAGCTCTGGCATGTTCTGGAAGTTCATGCCGTACACCCCGGCAATCGCCGTAGGGAACGCCAGAATCGCCGCCCAGGCCGCGAATTTGCGCTGCACGATGCTTTGCCGTGACGACTCCAGCAGCATGCCGATCTCGATGGTCTGGCTGGCAATGTCACGGATCCCGGCCAAGTCTTCCATCTGCCGTGTCACGTGAATCTGCACATCACGAAAATACGGACGCATGTTCTTGTCGATGAACGGGAAGCTCAGGCGCTGCAGTTCTTCGCTCACTTCAACCATGGGCGCCACGTAGCGGCGCAGGCGCAGGATGTCGCGGCGCAGGCTGTGCAGGCGGCGGATGTCGTCTTCTTGCAGCGAGCCGCCCAGTACGCTTTCCTCCAGCTCTTCGATCTCGCCATGAATGGCCTCGCTGACCGGCTGGTAGTTCTCGGTGACGAAGTCGAGCAGGGCGTACAGCACGAAGTCTTCGCCATGTTCCAGCAGCAGGGGCCGAGCCTCGCAGCGCTGGCGGACCATGGCGTAGGATTTGGAGTGGCCGTTGCGGCAGGTGATGATGTAGCCGTTGCCCGCGAAGATATGGGTTTCGATGAATTCCAGCTTGCCTTCGTGGCGCACGGGCGAGTAGGTGACGATGAACAACGCGTCACCGAAGGTTTCCAGCTTGGGCCGGCTGTGTTTCTCCAGGGCATCTTCGATGGCCAGTTCGTGCAGGTTGAACTGGGACTGCAGGTTGGCCAGTTCCTCGGCATTGGGCTCTTCCAGGCCGATCCACACGAAATGCCCCGGCTTGCGCGCCCACTCGCTGCCTTCGTCGATGCTGATGTTGGTGACCTTTCTGCCGGCGCTGTACACCGCCGATGCCACGACTCGACCCATGGTTGTCCGCTTATTCGGTTGAACACGGATACAGCTTGGGCTGTACCCGGCGCCAGAGCAACCCGGATCAGGCCAGTTCTTTTTCCATGCGGTCAATGCACTGCTGCATTTGCCCCCGGCACTGCTCGATCAGCGCTGGCAGATCCTGCGGCGTCATGCCCGTCGTGGCAATGGGCGGCAGCGAGCGCACAATCACCGTGCGCTGGCGCCAGCTGTTCAGGCTCAGGCGCCTGGCATAGCGGCTGACGCAGACCGGCACGATCGGCACACCGGCCTCGATGGCCATGTGAAATGCGCCTTTCTTGAACGCCAGCAAATGCTCGCCGGCATTGCGGGTGCCTTCGGGGAAAATCCAGATCGAGGTGTCGTCCTGCAGAACCCGGGTGGTCTTCTGTATGGCCTTGCGCGCCTGGTAGGCATTCTTGCGATCGACCAGCACGTTGCCGCCCAGCCAGAACAGTTGGCCGAACAGCGGGATCCAGCCCAGGCTCTTCTTGCCGATGGCGACGGTGCGTTGTGGCACCACTTGGCCCAGCACGAACAGGTCGAAGTTGGACTGGTGGTTGGCCACGATCACACAGCCGGGCGGGTGGTCCCACAATGGGCCGACTTCAGCCTTGACCTTGATGCGCATCAGCCAAGTGGCCGGCAAGCTGTAGAGCCGGGCGAAAACGCGGCTGTTGTCAGGGTTGAAGGGGCGGCACAGACCAATGATCAGGCCCACGACGCCAACGGCAAGAAAATGCAGCCCCAGCAGGAACATGCGCAATGAATAAAGCATGGTACGACTCACACCAGACAGTCGCCGGGCAGTGTACGGGTGTGCACTGGTTGGGGCAAACCTTGGTGCAGGCCTGTTCCGGCCCTTTCGCGGGCAAGCCCGCTCCTGCACAGGTTGCGTATGCCCGTTGAATTGCGGATTTCCCCGCGTAGAGGGCGGATGTGCAGGCGCGGGCTTGCCCGCGAAAGGGGCCGTGCGGCTAGCCCATATGCTGTTGGTCCAGCTCGATCGCCTTGTCCAGTGCCTCCAGCAGCCCTTTGCGCACTTTCAGTTTGGTGTTCTTGTGCGCCAGCATGTTCAGCTTCTTCAGCTCCCGCGCCGCGGTCATTGCCGCTTCCTGCAACTGCTCGGCCGGCACGACCTTGTCGAGGAAGCCGGCATCCACTGCACCCTGCGGGTCAAACACTTCGGCGTTGATCACCGAGCGGTGGAAGGCCGAGCGTCGCAGGCGGTCGCGGGCCAGTTCAATACCGGCGTGGTGCATGGTCATGCCGATTTGCACTTCGTTCAGGCATACCTTGTACGGCCCTTCGACACCAATGCGGTAGTCGGCCGACAGCAGCAGGAAAGCGCCCTTGGCCACGGCATTGCCGGGGCAGGCGACCACCACCGGGAACGGGTGCGACAGCAGCCGGCGGGCGAGGGTGGAACCGGCGGTGACCAGGCTGATGGCCTCTTTGGGGCCGCTGGTCATCACCTTGAGGTCGTAACCGCCCGACAGAATGCCCGGCTGCCCGGTAATGATCACCACGGCACGCGCTTCGGTAGCGCGGTCCAGCGCTGCATTGAAGGCAGTGATGACGTCCGGCGAGATGGCATTGACCTTGCCGTTGTTCAGGGTAAGGGTGGCGATGCCGTCTTCGGCGTGGTAGGTAATCAGCTCGCTCATGGCAGAGTCCTTTTGTTGGCGTGGCGACGACGTTACCCAGCGTCAGGGGCGAGGTAAAGCAGCAAGGCTGACCGGTCGGTCAGCGCTCACGGCAGCCCAAGTGCAAATACATGAAAAAATTGAAAAAAATGCTTGCCAAAGGGAAAGTCTTTCACTAAATTAGCGCACCTCGACGGGCCGCAAGGCTTGAAGAGAAACGGTGAAGTGTCCGAGTGGTCGAAGGAGCACGCCTGGAAAGTGTGTATACGAGAAATCGTATCAAGGGTTCAAATCCCTTCTTCACCGCCACATTCTACGAAGAGCCCCCGCGCTGAAAAGCACGGGGGCTTTTTGTTTTCAGGGCCATTGGGGCTGCTGCGCAGCCCATCGCGACACAAGGCCGCTCCCACAGGCGTACCCGATTTCCTGTGGGGGCGGCCCCGGCAATCTAGAAGCTGATCGAAGCCGACAGCCGAGCGGTACGCGGTGCCCCCTGGAACAGGTAGTTGTCCCCCAGGTAATCCCCCACATCGCGCCAGTAACGCTTGTCGAACACATTATCCACCGTCAGCCGCAGCACCGTGTCATACCCGCCGACCCGCGTACGGTAACGGCTACCCAGATCGAACACGGTGTACCCGCCAACCTCCACATTGCCCGCCTGGCTCGCATACTTGCTGGCGCTGTACCGCGCCCCTCCCAGCAGCGCCAGCCCCGGAACCGGCAGGGTATATTCCGCATGCAGCGCCGCCCGGAATTTAGGCACGTTGATCGCCTGGTGCCCTTCATAGGCTTCGGTACCGCTGTTCTGCACCCGTGCCCGGATGGCTGCCGCACTGGCCTGTACCTGCAGCTTCGGGGTCACCCAGCCGCTGGCGCCCAGTTCCAGGCCGGTATTTTTCTGCTGGCCTTGCTGCACGTAGGTGAAGTTGCCGGTGCCGTCCGGGCGCGCGTACTGGTAAGCCTGGCGGATCTGGAACAGTGCGGCGCTCAGGCTCAGGCCTTGCCAGTCGTGCTTGAGGCCCAGTTCCAGTTGGCGGGAGGTGGTGGGCGCAAGGATTTCAGCTGCATTGCTGGCGAACCAAGGGGCCGTGCCTCCGGCGGACAGGCCTTTGGCGTAGCTGGCGTATACCGTGGTGTTCGGCTGCGGCTTGTAGATAAGCGCAGCGTTGGGCAGCAGCTCGTATTGACGTGTGTGGCGCCCGGCAACGCCGTTCTCGTCCCAGGTCTTTTCATCCAGGCGCACTTCACGGGCGCCCAGCACGGTCTGCCATTGCTCGTTGAAGCTGATGCGGTCGCTGATGAACAAGCCGTACTGGCGGCTGTCCAGTCGACGTTCGCTGGCGCCTACGGGTTTGTCGGACGGGGCGAATGCAGGGGCGCCGGTGTTGATGTTGCCGGTACCAAGCCACTCGTTGTAGTACGGGCGCTGATCCAGTGTACGCCGTTGCGCACTGGTACCCACGGTCAGCTCATGCCCCACGCCCAAGGCATCGAAGTGCCCATTGAGCATGGCCTGTGCTTCGTCGGTACGACGGGTATCGTCGGGGCTGCGAAAGTCATAGATGTCGTAGTCACCATTGCTGCCGAAAAACGCCCCCTCGCTCGAACCCCAGGCGAACGCGCTGTAGTCGTCGATCACCACTTTGCTGCGGGAGGCGCTCAAGGTGCCGGTCCAGGTATCGTTGAAGCGGTATTCGAAGCGCCCGCCCAGGTTCAGCGAGTCGTTCTGCACAGGCTTTGCCCAATGCTGGTAGGCCAGGCGGTCTTCCGGGTCGATGCCGTGGGGCACTTCAGTGCCTCCGAGCAGCTGGTAACCCGGCACCGACGCCTGTTCGCGGTGCTGGTACTCGGCATCCAGCTGCAGGGTGGCATCCGGGCTGATCTGCCAGTCGAACGCCAGCGAGGCGAAGTCGCGCTTGCCGTCAGCGTGGTCGACGTAGGCGCGGATGTCTTCATGGGCCAGGTTGGCGCGCAGGCCGAACTGCTTTTCGCTGCCGAACCAGCCGCCAAGGTCGGTGGCCAGATAGCGTTCGCCCTGTTCGTTGGTCGACACCGTGACACTGCGTATGTCTTCGGCGCGCTTGGTCACATAGTTGACCAGGCCGCCCGGCTCCGACACGCCACTCTGCAGCCCGGACAGACCCTTGAGCAGTTCCACCTGCTGCTTGTTCTCCAGGGCTACGTTCTGCTCCCCGGCAATGGTCTGGCCATTGATGCGATAGCTACTGGCGGCGTTCAGCTCGAAGCCGCGCACATTGAAGTTTTCGTAGTAGCCGATGGGCGCATAGCTTTCGCCGACTGACGCATCGCTTTGCAACACTTCGCTGAGCGTGCGTACCTGGCGGTCTTCCAGCAGTTGCTGGCTGAATACGCTGACAGAGGCGGGGGTGTCGAGCAGCGGCGCGGGCTGGAAACCGCCCACAGCCGCCTGGCGTGCCTGGTAGCCATCACTGGCGAAGGTGTCGGAGACCTGCAAGGGGGCAAGCACCACGCTGTCTTCGGCAAGCACAGACGGGCACTGCAGGGCCAGGCCCAGGCTGAGCAGGCTCAGGGGCAGGCGGGGGTGATGCGGGGGCATGCGATGGGGCTCCTGGATGCGCGATACCTGTGCCGGCCCTTTCGCGGGTAAACCCGCTCCTACACCGGTTGGCGATACACCGGGTGGTGAAACACCGATTGGTGATGCACCGGGTGGCGATACCCCAGGTGGTGATATCCCTGTAGGAGCGGGTTTACCCGCGAAGAGGCCGGCACAGGCCATGAAAAAGGCGGCATCTTACCAGCCGCCTTCCCCATAAAACGATCAGGGCCCCGTGATAATCAGCCTGTCCTGATCGGCCGCTTGTGCTGCCGCCAGTTGTCATCGATCTTCGACCAGGTCTTGCCATCGGTAATGGCCATCAGCTTGCGTCCATCCTTGAAGGTGGCCAGGAAGGTCGCTTCTTCTTCCTTGCCACCCAGCCACAGCCCGGCCAGCAGCCCCACTGGCCCTGCCACAAGGGCGCCGGCCACGCCCCAGCCCAAGGCGCTGCCCAGGCTGCGGTTGGTTTCCAGGCTGGCCAGCCGCAAGTCGCTGATGCGTGCCAGGGAAATCCGTTCACCGGGTGAGGGGCTGCGCGCGGTCTTGAGTGTGAGCGATCCATTGCGATACTCGCCTTCACCTTGCAAGAAATCGCCGGATTGCACCGTGAGTCTTGTCATAAAGTCATCCTGTCAGGGAAAGGGCATTTTCCAGCGCTTACTGAGCGCTGCCCCGGCAGGCAAGTCAACGGCATTGCGACGGAGGGTAGTGCGGTACTTTGTCGCCGTGGCTAATGGCCTCTTCGCGGGCACGCCCGCAGGTGTATCACTGCCCTGAGGTTTGTGAGGCACCTGTGGGAGCGGGCGTGCCCGCGAAGAATCCAGTGGTCATTTATCAGGCCACCTGCAAGGTGTTCTTGCGCTTACGCTCGGCCAGGCCCCACACCAGCAATCCCAGCCCGCCAATCACCAGCCCGGCCACCACAATCCCCATCCAGCCCTGGCGCTGGAACAGCTGTGTGCCCAGCAACGACCCAAGCGCCCCGCCAATGAAGTAGCAGGTGATATAACCGGCATTCAGCCGCGTACGTGCCTCGGGCCTCAGGGCGATCACCGCGTTCTGGTTGCTCACATGCACCAGCTGTACCGCCAGGTCGAGCATCAGCACGCCCAGCAGCAAGGCGAGCAGCGACTGTTCGGCAAACCCCAGCGGCACCCACGACAGCAGCAATACCACCAGGCCCACGGTGGTGCCCAGCGACCCCTTGCCACGGTCCGCCAGGCGCCCGGCCCAGTTGGCCGACAACGCACCCGCCGCACCGGCCAGGCCGAACAGGCCGATCACTGCATCCGAATAGTGGTAGGGGCCTTTCGCCAGCAGAAACGCCAGGGGTGTCCAGAACAGGGCGAACAGGCTGAATGCCAACAGACCGAGCAGCGAGCGCAGGCGCAGCACGGGTTCTTCGATGAACAGGCGGAACACGGAGCCGATCAGTGCAGGGTATTTCAGCCCGGCGTGGCTGTGGTGCTGCGGCAGGCTGCGGTATAGCGCCAGCGCGGTCAGTGCCATCAGCACGGCGGCCAGCACGTAGATACTGCGCCAGCCACCCAGCTCGGCCATGAAGCCGGCAGCAGTACGCGCCAGCAGGATGCCCAGCAGCAGGCCGCTCATCAGCGTGCCGATCGCGCGCCCACGCTGATGCGGCTCGCTCAGGGTCGCTGCCATCGGCACGAGGATCTGTGCCACCACCGAGAACAGCCCGGTCAGCGCCGTGCCGAGCAGCAGCCAGGGCAGGCTGGGTGCACAGGCGCTGATGACCAGGCCCAGGGTGGAGACAACGGTCATCACGGTAATCAGCCGGCGCTGCTCGAACAGGTCGCCCAGCGGTGCCAGCAGCAACAGGCCGGCGCCATAGCTGAGTTGCGCGGCAATCACGATGCTGCCGGCACTGGCGGTGCTCAAGCCAAATTGCTGGGCGATGCTGTGCAACAGCGGTTGGGCGTAGTAGTTGCTGGCCACGGCCAGGCCTGTGGCGGTAGCCATCAGCAGGATCAGGGCGCGGCTGAGAGTGGGGGTGTGCATGCAATTCTCGTGGGGGCAGTCGTGTGTGGTGATGATTATCAGCAAGTGTCTGGCATGACACCAATGTATAGTTTTCAACCTATTCATCTTGAAAGCAGATAGATCGATGAACCTCAAGCAGCTCGAATATGCCCTTGCCGTGGCCGACACCGGCAGTTTTACCCGTGCGGCGGAGCGCTGCCATGTGGTGCAGTCGGCCCTTAGCCATCAGGTGGCGCGGCTGGAGGCGCAGCTGGGGGTGAGCCTGTTCGAGCGTAGTTCGCGACGGGTGCGCCTGACACCTGCGGGGGAAGCTTTTGTGCTCAGTGCACGGCCAGCGGTGGAGGCGGCCCGGCGCATTGCCGATGACGTTGCGGCGGCCTGCGGCCAGGTGCGCGGGCGGCTGGCGATTGGTGAAATCAGTTCGCTCACCGCGCTGGACCTGGTCGACCTGTTGGCGGTATTCCACGGTCGTTATCCGGATGTGGATGTGCGCTGGCTCACGGCCAAGAGCGAATCGCTGATCGCTGATGTGCTCGAGCGGCGCCTGGACGTGGGCTTTATCGGGCTGTGGCAGGGCGAGGAGGTGCAGGGGGTGCAGCATCGGTTGCTGGCGAGGGAAGAACTGGTGGCTGTGTTGCCGTTGGCGCACCGCCTGGCGGGCAGGGCACAGCTGGCGCTGGCTGACCTGGCAGGCGAAGTGTTGGTGGATTTCCCCGAAGGCACCGGGGCGCGACGACAAACCGACGAGGCGTTTCAGGCGGTGGGGTTGCAGCGCAGGGTGCAGTTCGAGATCGGGCATGTTCGCCTGGTGGAGAAATTTGTGCAGCGGGGCATGGCCGTCGGCCTGGTGCCTGAGCGGGTAGCTCAGGGCATCGAAGGGGTGGCAATAGCGCGGCTGGTGGATGCGCCGGTGCGGCACTTGTATGCGGTGTGGTCGTCCAGCCCCACACCGGCTGCCCGGGCTTTTCTGGACGTAATGGAACAGTGCCTGAGGGCCAAGAAAGGCTAAGCCTGTGCCGGCGCTGTCGCGGCACAGGCAACCCTTCAATCAGGCTGCAAACCCACCGTCCACCGTCAGGCTGGCCCCGGTGATATACCCGGCTTCAGGCCCTGCCAGGTAAGCCACGAAGCTGGCAATCTCCTCTGGTTCGCCATACCGCCCAATGGCCATCAGCGGAATCAGGCTCTCGGCGAACTCGCCACTGGCCGGGTTCATGTCGGTGTCCACCGGCCCGGGCTGCACGTTGTTCACGGTAATGCCCTGCGGCCCGAGGTCGCGTGCCATGCCGCGGGTCAGGCCAACCAGTGCCGACTTGCTCATGGCGTACGGTGCACCGCCGGCAAACGGCATGCGCTCGGCGTTGGTGCTGCCAATGTTGATGATACGACCCCCTTGGCCCATGTAGCGTGCCGCGGCCTGGCTGGCGACAAATACGCTGCGTACGTTTACGGCCAGCATGTGATCGAAGTCGGCCAGGTCGAACTCGGTCACCGGGGCCACTGCCAGCACACCGGCGTTGTTGACCAGGATATCCAGCCGGCCGAAGGCCTTCACGGTGTCATCCACCGCCAGTTGCACGGCTGCCGCATCAGCGCTGTCAGCCCGCAGGGCCAAGGCTTTTCCGCCGTTCTCGGTAATTTCCCGAGCCAGTTCTTCAGCCGGGCCGGCAGAGCTGACATAGGTGAAGGCCACTTGCGCGCCTTCGCGGGCCAGGCGCCGCACGATGGCTGCGCCAATGCCTCGGGAACCGCCCTGAACCAGGGCCACTTTGCCTTCGAGTGTAAGTTGCTTGGACATGCTGTTCTCCTGCTGGAAGCCAGGCCGAAATGCCTTGGATGGGCACAGTATCGGCGCTCGATTGCCTACTGATAAGATGGTAATCACTATCAGCAGAGTAAACCTTTGGTTGCTAATCATGGCCATGGAATCGTTCAGCGCGTTGGAATGCTTTATCCGCAGTGCCGAGGTCGGCAGTTTTGCCGAAGCCGCCAGGCGCCTGAGCCTTACCCCGGCCGCCGTGGGCAAGCACGTTGCGCAACTGGAAGCGCGCCTGGGTGTGCGGTTGTTCCAGCGTAGTACCCGCAAGCTGACTTTGACCGAAGCGGGGCAGCGTTTTCTCGGCGAGGTCAGTGACAGCTTTCGCACCATTCAGTACGCCGTGGCCAACCTGGCCAGTGCCGAAGGCCAGCCAGCCGGGTCGTTACGGGTGAGCATGGGCACGGTATTCGGGCGTTTGTATGTGCTGCCGTTGCTGGGGGAATTCTTGCGCCGCTACCCGGCGATTACCCCGGATTGGCATTTCGACAACCGCCAGGTCGACCTGATCGGCCAGGGCTTCGATGCAGCGATTGGTGGTGGTTTTGAACTGCCACCGGGGGTGGTGGCGCGCAAGCTGACCCCGGCGCACCGGGTATTGGTGGCGGCGCCAGCCTATCTGCAGCGGCACGCGCCGATAGAAGACCCGCAGGTGCTGCAACGCCATGACGGCATCCTGGTCCGGTCACCGCAGACCGGGCGGGTGCGCTCGTGGCCGTTGACCAGCCGTTGGCAGGTGCAGCAGCCGCTGCAATTGCGCCAGGCGATGACCATGAGCGATTCGGACGCGGCATGCGCGGTGGCCGAGCAGGGGCTGGGCATTGCCCTGGTGAGCCTGCCGTTTGCCGTGCCCTACTTGCTGGCCGGGCGGCTGCTGCGGGTGTTGCCGGACTGGTATGTGGACGATGGGCATATCAGCCTGTATTTCGCCGAGCACAAGCTGTTGCCGGGCAAGACCCGGGCGTTCGTCGATTTTGTGGTGGAGCAGTTTGCCGAGCAGGGGCTGGCGGGGCGGTTCGATGCCTTGCAGGCCCTTTAGAGAATTATTGCCTGTGCCGGCCCTTTCGCGGGCCCGCCCGCTCCCACAGGGATATCACAGCCTTGAAGACAGTGGGATCCTTGTGGGAGCGGCCGGTTCAGACAACATCGACAATGAACGATACCTGCGCCCCCAAGCTCACCTCGTCATCCACCCGCTTGCCCAGCAACAGCTGCCCCAGCGGCGAACGCGGGGTAATCACCGTCACCAACCCGCTGCCTTCGCCAATCTTCAACCCCGCTGCCTCAGGCCCCAGAAACAGCCGGCGCTGCCCGCCCTCTTCATCTTCCAGGGTCACCAGGTTGCTTACCTGCACGCCGCGCGCCGGGTCGTAGTCACGCAGCAGCAACTGCTGGTAGATCACCAGCGCCTGGCGGATCTCGGCACTGCGGCGGGCCTGGCCGGTGGCCAGGTACGAGGCCTCCAGGCCCAGCGTGTCATACTTGTTCTCGGCAATGTTCTCTTCGGCGGTGGCGGCCTCGTAGGCGGTTTGCGCCGCGCGGGTCAGCACGTCCAGGTCATGCTCGAGGGTGGCGACAATCAGCGCCAGCAGGTGGGGCTTGTCCATGGTCAGTAACAGAACTCCAGCACGTTGGCCTGGCTTTTTTCGGTGGGCGCGGTACGGTTTTGCTGCAGCCAGAACTGGCACTTGGGGCTGTTGAGGTTGCGCGGGTTGCCCTGTGCGGCATCGGCGGCCTGTTGCAGCTCCTGTTTGTGCAGGATGTCCTTGTAGCGTTCGAACATCTCGGCCTGGCCATCCTGGGCAGTGGTCGGCGCGGGTGTTGCAGCGGCACGGTAGGCGTGGGGGGCTACAACCTGGGCCAGCGGTTGCACCTGCTGGGGCCACAACTGCTGGGCCAGCCACAGGCTCACGGCAATGGCCATGGCGCCCAGCCACAAGCCCAAGGCAACGCACATGATCAACGGCAACGGCTTGAGGGTGATCTTCAGTTCACGGTGGCGCGGCATGTCAGCCTCCTGGCAGCGTGGTAGGGGGGCATTGTCGCATGCACTTGGGCATTTTTCTGCGCAGGTGCTTTTGTCGGCGGCAATTAATGCGCAGAATTCGCGGTTTTTGCACCAGCACGGGAGGGGCGCATGAAAGCCACCTGGGACATCTTCTGCAGCGTCGTCGACAACTACGGCGATATCGGCGTGACCTGGCGCCTGGCCCGGCAGTTGGTGGCCGAGCACGGCCTGGCGGTGCGCCTGTGGGTGGATGACCTCAACGCTTTCACGCCCATGTGCCCTGGCGCCGATGCCACGGCGGCGCAACAGTGGCAGCACGGTGTGGATGTGCGCCACTGGCCGGCAGGGTGGTTGCCGGTGGCCCCCGCCGATGTGGTGATCGGCGCGTTCGCCTGCCAGTTGCCGGCGGGGTATGTCGAGGCCATGCGTGCCCGTTCGCAGCCGCCGCTCTGGCTCAACCTTGAGTACCTGAGTGCCGAGGACTGGGTGGAGGGTTGCCATGGGTTGCCTTCGCCGCAGCCCAACGGTTTGCGCAAGGTTTTTTTCTTCCCGGGCTTTACCGACAAAACGGGCGGTTTGCTGCGCGAGGGTTCGCTGCTGGCCCGGCGTGATGCGTTCCAGCAGTCGGCGGATGCGCGCCGTGCCTTTTTGCAGGGGCTTGGTGTAGACCCTTTGCCGGGTGCGCTGCTGATCTCGCTGTTCGCCTATGAAAACCCACAGCTGGGCAACTGGCTTGATGCCTTGGCCGCGGCTGACCAGGCCTGCCACCTGTTGGTCCCGCAGGGGCGCATCGTCGCGGGGCTCAGCCAGTGGCTGGGCGAGGGGCCGCTGCATGTGGGTGATGTGCGCACCCGTGGGGCGCTGACCGTTCAGGTGCTGCCTTTCGTCAGCCAGGACGACTTCGACCGGCTGCTATGGAGCTGCGATTTCAATGCCGTGCGTGGCGAAGACTCGTTCGTGCGTGCGCAGTGGGCGGGGCAGCCGATGCTGTGGCACATCTATGTGCAGGACGAGAATGCCCATTGGGAAAAACTCGAAGCGTTCCTCGCGCATTATCGCTGCGGCCTGTCAGACGATGCCGATGCAGCCCTGCTGGGCCTGTGGCGTGCCTGGAACATGGATTTCGACATGGGCCAGGCCTGGCGGGCGGCCCGCCAGCATTGGCCGGAACTGCAGCAGCATGCCCGCCTTTGGGGGGCGCGACAGGCCGCTCAGCCGGACCTTGCCGAAGCGCTAGTACACTTTTACCGAAATTCGCTATGATACGCGGCCTCGATTTTTATAAATCCATCCAGATTCGGATACTTCGTAATGAAAACTGGTAAAGAACTGAAACCCGGTACCGTACTGCGGATCGACAACGACCCGTGGCTGGTTCAAAAAGCTGAGTTCACCAAGTCGGGCCGTAACAGCGCGATCATGAAGACCAAGCTGAAGAACCTGCTGACCGGCTACAAGACCGAAACCGTATACGGTGCGGACGACAAGCTGGACGACGTGATCCTGGATCGCAAAGAAGCGACCCTGTCGTTCATCAATGGTGACGAGTACACCTTCATGGACACCACCGACTACACCATGTACGAGCTGAACGCCGAAGACATCGAAGCCGTTCTGCCGTACATCGAAGAAGGCATGGAAGACGTCTGCGAAGCCGTGTTCTTCGAAGGCCGTCTGGTGTCGGTTGAACTGCCGACCACCATCAGCCGTAAAGTTGTCTACACCGAGAACGCTGCTCGCGGTGACACCTCCGGCAAAGTCATGAAGCCTGCCAAGCTGGCGAACGGTACCGAGATCTCGGTTGCCGACTTCATCCAGATCGACGAGTGGATCGACATCGACACTCGCGACAACAGCTTCAAAGGCCGTTCCAAGAAGTAATGCTTCTTGCGAGACGCAAAAAACCCGGCGCAAGCCGGGTTTTTTTATGCCTGTGTGCTCGTGCTTTTGTGGGTGCAACTGTCGTGCTCAATTTCTAAAAGCTGGCGCAGATCCGTGTGGGAGCGGGCTTGCCCGCGAACACGGGCGAAGCCCGTGCCATCCACCGCGGTGTTTTCTTCACGGGTAAACCCGCTCCCATAGGGGATCGCGCAAGCCTTTGCGCCTTAGACGGTTACGTGCAGGCGTACATCCACATTACCGCGGGTGGCATTGGAGTACGGGCACACCTGATGCGCCTTTTCCACCAGCCCTTCGGCCTCGGCCTGGGCCAGGCCCGGCAGGCTGATGTGCAGGTCGATGTCCAGGCCGAAACCGCCCGGGATCTGGCCGATGCCCACCTTGGCGGTGATCGAGGTATCTGCCGGCAGGGCTTTCTTCTCTTGCCCGGCCACGAACTTCAAGGCGCCGATGAAGCAGGCCGAGTAACCGGCGGCGAACATCTGCTCGGGGTTGGTGCCGTCACCGCCCGCGCCGCCCAGTTCCTTGGGGGTGCTCAGGCTGACGACGAGCTTGTCGTCGCTGGAGCGGGATTTGCCGTCGCGCCCACCGGTGGAGGTTGCTTCTGCGATGTACAGCGGAGTGACCTTTTGCATCTTGAGCCTCGCTAATGTGCTGTGCACTCCCGTTTGCAGGAGGGCGGGGGTTGGTGTGGGATTTAAATTAGCGCGCAATTAGTTAGTGCGCAAGATAAATCATCGCCGTTCATCGGAACGGCCATTTCACAGCATAGCGTTCAGAGGTTTTTTTGCAGGTTGTCGCGCAGGTTCAGCAGGTCGGCTTGCAGTTGCTGCAGCTGCTCCAGGCTGCGCCCGCTGGCCTTGAGAATGCACTGCGGCACCGCTTTGGCCTGCTGTTGCAGGGCGCGGCCCTTGTCGGTCAGTTGCACCATGACTACCCGTTCATCTTCGCGGCTGCGGTTGCGCTGCAACAGGCCTTCGCTTTCCAGGCGTTTGAGCAGCGGGGTCAGCGAGCCTGGGTCGGTCAGCAGGTGCTGGCTGATTTCGCCCACGGTCAGGCCGTCACGCTCCCAGAGCACCAGCATGGCAAGGTATTGCGGGTAGGTCAGGCCCAGCGCCTGCAGCAGCGGCTTGTAGACCTTGGTCATCAGCAACGAGGTGGAGTGCAGGGCAAAACAGACCTGATTGTCCAGCAGCAGCTCGTCACAGGAGGCTTGGGTGTCGGCGTTCATGCAGGTCCTTGAAAGTGATCAATGGAAAATTCTGGCACGCTGATAATCAGTGCGCGAGTTAATCGCGCAGTTCACTGCGCAAGGCCAGGTCCCAGGGTGGTATCGGGCTGAATCGGCTCTTGAGGAATTCGAGCAGCAAACGGCTGCGAGAGTTCGTTTCATGTGCCAGGCGTAGCGCGTAAATGCCGCTGGTCTCGGCTTCAGGCAAGCCGCCGTCGCAGAACAACGGGATAAGCTCGCCGCGCAGCAGGTATTCACTGATCAGCCAGGTGGGAAGGTGGGCTATCCCCAGGCCGGCGAGGGCGCCGAACAGCAGGGTTTCGGCATTGTTGGCGGCCATGCGCATGCGCGCGGGGCGATACAGGCGGGTTTGCCCGGCCACACTGAAGCGCCAGGCGAACGGCGGCGCCAGGCCATCCCAGTCCAGCCCGTCATGCCCGGGCAGTTCGCTGGGGCAGGTGGGGATGCCGCGGCTGGCCAGGTAGGCGGGGCTGGCGCAGGCGATGCGCACCATGTAGGCGAGCGGCGTGGCGACCAGACGGGTGTCGGCCAAAGGGCCGGCGCGCAACACCAGGTCGACCTCGCCCAGGTGGCTGCCATGCAGGTCGACGAAGCTGTCGATCAACCGCAGTTGCACGTCCAGGCCCGGGTAGGCCACCAGGAAGTCGGCAATGGCCGGGGCCAGGTGGCGGCGGCCAAACGCGGCAGGTGCGTCGATGCGGATCAGGCCTTCCGGGGCATTGCTCAATGACACCGCTTCAGCCCGGGCCAGGCGCAACTCCTCGATGATGCGCCTGGCCCGCTCGGCAAAGGCGTTGCCTGCAGGCGTTGCCCGCACCGCGTGGGTGCTGCGGGTAAACAGGCGGCTGCCGACGGCGCTTTCCAGGTTGTCGATGCGCCGTGCTACCGCAGACGGGGTCAGCGGGTGGCGACGGGCGGCGGCAGAAAAGCTGCCGGTTTCCAGCACATCGAGGAACAGGCTCAATTGGTCGGTCAGGGTATCGGGGCTCATGGCTACCTTGCTTTTGCGAAAAACGCACAGCCATTGTGCGCTGCTGTGCGTTTCCCCGCCAGCGCACAGTCGTTAGCATGCTCGCATTATTGGTACAGGCGGACGAGGCCCTGATGATCGAGTGGTTGTTGTATATCGTGCTGGGCGCGGCCCTGGGCACCATGGGGGGCTTGTTTGGCATTGGTGGCGGGCTGATTGCGATTCCGGCGCTGGGCGTGCTGTTTGGCCTGGACCAGCAGTTGGCGCAGGGGACCGCGTTGGTGATGGTGGTGCCGAACGTGCTGCTGGCACTGTGGCGTTATCACCAGCGCAACCGCATCGCGTTGCGCCATGCGTTGCCGCTGTCGGCATGCAGCTTCTTGTTCGCCTGGCTGGGGTCGATTTGGGCGGTGGGGCTTGATGCGCATTCCATGCGCCTGGGTTTTGTCGGCTTTCTGGTGGCGCTGGTGGTGTGGAACGTGGTGCGGATGTTCATGAAGGTGTCGCCGCCGAGTGCCGAGCTGCGTCATGCCTGGCCGTGGCTGGGTGTGCTGGGCAGCTTTGCCGGCACCATGGGCGGCTTGTTCGGCGTGGGTGGGGCCGTGGTGGCCACGCCGATCCTGACCAGTGTGTTTGGCGCTACTCAGGTGGTGGCGCAGGGGTTGTCACTGGCGCTGGCGGCGCCGAGTACCTTGGTCACGCTGGTGACCTATGGCGTGCACCATAGCGTTGACTGGGGGGTTGGGATTCCCTTGGCGGTGGGTGGCTTGCTCAGCATCAGCTGGGGCGTGAAGCTGGCCCACGCGTTGCCGGAGAAGGTATTGCGGGCAATGTTCTGTGTGTTTCTGGTGGTCTGTGCGGTTATGCTGGGGTTTGAGCTTTGAGATGTTGGGGCCGTTTTTCGGCCCCCGATCACTTGAAACCCTCAATGATGTAGTCGGCCATGCAGTCGGTGATTGGCGAGGGGGTCTGCGTACTGCGCACCAGCATTACATTGGCCATGGGCAACTGTGGCAGCCCTTCGCTTTCACCCAGTATGCGGATGTTGCCCCCGATCAGGCTCTGCAGCTGCGCGGTCACTGCCAGCCCGGCGGTGACGATGGCAAAGATCGCTGCCAGGCTCGGGCTGGTGTAGGCAATACGGTAATCGATGCCCTGTGCCTCCAGCGCATTGCAGGTCCAGGCGCGACAGAAACAGTCGGTGTTGAACAGCGCCACCGGCATCGGCCGCTGTTCGTGCGGGCAAAAGCCTTCTGCCGCGGCCCACACCAGGCGTTCCTGGCGCAGCAACTGGCCAATCTCGTTGCCGGGCTCGCGGGTGACGATGGTCAGGTCCAGATCCTGGCGCAGCATCAAGTGCTTGGACGAATCGCAATGCACTTCCACCTGCACCAGCGGGTAGGCCTGGGCAAAGCTCGACAGGATGGTCGGCAGGAAGCGCATGGCGTAGTCGTCCGGTGTGCCAATGCGCACCAGGCCAACCATGTGCGGCATGCGCAGGGTGTTGAACACTTCGCCATGCAACTTGAGAATGCGTCGGGCATATCCCAGCAGGACCTGACCTTCGGCGGTCAGCCGCACCTGACGGCCATCACGTTCGAAGAGCTGGCGCTGCAGAACGTCTTCTTCCAGGCGTTTCATCTGCATGCTGACTGCTGACTGGGTGCGGTTGACCACTTCGCCTGCGCGGGTAAAGCCGCCTTGCTCGGCAATGGCTACGAAGGTGCGCAGGACGTCCGCGTCGAGGCTTTGGTACTGGGACATTGCATCAATCTCCGAGATGCATCGCATCAGAAACATTCGTTGGATTGATCTTATGCCTGGCGTGAGACTGAGGCCATCAACACGGAGGGCTTCACGATGAAAGGTCATGTCAGCAGCATCCAGCAACCTGCCTTTTCCCTGAGCTACCTGTGGCACGCGGCTCTGCAGCGCCCGGCGCGTTGGCTGGAGCTGTACCGTCAGCGTCAGGAGTTGGCCAGTCTCAGTGATGCAACCTTGCACGATCTGGGGTTGAGCCGGGCGGATATCCATCAAGAGGCCGAGCGGCATTTCTGGGATGATCCACTGAGGAAGTGAGTTGGGTCCAAGCGCCTGGCTTCAGCTTTTCAGCGTCCGGGAGATCGAGCGCCGCCCGCGCGGCGCATCGCGAGCAAAGCTCGCTCCTACATTTGTTTCGGGCCAGTTACGCCTGTGACAGGCGCGCGCGACCGCCTTGTTAGTTCGACGTGATGTCGCGCCATGCGCCAAGGCGTTCGCGCACAAATGCCACAGGAAAAATTGGCCCGAAACAGATGTAGGAGCGAGCTTTGCTCGCGATGCGCCGCGCGGGCGGCGCTCGATCTCCCAGGCGCTACAAAACTCAAGGCATGCGCCCCAGCCTCACCGCCGCACCTGCTTGAGGGTTTCGGCAATCAGGAACGCCAACTCCAGCGACTGATCGGCATTCATCCGCGGATCACAATGGGTGTGATACCGGTCAGACAACGCATCCTCGGTGATCGGCCGGGCACCGCCAATGCATTCGGTGACGTTCTGCCCGGTCATCTCGATATGGATACCGCCAGCATGGCTGCCCTCGGCCTGGTGTACCTGGAAGAACTGCTTCACCTCATCCAGAATCTGCGCAAAATCGCGGGTCTTGTAACCGCTGCTGGCCTTGATGGTGTTGCCGTGCATCGGGTCGGAGCTCCACAACACCTTGCGCCCCTCGCGCTCGACAGTGCGGATCAGCCCCGGCAAGTGGTCGCCAACCTTGCTCGCGCCCATACGCACGATCAGGTTCAGGCGCCCCGGGTCGTTGGCCGGGTTGAGCGTGTCGATCAGGCGGATCAGCTCTTCGGGGTTCATGCTCGGGCCAACCTTGACCCCGATCGGATTGTGCACGCCACGCAGGAACTCGACATGGGCCCCATCGAGCTGGCGGGTGCGGTCGCCGATCCACAGCATGTGCGCCGAGCAGTCGTAGTAGTCGCCGGTCAGGCTGTCCTGGCGCACGAAGGCTTCTTCATAGTTCAGCAGCAGCGCTTCGTGGGCCGTGAAGAAGCTGGTTTCGCGCAGTTGCGGCGCACTGTCCAGGCCACAGGCACGCATGAACGCCAGGGTTTCATCGATGCGATTGGCCAACTGGTGGTACTTGTCGGCCAGCGCCGAGTTGGCGATGAAGTCCAGGTTCCACTTGTGCACCTGATGCAGGTCGGCAAACCCGCCCTGGGCAAACGCGCGCAGCAGGTTGAGGCTGGCGGTGGCCTGGTGGTAGGCCTGCAGCAGCCGCTCCGGGTCCGGAATGCGGCTTTTGGCGTCGAAACCGATGCCGTTGACGATGTCGCCACGGTAGGCGGGGAGGGTGACGTCGCCGATGGTTTCATCGCCAGATGAGCGCGGTTTGGCGAACTGCCCTGCCATACGCCCCACTTTCACCACCGGGCAGCCGGCGGCAAAGGTCATGACAATGGCCATTTGCAGCAACACCTTGAAGGTGTCGCGGATTTTTGCAGCCGAGAACTCGGCGAAGCTCTCGGCGCAATCGCCGCCCTGAAGCAGGAAGGCACGGCCTTCAGTGACTTCGGCAAACTGCCGGCGCAGCTCGCGCGCCTCACCCGCGAACACCAGCGGCGGGTAGCTGGCCAGGGTCTGTTCAACCTTCAGCAGGTGCGCGGCATCGGGGTAGGTCGGTTGCTGCTGGATCGGCAGGGCACGCCAGCTGTCGGGGCTCCACGGTTGGTTCATCTTGGGCTCGGTCTTGTCGGTTGTAGGCGATGGGCCATGGTAACAGTTGGCGCTGCGCTTGTTGCATCAAGGGTGTTGGCGGACAATGCGCGTTTTTGCGCAGGTGGGTGGTGGAATGACGGCGGAACGGCAAGAGCGGCTGCTGGCACGGGTGGAAGATGCGTTTGGCGTCATCAGCGTGTACGAAGTAGACGACTACCGCTTTCTGGAATTCGGCGATGCGATCGAGCAAAGCTGTGTGTTCACGGCCGACCCCAGCTGGCTGGAGTACGACTATACCCGCGCCATGCTGGTGGGGGCGCTGTGCCACGAACTGCCTGAGAGTGCACTGTTTCTGGGCCTGGGCGCCGGCACGCTGACCCAGGCCTGCATGAAGTTCCTGCCGTTGGAAGACATCGAGGCCATCGAGCTGCGCCCGGATGTGCCGCGCCTGGCCATGGATTACCTGGGCCTGGACGACGACCCACGGCTGTATGTGCGCATCGGTGATGCCCTGGAGCTGCTGCCCACGGCAGAGAAGGCCGACCTGCTGTTCGTTGACTTGTACACCGACCATGGTCCTGGGGTCGGGCACCTGGCGTGGAACTTTCTGGAGAACTGCCAGCAACACCTGAACCCAGGCGGCTGGTTGGTGATCAACCAGTGGGCCACCGATGATGGCAGGCCGCTGGGCGCGGCGTTGTTGCGCGGGTTGTACCACCGGCATTACTGGGAACTGCCTGTGAAGGAGGGTAATGTGATTCTGTTGGTGCCGGCAGACCTGGAGCAGTCGCTGGACCTGGACGGTTTGAGAGCCCGGGCCGAGGCGTTGGCGCCCCTTTTGGGGTACAGCCTCGATGGGCTGATCCGCGAGATTCGGCCGGCTACCTGAAAGGCTCAACCGCTCCGATACCGAGCGCGCAAGGCTTCAGGGGATTATCGATTCAGCCTGTCGTGCTTGGTGGCCCGATACTGGCCCCGCACCCATGAAAATTTTCCTCACGTACGTGACTATTTCAGGTATAGTACGCGCCGGTCTTTTAGCGGACCTCAAAATCAGGTGGTGCAAATCCTCCGAGTCCAGCTTCGGCTGCGCGTCCGCTAGGCGGACCTTCCCAAGTTTTCTTTTTCAATCGTTTTCGCAAATCCCCGCCGCCAAAGCTGCCTGGGTGACCTGACGGTCTTTCAAGGCATGTGCAGCTTTGGAGCATGGGTCTTTGCGGATGCACCTAGAGGCAGACCCATGACCCAGGAAACCGGCGGCTTCGCCGCTCTCGATCTTAACCCGAACATTGTTGCTGCCGTTGTGGCTACCGGCTATGAAGAGCCGTCCGCCATTCAGCAACAATCGATCCCGATCATCCTCGCCGGTCACGACATGATCGGCCAGGCGCAGACTGGCACCGGCAAAACCGCTGCCTTCGCCCTGCCGATCCTGAACAAGATCGATGTGAGCAAGCGCGAACCGCAAGCCCTGATCCTGGCGCCAACCCGTGAGTTGGCGCTGCAAGTTGCTACCGCTTTCGAAACCTACGCCAAGCAGATGCCGGGCGTGAACGTTGTCGCCGTCTACGGTGGTGCCCCGATGGGCCCACAGCTGCGTGCGATCCGCAACGGCGCGCAAATCGTCGTGGCCACCCCGGGCCGTCTGTGCGACCACCTGCGTCGTGACGAAAAAGTCTTGTCGACTGTGCAGTACCTGGTACTGGACGAAGCCGACGAGATGCTGAAGCTGGGCTTCATGGACGACCTCGAAGTGATCTTCGACGCAATCCCGGCTACCCGTCAGACCGTACTGTTCTCCGCAACCCTGCCGTCGTCGATCCGTTCGATCGCCGAGCGTCACCTGCGTGAACCCAAGCACGTCAAGATCCAGACCAAGACCCAGACCGTTACCGCGATCGAGCAGGCCCACCTGATGGTCCATGCGGACCAGAAGATCCCGGCTGTGCTGCGTCTGCTGGAAGTGGAAGAGTTCGACGCGCTGATCGCCTTCGTGCGTACCAAGCAAGCCACCCTGGACCTGGCCGCCGCGCTGGAAGCCAAGGGCTACAAGGCTGCTGCGCTGAACGGCGACATCGCCCAGAACCAGCGTGAGCGTGTGATCGACTCGCTCAAGGATGGCCGCCTGGACATCGTCGTCGCCACCGACGTCGCTGCCCGTGGCCTGGACGTGCCGCGCATCACTCACGTATTCAACGTTGACATGCCATACGACCCGGAGTCCTACGTACACCGTATCGGCCGTACTGGCCGTGCCGGTCGCGATGGCCGTGCACTGTTGCTGGTTACCCCGCGTGAGCGCCGCATGCTGCAGGTGATCGAGCGTGTAACCGGGCAGAAGGTTGCCGAAGCGCGCCTGCCGAATGCCCAGGCTGTGCTGGATGCCCGCATCAAGAAGTTGACCTCGAGCCTGGCGCCGCTGGTAGCCGAAGCAGAAGCCACCCACGGCGAGCTGTTCGACCGCCTGACCACCGACCTGGGTTGCAGCGCGCGTGCACTGGCTTCGGCCCTGCTGCGCAAGGCCACCAATGGCCAGGCGCTGGACCTGGCGGCGGTAGAGCGTGAGCAGCCGCTGGTGCCTAGCTTTGCCCCGCGTGGTGAGCGTACCGAGCGCGGTGAGCGTGGCGAGCGTCCTGACCGTGGTGACCGTGAGCGCCGTGCGCCGCTGCCGTTGGCTGAAGGCCGCGTGCGTTGCCGTACCGCCCTGGGTGCCCGTGATGGCATCGCTGCCAAGAACCTGCTGGGTGCGATCCTCAACGAAGGTGGCCTGGCGCGTGACGCTATCGGCCGCATCCAGGTGCGCGACAGCTTCAGCCTGGTCGAGCTGCCGGAAGACGGCCTCGAGAAGCTGCTGTCCAAGCTCAAGGACACCCGCGTGGCTGGCAAGCAGTTGAAGCTGCGTCGCTACCGCGAAGATTGATCCTGGCGTAACGAAAAAATCCCCGGCTTAGGTCGGGGATTTTTTTTGCCTGTACCGGCCCTTTCGCGGGCAAGCCCGCTCCTACAGGTACCCCACAGATTTCAGTACCTGTAGGAGCGGGCTTGCCCGCGAAGAGGCCCTTCAGTCGAACCGATAGATGTCCATCCCCAGCGCGCCCAGGGTAAACCCCTGATGCACCACGCCGAACTTGCTCCCGGCCCCAAGGGCAAAGAACAGCGGCAGCAAATGCTCATCACTGGGATGGTTGCGCACCGCAAACGGCGCCTGCTGTCGGTAATCCAGCAGCGCCGCCTGGTCATCCTCCTGCAGCCGGCCTACCACCCAATCCCTGAACGCCAGCGCCCACGGCTCGATCACATCCGGCCCCGCATGCCAGTCCAGCTCACCCAGGTTGTGGGTAATGCTGCCCGAACCCACCAGCAGTACATTCTCGGCACGCAACCCCGCCAGTGCCTGGCCCACTTTTAGCTGCAGCGCCGGCCCCATGTGGCTGGGCAGTGAAACCTGCACCACGGGAATGCTGGCATCCGGGTACATCAGCGACAGTGGCACCCAGGCGCCATGGTCGAATGGGCGTTGCATGTCCAGGCGCGCGGGTAACCCCGCAGCCTTCAACCGCTCGCACACCTGCCCGGCAAGCCCGGGCTCGCCCGGCGCCGGGTACTGCACCGCATACAGGGCCGGTGGGAAGCCGTAGAAGTCATGCCAGGTTTCGGGCTGTGCGCTGCCGGTAACCAGCAGCTCGCGGCTTTCCCAGTGCGCCGACACCACCACGATCGCTTTTGGCCGGGGCAGCGCGTTGGCCAGCCCGGATAGCGCCGGCCCGCTGGCGCCGGGTTGCAGGGCAAGCATGGGGGAACCATGGGAAATGAACAGGCTGGGCAGCATGGCGGGGTCCTGAAGGTTAAGATGCAACCATCTTCGATTAAGTACAGATCGAAATCCAAACCAAGTTTTACTGACAAATCATCTAAAAATCGGGAGTAATCATGGAGCCAGCGTTCTGGCAGCAACGGTGGGCCGACAACCAGATCGGCTTTCACCAAGCGCAGGTGAACCCCTATCTGCAGACGTATTGGCCACAGTTGCAGTTGGCGCCCGGCAGCCGCGTGCTGGTGCCGTTGTGTGGCAAGAGCCTGGACCTGGCCTGGCTGGCAGGGCAGGGCCATCGCGTATTGGGTGTGGAGCTGTCGCGGCGGGCGGTGGAGGATTTCTTCCGTGAGCACGGGCTTGAGGCCGAGGTGCGGCAGCAGGGTGCATTCGAGGTTTGGTGCAGTGGAGATGTGCAGCTGTGGTGTGGCGACTTCTTTGCCTTGCGGGCAGAGGATGTGGCTGACTGCGTGGGGCTGTATGACCGGGCGGCGGTGATTGCGCTGCCGGTGCAGATGCGTGCGCGGTATATGCAGCTGTTGTCGGGGTTGCTGCCGACAAGCTGCCGGGGGTTGGTGGTGACGCTGGACTATGACCAGTCATTGTTGGCCGGGCCGCCGTTTTCGGTCGGGGATGAAGAGCTGAGACAGGGGTTTGCGGGGTGGCAGGTGGAGCAGTTAAAGGCTGTGGAGGTGATTGAGGAGAGCCCGAAGTTTGTGCAGGCCGGGGCGTCGAGTTTGTTGGAGCGGGTGTACCGGCTCAGCCGGTAAGCAGGTAGGGCAGGCTGCCCCGGCCCATGTGGGAGCGGGCGTGCCCGCGAAACAGGCGACGCGGTAGATGGCACCGGCTTTGCCGGTGTTCGCGGGCGCGCCCGCTCCCACAGAAACTGCGTAAGGCCGGAGAATAAAAAAGGGCGACCCAAGTCGCCCTTTGTTTTATCAGGTGGATCAACCGCGCTGGCGCAGGGCCTCGATGCGGTCTTCCAGCGGTGGGTGGCTCATCAGCAACCCGGCCAGGCCGTGCTTGAGGCCGCCATTGATGCCGAAGGCCTTCATGGTGTCGGGCATGTGCACTGGCAGGCCCTGTTCCACGCGCAGGCGCTGCAGGGCGCCGATCATTGCCGCGGTACCGGCCAGTTGCGCACCGGCTTCGTCGGCGCGGAATTCGCGGCGGCGCGAGAACCACATCACGATCATGCTGGCCAGGATGCCAAGGATCAGCTCGGCAACGATGGTCGCCACATAATAGGCAATGCCTTGGCCCTCTTCGTTCTTGAAGATGACCTTGTCGACAAAGTTGCCGATGATGCGTGCAAAGAACATCACGAAGGTGTTCACCACGCCCTGTACCAGCGCCAGGGTGACCATGTCGCCGTTGGCAACGTGGCCGATTTCGTGGGCCAGCACCGCACGCACTTCATCGGGCGAGAAACGCTCCAGCAGGCCCTGGGACACCGCTACCAGCGCGTCGTTGCGGTTCCAGCCAGTGGCGAAGGCGTTGGCCTCGTACGCCGGGAAGATACCCACTTCGGGCATTTTGATGCCCGCTTCGCGGGACAGCTCTTCGACCGTTTGCAGCAGCCACTGCTCGTGGCGGGTGCGCGGCTGGCTGATGATCTGGGTGCCGGTGGTCATCTTCGCCATCCACTTGGAGATGAACAGCGAGACGAGGGAGCCGGCAAAGCCGAACACGGCGCAGAACACCAGCAGGCTGCTGAGGTTAAGGTCGACCCCGTTGGCGGCCATGAACCCGTTGAAACCGAACAGGCTCAGGGTAATGCTTGCAACCAGCACCACCGCGAGGTTGGTGGCTACAAACAACAGAATGCGCATCATGGTTGTTACGTTCTCCTGACGGATGAGTTGTCGCTTACTGCGGGGTATATAAGGGGCCTGCCGCGCCGATTCAATCGGGGGACTATTTCAAACTGTGTACGGCGGAGTATGGCAGAGGATGGCGTGGAGGCTGTGGGATAGAGCGTTGCAGGATGTAAGAAACATTCGGCTTGGGGCTGCGTGAAGGCCGCTGGGTGTTTGCCGCAAGTGGGGTGGCGCCTGTGAGATCGAGCGCCGCCCGCGCGGCGCATCGCGGGTAAACCCGCTCCTACATTTGTTTCGGGCCAATTATGCCTGTGGGATTTGCGCGCGAACGCCCTGGCGCATGGCTCGATATCGCGTCATACAAACAAGGCGATCGCGCGCGCCTGGCACAGGATGGACTGGCCCGAAACAAACGTAGGAGCGGGTTTACCCGCGATGCGCCGCGCGGGCGGCGCTCGATCTACGCCCCACCATCAACCTTTCGTCGAACCCCTCGTCGAAACTCTCGTCGTCGCCCCCCGGCGCCCCCATCGAACCCTACTGCGAATACCCCTTCAGGAAATTGCCGATCCGGCCAATTGCCGCTTCCAGGTCATCCACCCGTGGCAAGGTCACCACGCGGAAGTGGTCCGGCCACGGCCAGTTGAACGCCGTCCCCTGTACGATCAGCAGTTTCTCCGACAGCAGCAGGTCAAGGGCGAACTTCTCGTCGTTGAGAATCGGGCAAACTTTCGGGTCGATCCGCGGGAACGCATACAGCGCCCCCATCGGCTTCACGCAGCTGACACCGGGGATATCGTTGAGCAGTTCGTAGGTGCGGTTGCGCTGCTCCAGCAGGCGCCCCGGTGGCAGCACCAGGTCGTTGATGCTCTGGTATCCGCCCAGCGCGGTCTGGATGGCATGCTGGGCCGGCACGTTGGCGCACAGGCGCATGTTGGCCAGCATGTCGATGCCTTCGATGTAGCTGTGTGCGTGGTGCTTGGGCCCGGAGATGATCAGCCAGCCAGAGCGGAAGCCCGCCACCCGGTACGACTTGGACAAGCCGTTGAAGGTCAGGCACAGCAGGTCCGGGGCCAGCGAGGCGGTGCTGATGTGCACGGCTTCGTCGTACAGGATCTTGTCGTAGATCTCGTCGGAGAACACCACCAGGTTGTGCTGGCGGGCCAGTTCCAGCATGCCCAGCAGCAGTTCTTTGGAGTAGACGGCGCCGGTCGGGTTGTTCGGGTTGATGATCACCAGCGCCTTGGTGTTCGGGGTGATCTTCGCCTTGATGTCCTCAAGGTCGGGGAACCAGTCGGCCTGCTCGTCGCACAGGTAGTGCACCGGCTTGCCGCCGGCCAGGCTCACGGCGGCTGTCCACAGCGGGTAGTCGGGGGCCGGGATCAGCACTTCGTCGCCGTTGTTGAGCAGCGCCTGCATCGACATGACGATCAGCTCGGACACACCATTGCCCAGGTAGATGTCCTCGATGGTGACGCCTTCGATTTCCTTCTGCTGGCAGTACTGCATCACCGCCTTGCGGGCGCTGAACAGGCCCTTGGAGTCGCTGTAGCCCTGCGCGGTGGGCAGGTTGCGGATCACATCCTGCAGGATTTCATCAGGCGCCTCGAAGCCAAACGGCGCCGGGTTGCCGATGTTCAGCTTGAGGATGCGGTGGCCTTCCTCCTCCAGGCGTTTGGCGTGCTTGAGCACTGGGCCGCGAATGTCGTAGCAGACATTGGCGAGCTTGTTCGATTTGCTGAACTGCATGATGGGATCCCGATTGAGAAAACGCGCTACGCCCCGCCGAAAGGTTTGAAAGGGCAGGAAGCGGGTGCCAGACTGAACGCCTGGCACACGAAGCCAACTAATATACGTGCCACCCGCGCCCCGGAAAAGACGGTGTGGGGTGAAATTCAGCCTGCCGAGGTTTCTACATGAAAAAGATCGAAAAAACCCTGGACGAATGGCGGTCGATGCTCGACCCCGAGCAGTACCAGGTCTGCCGCCTCAAGGGCACCGAACGGCCATTCAGCGGCAAGTACAACAGCGAGCGCCGCGATGGCATCTACCATTGCATCTGCTGCGGCCTGGCGCTGTTCGATGCGCAGACCAAGTTCGACGCCGGCTGCGGCTGGCCGAGCTTCTACGCGCCGATTGAGGACAGTGCGATGATCGAGATCCGCGACACATCCCACGGCATGATTCGCACCGAAGTCACCTGCGCCCGTTGCGATGCGCACCTGGGGCATGTGTTCCCTGACGGCCCGCCACCGACCGGCCTGCGCTACTGCATCAACTCGGTGTGCATCGACCTGCGCCCGCGCGACTGACCGGAGCCCGACAATGGCTGCATCGATACTGGACATCCCCTGCGTAACCTTGGGTGGCGAGCACAAAAAGCTCGGCGACTTCCCGGGCAAGGTACTGTTGGTGGTCAATACCGCCAGCCAGTGCGGTTTTACCCCGCAGTACAAGGGCCTGGAGCAACTGTGGCAGGCATACCGCGACCGTGGCCTGGTGGTACTGGGCTTTCCGTGCAACCAGTTCGGCAAGCAGGAACCTGGCGATGCGCGGGAAATTGCGCAGTTCTGCGAGCGTAATTTCGGCGTGACTTTCCCGCTGTTTCGCAAGGTCGAGGTCAACGGCCCGGGCGCTCACCCTCTGTTCGTCGAACTCAAGCGGCGCGGCCCGGGCATTCTGGGGAGCCAGAAGATCAAATGGAACTTCACCAAGTTTCTGGTCGACCCGGCCAGTGGCCAGGTCAAGCGCTATGCCCCCACCACCAAGCCACAGGCCCTGGAGGCGGACATCGAGCGTTTGCTCAGCCGCTGAAGGGCACCCAGTGGTCGACCAGGGCCAGTAGCTCTTCGCGGCGGAATGGCTTGGCCAGGTAGTCGTTCATGCCCGCCGCCCGGCAGCGTTCGCGCTCTTCGGGCATCGCGTTGGCGGTGAGGGCGACGATTGGCAACGCGGGCCAGCGGCCGCTTTGACGGATACGCCGGCTGGCCTCGTAGCCGTCCATCACCGGCATGTTGCAGTCCATCAGCACCAGGTCGAATTCCTCACGCTCCAGCAGCTCAAGGGCCTCCGCGCCCTGGGTGGCCAGTTGCACCTGGCAGCCGAGCTTGGCCAGCATGCCCTTGGCCACCAGCTGGTTTACCGGGTTGTCCTCTACCAGCAGAATCCTCGCACGGCCTTGCTCCTGGGTAATGGCCGGGATGGCCAGCGGGTGTTCGGGCTCATGGCCTTGCAAGGTGCGGCGCAGGGTCTGGTACAGGGCGTTGCGTGCCAATGGCCGGGCCAACTGGTGCAGCGGGGCCAAGGCCAAGGACTGCTCGTTGGGCAGGAAGTTGCCGTAGGCAGTCACCAGCAGAATCGGGGTATTCAATGCCGGGCGCAGCTCGAACAGGTGCTCGACGTCGTCGGTGATCAACAGGTCGATCGCTCCGGCATCCAGCGTGGCGCAACTGTCATGGCGCTGGTAGGTCAGGCCCCAGGCGGGCAGCAAGTGCTGCAACAGTTCATTGAGCCCGCTGCCGGCTGCGCTCAGTGCTGCCACGCGGCCATGCAAGGGCGCCGGCGGGATGGCTTCGGTGTGCACGGTCAACGGCAACTCGGCAGTAAAACAGCTGCCAAAGCCTGGCTCGGAGCGAATGTGCAGGTGGCCCTGCATGGCCTTGCACAGGTTGCGCGTCAGCGCCAGGCCCAGGCCGGTGCCACCGTACTGGCGGGTGATGCCCGCACCGGCCTGGGTGAAAGGCTGGAAGATGCGCGCCTGGGCGTCTTCAGGGATGCCGATGCCGGTATCCCGTACCTCCAGACGCACACCACCGACAATGGCCACCAAGCGCACATCGACGCGGCCGAAACGGGTGAACTTCAGCGCGTTGGACAGCAGGTTGCTGACGATCTGCCGCACACGCGTGGGGTCGCCGAGCACGCTGCTGGGGAAGTCGCTGGCGATCAGGCAAGTCAGCTCCACGCTTTGCGCGGTGTTCTGCGACAGCAGGTTGGCGGTGTCTTCCACCATTGAGCCCATGTCGAACGCAATGCGTTCCAGTTCCAGTTGGCCGGCATCGAACTTGGACAAGTCGAGAATATCGTTCAGCAGCTCTACCAGCACCTTGCCCGAGTCATGGGCGATAGCCAGTTGCTGGCGTTGCTCGCTGGGCAGCGGGTTGTCCAGTGCCAGGGCGATCATGCCGAGCATGCCGTTGAGCGGGGTGCGGATTTCGTGGCTCATGTTGGCCAGGAAGGCGGCGCGTGCCTGGGCCATGTCCAGCGCTCGGCTGCGGGCTTGTTCCAGCTCCTGGTTGGACAGGCTCAGGCTGCTGTTGCTGGCCTTGAGCTCGTTGGTGCGTGCCGACACAATGTCTTCCAGCTCGTTCAGGTACTGGGTCAGGCGGTTTTCCGCGGTGCGACGCTGTTCGATCTCGGTGGCCATGCTGACGAACTGCTGGTTGGCGACCTTCACCAGCACGCCGATTTCGTCATGCTCGTGTCCGTGGGGGCATTCCAGGCGCGTTTGCCGGGGTTTGCGCGGGTCGCGGCCGCTGAGTGCGCCGATCACCGTCACCAGCGGCTTGGTCAGCATCATGTAGAACAGCGCCAGCAAGATGCCGGTGAGCACCAGGCTGCGGGCGAAACCATTGAGCAGGGTGATGCCGGCACGGTCGAGAAAGCGGCTGCCGAAGGCGAAGGTGTCGATGTCCAGATACAGGGTGCCCAGGTATTGCTCTGGCATGTGGGTCAGGTACAGGCGCTCCTTGAACTGCCGCTGCTCGCCGAACAGGAAGTCGCTGAGTGGCCGGTAGCGGTCTTGCAGCTTGGGCCGCTCGACATCGGCCAGTACCGTTTCGTTGTTGTCGATCAGCCGTGCGCGGATGACGGCCGGCGACTGCAGCAGGCCGCGGGTCAGCTCCAGTGCCAGTTCCGAGTCGATGTTGTAGGCGATGCGCGAGGCCGGGTTGTGGCTGATTTGCAGCAACGCGTTCACTTCACGGTTGATGGACGCGTCTTCGCTGGCATAATCGATGCCGATCTGGATGAGACTGAGCAATGTTCCCAGGATGAAGCCGGCCAGGACTGTCAACCGGGCTTGCTTGTATGACAGGCGATTGGTGAACTTGATATCCATGAGTCCCGAGCCGGTTTCCCGTTCCTTGCGCTGCGCAAGCATAGCCGAATAGCCCCGGCTGCTGGTGGGTCTGTCTGTTCATTTCAGTTGATCGCCAAGCGGGGGCCGCTTGGCGCCCCTTCGAGGGCTTGCCCGCTCCCACAGGTACAGCTTAGCCCCCGGCTGAAGGCAAGCCCTGTGGGAGCGGGCAAGCCCGCGAAGGGGCGCGCAGCGGCCCCCAAAAAAATGAGATTGTTAGGAGTCGTCATGGACGCTCGCTTGATCGCTTTTCTGGACCGCGCCGAATCGGTACTGGCGCGCCTTGAACCCCTGTTGCCGGCACAACGCCCGCACATCGACTGGGGCACCACACTGGCCGCGCGCTGGCAGCGTGATGGCCGCAGCGGCTACCTGCTGCCGCTGGACGTCAGCCTGGACATCCGCCTGACCGACCTGATCGGCGTCGACAAACAACGCGACCAGCTGGGCCGCAACACCCACCAGTTCATCAACGGCCTGCCGGCCAACCACGCGCTGCTGTGGGGCTCGCGTGGTACCGGCAAGTCGTCGTTGGTACGTGCCTTGCTGGCCGAGCACGCCAGCGCCGGCTTGCGCCTGATTGAAATCGAGCGCGACCATCTGGCCGACCTGCCGCGCGTGGTCGAGCAACTGCAGAAGCTGCCGCAACGTTTCATCCTGTTCTGCGACGACCTGTCGTTCGAAGCCGGGGAGGGCGACTACCGGGTGCTCAAGAGCGTGCTCGACGGCTCGCTGGAGCAGGCCCCGGACAACGTGCTGCTGTACGCCACCTCCAACCGCCGCCACCTGGTGCCCGAGAAGGAAAGCGACAACGAGAACTGGAAGCGTGTGGACGGTGAGCTGCACCCCAGCGAAGCGGTGGAGGACAAGATTGCCCTGTCTGACCGTTTTGGCCTTTGGCTGTCGTTCTACCCGTTCACTCAGGACCACTTCCTGAATGTTGTGGAGCACTGGATTGGCCAGTTGGCACAGCCTGCGGGCCTTGTGTGGCAGCGCACCGAAGAACTCGACATCCTCGCCGTGCGCTGGGCCACCGGCCGCGGCAACCGTAATGGCCGTTGTGCCTATCAGTTCGCCCGCTACTGGGTCGGGCTGCAATTGCTGGAGCAAAAGTAAATGATCGACCTCAATGCCAGTGGCGCCGGCCTCGACGGCTACAACCTGCTGGCGGCGCAAGTGCAGGCGCTGTTCGCCGACGAGCGTGACTTCATCGCCAACGCCGCGCAGTTTTCGGCGTTTCTGTATAATCAGGTGGATGACCTGAACTGGGCGGGGTTCTACCTCAACCGCAACGAAGAGCTGGTGCTGGGCCCGTTCCAGGGCCAGGTGGCGTGTGTGCGCATTCCGTTCAGTAAAGGTGTGTGCGGGGCTGCGGCGGCAACGCGGCAGACCCAGCGGGTCGAGGATGTACATGCATTCCCGGGCCACATTGCCTGTGACAGTGCCTCCAACAGCGAGCTGGTGATCCCGTTGGTGAAAGACGGCAGGTTGATTGGCGTGCTGGACCTGGACAGCCCGACGGTCGGGCGGTTCAGCGAGGCGGACCAGGTGGGGCTGGAACGGTTGGCGGCGATCTTTCTGGCGTTGACTGACTGCTGATCGATGTTGCCTGTGCCGGCCTCTTCGCTTGTAGGAGCGGGTTTACCCGCGAATACGGTGGCGGCGGCAACGATGAATGACCAGGGATATTGGCCAGCAGGCCCGGCCCCTTCGCGGGTAAACCCGCTCCTACAACGGCCTGCGCCAAACACCCGATGTGGGTACACCGCCGTGTAGGAGCGGGTTTACCCGCGAATACGGTGGCGGCGGCAACGATGAATGACCAGGGATATTGGCCAGCAGCCCCGGCCCCTTCGCGGGTAAACCCGCTCCTACATCGGCCTGCGCCCAACACCCGATGTGGGTACACCGCCGTGTAGGAGCGGGTTTACCCGCGAAGAGGTCGGTACAGGTTAACCAATCAGTCGTAGATCACCTTCTTCTTCCAGGTCTCTTCCTCATCGGTCTTGAGCCCATCAGTCAATTCGTTGTGCTCGTCCTCCGCCGGTGCCATGCGGTCCAGCACCTGGGCATTGGCCCGGGCCAACAGTTTCTCAAGATACGTCAGCTGCTCTTCATACACCTTCGGCTCCGGCTGCTTGCGCAAATACTGCACGCCGCGCTCGAAGGCCAGGCGCGCCTGGCCGGGCTGGCCTTTCTGCAAAGCCTGCTGGCCCAGGTTGTTGAAGAACTCGATATGCAACAACACCAGGATATGGCGGATCTCCTTGACCCAGTGCTTGGCCTCGGTCGTTGGCAAGAAGCCTTCCTGGGCTGCGCGGGTCACCTGATTGTGCAGCGCCTCCAGCAAGAAACGTACGTCCTTGGCCTTGATCTCGGTGTGGATCGGGTTAGGAGGGTTGCAGACCGGGAGCTTGTCGCCCAGGGCAATCAGCCCTTCCAGTTCGGCGATGCGCGCCTTGAATTCGGCATTGTGCTTGTCCACCGCCAGCAGGCGCTGGTTGAGGTTCAGCTCCAGGCGGGTCAGCAGCAATTTGAGAGCCGGGGTCATGAACTGGCCGGGGAACGTCTCGGTGATTTCGCCACAGCGACGCAGGCGGTCGGCGAGCTCGATCTTCGTCCGGGCGCGCTCAAGCTTGCCATTCTCGACCACATTGTTGAGGTAGCCGATCACGATCAGCAACGCGATGCCCGCCACGATGAGCAGGGTGATCAGAAGTGGTGTCACCGTTAATGCCTCATGAATAGGTTTGCATATTGAGTGTAGGAGCGAGCTTGCTCGCGAGAGGCCCTGACAGCCATTCTCTTTTTCTATCGGCAAACTGTGCCATGACTGGATGCTGGCACATTAATGCTGACTTGACGCCAGAAAATCAACGCCAAACCCCGGCAGGCTTGCCAAAACAGCGCTGGGTGTACCCGGAAGTCATTGATTTAAATAAATTTCTACAAAGGGGTTGACGCCCTCCCGAACCATCCATAGAATGCGCGCCACTTGCAGCGTAAAGCACACAGCGAAACGCGGCAGGGAGTGAAAGCAAGCAGTAATGCTTGTAGCGTGTCCCCTTCGTCTAGTGGCCTAGGACACCGCCCTTTCACGGCGGTAACAGGGGTTCGAGTCCCCTAGGGGACGCCAATGCGGGAATAGCTCAGTTGGTAGAGCACGACCTTGCCAAGGTCGGGGTCGCGAGTTCGAGTCTCGTTTCCCGCTCCAGTTTCTCCGGCACTGCTTAACGGCGGGGCAGGAAAAGAAAATCCAGGCTGAATCGTGAGGTTCATGTTCTGGTGCACTGAAAAGTGTTGTGTGTCCCCTTCGTCTAGTGGCCTAGGACACCGCCCTTTCACGGCGGTAACAGGGGTTCGAGTCCCCTAGGGGACGCCAAATGCGGGAATAGCTCAGTTGGTAGAGCACGACCTTGCCAAGGTCGGGGTCGCGAGTTCGAGTCTCGTTTCCCGCTCCAGTTTAAATACTGTGGCGTCTATGCGGTGCAGTGGTGGTGAAGGCTGTAAAGGTGCTTCACACCGAACGTGGTAAAGCTTCAAATTGCGGGAATAGCTCAGTTGGTAGAGCACGACCTTGCCAAGGTCGGGGTCGCGAGTTCGAGTCTCGTTTCCCGCTCCAAACATGTAACGCAAAAGGGACCTTCGCAGGCTGTGTGAAAACTAGCACCCTACGATGCCCTTTCAGAAAATGCTCCGTATCGGAAGATGCGGAGCATTTTTCGTTATGGCCTACATCCAGGGAAAGTCTCGCAGCCAGACCAGTCTGTTCCCGGTCTCGCTGGAAGAGCTGATTCCCGAGGATCATCTCGTTCATCATGTCGCCAGGCTGGACCTGGGGCAGCTAGGTTTCGATAGAGCCCAGCCCAAGGCCAGTGGGCATCCTGCTTACTGAATGCCAGTGCAACCTCGAGGTGATGTGGTCGATCAACTGCCTCTAAGGCGCCCTGTTGCGGGGCGCCATGGCGTGTTCAACGGTAGGTGATGGTGAAGTTCAATGCGGCGTTGACCTGGCCATCCTTTACCGTGTTGTCGAGTTGCCAGTAGCGTGCCTTGAAGTCCAGTTGGACCTCGGGAGCGTTCAGGCGCTTGACTGGCACGGCCTGCTGCAGCGGCAGTTCCCGGCCGTCCCCGTGCCGAATCTGAATGCCGAAGCCTTCCGCTGTAGAGCCCGTACCCAGGCTAAAGATGCCTCGCGTGGCGTCCACCACCGATGAGCCGTTAGTGCCGTCCAGTTCGATATAGGCGAATGCCGTGGGCGCAGTATCGTGATCCATGCAGCCATTGAGCTTAATGTTGAAATCGACTTCCCTGCCCACTGGTCCTGGGCCGGTAAAGTCGGCCAGCGTGTGATCAGAGAACTTTACTGGGGCGGTGCTGATTGGCTTGCCCAACGCAGTGCAATACGCTGTGTGGACCCGGCCCTTCAGTGTGAAGTCCATGACCCTGCCCTTGTCGTTGGTAATGCCGTGGAACATTTCTTTATCGATCACATGTTCGCCAGGGGCAATCGGGCCGGTCTTGATCAGTTTCACATTGCCGCGCATTCTGTTCAGCGAGTTATTGAGGGGGGTATTCGTTCGCATGGTGCCCTTGTAGGGGATGGTCTGGCTGCCGTCGTCGGAGGTGAAGAAGTTATCGGCGGTGCCATCGTAGGGACGACCCATGGTGATAATGGCACCGATACCGTCGATGTTGGTGCGCAGTACGTTGTCGGCGAAACGGTGGCCGCGCACAGGCACACCCGGGGTAATGGCCGTTGAGGTGGGCATGCTTATCGTGGTGAGGGGCGAATCCTCGTAGAAACACCGCAGCTCGGCCGCGTTGCGGTTGCCGATGTTAAAGTCGAGGTCGGCTATCACGCGCCCTATCTCTGCATCAAGAGGTACCCACATCGGGGTGCTTGTTGTGTCAAATTCGAATGGCATGTAGGAAGTGCTGCCTGCGGCCCACTCGCATTTGGCCTCTGCCTCGCTGGCAAGCAGCCCTAATGCCAGCGCGCAGGCAACAAAGGCGATGGGGCGAGGGGCTGTGCATCCGAATGTGCTCATGAGGTGTGTTCCTGGTGGTTCATGTTCGTTGCGGGTGATGAGGGTTCATGCTGGGGTTGGCACACCAGGGTTTGCATGCGATAGCCGTTGACGTTGGGTATCTCGCCGGGGGTGAGTGTGATCAGGCATTCGCGGGTGGTTTGGTCTACCCATTGCGCGCGCAGCTGCTGCGGCCCCGCTACATCGCTGGCTACCAACGCCTGGCCGGCTTGGCCGACCACTGCCAGGGCTTGGCCCTGGGCGTCGGTTATCTGTGTGCCGAATGGCAGGGGGCGTCCATCGGGCTGGTGCAGGGTCAGGACCATGCGCATGACGTGCCGGGTGGGGAAGCTGGCTTTGACGATCGCACCCCGGCGCGGCACAACCTGTTGAGTGGCATTGTCGATGATGATTTCCGGCGAGAGATCGTCGGTGTGCAGCACCAGCGAATTCAACCGGTAAGGGCGCAGGTTCGGTGCCAGCAGGTAGCCCTGTGCGTTGGCCCGGCTCGATGACGTATGTTCCAGCGTGATACCGGCAACGTCAGGCACGTGCACCAGGGCGCTTGTCTCGCTCATGTAAGGGCCCAGTACAATGCCTGAGCCATGGGCTAGCAGGGCGCCGCTGGCGTTCAGCGAAACGCTGCGGTAGTCGGCGCCCTGGGTGTAACCGGCCCCGTAGCTGGCGTTGGTGCCCTGATAGCCCAGCGACAGCGCACCGCTGGTGTTGTTTTGCTGGTCGTTGCTCAGCGATACCTGGTAGCCGACTTGGTTGTTCATCAGCCCGCCATTGAGGCTGGCGCGTTGGCTGTAGCTGCCGTCATAGCGTTGCAGATCGAAACGGGTGTTGTGGCGGTGGCCGAACTCCAGTGGCAGTGACAGGCCCAGGCCGAACAGGCGGTTTTCGCCCGTGTTGTCGGTCAGGGCCTGGGATGCAAACAGGTTGATGCCAAGGTCGCCCCAGCGTGTGTTGTACTGCACTTGATACTGGCGGCGCTGGGCGGTGCTGTTCCAGTAGTCATCCTGCGAAAGCGTCAGGCTGAGCGAATGCATGCCGAAATTCTGGTAGACCGATGCTTCCACGCGGCTGCGGCGGTTGCCCAGGTAATGCTTGGACTGGTTGCGCTCCCTGATGGCTTCATCAAAGTCCCGGTAGCCTTCGGTCGAATAGCGGTAGCCGGCAAAGCGCAGGTTGGTACCGGTGTTGAAGCTCTTACCGTAGCGTGCTGCGAAGCTATGCCCTTGCACCTGGCCGGCCGGGCTGCCGAGGTCGGTACGTGCCTGGGTGACATCGAGCGACAGGGCACCCAGCCCGGCGAAGTCGCGTGCAACACCTAATGCGCCAGCACGATAGTATTCGCTGGCGAGAACCCCACCGTACAGCGTACTGTCCCAGATCCCGCCGCGGGCCACCGTGCCCTCCCAGAACATTGGCCGTTCCAGGTTTTCGGCGCCGTTGTAGCGGCCCGCCGTCAAGCTATAGCGCCATACGCCTTCACGCAGCAGGTTGCCGAGTGACGAATAGGGTTGGGTGAAGCGGCGCACCTGGCCATCGGCTTCAGTGAGAATGACCTCCAGCTCGCCGTGGCTGCTACCGACACTGAGGTCATCGATGGCGTATGGCCCGGGTGCCACGTAGGTGGCGTAGATCGGGTAACCGTTGTGCAGTACCTCCAGCTTGGCTCGGGTCTGGGCTACGCCACGGATCACCGGGGCGTATTGCTGCTCGTTGTCGGAGTGCATGTCCAGGTCTGAAGCCAGCTTCGCACCGACGAAGGGCGTGTTGCGGAACACATCGCCGCCGGTAAAGGTTTCGCCCAGCGTGATATTGGCCCGCAGCCCCGGAACGTCGCGTTGCGCGTAGGTTTCGCTGCGGTGCCAGTCGAACTGGCCGTCGGCGTTGTCGCGCAGCGCCTGGGTGCTGCGCAAGCGCCAGCCGGCGACATTGATACCGCTCTTCAGGTACAGGTCTTGGTTGCTGCTGCTGCGGCCGCTGTCGCGGCTGTAATGCTGTGCGGACACCTGGTAGTTGACGAAAGCGGCATTGATACCGTCATCCCAGCGTGCTTCGGGCACCGAGCCTGCGGCCTGCCGGCGCAGGGCAATCTGGGGGATGGACAAGGCCAGGTGCAGGCGTTGCGGGTCGAATTCGGCGTGGGCCTGGGGTACCAGGGTGGCCAAGTCCAGGCAGCGGTCGTCGCTGGGCAATGGCACTTCGAGGGCTTCTTCGCGCAGGTCTAAGTCACGCAGCAGCGCGCCCGTCAGGCAGGCTTGCAGGCCTTGCCCGCTGTCGTTGTGGATGTTGATTTCGCGCGTGTAGGGCGTGGTGTGGTTGACCACGATTTGCACGCGATAGCGTCCGGCTGCCAGGGGGGCATGCTCAGCCAGCGCTTGCAGGGCCAGGGCGCCGGCCTCGCTGGCCTGGCCTGGGGCCTGGTGCATGAACTCGGCCTGAAAGCGGGGCGTGGCGGCGAATGTCGGGGTGACCAGAAGTAGAATGAGCGGGCTGCCTAGCCACGCTGATCGGGCGGGGCGTAGTAAGGCAGGCCTGGGGCGGTGAAGCTTGGGCATGGAAGGTCCTGAGGCACCACGGCTCCAGGCCTGAGGCGGGAGCTAGGGGCTGATCTATATGCATGAGGCGGCGTGCGTCAGGAGCGGGTGACTGACGGAGCCGGTTTGGGACGGGTAGGATAGGGAGGGGGGGGTGTGAGGGATGTAAGAAGAGTCTCTCGGGTTTGGGAGAAATCTAGACGGGGCCAGAATAGACGGTAGCTCCCGGGCGTATGTCGCTGCCGGGAGCCCCGAATGGTTAATGAAGCTTACAGGGGAGCGCTTGAGCGCCTATTAGGAGGGGGCGTCACGGTCGGGGAGGACACTCTCGAATAGGGCGCTTGTGTGTTCGCAGTATTAATGACTGGATTGTCATGGATAGATTGCGAGGTGGAATTACCACTTATCGAACGGTTGCCGCTAAGTTGCGAGGCAACAGTATTACCTGGCGCGGGTCCATAGCTAGGTGAGGGGGGGGCCACGCTTTCATAGGTAGGAGGGGGGGGAACACGCTTTCATAGGTAGGTGGGGACGCGCGTTGTTGTTGTAGCTGTCGTATCCGTTCTTGTATTCGCATTCGTGTCAGTTCCATTTGCTCCCTGAGATCTCGACCCGGTGAACCTGGAGTTGAACGTGAAGGTGCACGTGAACTTGAGTTTGGCCCTGAACGCCGGGATATCATGGAACGCCCAAACATAAACATGATTACGCCAATTCCGCTAATCGTCGACCCCGCCAAGGATAATTTTTTGGAGAGTTCAGGATTATCATTTTTAGTAGCAAAACCCGCGATTTGCAATCCTAAGCCTATACCCTGGGCAGCGATACCGCCCCAGGTTAGGGCAAAGCTAAACGTCACAGGGCCGGCCCATGGCGTTATCGCTACTGATGCGATGAATACTAAGCCAAAAACCAGTACTCCCATTATATTTAAAGTGACATCTTGTTGCTCCTCTTTTTTGTCAGGCATCTGGTCGCCATTGAGCGGGCTGACTTTATGCCCAGTAGGATCACGCCACCTGACCGGGTTGCCCAAGGCATACAGGTAGGGGTTGAGCCCGGCTTCCTCCGGTGCCAGCGAGTCGGGGCTGTGGAACCGCATCAGTTGCGGGTTGTAGGCGCGGTAGCCGCTGCCGAGCAGGTACCAGCCAAGGGCCTCCTCGCGGGCCTCGCCGTTGAACGCCAGCAGGCAGCGCATGCCATTGTCGTCGGGGCGTTCGCCATAGGCGCTGTAGTTGGCATGGCGGGTGCCCTGGCGGTCGGTTTCGGTGACGATGCTGCCGGCGTTGTCGGTCAGCAGCAATAGGGGATCGGTGGGCGCATCCGAGTGTTGCACCGCCAGGGCATGGGTTTCACCCAGCAGATACTGGGTCAACAGGTTGCCTTCCTGCGTGGTGTCCAGGCGATGGTCCTGGTAGCGGCGATGCACCTGGCGGGTGCCGAGCACGCTGGCCAGCAGCTGGTCATGGCCATCGTAGAGGTAGCGGGCGCGCTCGCTGCCGTCGGTCTCGCGTACGCGTTCCAGGCGGCCCCGTACGTCGTATTCCAGCGTGCGCCCCTGCTCGTCGTTGAGCATGTTGCCGCGCGCGTCGTAGGTGAAACCTTGCGTCTCCCGGTAGTCCTCGAGCAGGGTGTGGGTCACCTCGGTCAGTTGGAAGCTGTCGTCGGTTGCGTAGGTGAAGCGTGCGATGTCCGTCTCGGTATCGGCAAACTGCGTCAGGCAGCGCGTGAGCCTGTCCAGGGTGTCGAACGTGAAGACCTGCGAATAGAATGAGCGGCCCTTGGCATTGCGTGGCAAGGCTTGCCAGCGTTCGCCCGTTTCTTCTTCTTTTTCCCACTCACCCTCATAGTTGTGAATCACCAGGCGCATGAGCGCGTCATATTCGAACACTTCCTTGCGCAGGAAGGCATCTTCATTCTCATCGCTGCCGTTGTAGAGGGTGCGTGATGCAAGCCTGTTGCCGTCCAGCCATTTGAGTACCAGCACCTGCTGCTGGCCATCGGCCTCGAGCGTGCGTCGATGTTCACGGCCCAGGTCGTCGTAGGTCTGGGTGCTGCGCACATAGCGCGTTGGCTCGCGGGTGTCGCAGGTGGTGGTGGTTTCCAGCCGGCCTTCGCTGTTGTAGGTGAGCGTGGCCTGCAGGTTGCCCTGGGTAACGGTGGTTATCCGGCCCAGCGGGTCATGCGCGTATAGGCAGGCGACACCGTCACTGTGCTTGCGGTAGCGCAGGCGCCCTTGCAAGGAGTGCTGGTTGCGAATGTTGTACTGCTGCTCACCGGCGCTGTTCCAGTGTTCCAAGGCCAGGTAACCCTGGTCGGTGTAAGTGTAGGCGCGGCCACCGTTGTCGTTGTCGGCGCTGCGCACTTCAGCACTTTTGAGGTGGTAGTCGAACGCGGCTTCGTTGGCGGCCTGTGGCTCTGGTGTATCTTCGAGCGTGGCGGTGATTTTGGTGGGCTGGTCCGTCAGCTCCGGCGTGTACTGGTAGCGTTCGACGTGCTTGCGCTTGTCGTGGCCCGCCGGGTCGGTGTTGCAGAGGGTGCGCGACTCCATCAGGTCGAGCTGGCCCTGGTACTGGTATGTCTCCAGGCGCGGGCCTACGGCCAGGCTGGTCAGGCGTTCGAGGCCGTCGAACGTGCGCTTGCACACGGGGCTTGGCGCTGCGTCGATGCTATCGCGCACTTCCAGCAGGGTGGTCAGTTCAGCCGTGCTGCGTTCATCAAAGTGGCGCGTCAGCACGCTTTCATCGGCGCGCACGGTTTCGAACAGGCGGCCCCAGTGGTCATACTGGTACGTGGTGATGAGCGGCTCGTGGTCGGGCGCGAAGCTGAGTGTTTCCTTCACGGCCTGGCCCAGGCCGTCGTAGAGGTAAGTGGTGCGGTCGACTTCAACCGGCTCGGCCCCTGGTTCGGCATCGACGGGCAGGTGCAGCTGGTATTCGTAGGCCGGTTTGCCGAAGCGGTTGTACTCCACCACGCTGTGCTGTTGCTTGACGCCTGGCTTGTCAGGGCTCTCCTGCCACTGCTCGACGCGGTTGCCTTCGTCACCGAAGGGCGAGAACAGGGTGATCCGTTTGACCCCATCGGGTTGCTCCACCTGGCAGCGCTGCCCCCAGGCATCGTAGCTGAAGTACGAGGTCAGCTCGATGACCTGTTCTTCGGCGTTGTCGCTGTCGGGCGGGGCGGGCAGGTAGTCGAACAGGGTCTCGCTGGCGACACGGCCGAGGGTGTCGTAGGTGGTTTCCCACACCGTGCGGGTGATCGTGGTTTCGGACTCCGGGTCGTCCAGTGCGCGCAGGGTGCGCTCTTCACGTATCGGCCGATTGAGCCCGTCATGGTAGGTGCGGGTGATGACACCGTTGACGTCGGTTACCTGGGCGTACCACAGCGTGCGCTGGTCTTTGGTCTCCTTGCCATAGCAATAGGTGCGCGTGGCGTCGTAGGGGGGCTTATCCGGGGCCACGGTCTCGGCGCTCGGCCGGTTGACGGCATCATAGCTATAACGGGTTTTCACGCCATTGGTGTCTTGCGTTTCGATCAGCTGGCCACGCAAGGTGCTGTGCAGGCTGTAGGTGGTTCTTTCGAGCGTGCCACCATGGGGCTTTAAGGTGGTGGTGGTGAGCAGGTAGGTCAGCTTTTCGTTGTCATCCTTGCTCTTCTCATAGTGCCATTCGGTTCGCGACTGGGTCTTGCCCAGTTGGGTCGTCGTGTACTCAACGCGCCCATGCAGGAGCAGGTTAGCGGGCATGTCCAGGTGGGCAATATCCTCGCGGCGCAGCGGTATTTCGACGTTATTGAGGACTTCGAACTCCTGTACGCTGTTGGCCACCAGCCATTTCTCGGTCTGCTGCAGCGCCAGCGAAGTGCTCAGCACGGGCAGTTCGCTGTAGGTGTAGCGCGAGCGCAGGATCTTGGCGGTGGCCGCCCCCTCGGCTGGGTAGACCGTGAGGCTCTTGAGGTTGCGTGTGAAGCCATCCGGGTCGCGCGGGCAGCCTTCCTCGCCTTCGGGGAGGTAGAACTCGCGGACCATGACCATGCCATTGGCGAACTGTTCGCGCACCAGGTTGCCGTGGGTGTCGTATTCGGTGAAAACAGGCTCATCGCGGCGAAGCTGGGTGCCCGTCTGCGTCCAGGTCTTGGTCATTTTACTGGGCAACTGCACCCGTACGTCCTGGGAGGCGAAATTGCCCGGTGTGTCGTGATACTGGGTGGTGAGGGTCTGGATACAACCCGCTTCGTCAGTGACCTGTTCGGTCATCAGGTGGAAACGGTTGAAGGTGTGCTTGACGGTGCGCAGCACCTTGTCATCCAGGTAGTGGCTGACCTCGGTATGGTAGTTGTAGGTGCTGTCGGTGGCCTTGTAGAGCTGGTCCTGGTTGTAGTGTTCGTCCCAGACCACGCCGCTTGCGCCGTAACCGAGGAAGTTCTTGTCGCTGTAGGTGTAGGTGGTCTTGATCGTGGCGGCGGTATCATCCTGCGGATCGGGGATTGCCTGGTGCTCGGTGACATACGGCAGGTAGTGGTTCAGGCCGGGGTACTGATGCCCGGATTCCTTGTAGAAGATGCGTTCTTCGCCACCGTACGGCTGGATGAGCCGTCGCAGAAAGCGCATGCCGTCAAACGTGTCGTAGTGGAATGTCCAGTCGGCCAGGTCGCTGGCGGGCATCACCAGGGTGCGCAACTCTTCGCCCTGGAGTTTCAAGGTGAACAGCTGTTCGGCTTCAGAGCCCGGATGAACGTGCATCAGCACCTGGCTGTCGCCCTGGTAAACCAGGGTGAGCAGCTGTTGCTTGAAGTCATCCTGGATGGACACCAGCCTGCCTTTCTCGTCGTCGTAGGCCAAGGTGATGCCCAGGCCTGAGCGGGTCTCGACCCGGGTCGGCAGGAAGGTGCGGTCATCGGCCCTGAGCGGTTCGAGAATCTCGATCATTCCGTTGGTATGGGTGATGCGAAAACGCGGCTTGTTTGCTTCGCCGATGTGCTTGAAGGTGAAGGCTTTGAACTTTTGTTCATACACCAGGGCCAGTTCCCCGGGGCCCTGGTCGGCGACTTCGTAATTGTCGCCGGTGTGTACGCTCAGTACGTGGTTGTTCAGGTCATACCGGCTCAGTTTGAATGCCCAGCCGATACCGTAGCCGCTGTTGGCGGTGTTCAGTGGGCTGAAGCTCAAGTGCAGGGGCAAGTGGGGGCCTTGAGCGAAGTTGGCATTGAGTGGCGGGACTTCGAGGGCGAAGCTGTAGAGCCCGGTACGTACGTCGACGCTGCCGCGTGTGTAACTGGCAAAGTTCAAGGCGTTGGATTGCAGGGTCATGGTTGTTCTCCTTGGGCGAGTGCCGCGGCTAGAGCATCCGCAGATGGCACCTGAGAAGCGGCGGAGACTTTGACGGTGATTTTCCCGAGCGTATCCATCTCCGCGGGTTCTTTAGACTTGTCAATAACCAGAATGCCAAGCCCGGCGCGTATGAAGGTGTCCTTCTCATTGCGATTGACATATTGATCAATGTCGGCTTTGGCCAGTTCAGCGGGTTGATGGGTAGTCTTCAACTCCAGCCACCATTTCGGTTTGTCGCCCACATAGTCTTTAGAGTTTAGAGTAATGGTGGCCGCAGATGGAATACCGATCATATGTATCTTGCGTGCTGCAAAACCAGGTAAATCAAGATGGACAGTTTGGCCACTGCCTGCGTCAGGTACGTTCAATACTCGGTGAGCGTCTTCTTTGTCGTAGATCGTGATAATGCCTGAGGTTGTTTTTGACTGTGTCGCTTTCATGATGGCTCCTTCCGGGGTCTGCAGGCAGCAGTGTCGCACCTGCAACAGGGGCAGATTAGGGCACTTTGCTGAAGCTGGCACCTGGCAGAATTGATAGGTGCCGGCAGTGCGTAAACGCCACCAGTGGCCATGTGAACCTGTTATTTCTGCTAGTTGTCAGGCAGGGCTGTCGAATTTATAACTAATCCGCAATCAGTTCAGTTGAGCGCCGCCAGAGGCGGTTATGGCGAGGAATTAGTTATGAATCAAGACGATAGCCTAGAGGCGCCCATTATTGGGCTGCGAAATCAAAAAAAAGAAATCGATCTCGCTGAACTGGGGGACGATAATCTCGAGGTCATAATCAAATACACAGGCATGGCGGCAAACCAAGCCCTGGACTTCCAGTGGTTTGGGGCCGACGCTCAGGGCAATTCTTTTGATCATACTGCGGGTTATGATGTTAGCCCTGGAGAAGAGTTAACGGGGAAGAAGATATTCATCGACAATAGTAGGATTAAAGCAGTCGAAGGCGGCGAAGCGTTCTGTTCTTATACCGTGGAAAATACCCAGAAGTCACTTCGCCTTTTTTCATTCGTTGGGGTGAGGCCTGTGGAGCCTGCGGACGTGTTGCCTGTCGCCCTTGCGCTTGAGTCACACCACCTGGTGATAAAACCCAATGAACTAGAAGCTGCAGGTGTGACCTTTGTTGTCGCGCCGTATCAGGCGCTGCAAGAAGGTGACGCGATCACATTTACTCTCAAGGGCTTTGATGCGGCTGGACAGCCGGAAGATCCTGTTATCAAGAAGCTGAAGGTGGCCGCCGAGCACCTGGCTAACGAGGCGCTCACATTCACAGTGGGTAAAAATGAATTTCTGTTGATTGAGGGTGGTCGTGCTGAGGTTTTTTATCAAATTGATTTCGGCGATGGAAAAACAGCCAAGTCGCCCCAGCAGGCATTTATCATCGACTCTAAGCAAAGCTTGCCCGGATTTTTGCCTGAGCCTGTTATCGTCGACCATGCGCCGGGAGACCCATTAAACCCGGATAACTTTACAAAGGGCGTGGCGATCTGGGTAGACGCATACCCAGGGATGGCGGTTTCAGACCGTGTTACTTTGTGCTGGCGTAGTCCTGTTCGAGATTTTTTGCGGACCATTCGCGTGGATGCCAGTACTCAGACTGTAAAAGGAGTTGCCTTTCATATTCCGGTCGACTACCTGCTCGAAAACCAAGGTCGTAGCGTCAGGCTCCATTACCTTTTTGGTCGTGAGGGTGCCGGGCAACAATCGCAGGTGTTGCCCGTAAGCATAGAGAACAAGCGTGAACTGTCCGCACCGTTGATCTCTGTGGCAAAACCGGACGCCGGCCAAAAAGACCGGGGGACTATGGTGGCCAGCGATGGGTTAGGTGGGGTTTGGGTAGAGGTTCCCAATGTTCTCATGTCGGGCGAAACGGCTCAGGTCGAATGGCGCGGCTGGCCTGGCTACGGCGCATACCTAGCCGATCCAGAAGACGACAACCCGCTTCTCTTCTACATCCCGGCCCAATATGTGCCAGCGAATATGGGCAGAAGCGCGGTGGATGAGAGCCGCCGATTCAACGTGGTGTATTGGGTAATCGGTGAAGGTGACCCGATTGAATCGGACCCGTACCACTTGCGTATCCAGCCTTTCCCTGGAAACACATATCCAAGAATTGTTTGCGATGGGGTGGTGTCGGGTGAATTGTCGTTGAAGGACGTTCCCGCTACGGGTGTCGACCTAACGTTGGGTACTTGGTATTACGGTGTCGAAGGGAATCTTATTGAACTGTCAATTACTGGCGTCACCTCAAGTGGCGGCTTTAATGGAACCATTCGCGATGCGTCGAAACCTGTGACTAAAAGTGAGGCAGAAAGTGGCATCAAGGCGACACTGGCGAGGGCGACACTGGAACAGCTTGAGAAGGGTTCCGACTTCACGCTGCATGTACGGATGAGCTTTGATGGAGGGGCGCATTATTATGCCTTTCCCAGCCAGTCCATCAAACTTGTGGAATAAGCCGGTCGATGGCGATGAACGAAGCAATAAAAATGTACTGAACATGTGTCTATATTTTCTGAATATATCGAGGAGCTTGATATGCCTAGGCCAACCATGGAGAAGTATATAGCCTGGATGAAATTGCAGCCGCGTACGTATGACTGGGACGCGCTGTTGGTTTATGATCGTTTCAAAACCAATAGGCTATTGGCTCAAGAACATATTGAGAATTTGGATCTCGGAAACTTTATGCGCCCGATCGATTTTAGCCGCACGGTCGACGGGTTGACGACGACTGTGAGCGACCTGAAGTTTGACAGGCCGGTACTGTCTTTCGTGAACTCCAGCTTGGGTGGATCCCGGGCCCGATTGAGCATGAATGTAGTGAGTGGTCTTATTGTTCAGTTCCGGCGACCCCCGGGGAGCAGTCAGGATGAACTCGTGAGCTATTCGAATCTGGACCCGCTCACAGCACCCACGGTGCGCATGGATATTTTTCTGAATGAATCCAATGACGGTAAGGTCAACGATAAGGGGCGGGTGACGCTTGATCTTTCCAAAGGCGGAAGCTACAAGTTTGAGGTCGCATCGTGGGGAGAGTTGAATGACAGGCTGGGTGAGGCAATCTCGGAAAAGTTTAAGGAACTGGAGGAAAAAGAAAGGGTGTGGGAGCTCAATGTTCTCAAGCCAGTAGAAGGAGAGTTAAGTCCAAGCGCTTTCGAGGTGCGTACACATTCATATGCCAAGGCGCAAGAGATTGTCAATGCGAGTGAGGAAGAAAAACAAGAAGGCGCTGTTATCGTAGGGGTTGCGTTCGAAGGCCAGACAGGTGGGAATTTCCCAGGCCAGGACGACGCCATGCCGTACCTGTTACCCAGTCCCATTGATGACGCCGAACTCCCGTATACGATGAACCTGATTTACAGTAATAAAATTTGGCTGAAACAATTGTTGCTTGATGTGATTGGGAAGTTCGAAGGTCTGAAGAATGTGAAGGTGGATCCTGATCGGTACGGATTTTATACTAATGTTACTGCGGACTTAAATTTTTCTGCTCCTGCGGAAGATGTCAGTAGAACGGAGCATTATGAAAACTTCTCGGTGCGGCGCTTCAAATGGCCTGATATGAATTTAAGGCCGCTTTTTGAAATTAAGCATGATGCGGGTGTGCTGAGTTATAATACTTCGACTGCTGCTGAAGGGGACTTTGTTGTAGAATTTGTACACCCGGATGGTGTCAAGGTCATGCGCCCAAGCGGGAGAATTACGATAAAAATAGACGGCAGCTTGGAATTAGGGCTGACTAAGGATGGCTCCAGAGAGGGAGACATTGATATTGTCGTTAGCGGGCCAAATGTGGAGTGTGGCATTGAGTTTTGGGGCTCCGAATGGAGCTTCTATGATGACTATGCAAAGATAGCGGCCGAAGATTACGTCATGGTGCCCGTTCGAACTGCATTAGACACATTCATCAGTCAATTCAAGCCGCTTGCCGATGTTAGCGTTCAATTTAACTTGTTGCGTCTCAATGGCCTGCTGTTCCGTGGCGCGGACGTCGCCACCCCGCGAAGCCTGCAATTTCCTGGCGAGCTCTCGCTTCTGGGTGATCTTGCGCCAAAATTGACAACGTTTGCCATAGAACCGCTAGAGACTGTTATCAGTGCCGGCGGCGGTGAGACGGTGACATTAAGCCTCGACCCAAAGCCGGATGGCCCCGTGGATTGGCAAGTCAAACCACTGAAAGACGAATCAGCAGACGCTGGCACAATAGTCGATGGTGTTTATACCCCTCCTCCTGCTGCATCGATTAGCGGTACCCACAAACGTGTGATCGTGACGGCTACGGCCTCCGGCAACACCAGCAGTGCACTGATTACCGTTGTGTCGAACAGTGTCGCCGTCTATCCATACTTCTTGGTCGCGCAGTTCGACTCCAGCGAACTCACTAGCCGCCCTCCACGCTATGTGTTGGTTGGCGGCGATAGCAAAAACGAACTGACCTGGAGCATGGTCAACGGCAGCAAGGGCATTCAACGCTTGCCAGAAGACAGTGACAGTGATCTGGACATTCCAGAGGGCAAGAATGTTCGAATCTATGTTTCCCCGAAAAGGACGCCGGGGACGCCCGGAGAGGTGGAGGCGCTTGTGCATCTGGACCGGGTGCAAGTTTCAGCTGGCGGGTTGGCACAGTGGATTGATGTCATTGTACCCTGGACGACTGCCACCGCAAAAATCAAGGCCACACAGTTACCTGAAGGGGCGTGGCAGCTTGCGGTTGCGTATGACAGTATGGAAACCGGTGAAGAAGTGGAGCTCAAGCCTGAAGAGACCAAATGGGCCGTACTTTTAGGCACAGGCCAGATTAACCCTGCTACCGGTGTTTATCAACCGGGTCCATCTGAGGGGCCCTATATCATTGTGGCCGGTCGCGAGACGCCTGCAGAACGTCTCGCGCTCTGGAGTTACAGCGTGGTGATGTTATCCCCCACTGCGAAGCACGCTGTTGCCATTAACACGGCGTTTAAGAAGGAGGCTTAACCATGAGCATCAACTCAAAAGAAGCGTTACTTAAAAAACTTGGCGAGGGCTCCGCTGTTCATGAGTGGGGGGCGATCCTGGCACTTGGGCGTGATACGGTCAATACGCTGCTTGAGGCTAAATTCGTCGAGCGGTTGAGCGAGATGGATTTTATCCAGCCTATTACTGAAACCTACTATGCGTATGAAGACAGAAGCGAGCGGGTGGATTTCGAGGGGCTGATGTTCGGTCCGCCAGCCCTGTCATTCGAACACGCTTCGGGTAAGAGCAACAGGGTACGTGTGCGCATGGAGTTGATTGCCGGACGCTGCGCGCGCTGGTCGATGTTTCCCGGGGAGGCGAAGTACTTACGTGACAGTCATCAGTTATCACAGGGCCTTGGCTACTGGCTAGCGTTTACAGCCGAACTTGTGGTGATACCCGTCGAGGGCTCGGGTGGCAGGCAATTGCAGTTGGGGCTGGATATGATCAATGCAACAGATCCCAATTGCAGCCTTGGCCGGGGAGCGACTGATCGCATGGGGCGGTTCATGCTGGAGCAGTTGCGACAACAGCCGATATTTGCGCAGCCTTATACGTTCTACACCATGGCTCCAACTTCCCAAGACGTCTTTACGGTTGTCGAGGTTACGCCTATAACTCAAAAGGCCCCGGATGGCGCCGGTACTGGCGGTATGCCTGAAACCGATGGTGCCATACTCCTGCTTATGCAACTACACGGTTCTGCGCAAGGCGGTTATATTCCGGGATCAATGCCCTATCTATTGCCCCGCAAAGTTGACGACATCGCTGATAATGTGGGTAGCGCTCTGCTGATAGGCAGGCTGAGGGCACTGATTGGGACAGGGCAAGCTGAGCAATTTTTGTCGCAAATGGTTTTACCGGGTGGGTCGACCTTTGCTGCTGACGATGAGCGCCCACTCCCTCACGACATGATCTGTTTTGGGGAACTTAAACCCAATTCCCGTGGGGCCTGGCTTTCCCCCGTACTCAGCAGCATCGCCGCAGGGGAAGGTGTTGAATTTAAGTCCAATGGCGGTCCGCTGTTTGGCTGGCAGGCGAATGGCTTCAGCAGCCCCAGGACTGCAGGCACGATTTCCGAGCAAGGTGTGTACCGCGCAAGGCCGATCGGAGAGTTTGGAAGCACTCAACGTTTGACTGTGGTGACAGCGAAGGTTTCAGAGGAGGCGGATAGTGCAACTCGGGCGGCATTGGTGATCGAAGCTGCGGAGCCGCTGACAATTTCGCCGCGCGTGGTTACCTGGTATCCAGACTATGAGGACGTTGTCTTGCGCGTATCTGGAGGTAGCGGCGTCACATGGAAAGCACTTGGTGAAAAAATGGGTGAGCTCCACCCCGACCCTGAAGACGCTCACCAAGCCACGTTCAAGCCCACGCGCCAGAATACTCCCTTCGTACGTTTGCAGCGCATTGAAGTCAGCGATGGCGAGAATACGGGCCATGCCACGATTGTGTTGTTTGGCGTTGGCCACAGATTGGATATCGAGCCGTTGCCTGTACCGCGCCTGTTGCCAAATGGCACCCTGCTGTTCAGCCTGGTGGGTGAGGAAGCGGACAAGTGGCAGCTGTTTGGCCCTGGGCAGATCGACGCTGAGACGGGGGTTTACACGGCGCCCGCGCAAACCAACGAAGAAGTAAGCGTGGTCGTGGGATTTGCGGGGCCATTTGCCGGCGCGGCTGTCGTCGAGCACCGGACGCCGGCACCGGCGCCTGCCGAGGCCCTGGCGTTGGAGGAGCGGTGGAAAACACTGAAAGAGTTCAGTTTGAAGCGTAACAACCTGGCTCGAAATCAGGTGTTTGCCAATGGTTTGCAGCAGGTTGGCATAGACATCGTGATTGCTACCCATAGTTTCGAAAATTCGCACGGTGATGAAATATGGGACCCGGTCGATGAATTGGAACTGAGAACGCTGGTTCTCACGGATGGAAATAACAATGTCATCCCCTATTTGACAGGGGACGAGATAGGGATTCCAGAGGATAGCAATCATACCTGGATGGCCAACAAGCGGCGCAACAAGATTATCGACTATTACCCCACTACGGTACCCGCAGAAACGCAGCGTGTGTTTGCGGAGCATGAAGGCAAGCGCACGGTCACCGTCTACGTGCACTCACGCGAAGCGGAAACGGCCAATTTTAGGGCAAAGTTCCAGGATCATAACCGTGGTTGGCAGCAATCGATGGATATCGACGACATCAAAGGCGAAATTCAGCTGGAAGGTATTCCGCTGCCTGAGAAAAGCTTGAAATACTTCAACTGGCCAGCGATGGGTAAGCGCGTCGCGAGCCAGAAAGGTGAGGATTACGAAGGCGATCGCTTCAACTACTGGCACTCGACCACCGATTATTGGGAGCTGTCTGGAGAGGGGATCAGTTTCGTCGATGTCGCGTTCGACTCAATGTCGATGGTCAAGTGGGAGTCGGAACAAATCGAAGAGACTTTTGGCAGCTACACCGGGATCGCCTTCAAACCACGGCGACCAGATGAAGAGACGGACGTGCCGTCAGGCGTGAATTATCAAGCTGAACTACAACTGTTGGTCAGTGAGCCGGAAGTCAAAATTACCGGGCTTGAATATGGTTTCCACGGCCAGGAGGAGCCTACGGCCGGCGCGATACTGGTGACACTGGATCGCAGTTCGGGGTTGACGTTCTGGGATGAATATAGAGACACTTCATACCGAAAGGTGCTGACGAATCCCATAAAATTCACAGTTACCGATAATTACGGGAACAAGCACAAGCTCAGGCTGCTGTTTTCCGGTGAGCTGAACCCTCGCAATTATCTAGAGCTCAAACTGCAATAATTTTTGTAGTGAAGGGGTTGTGCTGCAACCCCTTATTGTTGGGCGAAATATATTAGCGTGTTGCGCTACCTGGTAAAAATGCCAGTTGCCATGCAGGGGGCGTATCGCTTTAAATCAGCCCGTGTCGTCTGTTTTGTCCTCGTTTAGAGAGAGAAAATATGAGTGCTCCCCGTCAAAATAAAACTGCATCCGAACGTGTGCGCCAGGCTTATCGACGCTTGATCACGGCCTGGCAAACGCGCCGTTCACTTGAGCCTGATCCGGTTTTGGACGATCTGCAGATCGCCGATGAAATGTTAGCTGATAAAGGCACCGGGCTGGTGCGCAGCCGCTACTTGAAAGACGATACGCTCGATTTTGTTTTGAGTGTGCCGGCGTGGTCTTATTCCTACAAGGATTTGCTTCGTATCGAGCACTCACGCGATGGAACGGTCTGGACCGTGCTCCATGAGGAGACCATAGAATATGATCAGCATCCAATTCCTGAGCCTTATCCAATCAAGTTGAATAAAGGCAAGGACCAAATGGCTTTGGAGGGTACCCATTACTTCAGGAGCTGGATCTACAACGAGTTTGACGATACTGCTTTCTCTAACCCGCTGACACTGATTTTTGATCGTGTCCCCCCCTACAATCATACTCCCCCCCCCAAGTTCCCCAGCATTCCTGTAGTGACTGATGACTCCTTGGGTGCCGCCAGCGACAAGGCCGTTCTGACGTTGCCAAGCTATCCAGATTGGGCAGAAGGCGATAAGGTCTTTGTATACTGGATGAACCGCCTCCCCTTAGACGCTGCAGACTTGGACGAACCCGTTCTGCGTCTGGATACAACCGGAGCTGATCAGCAGTTGGAGATTTCTGGAGCGGACATTCGCAGAGTGGGCGACGGTGGCGTGTTCGTGGTCTACTTGCTGATAGACAAGGCTGGCAACGTCAGTGAAATCTCTATTTACACCAGCATTGCAGTGGCACTTGGCCAGCTCCCCACTATTTTTGACCCTCCTGTTGTGCCGCTTGCCACGGCAGGCGACGGGTTCCTGATCGACCAGGCTGACGCCAACGAGGGCGTTGAAGTTTGGGTCCCGGTTTACGAGGGCAAGAAGGGCGGCGATTTCGTAGATGTGAAATGGGGTGGCACACCTTTGCAGCGTGAAACGGTCGGCTCTGCTCCGGATGATTTTATTCGGGTTAGGGTACCCCACGAGGTAATGCTGAAGGAGTACGGCAGCGGCTCAGGCCAAGTGCCAACCAAGGTCAGTTATACACTGCTGCGTGGCAGCCACCCAATGGGAAGCGCTGATATTGATATCCAGGTCGATTTCGAAACCATGGATCCGGGCGGCCCCGACCCGACTTGGCCATTGCCGATTCATCCAGATTTGAAAAAGGTCGTTATCACCGGCCGGAACAGCGGCCTAACAGATGAGTTGGATGCGCGTGACGCAAAATCCCCAGCGGATCTGGCGTTTGAACTTTACGATTTTGCCGAAAAAGATGATGAACTGACGTTCTATTGGGCGGATGAGGTAGCGGCGACCCACAAGGTGCTAGAATCCGACACACCAGGGGACACAATTGATCTTGAAGTTCCTTGGGAGGTTATTGAAAAAGTTGGCAACGACTCCGCTGTGCCTGTGGACTACGAGGCCAAGCGCCCTGGGGTGCACAACCCCGTGCGATCTGCCATTACCTTAGTCAAGGTTGACGCCATTACCATCACCCCAGTAGCCGCCGCGTTCGATCACTTGGTCAATGGATGGGTCACCTGCAATAGCATCAAGGCAACGGCAAGTCATCCTGACGGACCTGCAGTCGAGGTGCAGATCCCAAACCTTACTGAGTATCAGGAATATAGTGCGTTCGCGGAAATTGACGTCAAATGGTGGGTTTATCGCGGGCGCACCGATGAAGAAGGTTTTGAGGAAATTGACGCCGTCAGGTTAGAGGAAACAATCACATTGGATGAAGAACATCCGGTTACTGGTTTTGTCTGGCGCATCCCTTTTTATGAGAATGTCGAACCTACTTATGATGGCTCTGACGACATCAAGTATAAAAGCTCCAGGGCAAATGTTACCTACACCCTGAAGATGGCAAGGGGAGATGTCACTTCCGAAGTGGCCAAGGTCGGGCTTTCTTTCATTCCCCCCTCAGGCGTTTGCGATCCTAACGGCCCTTAGGTATCGGCCCGAGCCGATACTGCACGGATGGCCTCTGTGCAGTGTCGGTTTATTCCCTGACGTTTGTAGGATAATTCCTATATGAGCGAGGTTTTGATCCTTGTAGCTTGACTGCTGCTGGTGCTGGCTTGCGCATTTTTCCTAATCGCCAAGGTGGTACCTGAACCTGAATACCATGAGAGTTTTGACATGAGCAGCACGTTATTTCAGCGAAAGTTTTGCCGTGGCCTGGTGTATTGCGTGACGGCATTGCCTGTTGGTATGTACGCCGGTAATCTTTTGGCCGCCCAGGCCATTATCGAGCGTGATACGGTTATCGATGGTTCCAATCCCTTGGTCGGTTATCAGGTTTTGAATGGCGCTACTTTGACAGCCAATGGTGCGACCACCGAGGAGATTTTCCTGCGCGAAGGGGGAGCACTGGAATTCAACGGCAGTTCAATTATTGCAACGGACGATGGCGTGCTCATGGAGGGGGGCGCGCAGGCCATCATCAATGGCAGCAGCATTGCCAGTGAGGATCGTGGCGTCGTCGTTGCCCGTAGTAGTGTGGGCGGTTCGGCAGCCTGGCTCAGCGGGAGTACCGTGACCGGCAAGAATGGCGGTGCCTCCGTTGCCAGCACTTCCGAGTTGCACCTCAATGGCAGCAAGGTACAGGGCACAGGCCCGGGCAGTGCCGGCGTGCGGATGTTCAATGGCTGGCTGGAGGCACAGGGCAGCCAGATCATCGGTGCGCAAGAGGGGATTCTGGTCAGTGCCGATGGCACTGCGGGTGAGGCCAGGGTCGAGCTGGACGGTTCGCAAGTCGTCGGGCAAGACGGTGCCGCCATAGTGGTAGGAGGTGGTCGACTAGGGGCGGTAGCGGCAAAGATCACCGTCAGCAACGGGTCGCAATTAAGTGGCAGCAATGGAAACCTGCTTGAGGTACGTAACCAGTCCAATGCCGAACTGACCGTCGAAAATAGTCATCTGGAGGGGAATATCTGGGCTGAGCAAGGCTCCAGCGCTGCCGTTATGCTGGACAAGCAAGCCACGCTTACTGGGCAGTTGGAAAATGTCGGTAAATTGACCATCGGCAATCAATCGCGCTGGATCATGGTCGCAGATGCCAGCGTGGGTGATCTGGCCCTCGATGGCGGTACGGTGGAGTTTGGCCAGCCCACCGACTACCACCGCCTGACGCTGGATAGCTTGTCGGGCAGCGGCGCTTTCGTCATGCATGCAGACTTCACCAGCGGACAAACCGATTTTCTTGATATCACGGGCAATGCCAGTGGCAATCACGATTTGTTGATTGGCAGTAGTGGTGCAGAGCCACAGGAGGAAGGCAACCTTCAGGTGGTGCACACAGGCGGTGGTGACGCTTCGTTCTCGTTGGTCAACGGCACAGTGGACCTGGGGGCCTTTTCCTATGAGCTCGTTCAGCGAGGCAACGACTGGTACCTGGATGGCTCGCGCAAGATCATCAGCCCCGGCACAAGTTCTGTAATGGCGTTGTTCAATGCAGCACCCACTGTATGGTACGGCGAGCTGACATCTTTGCGCAGCCGCATGGGAGAACTGCGGCTGGACAATGGCAAGGCAGGTGGCTGGATGCGTACTTATGGCAACAAGTACGACGTGGCCGCCAGTTCCGGCGTTGCCTACAAGCAAACTCAGCAGGGGTTTTCCCTGGGGGCGGACGCGCCGCTGCCGGTGGGGGACGGTCAGTGGTTGCTCGGTATATTGGCCGGCCATAGCCGTTCGGATCTGGACCTCGGTGGTGGCACCAGTGGCGATATCGACAGCTACTACCTGGGGCTTTACACCACTTGGCTCGATCGAAGCAGTGGCTACTACTTCGATGGCGTTATGAAACTCAACCGCTTCGATAATGATTCGAAAGTTGCGATGAGTGACGGCACCCGGGCCAAGGGGCACTACAGCAGCCAGGCTATCGGCATGTCGGCCGAGTTTGGGCGGCATATCGAACTGGAGCAAGGGTATTTCATCGAGCCGTTTGCCCAATGGTCCACGGCGTATTTCCAAGGCAAGGATTACCACCTGGATAATGGCCTGCAGGCTGAGGGTGACGCCGTGGCCTCCGTGCTTGGCAAGGCAGGGGCGACATTTGGCCGTAATTTTGAGGTGGAGAACGGTCGTGTCATCCAGCCATATCTGCGTGCAGCCTACGTTCATGAGTTCATCGACAATAACGATGTGAAGGTCAACCGAAACCGTTTTTCCAATGACCTTTCGGGCTCGCGGCTGGAGCTGGGGGCAGGCCTGGCGGTAGCGGTGGCCGAGCGACTGCAAATGCATGTCGACCTTGATCACAGCCGTGGTGAGCACGTTGACCAGCCTTGGGGTGTGAACCTGGGTATGCGCTACAACTGGTAAGCGCTAATTGAGGAGGTCGCTTGGCCTCCATTCAAGGAGAGCGAGACAAATGAGTTCCATACCACCAGGCGACCGTGCATTGCTGCTGCCTGCACAGGTGCCAGCGCTGCTCGAAGATATTCCAGGCGGCGATCAGAACCTTTTACCCGTCGTTGCAACGGAGCAAGCTTTAGCCGTAGTGGTACCCATGTGGCCTTTCTCCTTTCCGGAACCCGGTTGGCCGGAAGTCCTCCAGCTTTTCTGGGATGATGACGTTGTGGCTGAAAAAAGCTGGGAATCTGAGGTGCCACCTGAGGACCTGATTTTTAGCGTTCCAGTGGAAAAACTCGTGAGCGGAGCCCATGAACTGCGTTATGAGGTGACGGGAACCGGTGGCATGAGCCCCTCCGAGGTCCTGGAGTTGTTGATTGACCTCGCTCCGCCCGCATTGGGCGGGGAGCGGGGCATGCTGACGATAGTGGAGGACGCGGATGAAATCGAGCGCGACGGCTTGACGGAGCGCTATCTGAGAAACCATGGCCAGCGCCTGCGAACCGAGGTGCCGCGGTACACGACGCCCGTGGCGGGTGACACGATTATCTACTACTGGGATGACGAGTCTTTAGACGAGAACGAGGTTGATCGATACGAAGTGGGCTACGAAGACATTTCTGGCCCGTTTTACATCGACTTTGAAAGTGAAATGATTCTTCAGCGCGGCGACGGTAATCGCTACCTGCACTATGCGATCAAGGATCGAGCAGGCAACCTCAGCGCGTTTTCCAAACCCTTGAAGGTGGCCGTATCGGCAGGTGCGCGAACCTTTCCGCTACCGGACATTGAGCAGGTCGAGGGAACGGGGGGCCAGTTGCGCCTTGCGCTGAATGACCTGGAGCTGCCGTTGCTGGTGGTGGTGCCGGCTGACGCTTTGGTTTATCCGGATGAAGCGCTGCGAGTCGAATGGGGGGAGCCCGGTGATCCTGGCTATTTCTCCGCGACGACTGGCTATGAGGGGCAAGAGCGAGCGTTTGAGATTCCGGTGCAGAAAATCGCGGCGCAGAGCGGAATCACCACCAAGGTGAAGTTCGTGGCGTCTGGCGACAAGCGTCATGATTATCCGTCGCCAGCGGTCGATCTGTTCATATCACCGCTGAGCGAGGGTTTGCCCAGGGTTCAGCTAGATGGCGTCGCCAGCAACAATTTGAGCCTGTCAAAGGCGCCAGACCGTATTCCCGTAACGCTGGGTACCTGGCCGTTGATGGCTGACGGGCAGTTCGTCGACATCTGGGTCACTGGGGCGTTGAACAATGGCGGGGATGCAGAGCCATTCCAGGTGCTGAAAGACTATGAAGTCAAGCCTGCTGATCTGATTGGAGGCATAGGTCAGGCTGACGATGTGGTCGTATTAAAGTCCTACCTGGAGACGCTGGAGCTCGACGTCCGGTTCACCCTGCACGTGCAGGTCAGATTTGCCGCGCAGGGCGTTCCGGTGAACTTCCCGCTCTTGAGCCCAACACTGATACCCTGAGCCGCAGTACCCTCACAGCCCGGATACGGGTGCCGTGATCTCTTTGGTTGTGCCGCCAAAATCGCTGATTGTGGTAAAAAATACCTGCATGCCTGGCGCTGGAACTGGCGTTGGAAGGGCATAGGCCTGTGTACCCCCTGGGGCAACCATCTCCCGGGCCTCGACGCTTTCACGCGCTGTGAGGTGGCCTACTTGAACGCGCTGGAAGGTGTAATGGTAGGGCGAAGGGTTGTGCACTAACAGTTTTGCTTTGCCGTTGGTGTGTTGCACGGACCACTGCAAGCTCTTCAAGGCTTCTTCCGGAGAACCTTGCAGCCCGGCTGGGCGATAGAACAGTTTGATCCGGGTACGCATTGCAATGGTCAACGTGTTCGATGGCTCGTCATCTGCTTGAGGGATTTCCTGCACGTTGAAGTAGAACAGTGATTCCCGATCCTTTGGCAGGTCATTGGGGAGGCGATTGATCTGTACGGTTTGTTCGTTGCCAGGATCCAGCCTGAACAGGGCAGGCGTGGCGATCAGGGGCACAGTGGTGGTGCTGTCGTCCGCTTCGGTGTTGACCCAGGTCTGGGCCGCAAAAGTGTGAGTGCTGGGGTTGGCAACGATGATCGAACTGCTTTGTTTGTCGCTGCCGTGGATGATGCGTGTGGCGCTGAGGGTGAGTGATGCTTGGGCAGCCGACATGAAGCCGCTTGTGGTGGCGGCAACCAACAGCAGGTTGCGCAGAAGTGAGGTAGGCATAGGTGGGTGTTCTGTAAATGGCCGCCAGCAAGCGCAGCGGTCTGCACTTGCTGGGTGCCGGTGTCAAGGAATGTCAACCAGGAAGTTGACGCTTGTCAGGATTTTCCCTTCGGTCACGGGGTGTGCAATGCTGTGTAGCCGTGCGGAGAAGTTCATGTCCTCTCTTTCTACGTTCTGGTATTCAACAGAGTCTGTACCCGGGGGGAGCAGAGAGCCGTTCTTGTCGTAGATAGCCAGCGCTAAGCCAGAGCTGTAGCCGAGGCCGCTTTGCAGGCTAAACAGCGTGCCAGAGGGGTCGGTGCCATAGTTGGCGTTGAACCTAACGGTTGCCGTGGAGTCTGCGCCAAGGCTGCAGATACTGTTGTCAACCCGCAGGGCGAACTTTTCGAACTGGGTTTTGTCGCCTACCGCCTTGAAGTCCTCGACTTTGAAGTTACCCATGGAGATCTTCGGCAAGGCACCGGCGCCAGGTGTCACAACGTCGATCGGGCAGGTGCCGCCGGGGCTCACGGAGCCTTCGAATTCGATGACGCCAGTGTAGGCCATGGCAGAGCTGCAGCTCAGGCCCAGCGCGAACAGTGTAAGAATACGTTTCATTAATTTTGCGATCCGGTAGGTGGTTGTCGGTGTATGCCGATCCGGCATCCCGTAGAGGGAGGCTGAATCGGTACTGTGCAAGCCTACGGAGATCGCAAAAGGTAATCTGTAGGAGAATTCTTTTTGATGTGTGGAGAGCGCGACGCCTGCCGAAATGGATGGTCAGTGGCTATGGCCTGAAGCAGCCAGCAACTGCTTCTGCTGATGCCAGTCGAAGGGTTCGCCATTCTGCTCGGCTTCATAGCGGCGCTCTTCCAGCTGCTGATACAGGTTCAACTCTTCATCGGGCATGAAGTGCAGGCAGTCGCCGCCAAAGAACCAGAGCAGGTCGCGTGGCACCAAGTGGGCGATTTGCGGGTAGCGCTGGATCACCTGGCAAAGCAGATCCTGCCCCAGGTATTGGCTATGTAGCGGGTCCTGCGGCAGCAGGCTTAACAGTTCGTCGAAGCGCTCCAGAAACAAGGCATGGCTTTCCTCGGGTACTTGCTCGGCGTTTTCGAGAGCGACCAGGATGGTGCGCAGGTGTTCTAGTAGCTGAAGGTTGTAACGCTGGTAGGGGGTGGTCACGGGTTGATCCTGATGCAGGGGTGATGAAGGCATTGTACCTCGTTGCAGCGCATCCAGCTGAATCGAGCGCCGCACTGACATTTTTGCCAGTAGCGTCGAGCGGGCGGCTGGGTCAACGTTACGAAACGCATAGAGCTGATCTGGTTTGGTGTTTCGATTTCGAGGAGCAACGAGTATGTCGAGTAAATTATCAAAAGAGCTTGTGATGGTAGGCATCACAATAAAGGCTGAAATGCTTGGGTCCTGCTGGCAGGCGCGCTACCCTGAATTGTCAGATGAACCAGGAGAGTTGATTGTTCTAGACAGGGAGGCAGCAGGGAATACCCGAAAAATCAAACATATTCGGATGGGATTACCCAAGCTTGAATATACTCATTCGAATCCCAGACTGTACCTGACCCTTAGGCAGCGAGCGTTATATGAACAGGAGGTTGTTCTGCTTACCGAACAAGGTTCGAGTAGCCCTTGGTTGAGCAGTATCCGAAAGATGAATCTGCCCCGCGACAGGGTGTTGGCTATCGATATTTCTTTTGTCGATGGTGGCGAGCGGCATAAATTTATTTACAAGTCGCTGCCGAGTCGGGAGCTTACGGTTGTGTGGGATGGGGATGTCGAATATAGCTACGGCGGCAACGATACTGATAAACGGCTATTGGCAGAACATTATGATGGAAGAAAAGCGGTCGTTCTCTATGCGTTACCGGTTCCGATTAATCCACTGCTGCGCGATTTGACAGTCGTGCCAATAATCTCCCAAGTCGACCGGATGCTCTACCATCTGTTTTCACCCTCATTCGCAGTCCTGGACTCGGACCCGTTAGCGTCACCATTGAACGGCATAGCTGAAAGTGATTTCTGGATGAGCAGTGTAGCGCTGGCATTTCCGGAGAACATGTTGAATAAGCCGCCATTGGACGTTGCCTGGTTGCCTTCGTTAGTGGTTCCGCCAGGAACCGTAACATACGATCCCTCGCAAGACACACCTACCGGAAGGGTCGCTTTTGCCTTTGGCTACCGTCGGACCAGCAATGCGCAGACAGCGCCGCAGGTGGGCAATGCCCCAGGTGCCCTCACTGTCAGCCCTCTGATCAGCGTTGTTGGTGCCGGCTATGGCAAACAGCCGCTTGAGATCTCTCGCTCTGGCACTGCCGAGGTCAAGTTCATAGGTGAGCATAGAGGCGGGCTTCATCAAGAAAATGGCACTCATTATTATGTGCCTCCTGCGAACCAACTGTCACCCATTGACTATGAGGAAGACTGCAAGACCCTCCAGGCGCCGGCGATACTGGAGGCACTGCGCGATTGGGCGAGTACGGATTTAATTCAGGTAACTGTAAATAATGAGAGCGCCGTGTCAACCTTTGTCACGCTCTATGCTCCACAAACTCACTATTTGAAGTTTGCACTGGAAGGGAGTGCGCTGAAACTTAAGCTCTGGTATTTCGATACTGAGGTTGGGAGGGAGGTGCCTGTGCCTGACGATAATACTGAGTGGAAGATCATCGCTGGTAATGGATCAGTGTCCAGAGAGGGTGTATTTACTCAAGGGCCTGAAGTGCCTACGCCATTCACCGTAATTGCTGGGCGCGATCGGGGCAGTTCCAGTCTTCTTTACTGGGCGGTCACAGTCATACCGGTCCCCCTGTATACCCCACCGCAGTTTGTAGCATTGTTCGAAAGCTGATATGCGCTTTCACTGCGGCGCCAGGACGCCTCCGCGCAGCGAACCGATGAGGCACTTCTTGGCCTCATCGGTGTTATGCCGCAGCCACCTAACGAATTTTGCCCTTGGTTAATGCGAGACTTTCTTTATCGAATGCATCTACCTCAATCACCTGGCGTCTATGATGTTCGGCCTCCTCTAGGCGCCGTGCTTGCGCCGGGTGCAATATACCGGCTCGGACCGCTGCCTCGACTGGCCCTTCACCTGCAGCAACACGCAACTTACCGGCTCGCATTGCTTGCTGAAGTTCCCTGGCCTGCGGTGCAGTTTCGGCCATCAGGTCGCTGGCCGTTTGCAGGGTAGCGACCGGGTCGCCTTCGGCGCTGGGCCTGAAGCATCCCGCCAGCAACTCCTCTAGCGCCGGATCTCCTTTGCTCCGCCCAATCAGGCCCGCCACCTCGGCATCCAGCTCATCGCTAGGCCCGGTATGGCGGCGGCCCAAAGGGAACACCAATACCCTTAGCGCACAGCCGACAAAACGGTTGGGGAAATTGTCCAGCAAGCGGTCGAGGGCCTTTTCCGCCTGGCCCAAGCTTTCTTCCATGGCCCAGCGCAGCAGCGGCTTGATGTGCTCCGGCGAACCCAGATCGTGATAACGCTTGAGCGCAGCGCTGGCAAGGTATAGATAGCTGAGGACATCGCCCAGCCGTGCGCTGAGCCGTTCTCGGCGCTTGAGAGTGCCGCCGAGCAGCAGCATGGACAGGTCCGCCAGCAATGCGAACGCTGCAGCTTGGCGATTAAGGGCGCGGAAGTAGCTCTGGCTCAGCGCGTCGCCTGGGACCGTTTCCAGACGGCTAAGCCCCAGGCCATGGATCAACGTACTGGAGGCGTTGCCTGCGGCGAACATGATGTGCTTGATCAGTAGATCGTCGAACGCTCTCAACGCCTGGTCTTGATCCTTGAGCCCGGCCAAGGCCATCTCTTTGAGCACGAACGGGTGGCAGCGAATTGCACCCTGGCCAAAGATCATCAAATTGCGCGAAAGGATGTTGGCGCCCTCAACCGTGATGAAGATCGGCGCCCCTTGCCAGTTGCGGCCCAGGTAGTTGTTCGGGCCCATGATGATGCCCTTGCCGCCGTGCACGTCCATGGCGTGCTGGATGCATTCGCGTCCTCGTTCGGTCAGGTGGTACTTGAGGATCGCCGACAGCACCGAAGGTTTCTCGCCCAGGTCTACGGCGTTGGCGGTCAGCAGGCGGGCACTGTCCATCAGCCAGGCGTTGCCGCCAATGCGTGCCAGCGATTCCTGGATACCTTCGAAGGCAGCCAGTGGCACGTTGAACTGCTCACGGATATTAGCGTACTGGCCGGTCACCAGGCTGGTGTACTTGGCCGCCCCTGTACCCACAGCAGGCAGGGAGATGGAGCGACCTACCGACAGGCAGTTCATCAACATCATCCAGCCCTTGCCGAGCATGGCCTGGCCACCGATCAGGAAGTCCAGCGGTACGAACACGTCTTTGCCGCTGTTGGGGCCGTTCATGAAGGCGGCGCCCAGCGGCAGGTGACGTTTGCCGATTTCGACGCCGGGCGTGTTGGTGGGGATCAGGGCCAGGCTGATGCCGAGCTCCTCCTGTTCGCCCAACAGATGGTCGGGGTCGTAGGCTTTGAAGGCCAGGCCCAGCAGGGTGGCGACCGGGCCGAGGGTGATGTAGCGCTTTTCCCAGTTCAGGCGCAGGCCGATCACTTCTTCGCCTTGCCACTGGCCTTTGCAGATGATGCCGGTGTCGGGCATGGCGCCAGCGTCGGAGCCGGCCAGTGGGCCGGTGAGGGCGAAGCAGGGGATTTCCTCGCCTCGGGCCAGGCGGGGCAGGTAGTGGTTGCGTTGTTCGTCGGTGCCGTAATGCAGCAGCAGTTCGGCAGGGCCCAGGGAGTTGGGCACCATCACCGTGGAGGCCAGGTCGCCGCTGCGGGTGGCCAGCTTCATCGCCACCTGGGAGTGGGCGTAGGCGGAGAAGCCCTTGCCGCCGTATTCCTTGGGGATGATCAGGGCGAAAAAGCCATGCTGCTTGATATGTGCCCAGGCTTCGGGCGGCAAGTCCAGGTCCTGGCCGATCTGCCAGTCGCTGACCATGGCGCACAGTGCTTCGGTCGGGCCATCGATGAAGGCCTGTTCTTCTTCGGTCAGTTTCGGTGCCGGGTAGGCCAGCAAGGTGCGCCAGTCGGGGCGGCCACTGAACAGTTCGCCGTCCCACCACACGGTGCCGGCGTCGATGGCTTCGCGCTCAGTCTGGGACATGGGCGGCAGGGTGCGCTGGAACCAGCGAAATACCGGGGCGGTAAACACCTTGCGCCGCCACTGCGGAAGCGCAACCAGGGCGACCTTCAGGGCCAGCACCACCCAGATCAGGGCCAGCAGCCAGCCAGGGGCACTGCTGAAAATGCCCATCAACAGCACATAGGCCGCCACGATGCCGAGAATCTGCAAGGGCGCCAGGCGCCGGTGCGTGAGGTACGCCGCGCCGATCACCAGCACCACCAACCACAACAGCAACATAATCGGTCCTCCTTGGAACCAAGAGCTTGAGCCGTCCCAGACAGCTTAGACGCAATGCTGTGAACGGCATGTTCAGAACAGTGACAGGGTGTGGCGGTGGGAGTTTCAGTTCATTTGTTCGCCTGTACCGGCCTCTTCGCGGGTGAACCCGCTCCTACGACGGAACGTGGCGATGGCAGCGATTGGCGAATGCGGTGGCGGCCGCGACGGTGAATGGCCGGCAGGCTCGGCCTATGTGCGGGTAAAACCCACGCAGGAATACCGGTGACGTGAAGACGGTGGTGAGCCAGTGGGAGCGGGCTTGCCCGCGAAGAGGCCCGTACAGGCGGCGAAGGTCTGGAGTAGACTGTGCCACCTCCGCACTCAAAAGGATGTTGCCATGCTGAAGATTTGGGGCCGCAAGAATTCGAGCAATGTGCGCAAGGCGCTGTGGATCGCCCACGAGTTGGGCCTGGACTTCGAATCCATCGACGCCGGCGGCGCCTTCGGCGTGGTCAACGAGCCGCACTACCGCGCCCGCAACCCCAACGGCCTGGTGCCGATGCTCGAAGACGGCGACCTGACCTTGTGGGAATCCAACACCATCGTCCGCTACCTGTGCGCGGAGTACGGCACGGAGCAGGGTTGGTATCTGGCAGACCCACGCCAGCGCGCCCTGGCCGACAAATGGATGGATTGGACCACATCGTCCTTCGCTACCCCATTCCGGCCCCTGTTCTGGGGCCTGCTGCGCACGCCGGAAGACCAGCGCGACTGGGTGGCGATCAACGCCGCGCACAAGCAGTGCGCGCAATTGCTGGCCATTGCCGACGAAACCCTGGCCAATCAGCCGTACCTGTCCGGTGACCAGATCGGCATGGGCGACATCCCACTGGGTAGCTTCATCTATGCCTGGTTCGAACTGCCCATCGAGCGCCCGGACATGTACCACCTTCAAGCCTGGTATGAACGCCTTAAGCAACGCCCGGCCTACCAGGCCGCAGTGATGACCGCGCTCACTTGAACCCGCTTCGATAGTCATTATCAATAGATGTGACTGTACTTGTGCAGCCTGGCCTTGCACCATGGCTGCACTCACTGCGCCAGTGACTTTACCTGGCGTGTCCTGCACCTTTTTCTTCGGTAAGTGACCCGCTATGAGTTCCGCCCTGTCCATCCGACAGCTGACCAAGACCTACGGCAATGGCTTTCAGGCCCTCAAAGGCATCGACCTCGATGTTGCCGAAGGCGACTTCTTCGCCTTGCTCGGCCCCAACGGCGCCGGTAAATCCACCACCATCGGCATTCTCTCGACCCTGGTGAACAAGACCAGCGGCACAGTGAACGTGTTCGGTCACGACCTGGACCGCGAGCCCTCCGCGCTCAAGCGTTGCCTGGGCGTGGTGCCGCAAGAGTTCAACTTCAACCAGTTCGAAAAGACCTTCGACATCGTCGTGACCCAGGCCGGGTACTACGGCATCCCGCCCAAGCTGGCCAAGGAGCGCGCCGAGCAGTACCTGACCCAGCTGGGCCTGTGGGACAAACGTGATGTGCAGTCGCGTTCGTTGTCCGGCGGCATGAAGCGGCGCTTGATGATTGCCCGCGCATTGATCCACGAACCGCGTCTGCTGATCCTGGACGAACCCACCGCCGGGGTGGATATCGAGCTGCGCCGCTCGATGTGGAGCTTCCTCACCGAGCTGAACCAGAAGGGCATCACCATCATCCTCACCACCCACTACCTGGAAGAGGCTGAGCAGCTGTGCCGTAACATCGGCATCATCGACCATGGCACCATCGTCGAGAACACCAGCATGCGTCAGTTGCTGGGCAAGCTGCATGTCGAAACCTTCGTGCTCGACCTCAAGCAGGACCTGGCCTGCGCGCCGGTACTGCAGGGCTACCCATGCCGGCTGCTGACCCCGCATACACTGGAAGTGCAGGTGGACAAGGACATCGGCATCACCGCGCTGTTCGGCCAGCTGACGCTGCAGAACATCGAAGTGCAAAGTCTGCGCAACAAGACCAACCGACTCGAGGAGCTGTTCGTGTCCCTGGTGGAAAAAAACCTGTCGAAGGTGGCCGTATGAGTGTGGAGCTGCGCACCAACTGGGTCGCCCTGAACACCATCGTCTACCGCGAAGTGCGGCGCTTCCTGCGCATCTGGCCGCAAACGCTGCTGCCGCCAGCGATCACCATGGTCCTTTACTTCGTCATCTTCGGTAACCTGATTGGCCGGCAGATCGGCGACATGGGTGGCTTCACCTACATGCAGTACATCGTGCCGGGGCTGATCATGATGTCGGTGATCACCAACTCCTATGGCAACGTGGTGTCGAGCTTTTTCGGCAGCAAGTTCCAGCGCTCGATCGAAGAGCTGATGGTGTCGCCGGTATCGCCGCACACCATTCTTGTCGGCTATGTGCTGGGTGGGGTGCTGCGTGGTTTGGCGGTGGGGGTGATCGTGACCATTCTGTCGATGTTCTTCACCGACCTGCAGGTGCACCACCTGGGGGTAACGGTGGTCGTGGTGCTGCTGACCGCCACCATCTTCTCGCTGCTGGGCTTCGTCAATGCGGTGTTTGCGCGCAACTTCGACGATATTTCGATTATCCCGACCTTCGTGTTGACGCCGCTGACCTACCTGGGCGGGGTGTTCTACTCGATCAACCTGCTGCCGCCGTTCTGGCAGACCGTGTCGTTGGCCAACCCGGTGCTGCACATGGTCAACTCGTTCCGCTACGGCATTCTAGGGGTGTCGGATATCAGCATTGGCACGGCGATCACCTTCATGCTGGTGGCCACTGCGGTGCTCTACGTTGTTTGCGTTCGCTTGCTGGTCAGCGGCCGTGGCATGCGGGCCTGAAGCCTTGCACCGGCATTGGCGACGACGCCACTGCCGGCCCACCCATGAGCGCCAGTAGAGCATGGTGGTAAAGTAGCCAAGGATGCCCAGCACCACCCCGCACACCACCGAGCCCAGCAGGAACGGCTGCCACAGCGTGGCCAGTTGGTCGGTGATCCACTCGAAGGTCAGCTCGTCGGGCAGGGTGCGCGGCGGGATCTGCATCAGCCAGGCACCGGTCATGTAGGTTGCGAAGAACACCGGTGGCATGGTCAGCGGGTTGGTCAGCCACACCAGGCTGATGGCAATCGGCAGGTTGCCGCGCACCGGGATTGCCAAGGCTGCGGCCAGCAGCATCTGCATGGGAACGGGAATAAGCGCCGCGAACAGGCCCACACCCATGGCCCTCGCCACCGAATGACGATTCAGGTGCCAGAGGTTGGGATCATGCAGCAACTTGCCGAAAAAGCGTAAGGACTTGTGTTCCCGAATGCTGGTCGGGTCCGGCATGTAGCGTTTGAAAAATCGGCGCGGCATGTAGGCTCCCGGAGCGTTGACCCTGGCAGTATGCCCTTAATCCTGCTCGGCCTCGTTTAGAGTTTGTGACAATTGTTGAGCGAGCGTTGCCGGCGATTGGGCTATGCCTCAGAAGGTGATTTGCCTTCTGGAGCTCTACCTCATGCGCACAGGGATGTTTGCGCTCGCGCTCGGGCTGTTGTGCCTGGGCTTTCTGCCCGCATTGCCATCGGTCGGATGGTTGATAACCCTGGCAGCCTGCGCTGTCGGCAGCCTGTTTACCCGCGTATGGCCGTTGGGTTGGTTTCTGCTGGGCTTGTGTTGGGCGTGCGGGTCTGCTCAGCAGGCCCTTGATGATCGTCTGGCTGCCGGCCTGGAGGGTCGCACCTTGTGGCTGGAAGGGCGGGTAGTCGGCTTGCCGGCCCGCACTGCACAAGGTGTGCGTTTCGAGCTGGAAGCGCCACGCTCGCGGCGGGCCGAACTGCCTCAGCGCTTGCAAGTGAGCTGGTTCGACGGGCCGCCGCTGCGGGCGGGCGAGCAGTGGCGGCTGGCCGTGACTTTGCAGCGCCCTGACGGGCTGCTGAACCCGCATGGGCCTGACCGGGAAGCGCAGTTGCTGGCGCGACGGGTGGGCGCTACGGGTACGGTCAAGGCGGGGCAGTTGCTGGCGCCAGTAGCCGGTGGTTGGCGCGATACGCTGCGTCAGCGCTTGCTGATGGTCGAAGCCAATGGCCGGCAGGCAGCGCTGGTGGCACTGGTGCTTGGTGATGGTGCGGGCATGGCCCGGGAGGACTGGCAGACCTTGCAGGCCACCGGCACGGTGCACCTGCTGGTGATTTCCGGCCAGCACATCGGCCTGGTCGCCGGTTTGCTCTATGGCCTGGTCGCCGGACTGGCGCGTTGGGGCCTGTGGCCGGCAAGGATACCGTGGTTACCTTGGGCCTGTGGCTTGGCCATGACGGCAGCGCTGGCCTACGGCTGGTTGGCCGGCGCTGGCGTACCGGTGCAGCGTGCCTGCCTGATGCTGGCCGTGGTGCTGCTCTGGCGTCTGCGCTTTCGCCACCTTGGCGCTTTCTTTCCGTTGCTGCTTGCACTGGTCGCCGTGCTCGTCTTCGAGCCGTTGGCGGCTTTGCTGCCTGGGTTCTGGCTGTCGTTTGCTGCCGTGGCCACGCTCATTTATTGCTTCAATGCCCGCTTGGGTGGTTGGCGGCCCTGGCAGGCCTGGACACGAGCGCAATGGGTGATCGCCATTGGCTTGCTGCCGGTGTTGCTGGCCACGGGCTTGCCGGTGAGCCTGAGTGCGCCGCTGGCCAACCTTGTGGCGGTGCCGTGGGTCAGCCTGGCGGTCTTGCCGTTGGCGTTGCTGGGCACGCTGATGTTGCCGCTGGCGGGCGTTGGCGAAGCGTTGCTCTGGCTGGCAGGTGGCTTGCTGGATGTGCTGTTCCGCGGGCTGGCGCTGGTGGCGCAGCAGCGCCCGGCATGGGTGCCGCCGGCCCTGCCGTTGTGGGCCTGGCTGCTGGTATGTCTGGGCACTCTGTTGATTTTGCTGCCCCGTGGTGTGCCGCTGCGCGGGTTGGGAGGGGTGATGCTGCTGGCGCTGTGGGTACCCAGGGAGCCGGTGCCGTTCGGCCAGGTCGAGGTCTGGCAGCTGGATGTCGGCCAGGGGCTGGCGGTGCTGTTGCGTACGCGGCATCACAGCCTGCTCTACGATGCCGGGCCGGCCAGGGGGGAAAGCGACTTGGGGGAACGAGTGGTGCTGCCAACCTTGCGCAAGCTGGGGGTGGGCGGCCTTGACGTGATGGTGATCAGCCATGCGCATGCCGACCATGCGGGCGGGGCCGGGGCTATTCAGCGTGGTTTGCCGATCGAGCGGATAATCGGTGGGGAGGCGCTGGTTGATGTTCCGTTGCAGCCTTGTGCCAGTGGCGAGCAATGGGACTGGGATGGCGTGCGCTTTTCGCTGTGGCGCTGGGTAGACGGGCAAAGCAGCAATGATCGTTCCTGTGTGCTGTTGGTCGAGGCGCAGGGCGAGCGCTTGCTGCTGGCGGGGGATATGGAAGCTGCTGCCGAACGGGCCTGGCTGGCGGACACTGAAGTGCCGCGTATCGACTGGCTGCAGGCGCCGCATCATGGCAGCCGCAGTTCGTCCACCGAGGCGTTCGTCCGGGCTACCGCACCGCGCGGGGTATTGATTTCGCGGGGGCGCAACAACAGCTTCGGGCACCCGCACGTGCAGGTGGTCGAGCGGTATGGCCGGCATGGGGTGGTGATGCATGATACGGCGGAGGAGGGGGCATTGCGGTTGGTGTTGGGGCGGCATGGGGAGGTTGAGGGTGTTAGGGGGCAGCGGCGGTTCTGGCGGGTTCGAGGGGAGTGAGGCAGAGGCAGGCATCTGCCAGCCCAGCCCCCAATTCCCTGACCTCCGGCAGATGAGCCCTCGGCGCGCCTATGGTAGAGTGGCGGCCTTTTTCCGAAGGGGCGTTTATTGTGTGGGAATTGGTCAAGTCCGGTGGTTGGATGATGCTGCCGATCATTCTGAGCTCCATCGCTGCCATGGCTATCGTCGTCGAACGCCTGTGGACCTTGCGCGCCAGTCGCGTCACCCCGCCGCACCTGCTGGGCCAGGTATGGATGTGGATCAAGGACAAGCAACTGACCAGTGACAAGCTCAAGGCCCTGCGTGCCGATTCGCCACTGGGTGAAATCCTCGCGGCAGGCCTGGCCAATTCGCGTCACGGTCGGGAGATCATGAAAGAGTGCATCGAGGAGGCCGCCTCGCGCGTCATCCACGAACTGGAGCGCTACATCAGCACCCTCGGCACCATCGCCGCCATGGCGCCTCTGCTGGGCCTGCTGGGCACCGTGCTGGGCATGATCGACATTTTCAGCGCCTTCATGGGCTCGCAGATGACCGCCAACGCCGCCGTGCTGGCCGGTGGTATCTCCAAGGCCCTGGTCACCACTGCGGCAGGCCTGATGGTCGGTATCCCGGCGGTGTTCTTCCACCGCTTCCTGCTGCGCCGCATCGATGAGCTGGTAATCGGCATGGAGCAGGAGGCGATCAAGCTGGTGGAAGTGATCCAGGGCGACCGTGAAGTGGAAGTGGCCGGAGGCAAGGCGTGAAGTTCCGGCGCAATCGCCAGCGGGAGAACGTCGACATCAACCTGGCATCGTTGATCGACGTGGTGTTCGTCCTGCTGCTGTTCTTCGTGGTCACCACCACCTTCACCCGCGAAACGCAACTCCGCGTCGAGCTGCCCGAAGCCACCAGTGCCGAGCGGGCGCCGGCTGACCAGGGCAAGCTGGTGGAAATCACCATCAGCGCCGAAGGCGTGTATTCGGTAAACAACCACCTGCTGCCCAAAAGTGACCTGGCCACCCTGAGCGAGGCCATAGAGCGCGAGTCGGGCGGTGACAACAAGTTGCCGCTGGCCATCAGCGCCGACGGCAAGACCCCGCACCAGGCTGTGGTCACCGCAATGGATGCTGCCGGCAAGCTCGGTTTCAGCCAGTTGCGCATGACCACCGTCGAGGCGGCCCAGGGCACGCCTTGATGGCAGTCGCCGACCGCTTGCTCGCCGCCTGGTACGCCGGGCATCCGGCGCTGGTGCTGCTGCGTCCGCTGGAGGCCTTGTATCGCCGCGTGGTCACGCGCAAGCGGGCACGTTTTCTAAGGGGTGACAGTGCCAGCTACCGGGCTCCGGTACCGGTCATTGTGGTGGGCAACATCACCGTCGGTGGCACCGGCAAGACGCCGATGATCCTCTGGCTGATCGAGCACTGTCGCCAGCAGGGGCTGAAGGTGGGTGTGGTCAGCCGCGGTTATGGTGCCAGGCCGCCGCAGCTGCCCTGGCGGGTGCAGGCCGATCAGGCGGCCGATCAGGCGGGCGACGAACCGCTGCTGATCGTGCAACGCACCGGCGTGCCACTGATGATCGACCCCGATCGCTCCCGTGCCGTGCAGGCATTGCTGGCCAGCGAACCCCTCGACCTGATCCTGTGCGACGACGGTATGCAGCACTACCGCCTGGCCCGTGACCTGGAGCTGGTGCTGATCGACGCTGCCCGCGGCCTGGGCAATGGCCGCTGCCTGCCGGCGGGGCCGTTGCGTGAGCCGGCCGACCGCTTGCGTGAGGCTGACGCGGTGCTGTTCAACGGCGCCAGCGAAGACCGCACCGATGGTTTCGGTTTCCGCCTGCAGCCGTCCGCCCTGGTCAACCTGCGCAGTGGCGAGCGCCGTGCGCTCGACCATTTCCCCGTCGGCCAGCGCCTGCATGCGGTGGCCGGTATCGGCAACCCGCAACGTTTCTTCAACACCCTGCTGGGGCTAAACTGGCAGCCGGTGCCGCATCCCTTCGCCGACCATGCGCAGTTCAGTGCCCGGAGCCTGGCTTTCAGCCCGCCACTGCCGCTGGTCATGACCGAGAAGGACGCGGTGAAATGCCGGGCCTTTGCCGCTGACGACTGGTGGTACCTGGCCGTCGAAGCGCAGCCTACGCCGGCTTTCAGCGCCTGGTTCGACAACCAGCTGCAACGCTTGTTGCGCAAACCCTGAGCCCGTTTTCAATTTCCGGCCACCTGGCCTAAAGGAAGCCTCCAATGGACACCAAACTGCTCGATATCCTGGCCTGCCCGATCACCAAGGGGCCACTCAAGCTGAGCGCCGACAAGACCGAGTTGATCAGCAAGGGCGCTGGCCTGGCCTACCCGATTCGCGACGGTATCCCGGTCATGCTGGAAAGCGAGGCACGCACCCTGACCGACGACGAGCGTCTTGACAAATGAGCCTGGAATTTACGGTAGTAATCCCCGCCCGGCTGCGCTCCACTCGCCTGCCAGGCAAACCGCTGCTGCTGATTGCCGGCAAGCCGATGGTGCAACATGTGTGGGAGCAGGCCCGCAAGAGCGGTGCCAGCCGTGTGGTCATCGCCACCGACGACACCAGCATCCTCGAAGCCTGCCAGGCCTTCGGCGCCGAAGTGCTGATGACCCGTGCCGATCATGAATCGGGCACTGACCGCCTGGCCGAAGTGGCCGCGTACCTCGGTTTGCCGGCTGACGCCATCGTGGTCAACGTGCAGGGCGACGAGCCGCTGATCCCGCCGGTGATCATCGACCAGGTGGCGGCCAACCTGGCTGCGCATCCGGAAGCGGGCATCGCCACCTTGGCCGAGCCGATCCATGAGCCGGAAACCGTGTTCAACCCTAACGCGGTCAAGGTAGTGAGTGACAAGAACGGCCTGGCCCTGACGTTCAGCCGAGCGCCGCTGCCCTGGGCCCGCGATACCTTTGCCAAGGCCCGCGACGTGCTGCCGGAAGGGGTGCCATATCGCCGCCATATTGGCATGTACGCCTACCGTGTCGGATTCCTGCACGACTTCGTCAGCTGGGGCCCATGCTGGCTCGAGCAGGCTGAAGCGCTGGAGCAACTGCGTGCCCTGTGGCACGGCGTACGCATTCACATCGAGGACGCCATTGAGGCGCCTGCCGTGGGTGTCGACACCCCTGAGGATCTGGAGCGCGTACGGCGCTTGCTGGAGGCCTGATGCGCGTCCTGTTCGTGTGCCTGGGCAACATCTGCCGCTCGCCCACTGCCGAAGGCGTGCTGCGCCATCAATTGCATGCCGCCGGGCTCGCCGACAAGGTGCAGGTGGCTTCTGCCGGCACCGGCGATTGGCATGTCGGCAAGGCGCCAGACAGCCGCACCTGCAAGGCGGCGCTGGCGCGTGGTTACGATCTGTCGCAGCAACGCGCCCAGCAGGTCAAGGCCTCGCACTTCGCCGAATACGACCTGGTGTTGGCCATGGATGAGCACAACCTGCGCGATTTGCGCGCCCTGCGCCCGTCCACGGCAGTGGGTGAACTCGACCTGTTCCTGCGCCGCTACGGTGCAGCCCTGGATGAAGTGCCAGACCCTTACTATGGTGGTGCCGACGGCTTCGAGCAGGTGCTGGATCTGGTGGAAGCGGCTTGCCAGGCGCTGGTACTGGAAATCAAGGGGCGTCTATGACAGTGCAGTGGCAGGAGCATGTATCGCTCAAGCCTTACAATACCTTCGGCATCGACGTGAAGGCGCGCTATTTCAGCCAGGTGCAGGACGACCAGCAGGTGCGTCAGGCACTGGACCAGGCACAGCAAAGGGGCCTGCCGGTGCTGGTGATCGGGGGTGGCAGCAACCTGCTGCTGACCCGCGATATCGATGCACTGGTGCTGCACATGGCCAGCCGCGGTCGGCGTGTGCTCAGTGATGATGGCGAGCGTATCGTGGTCGAAGCCGAGGCCGGTGAGCCGTGGCACGCGTTTGTGCAATGGGCGCTGGCGCAGGGCTATTGCGGGTTGGAGAACCTCAGCCTGATCCCCGGCACCGTAGGTGCTGCGCCGATGCAGAACGTGGGCGCTTACGGGGTGGAAACCAAGGACGTATTCGCCGGGCTGACAGCCCTGGACCGTGAGACGGGCGCGCTGCGTGACTTCAGTTTGGCGGAATGTGCTTTCGGCTATCGCGACAGCCTTTTCAAGCGCAATCCCGGCCGCTGGTTGATCCTGCGTGTGCGCTTTGCCTTGACCCGCACCCTGCACGCTCATCTGGACTATGGCCCGGTGCGCCATCGTCTGTCTGAGCAGGGTGTGACCGAGATGACCGCGCAAGCGATCAGCGATGCAATCTGCAGCATTCGCCGCGAGAAGCTGCCAGATCCGGTAGAGCTTGGTAATGCCGGGAGCTTCTTCAAGAACCCGGTGGTAACGGCTGATCTGGTCGAGCGAATTCGTGCGCAGTATCCCGCGGTTGTGGCTTACCCCCAAGCGGATGGCCAGGTGAAACTGGCGGCGGGCTGGTTGATTGAGCAGGCGGGCTGGAAGGGTCATCGTGAGGGTGATGCTGGCGTGCATCGCTTGCAGTCGCTGGTGCTGGTCAACTATGGCCAGGCGAGCGGAGCGCAGATGCATGCGCTGGCGCGCAAGATTCAGGCGGATATCTTCGAGCGGTTTGGGGTTGAGCTGGAGATGGAGCCTAATCTTTACTGATTTGCCGGCTGTGAACCTCCCGTAGGAGCGGGTTTGCCCGCGAAGAGGCCGGGCCTGGTGGCCAATTTCCACCTGCTGTTCACCGTTGCCGCCACCACCGTATTCGCGGGTAAACCCGCTCCTACACGCTGATCGGTGGTGGACACACATCGGGGGTTGGACACAGGCCATTGTAGGAGCGGGTTTACCCGCGAAGAGGCCCGTCAGGCAAACCAAAAAAAGCCCCGCCAGTTCGCACTGGCGGGGCTTTTTCATTCAGCTTTGGCTATCAGCCGTGATGAGGTTTGTGCTCATCGGCGGCTTCCAGGGCTGGTTCCTGGGAGGCTGCAGCAGCCTCCTGTGCGGCTTTGGCAGCAGCCTCGGCCTCACGCTTGCGGCGACGCACTTCACGTGGGTCGTTCGGTGCGCGGCCATTGGTCAGCATGACAGTGGCAGGTTCGACCGCTGCAGGTGCAGGCTCGGCCGCCACTTCTGGCTGGGCTTCGACAGCCGGGGCAGGCTGCACGGCAACCGGAGCGACTTCGACCACGGCCGGGGCCTGTTCGATCTCACCGGCTTCTACCGCTGGGGCTTCTGCTGGGGTTTCAGTGACCACGGTTTCTGCAACCACGGCCGGCTCGACAGCAGGTGCGTCTTCAGCGACAGGCTGCGGGGCAGTTTCGACCACGGGCTCGGCAGTTGCCTCGGCTGCGGCCACTGGCTCGGTGACCGGCTGCTCGACTGCTGGGGCCACGGACGCTTCTTCAGCTTTGGCGACCGCTTCGGCCTGCTCGACCGGCTGGGTGGCTTCGCTGTTGTCGGTTTCTGCAACGGTAGCGACTTCGGCGGTAGCCCGCTCGGCCTGCTGGTTGGCCTGGGCTTCTGCGTCGGAGCTGATGTTGCTGCTGGCGACAGCAGCCGTCACGGCAAGGCCGGCAGCCAGTTCGGCACCCAGCTCGGTGGCCTGGTGCTGTTGTGGCTGCTCTTCGCTGCCTTCTTCTTCACTGCCGTCGATCAGCTCGCCATTGGCGTTGCGCTGACGCTCACGACGGTTGCTGCGACGACGCTGGCCGCGGGAGCGGCGGCGCGGGCGCTCGCCATCGGTGCCTTCCTGCTCGTCTTGCAGCTGCTCTTCGCTTGGCAGTTGCTCTTCGGCCAGCTCGGCAGCCTGTTCGGCTGCTTCTTCGGCAGCGCGTGGTTGACGCTCTTCGCGTGGTGGGCGCGGGGCGCGTTCTTCGCGTGGAGCGCGCTCTTCACGTGGAGCACGTTCTTCACGAGGGGCGCGCTCTTCGCGTGGAGCACGTTCTTCACGAGGGGCGCGCTCTTCACGTGGAGCACGTTCTTCACGAGGGGCGCGCTCTTCACGTGGAGCACGTTCTTCACGAGGAGCGCGTTCTTCGCGTGGGGCACGCTCTTCGCGGGCTACACGTTCTTCGCGCGGCTGGCGCTCTTCGCGTTCGGCTGGCGGGGTAGCGTCCAGCGGCTCGCGCAGCTCGCGAACGCGCTCTTCGCCACGGTTGCTACGGCGGTCCTCGCGTGGCTGGCGTGGGGCGCGTTCCTCGCGCGGTGCACGCTCTTCACGTGGGGCGCGTTCTTCGCGCGGTGCACGCTCTTCGCGTGGGGCACGCTCTTCGCGCGGTGCACGCTCGGCACGCTCTTCACGCGGCTTGCGTTCTTCGTCGCGGCGGCCGTTGCGGTTGCGGCTTTGCTGGCGGCCGTTGCGGCGTTCTTCGTTGCGCGGGCTGCGCTCGGCGGCCGGTTTTTCGGCGGCGGGAACCACTGGCGCGGCGGCAGGCTCGTCCTTGCCGGCGAACAGGCTGACCAGCGACTTCACCAGGCCCTTGAACAGGCTTGGCTCTGGGGCGCTCGGGGCAGGGGCGACCGGGGCGGCAGGCTGGGGCTCTTCAGCGGCTGCCGGTACCGGTGCGTTGGCGCGTGCCGGGGCCGTCTTCACTGCGGCCTCCTGGCGTACCAGGGTGCGGGTGGCGGTCGGCTGCGGCGCTTCTTCGGCTTCGGCGGCGGCGATTTCGTAGCTGGACTGATTGTTCAGCACTTCAGGGTTGTCATCGCGCAGGCGCTGGACTTCGAAGTGCGGGGTCTCCAGGTGGTCGTTCGGCAGGATGATGATGCGCGCACGGGTGCGCAGCTCGATCTTGGTGATCGAATTGCGTTTTTCATTCAGCAGGAAAGCGGCCACCGGGATCGGCACTTGGGCACGTACTTCGGCGGTGCGATCCTTCAGGGCTTCTTCTTCGATCAGGCGCAGGATGGCCAGCGACAGCGACTCGACGTCACGGATGATGCCGGTGCCGGAGCAGCGTGGGCAGACGATGCCGCTGCTTTCGCCCAGCGATGGGCGCAGACGCTGACGGGACATTTCCAGCAGGCCGAAGCGCGAGATGCGGCCTACCTGCACGCGAGCGCGGTCGGCTTCCAGGCATTCACGAACGCGCTCTTCAACAGCGCGCTGGTTCTTCGCCGGGGTCATGTCGATGAAGTCGATGACGATCAGGCCGCCGATGTCACGCAGGCGCAGCTGGCGGGCGATTTCCTCGGCCGCTTCCAGGTTGGTCTGCAGGGCGGTTTCTTCGATGTCGCTGCCTTTGGTGGCGCGCGCCGAGTTGATGTCGATGGACACCAGAGCTTCGGTCGGGTCGATCACGATCGAACCACCGGACGGCAGGTCAACCACGCGCTGGAAGGCCGTCTCGATCTGGCTTTCGATCTGGAAGCGGTTGAACAGCGGCACGCTGTCTTCGTACAGCTTGACCTTGCTGGCGTACTGCGGCATCACCTGGCGGATGAAGGTCAGCGCTTCTTCCTGGGCTTCGATGCTGTCGATCAGCACTTCGCCGATGTCCTGGCGCAGGTAGTCGCGAATGGCGCGGATGATGACGTTGCTTTCCTGGTAGATCAGGAATGGCGCGGCGCGGTCCAGGGACGCTTCCTTGATGGCGGTCCACAGTTGCAGCAGGTAGTCCAGGTCCCACTGCATTTCTTCGCTGCTGCGGCCAAGGCCGGCAGTGCGCACGATCAGGCCCATGTCGCCCGGCACGGTCAGGCCGTTCAGGGCTTCGCGCAGTTCGTTGCGCTCTTCGCCTTCGATGCGGCGGGAGATGCCACCGGCACGTGGGTTGTTGGGCATCAGCACCAGGTAGCGGCCGGCCAGGCTGATGAAGGTGGTAAGGGCGGCGCCTTTGTTGCCGCGCTCTTCCTTCTCGACCTGAACGATGACTTCCTGGCCTTCGCTGAGCACTTCCTTGATGTTGACCCGGCCTTCTGGGGCCTTCTTGAAGTACTCGCGGGAGATTTCTTTCAGCGGCAGAAAGCCGTGACGTTCGGAACCGAAGTCGACGAAGGCGGCTTCGAGGCTGGGTTCGATGCGGGTGATCTTGCCTTTGTAGATGTTGGCCTTTTTCTGCTCGCGCGCGCCGGACTCGATGTCCAGATCGTAGAGACGTTGGCCGTCCACCAGGGCTACACGCAACTCTTCGGGTTGAGTCGCGTTAATCAGCATTCTTTTCATGTTGTACCGTCGGTTTCCGGGCTGCCGGAAACGGCGTTCGGCACACACGACGTCTCATGGTCGGTGCCAAGGTGCGCAAAGGGTGGCCGGGCCACCCCCGTGTCGAGCGACGTTCGGCACCAGCCGGTTGCCCAGCCTGCCGTTGTCGCGACGACGCGTCCTGTTTGCTGCGGTGCCAACAAGGCCCCGGTGGCTTCGAATAGGTATCCGAATCAACCAAGCGGGCCTTGTGCACTCAGTCAGGAGGAGGAATCAACCGTCAGCCGTGGACGCCCGGAGGGCATCTGTTCAGGACCTTATCCGCTCACCAGCCGTCAGTGGGCTGGTGGCCGGACGCGGTGCTACACGGTCCGAGGGCTGTGCATCTCCACCCTGCACGTATCCCTGATAATTCGGGTGCTGCCGCGCGCTGAATCCGCAACGGGTTGCATTTTTCGCCAGCGCTGGTTCTGCGCTGGCGCCATTCATGTCCAAGGCAGGTATTTCCGAAGCATTCGCCGGGCGATGCGTGGAAGCGACTCGCGGGCAGAGGTGCAGCGAAAAGAATCGGGTAAGCAGGTGAAACACCGCACTTGTCGTTTTTTTTCGGTCTTCTCTACACGGCGCTGGTGGCGATTCCAGGCATTTCGGTAAACTGGCGAAAACCCCGTAGGACGGCCTCGCGTCCTGGAGAATTGCGAAGGTCAGGGACCGGCAAAGAGCCTGGTGCCGCTGGCCTGCCGCTTTTGGCGGCGTTCGCGACTATAGCAGCAATGATTAAGTGCTTCAATTCCATAAAAAATTGTTATGATCCCGCAATGACGACCAATACCCCTCCGACTTCCGGCGTTCAGCTGATCGAAGTCGCGCCGGAGCTTGCCGGCCAACGCATCGATAATTTCCTCATCACGGCCCTCAAGGGTGTGCCCAAGACGCTGGTCTACCGCATCCTGCGCAAGGGTGAGGTGAGGGTCAACAAGGGCCGCGTCAAGCCGGAGTACAAAATCCAGGCCGGCGACATCGTACGGGTGCCGCCCGTTCGCCTGCCGGAGCGAGATGAGCCGGCACCGGTGGCCCAAGGCCTCCTGCAGCGGCTGGAAGCCGCCATTGTCTACGAAGACAAGGCGCTTATCGTGATGAACAAGCCGGCCGGCATTGCCGTGCACGGCGGCAGTGGCCTGAGCTTCGGGGTGATCGAGGCGCTGCGCCAGTTGCGCCCGGACGCCAAGGAGCTGGAGCTGGTGCACCGCCTGGATCGCGACACGTCTGGCCTGTTGATGATCGCCAAGAAGCGCAGCATGCTGCGCCACCTGCATGCTGCCCTGCGCGGCGATGGTGTCGACAAGCGCTACATGGCGCTGGTGCGCGGCCACTGGCCAACCTCGAAAAAGCAGGTCAACGCGCCGTTGCTCAAGAGCAACCTGCGTTCCGGCGAACGCATGGTCGAAGTGAACGAGGAAGGCAAGGACGCGCTGACCCTGTTTCGCGTGCTGCGCCGTTTTGGCGACTTTGCCACCATTGTCGAGGCGCGCCCGATCACCGGTCGTACCCACCAGATCCGCGTGCACACCCTGCATGCCGGGCACATGATCGCTGGCGACAGCAAATACGGCGACGAAGACTTCAGTCGCGAAATACGTGAGCTGGGTGGCAAGCGCTTGTTCCTGCATGCCTATGCACTGACCGTACCGCTGCCGGACGGTGGTGAACTGAAGCTCGAAGCGCCTGTGGATGCAGTATGGGCGAAAACCGTTGAACGTTTGAGTGCGTCCTGACCCATGAAGAAAGGCTATGAGCTACTGATCTTCGACTGGGACGGCACCCTGGCCGATTCCATTGGCCGTATTGTCGAGGCCATGAGTGTCGCCGCCGAGCGTGCCGGCGAGGCGCAGAGCAGCGACGATGCGGTCAAGGGCATCATCGGTCTGGCCCTGGATGAGGCGATCCATACCCTGTACCCGCACCTGGCGCCGGCAGGGGTTGCCAGCTTCCGCCAGCACTATGCCGATGTCTACGTTGCACTGGATCAGCAGCCTTCGCCGCTGTTCGATGGCGTGGTCGAGTCGCTGGATGCCTTTCGCGCCGAGGGTTACCGCCTGGCGGTGGCCACCGGCAAGGCCCGTCGCGGGCTGGATCGGGTGCTCAAGGCCAATGGCTGGGAGCGGTTCTTCGACATCACCCGTGCCGCTGACGAGACCCGTGGCAAGCCGCACCCTCTGATGCTTGAGGAAATCCTCGGTCATTGTGGTGTCGAACCGGCGCGAGCGCTGATGGTCGGAGATTCGGCATTCGACCTGCAGATGGCCAGTAATGCCGGCATGCATTCGGTGGCGGTTGGCTATGGTGCCATGTCGCTGCAGGCGCTGGCCGAGTTTGGTCCGCAGGTATGCATCGATCACTTTTCCCAGTTGCGCGAGTGGCTGGGTGGTTCCGCAATTCCACTTCCAAGGTAGGTAAGCATGGCAGACGAATGGAAAGCCCCAGAGGCCGGGCCCGGGGAGCGCGAAGAGCGCAACAGCTGGAAGCTGCTGGAAAAGACCTTGCTGGCCAGTGTGCAGGAGCAGCGACGGTCGCGGCGCTGGGGGATCTTCTTCAAGCTGCTGACCTTCGTCTATCTGTTCGGCATTCTGGCGTTGTTCTCGCCGCTGATGGACATGGACAAGGCTGCTTCGCGCAGTGCCAGCCACACCGCGCTGGTCGAGGTGCGCGGGGTGATTGCTGATCAGGAGGCTGCCAGCGCCGATAACATCGTCAAGAGCCTGCGAGAGGCGTTCAAGGACGACAAGACCAAGGCTGTAGTGATGCGTATCAACAGCCCGGGTGGCAGCCCGGTGCAGGCGGGTTACGTTTATGACGAAATCCGTCGCCTGCGTGCTGAATATCCCGCCATCAAGCTGTATGCGGTGATCGCCGATCTTGGTGCTTCCGGGGCCTATTACATCGCCAGTGCGGCGGATGAGATCTATGCCGACAAGGCCAGCCTGGTGGGTTCCATTGGCGTGACGGCGGCCGGTTATGGCTTTGTCGGCACCATGGAGAAGTTGGGGGTCGAGCGGCGTGCCTACACCTCGGGTGAGCACAAGGCGTTCCTTGATCCGTTTTCGCCGGAAAAGCCAGAAGAGACCCGGTTCTGGCAGGGTGTGCTGGATACCACGCACCAGCAGTTCATCGCCATGGTCAAGCAGGGGCGGGGTGAGCGCCTGAAGGATAAGGAGCACCCGGAGTTGTTCAGCGGCCTGATCTGGTCGGGTGAGCAGGCCAAGGCACTGGGGCTGGTGGATGGCTTGGGCAGCGCCAGCTATGTGGCGCGTGAAATCGTGGGCGAAAAGGAGTTGGTGGATTTCACTGTTCAGGAGTCGCCTTTCGATCGCTTCTCCAAGCGCGTGGGGGCCAGCGTGGCTGAGCACCTGGCGATGTGGATGGGGTTCCAGGGGCCGCAGTTGCGTTGAGTTCGTCGCAGTTTGTGGTGTCTGGCAGATCGAGCGCCGCCCGCGCGGCGCATTGCGCGCTAGCTCGCTCATCAATCGGGGCGCCCAGCGGTGCGGTGGAATCGCCACGCACCGTTGTAGGAGCGGGTTTGCCCGCGAATAGGCCGGACCTGCCGGCCAATATCCCCAGTCGATCACCCTTCCGGGCGGCGCTCGATCTGCGGGGCACCAAAATTTCCAGCCAGGTTACGGAACCATCACCCCTTCCTTTGTCAGCATGTCCACCAGCCGAATCAGCGGCAGCCCGATCAGGCTGGTCGCATCGCACCCGTGCGTGCTCTGGAACAGGCTCACCCCCAGGCCCTCGGCCTTGAAGCTCCCTGCGCAATCCAGCGGCTGTTCTGCTGTCACGTAACGCTCTACCTGCTCCCTGCTCAGTTCACGCAGTGTCACGGTAAAAGGCACGCAATCTACCTGGCAGTGCCCGGTGGCGCTGTTCAGCAGCGCCAGCCCGGTCAGAAAGCTCACCTGTTGCCCGCTGCACTCCAGCAGTTGCTCGCAGGCGCGCTCGAACGTGTGCGGCTTGCCCAGCACCTGCTCACCCAATACTGCAACCTGGTCCGAGCCGATAATCAGGTGCCCAGGGTAGCTGTCTGTCAATGCCTCGGCCTTTTGCCTGGCCAGCCGGCGCACCAGCTCTACGGGCGGCTCACCATCCAGGCGTTGCTCGTCTATATCGGGGCTTGCCCAGGTGAAGGACAGGTGCAGGCGTGCGAGCAGTTCGCGGCGATAGGCAGAGCTGGAAGCCAGTAACAAAGGAAGCATGGTAGACTCCGGGTTCGGTTGAACCAATTCTATCACGCACGATGCCGCCTAATTTCCTTTGACAGGGGCGGGGGGCATCCCTAGAATGCTGCGCCTATGTTGAATGACCCGATTCCACCTCACGTTGACCCGCGCAAATTAGCCGATCGTGGCGTAACCCTTAACGGTTCGCTGCAACTCGCTGATTTGGAAAGACTCTGCGACCCGCTTTCCGACAATGTCGGTACGGTGCAGGCGAAGTTCGATTTTGAACGAGATGAACAGCACGTGGTGGTAATCCACAGCGAGCTGGACGTCGAAGTCAAGATGGTTTGCCAGCGTTGTCTTGAGCTGGTCACCCTGCCGATCCACAGCGAATGTACTTACGCGGTGGTGAAGGAGGGTGCGAATACCCAGTCGTTGCCGAAAGGCTATGACGTGCTGGAACTGGGCGAAGATCCTTTGGATCTGCAGGCATTGGTCGAGGAGGAGCTTTTGCTCGCCTTGCCAATCGTGCCTGCTCATCATCCGGAAGAATGCCAGCAGCCGGCGGGCGCAGACGAGCCCGAATCGAGCAAGGACGAGGTATCGCGGTCCAACCCGTTCAGTGTTTTGGCGCAGTTAAAGCGTGACCCAAACGTTTAGGAGTTAATCAATTATGGCTGTTCAGCAGAACAAAAAATCCCGCTCTGCCCGTGACATGCGCCGTTCGCACGACGCCCTGTCGGAAAACGCGCTGTCGGTAGAGAAAACCACTGGTGAAGTTCACCTGCGTCACCACGTTTCGCCAGAAGGCGTATACCGTGGTCGTAAAGTGGTTGACAAGGGCGCTGACGAGTAATCCTTGTCCGCTCAGGTCATCGCGATCGACGCAATGGGCGGGGACTTCGGTCCCCGCAGCATTGTCCAGGCTAGCATTGCCTGCCTTTCGGCTACCCCCTCGCTCCACCTGACCCTCGTCGGTCAACCCTCCCTCCTTGAAGATCTCGTCAGTGGCCTGCCAGCTGCGGATCGCGCGCGTCTGCAGATTGTTGCCGCCAGTGAGGTAATCGGTATGGACGAGCGGCCATCCCAGGCGTTACGTGGCAAGCCGGATTCGTCGATGCGCATCGCCCTCGAACTGGTACGCGACGGAAAAGCCCAGGCCTGCGTCAGTGCCGGCAATACCGGGGCGCTGATGGCGTTGTCGCGCTTTGTGCTCAAGACTCTGCCGGGTATCGACCGGCCGGCCATGGTGGCGGCGATCCCGACCCAAACGGGTTACTGCCAACTGCTCGATCTGGGCGCCAATGTCGACTGCAGTGCCGAAAACCTCTACCAATTCGCTGTAATGGGCTCTGTGGCTGCTCAGGCTCTGGGTGTGCACCGGCCAAGGGTCGCACTGTTGAATATCGGTACCGAGGACATCAAGGGTAACCAGCAGGTCAAGCTGGCTGCCACGCTGTTGCAGAATGCTCGCGGCCTCAACTATGTCGGTTTCGTCGAAGGGGACGGCCTGTACCGGGGTGAGGCAGACGTGGTGGTGTGCGACGGTTTTGTCGGCAACATACTGCTCAAGTCCAGCGAAGGCCTGGCGACGATGATCGGTGCGCGTATCGAAAAACTGTTCAAGGGCGGTGCTTTTGCCCGCGTTGCCGGGGCCGTTGCCATGCCGCTGCTCAAGCGTCTGCAAGCCGACCTGGCGCCGGCGCGGCACAATGGGGCGAGCTTCCTGGGGCTGCAGGGTATCGTCATCAAGAGTCATGGCTCTGCGGGTGTACAGGGGTTTCAGAGTGCCATCCAGCGGGCGCTGATCGAAATTCAGGAGAATCTGCCGCAGCGGCTGCACGGCCGCCTTGAAGACCTGTTGCCTTAGGCATTTCGCCGATGAAGTGCTTAAATGTGACCGCTTGGTCTGTGTTTTCATCCAAGTTTTCAGATTCCGCGCTTGGCCTCGGGCCTGGCGCACACTATCCGACGACAAGATCATAAGGGCTTGTTCAATGTCTGCATCCCTCGCATTCGTCTTTCCCGGTCAAGGTTCCCAATCGCTGGGCATGCTCGCCGAGCTCGGCGCCGAGAAGCCAGTGATCATCGAAACCTTCAAGGAAGCGTCCGAAGCGCTCGGCTACGACCTGTGGAAGCTGGTCCAGGACGGCCCGGAAGAGCAACTTAACCAGACCGACAAGACCCAGCCGGCGATCCTCACCGCGTCCATCGCGTTGTGGCGCCTGTGGCTGGAAGAGGGTGGTGCCAAGCCCGCCTTCGTTTCCGGTCACAGCCTGGGCGAATACAGCGCCCTGGTCGCCGCTGGCAGCATCAGCCTGAAAGACGCCGTTCGCCTGGTCGAGCGCCGCGGCCAGCTGATGCAGGAGGCCGTACCGGCCGGTCACGGCGCCATGGCTGCCATTCTCGGTCTGGACGATGCTGTGGTCGTGGAGCTCTGCGCCGAAGCCGCTGAGGACGAAGTGGTCAGTGCCGTGAACTTCAACTCGCCTGGTCAGGTGGTCATCGCCGGTAACAAGGCAGCGGTAGATCGCGCCATGGAACTGTGCAAGGCCAAAGGTGCCAAGCGCGCCCTGCCGCTGGCGGTCAGCGTTCCGTCGCACTGTGCCCTGATGAAGCCGGCCGCCGATCGCTTTGCCGATTCGGTCAACGCCATCGAATGGAAGGCCCCGCAGATTCCGGTGGTGCAGAACGTCACTGCCGCCGTCGCCGCCGACCTCGATGCCCTCAAGCACGACCTGCTGGCACAGCTGTACCAGCCGGTACGCTGGGTCGAGTGCGTGCAGACGCTGGCCGCCAACGGTGCGGTCAACCTGGTCGAGTGTGGCCCGGGCAAGGTCCTGGCTGGCCTTAACAAGCGTTGCGCCGACGGCGTGACCACCTACAACCTCAACACCCCTGACGCCGTTGCTGCCGCCCGCGCGGCACTGGCCTGATTTGGAGAAGCTTGCATGAGCCTGCAAGGTAAAGTTGCACTGGTTACCGGCGCCAGCCGTGGAATTGGCCAGGCCATCGCCCTCGAGCTGGGCCGCCAGGGCGCGACCGTCATCGGCACCGCCACTTCGGCGTCCGGCGCCGAGCGGATCGCTGCCACCCTGAAAGAACACGGCATCACCGGCACCGGCATGGAGCTGAACGTGACCAGCGCCGAATCGGTTGAAGCCGTACTGGCCGCCATTGGCGAACAGTTCGGTGCGCCGGCCATTCTGGTCAACAACGCCGGTATCACCCGCGACAACCTCATGCTGCGCATGAAAGACGACGAGTGGTTCGATGTCATCGACACCAACCTGAACAGCCTCTACCGTCTGTCCAAGGGCGTGCTGCGTGGCATGACCAAGGCACGTTGGGGTCGTATCATCAGCATCGGCTCGGTCGTCGGTGCCATGGGTAACGCCGGTCAGGCCAACTACGCGGCTGCCAAGGCCGGCCTGGAAGGTTTCAGTCGCGCCTTGGCGCGTGAAGTGGGTTCGCGTGGCATCACCGTCAACTCGGTGACCCCGGGCTTCATCGATACCGACATGACCCGCGAGCTGCCGGAAGCTCAGCGCGAAGCCCTGCAGACCCAGATTCCGCTGGGCCGCTTGGGCCAGGCTGACGAAATTGCCAAGGTGGTTTCGTTCCTGGCGTCCGACGGCGCAGCCTACGTGACTGGCGCTACCGTGCCGGTCAACGGCGGGATGTACATGTAATACTGCAACTCAATGTGACGGGTTTCGTAAAAAAAGAGTCATACTGCGAGCCTAAAATCCGTTATAAAGCTGCAACCAGATTCCAGGCAGCGGGTGGGGTGACTAGCCTGAAGGTGCGTTTCGCTTGAAAAGCGAACGTCTTTCTATAAAATTAGCCACCGGCCAGCTGCCTGACATATATCCATTAGGAGTGAAAACTAGGTATGAGCACCATCGAAGAACGCGTCAAGAAAATCGTCGCCGAGCAACTGGGCGTCAAGGAAGAAGAAGTGACTAACTCCAAGTCCTTCGTCGATGACCTGGGTGCCGATTCGCTTGACACCGTTGAACTGGTGATGGCTCTGGAAGAGGAATTCGAGACCGAAATCCCTGACGAAGAAGCCGAGAAGATCACTACCGTTCAAGCTGCTATCGACTACGTCCTGGCCCACCAGGCCTAAGACGCTACAGTCGACGCTACTTGTCGGGGAAAACCGCACTGCCTTCGCCGGCGTGCGGTTTTTTCTTTGCGAGCGCCTCGCATTTTTCAGGCTGCTTCGTTCACCGCGCACCAAGAGTCTGTTGCCATTGCATTCCAGTGCTTGAATGCAATGGCAAGAGACTCTGTTATTAGAAAAGGAGAGTACTGTGTCGCGTAGACGCGTCGTGGTCACCGGTATGGGTATGCTGTCGCCACTGGGTACCGATGTACCGAGCACCTGGCAGGGCATTCTGGCTGGCCGCAGTGGCATTGGTCCGATCGAACACACGGACCTGTCTGCCTACTCCACCCGTTTTGGCGGCTCGGTGAAAGGCTTCGAGGTTGAGCAGTACCTGTCGGCCAAAGAGGCCCGCAAACTCGATCTGTTCATCCAGTACGGCCTGGCGGCCGGTTTCCAGGCGGTGCGTAATGCCGGCCTGGAGGTTACTGACGCCAACCGCGAGCGTATTGGTGTGGCCATGGGCTCGGGCATCGGTGGCCTGACCAATATCGAAGAAACCAGCCGCACCCTGCACGATTCGGGGCCGCGCCGCATTTCGCCGTTCTTCGTGCCAGGTTCGATCATCAACATGATCTCCGGTTTCCTGTCGATCCACCTGGGCCTGCAGGGGCCGAATTACGCCATCGCCACCGCTTGCACCACCGGCACCCATTGCATCGGCATGGCCGCACGCAATATTGCCTACGGCGAAGCTGACGTGATGATCGCCGGTGGCGCCGAAATGGCCGCTTGTGGTCTGGGCATGGGCGGTTTTGGCGCTTCGCGCGCGCTGTCTACTCGCAACGACGAGCCAAGCCGGGCCAGCCGCCCGTGGGACAAGGGCCGTGACGGCTTTGTGTTGTCCGACGGTGCTGGTGCCCTGGTGCTCGAAGAACTGGAGCACGCCAAGGCCCGCGGTGCGACTATCTATGCCGAGCTGGTTGGCTTCGGCATGAGCGGCGACGCTTACCACATGACTTCGCCGCCTGACTCTGGCGAAGGCGCTGCCCGCTGCATGACCAACGCCTTGCGTGATGCCGGTATCCAGCCGGAAGAAGTCAGCTACATCAACGCCCACGGCACTTCTACCCCGGCGGGCGATGTGGCCGAAGTGGCGGCGATCAAGCGCGTGTTCGGCGAGCATGCCTATAAACTGGCGGTCAGCTCGACCAAGTCGATGACCGGTCACTTGCTGGGCGCCGCGGGCGCGGTGGAGGCGATCTTCAGCGTGCTGGCCATCAATAGCCAGATGGCCCCGCCGACCATCAACCTGGACGAGCCGGACGAGGGGTGTGACCTCGACTTCGTTCCCCACCAGGCGCGCAGCATGCCGATCGACGTGGTGCTGTCCAACTCGTTCGGCTTTGGCGGCACCAACGGCTCGCTGGTATTCCGCCGGTTTGCCGACTGATGCACAGCTGGATCGACGGCCAGCCGGCGACTGCACTCAACCTGCAGAACCGCGGCCTGGCCTACGGCGATGGCCTGTTCGAAACCATCGCTGTGCGAGGTGCCCGGCCCAGCTTGCTGGACGGGCACCTCGCACGCCTGGCGCTGGGCTGCCAGCGCCTGGCAATCAACGCCGACCTGGCGCTGGTACGCGACGAGTTGCTGCGCTACGCCAGCCAGTTGGGCGAGGGTGTCGCCAAACTCATCCTGACCCGTGGCGATAGCCAGCGTGGCTATGCGCCCGCTGTCGATGCCGCGCCGCGGCGGATCCTGCAAGGCAGCCCATTACCCCGCTATCCTGCTGAGCATGCCGAGCATGGCGTGCGCTTGTTCCCTTGTCAGACCCGGCTTGGGGAACAACCACTGCTGGCCGGCCTCAAACACCTCAATCGCCTGGAGCAGGTGCTGGCCCGCGCCGAATGGCAGGACAGCGGCCATGCCGAAGGCCTGATGCGTGACGCGCAGGGCAGGGTGATCGAAGGGGTATACAGCAATCTGTTTCTGGTGCGTGATGGTGTGCTGCTTACCGCCGACCTTAGTCGCTGTGGCGTGGCGGGCGTGATGCGTGCCGCACTGCTGGAACAGGCCCCACTGCTGGGTATTGCGGTACAAGTCTGCGACCTGTCGTTCGAGGCGCTGGAGCGAGCAGATGAAGTATTTGTTTGCAATAGCGTTTACGGCATTTGGCCTGTGTGTGGCGTAGCCGCGCTAAACTGGTCGCCGGGCCCGCTCACTCGTAAACTGCAGGCCGTTGCCCGTACGTTACTGGAAACCTGAATTCGTGAGACGTAAATTCCTGCTGTTGCTGGAAATGGGCTTGATCCTTGCCGGCCTGGTGCTTGGCTGGTCGGCCTGGAAGGTCAACTCGGTACTGGAGCAGCCCTTGCACGTCACGCAGGAACGCCTGCTGGATGTGCCCAATGGCACTAACCCCAACCGCATGTTCTACAGCATGCAACGAGAAGGGTTGCTCGACGACGCCGTCTGGTTGCGTTTGTACTGGCGCTTCAACATGGCCGGCACCCCTCTGCATACCGGCGAGTATCGTCTTACCCCAGGCATGACCGTCGAGCAGCTGTTTGACGCTTGGCGCCGTGCCGACGTGGTGCAGTACAACCTCACCCTAGTCGAAGGCTGGACCTTCCGCCAGGTGCGCGCGGCCGTGGCCAAGCATGAGAAGATCAAGCATACCCTCGATGGCTTGTCGGATGCCGAGGTCATGGACAAGCTCGGCCATACCGGCGTATTCCCTGAAGGCCGCTTCTTCCCGGACACCTACCGCTTCGTGCGGGGTATGAGCGATGTCGAGTTGCTGCAGCAGGCCTACATGCGCCTGGACGAAGTGCTGGCCAAGGAATGGGCCGAGCGTTCCACAGACCTGCCGTATCGCGACCCTTACCAGGCGCTGATCATGGCCTCCCTGGTAGAAAAGGAAACCGGCATTCCGCAGGAGCGCGGGCAGATCGCCGGCGTCTTCGTGCGGCGCATGCGCCTGGGTATGATGCTGCAGACCGACCCGACGGTTATCTATGGCATGGGTGAACGCTACAACGGCAAGATCACCCGCGCCGACCTGCGCGAGCCTACGCCCTACAACACCTACACCATGACCGGCCTGCCGCCGACCCCGATCGCCATGGTCGGCCGCGAAGCGATTCATGCGGCGCTCAACCCGTCCAATGGCACCAGTCTTTACTTCGTCGCCCGTGGCGATGGCAGCCATGTGTTTTCCGACGACCTCGACGGCCACAACTCGGCGGTGCGCGAGTTCCAGCTCAAGCGCCGGTCGGACTACCGCTCCAGCCCCGCGCCGCAGCGAGAGGCAAAGCCAGCTGCCGATGATGCTGAACAGGCCTCGGGCGCCGACGATGCGCAGCGCCCTGGGCCCCCGGCAGCGGACAAGCCTGCTGCGCAGCCAGCCCCCGATGAAGCGCCCGCGCAGGATGCCCCTGCCGGCGGTGCGCAAGCGGCCGAGCGGCCGACGCCTGAAGAACAACATTAAGGACTGCCTGTGAGCGGCTTGTTTATTACTTTGGAAGGCCCCGAAGGTGCGGGCAAGAGCACCAACCGCGACTACCTGGCCGCGCGCCTGCGCGAGCACGGTCTGGACGTGGTGCTGACCCGTGAGCCAGGCGGCACGCCGCTGGCGGAAAAGGTGCGTGAACTGTTACTGGCCCCGAGCGACGAAGCCATGGCTGCCGACACCGAGCTGCTGCTGGTGTTCGCCGCTCGCGCCCAGCACCTGGCGCAGGTGATCCGTCCGGCGCTGGCCCGTGGGGCTGTGGTGCTGTGTGACCGTTTCACGGACGCCACCTATGCCTATCAGGGCGGCGGTCGTGGTTTGTCGGTCGAGCGTATCGCTACCCTGGAGCAGTTCGTCCAGGGCGACCTGCGCCCGGACCTGACCCTGGTCTTCGACCTGCCGGTAGAAGTAGGTCTTGCCCGAGCCGCTGCCCGTGGTCGCCTGGACCGATTCGAGCAGGAAGGGCAGGCTTTCTTCGAAGCGGTGCGCCAGGCGTACCTGCAGCGCGCCCAGGGTGCGCCACAGCGCTACAGCTTGCTCGATGCGGCACAATCCCTGGAGGCTGTGCAGCGTGACATCGACGCACTGCTGCCAGGCATTTTGGGGCGTTGCCGTGGCTGAGGCCTACCCCTGGCAGCAGGCGCTGTGGCAGCAAATGGCCGGGCGCAGCCGACACGCCCACGCCTATCTGCTGCATGGGCCGCAGGGTATTGGCAAGCGGGCCCTGGCCGAGCGCCTGATGGCGCGCCTGCTGTGCCAACAGCCGCAGGGCCTGGACGCTTGTGGGGCGTGTAAGTCGTGCCTGTTGCTCAAGGCCGGCAGCCACCCGGACAACTTCATCCTTGAGCCGGAGGAGGCTGACAAGCCGATCAAGGTCGACCAGGTGCGTGAGCTGGTGGCCTTTGTGGTGCAAACCGCGCAGCTGGGCGGGCGCAAGGTGGTGTTGATCGAGCCGGTGGAGGCGATGAATGTCAACGCCTCCAACGCCCTGCTCAAAAGCCTTGAAGAACCTTCCGGTGATACCGTGTTGTTGCTGGTGACGCACCAGCCCAGCCGTCTGTTGCCCACGATCAAGAGCCGCTGCCAGCAGGTGGCCTGTCCGCAGCCCAGCCTGGCCCAGAGCCAGGCATGGCTGGCTGGCGCTTTACCCGACTGCGAAGAGGTCGAGCGCGATGAGCTGCTGACGCTGGCAGCAGGCTCGCCATTGATGGCGGTCAGCCTGCAGGCGCAGGGTGTTCGCGAGCAACGCGCGCTGGTAACCGACGGAGTGAAGAAGCTGATCAAGCAGCAGCAATCGCCCAGCCAGCTGGCCGATGCCTGGAGCGGTGTGCCGTTGTTGCTGCTGTTCGACTGGTTCTGCGATTGGACGCACCTGATCCTGCGCTACCAGTTGACCCAGGACGAAGAAGGGTTAGGCTTGGCCGATATGCGCAAGGTCGTGCAATACCTGGCGCAGAAGAGCCGCCAGGCCAAGGTGCTGGAGGTGCAGGCGTGGATCCTCGAACAGCGCCAGAAGGTACTGGGCAAGGCCAACCTCAACCGCGCCTTGTTGCTTGAATCGCTGCTGGCTCACTGGCTGCAACTGCCGGGTGCCCGCTGATTTTCCATTTTTCATGTGTGCAGTTATCCCATGCTCGTAGATTCCCATTGCCACCTCGACCGTCTTGACCTCACTGCCCACCAGGGCTCCCTCGACGCTGCCCTGCAGGCGGCGCGTGAGCGTGGGGTCGGGCATTTCCTGTGCATTGGCGTCAGTGCCGAGAATGCGGGGGCAGTGAAGGCGCTGAGCGAGCAGTACGCTGACGTCGACTGCTCGGTAGGCGTGCACCCGCTGGACCTGGCCCCTGGTGAAACCCCGGCGTTGGAATGGTTGTTGCGCGAATTGGCCCACCCGCATGTGGTGGCGATTGGTGAAACCGGGCTGGATTACCACTACGAGCCGGAGGCTGCCGAACTGCAGCAGGCTTCGTTCCGCCTGCACCTGGAGGCCTCGAGGCAGACCGGCAAGCCGGTGATCGTGCATACCCGGGCGGCGCGCGCCGATACCCTGGCGCTGCTGCGCGAGGCCAGCCTGCCCCAGGCTGGTGTGCTGCACTGCTTTACCGAAGACTGGGACATGGCCAAGGCTGCGCTGGACCTCGGTTATTACATATCGCTGTCTGGAATCGTGACCTTCCGCAATGCCGATGCCTTGCGGGAAGTGGCGCGGCAGGTGCCTGTCGATCGCTTGCTGGTGGAGACCGATTCACCCTATCTGGCACCGATTCCGCACCGGGGCAAGCCGAACTTGCCGCAGTATGTGCGGGAGGTGGCGGAGTATGTGGCTTCCCTGCGTGGGGCCAGTTATGAGCAACTGGCCGAGCAGACTACCGCCAACTTCAAGCGGCTGTTCCCGTTGGCGCGTGTGGATTGATTCACCGGGGTTAGAGATTGTGTGAGGGGCACAAGGTGCCTGCCACAGCCCTTGCAGCGCCTATGAGATCGAGCGCCGCCCGCGCGGCGCTTCGCGGGTAAACCCGCTCCTACGTTTGTTTCGGGCCAGTCCGTCCTGTGCCAAGCGCGCGCGACCGCCTTGTTTGTACGACGCGATATCGAGGCGTGCGCCAAGG